>CAVBNV010000018.1:0-38276 GCA_963596815.1 Oscillospiraceae bacterium
CACCCCGCCGGTGCAGGATGCGACCCCCGATATTGACGTGCCTGTCGCAGAGACCATCGTCACCCCCGAGGAGCCTGAGCTGCCCGCCGTGCAGGATGCAACCCCCGATGCTGTGGCAGCCGCACTGCCCCAGACCGGTGTAAACTGGACCGCAGCCCTGGCAATGGCATTCAGCGGTATCGCACTTACCGTTGCAGGCGCATTTGCCTCCCTGACCTATAAGGAAAAGCACTGATGCAGCTTGTGCATTCAAATTTGTAAGTGGCTTTTCGTTAATGTACCATTCACCCCTTCCATATAACCCGCACACAAAGGGTTAACACACAGCAGAGCCCCCGAGGTCGCAAGACCTCGGGGGCTTTGTGTTTGCACGGCTTACCGTGCAGGATATTTAGCGGTGGTCACGCAGGCGCTGCAGCAGCTTGTCCGCCTGTATGGCCTCGGGCGTAAAGCTGTTGTTCTTCCACCATGCTGCCAGTGCGGCGGCAACGGTAATGCCGCTTGTCACAAGCTGCTCAAGCTGTTCGCTCTCAATGGGCAGCACGGGCTTGCCTGCCGCCGACAGCACCTGGTTTGTCAGTGCCAGCAGCAGCACCGCAGTGCGTGCAAGGGTCGCTTTGCTGATTTTTGCGTTGTTCATAGTCATCCTCCGTTTTATAAGTGGTTGTCAGCCCTGCCAGCGGGCCTTTGGTTTGCGTACGTCAATGTGTACCCAGCCGCGCGGACGCTTTGCCCCGGGCGGGTATGTGCCAATACCGCCGCAGTCGGGCAAAAGGGTCTCGGCGTAGGCGGCAACATCCGCAGGCGCTACGCCCCGCACACGCACATCGGCGGCACGCCCGTAGCAGTGCATGCTGCACGCCGCGCCGCCCACGCTGCGGTTATGGCTTACGGTGCGGTACCCGCTGTTGATGGTCACCGCCCTGCCAAAATGGTCACGGATGCTTTGCAGCACATCCACAAGCTCGCTGTCAATAAACACAGGGTCGCTGCCGTCGGCGCAGGCAAACTCGCGCACGGCAAAGTTTGCGCTCAGGCGCCGTGCGCCGTCCACAGCACAGGAGTATACTTGCATCGACAAAATAGTTCACCTCCTTACTGCGCACGTCCCAGGGCAAGCCATGCCGCCCACACGCCGCCTGTGCTTTGCCCGGCGCCCAGGGTAAACTGCCTGGCGGTAATGTTGTACACCCATACCCCGGCGCTCTCGCCGCCGGTGCTGCCGCTCCAAATGCGGGTGCACACCACGCACGGCTCGCCTGCAAACGCTACAGGGTAGCGCAGGGTCGTGCCTGTGGCGGCGTTGGTGCACACGCCCCAGCAGATCTGTGTGCCGTCCGTCAGGCGTACATAGCCGTCACCGCTTGCGGCAATGCCGCTCAGCGCACCCGCTGCGGCGGGGGTTGCCGCCGCCTTGCCCTGCACGTAGCCCCACAGGGTGCTCACGCTGCGCTGCGTGTAGGCGCCCTCGTCGCCGTCACTGATCAGGCACAGGGCATCGTCCGATGGCGTGCCGCCGTCCACGGCAAGCGTGTGCAGCTGTGCATCCGCACCCGCAAGCCCGATAATGTCAGCGGCGGCGTGTACGTGTCCGGTGTCGCTTTTGCCCGCCAGCAGGGCATCCGCCTGCGCCTTGGTGTAGTAGCGTGCATCGTGCGTGTGGTCTGCATCGCTTTTGGCGGCAAGTGCTTCACCGGCAGTCTTTGCGTCGGCGGCATAGCCGTCAAGCGACAGCGTGGTGTCTGTGGGCAGTGCAAGCACCTGCAAGGTGCCGTCACCGCTCCGGATACGCAGCGCATTGTCCGTCTGCGTCACGCTGCGCACGTAGCCACCGTCCAGCGGCACGGCGCCCACATCCTTTGCGGTCAGCGTCACAATGCCGCCCATGCCGTTTACACTGCGCACCTCGCCGCCGCTCGGTGCAAATGCCTCGGCACGGTGTGCGGCAGCCTCGGCACGTGCGGCATAGTCGGCGGCCTCGTTGCAGCTTACCTTGCTTTGCGCAGCCGCATCCCCGACCTGCCCAGCGTACTGTGCCGCCTTTGCCTGCGCCGCAGACGCTTTTTTGGCGGCACTTGCGGCGTCAGAGGCGCTTTCCAGCACACGTGCCACAAACTGCTCGTACTGCGACGGCGGCAGCTCTGCTTCGCCGCCATCGGTGGGCAGGGTGGCATAGGTGTCGTAGCTGCCGGGGCGTGTGTAGGCGGTGTAGCCCTCGCCCACGGCGGCAAGCATCCATTGTCCGCTCGTGCAGTCGGTCATGCGCCGGTCGACCGTCACGCAGCCCTCGCTGTCCAGCGCAACAGGCGCAGGGCGTGTGCCGTCGCTGCGCTGTAAATAAAGCGCCGTGCTGCGCCCGTGCCATGCGTCCGGCAGTACAAATTGCAGGGTGTCCACGCCGGCAGCATTCTGTCCGCCCAGGTACAGCCTGTGCGGCTGCGGCAAAAACACCGTCCCGCCCGACTGCGTTAGGGCGGATATCGTGATTTTCATAGCTCTGTCATCCTTTCTGCTGTGTGTGTTGCTTGCGGTCAGCTACGATTTTACGGCGGCAGGGCACTTCTATCCAGTGTGTACTTTTTTTGCGCATATTTCTGCGCATTGGTCATTTTGCCATTGCCGTTTATGCATAGCCGAAGGCGCTGCACAGGTAAAATGCATACAAACTTGTATCCATATAATGCGGGGCGCAAATGCATATTTTTGCACAGAAATACCCCCGCAAAACGGTCGTTTTGCCTGCCGAAAGGATGTCCGACACCCGCTTTTTGCGGCCGGATGGAGCGCCTTAAATGTTAAAAAACCATGAACATATCGTGATGATTATGGGAAGAAAAATGCGCAAAAATCGGAAGGAAACACCTAAATATCCATATTTCAAAGTTAACTATGTGCAAACTGCACAAAAAACATCGTTAAAAAGATGACAAAACAAGATGGCGTGATTTGACAACAGGGGGCTTGTCTGGTAAAATAATACCTGCGCAACATACGTTGCAGCGCATAAATTTTATTATGGTAAAGCAAAACGCCGTGCCCGATACGGCGCAAAACCGGGTTGTGGACCCCGGTTTCTGGCAGGCAAAATGGTGGCCTGCGGCTTATTCCAGACTGTAATACGATCGCCCGGTTTTGCATATGGCGGGCATCGTACCCGGCTGCGGGGCTGATTGATCCGCTCACCCGCAGCCGTGCGGCGCACAGCACCCTGTCATGGTGCCGCGCCTGAACAAACCAAAAAGAGAGGAGTTGTCTCGTATCACTTCCGTAAAATTACAGAAAGCATTCTCTGACTGCAAGCGTGCAGTCTCATCCCGTGTCCTGGCGTTTCTTGTCATGACGGTGTGCCTTGTTGCCACACTCGGCGTGACAGCTGCAAATCTGCGGCTGACTTACGTCACAGACTCCAATGGGGCGCAAAAGGTCCTGCTCACCAGTGAGACAGACCCCGCCAAGATCATGAGCCTGTCCGGCATCCAGTCCGACGAGGGCGACCACGTTTACTACACCGCATTCAGCGGCAACCTTGCCAGCCTGAATATCCAGCGTGCCTTTACCGTCACCGTCACGGCGGACGGCGAGGAGTACCCTGTAAAGATGCTGTACGGCACCGTTGCCGAGGCGCTGGAGCGTGCAGGTATCACCCTGGAGGGCGAGGACTATGTCGAGCCCGCACTTGACCAGCCTGTCACCATCGGTACGCAGATCACCGTGCACCGTGTGGATTACCAGGACCGTGTCGAGACGCAGACCATCCCCTACGACACCGAGTATGTCTATACCAGCCTTTACTTCCGCAAAACAAACCACAGCACTACGGTGCAGACAGGTTCTGTGGGCGAAAAGACTATCACCACGCGTGAGCGCTGGGTGGATGGCGAGCTGGAAAACAGCATTGTTGTGGACGAAACGACTACGGTCGAGCCAACCGACCACGTGATCAAGGCATACGCCGCAGGTGCGCCGGTCTCTAGCCTGACCGGCCCGGATGGCACGACCAACGCCCCCACCTCGTACAAAAAGGTGCTGACGGGCAAGGCGACCGGCTACTATGCCAAGAGCGGCAAGGGCGCGTCCGGCCTTGGACTGGGCTATGGTACCATCGCCGTTGACCCCAGCGTGATCCCCTACGGCACAAAGGTGTACATCACCTCAACGGACGGCAAGTTTGTGTACGGCTATGCGATCGCCACCGACACCGGTGTGGCGCTGCAAAACGGCTCGATCCTTGTAGATCTGTTCTACGAGACCTATGCCGAAAGCGTCATGAACGGCGTGATCCAGGTAAATGTGTACGTGGTCGGCTGATCGTCCGGGCAAACAAACCATACATTAAATAACAGAGCTGTTTTTGCACTTTCTGCGCAAAGGAACGTGTAAAGTTGGCTCTGTTTTTTTATTCCTTGTCATGTTGTACTATGGATATTGTAAAAAACTGGCGACAATGTCCATAACATAGAAATATACAAGGAAAGATTATAGTACTTTTTTACACAAAAGCTCTTGCAAAATGTGCTGAAATTTCTTAATATATAAGGGTAAAAGCATGCAGGTCTTTTTTGGCCTGCACGGGGAGGAGCTGTTTATGAAACCGACCGAGGATAAGATTCAGAGCAATGCATCGGATCTCCCGGTGTACTTGTTCAAGCAGGGCAACAACTGCGAGGCATACCGCTACTTTGGCGCACACCTGGACGAGCGTGCAGGCGAGGCCGGCGTTGTGTTTCGTGTGTGGGCACCGCATGCCGCTGCCATCAGCGTGGTGGGTGATTTTAACAGCTGGAAACCGGGCAGCCACCCGATGTACAAAGTGGATGGCGATTCGGTTTGGGAGCTGTTTATTCCCGGCATGAAGGAATTTGACGTCTACAAGTACTGCGTGACGACACGTGCCGGCGACCTTGTTTACAAGGCTGACCCGTATGCATTCCACGCAGAGACCCGCCCGTCCAACGGCAGCAAGGTCTATGACATCAGCGGCTTTGCATGGCATGATGATGCATGGCAGGCGGCACAAAAGAAGTCGGACGTGATCAACGGACCGATGAATATCTACGAGATGCACGCCGGCAGCTGGAAGATGAAGGAAGGCGATGTGCCTTACAATTACTCCGAGCTGGCGGATCAACTGATTCCGTACATCACCGACATGGGCTACACACATGTTGAGCTGTTGCCCATTATGGAGTATCCGTTTGACGGCAGCTGGGGCTACCAGGTTACCGGTTACTTTGCCCCCACCAGCCGCTATGGCACACCTAAGGATCTGATGGCCTTTGTGGATAAGCTCCATGCAGCCGGCATTGGCGTCATCATGGACTGGGTGCCTGCGCATTTCCCCAAGGACCAGTTTGGGCTGTACAGCTTTGACGGTGAGCCCTGTTACGAGGACCCGAACCCGAAGCGCGGCGAGCACAAAGAGTGGGGCACAATGGTGTTCGACTTCGGCCGCAGCGAGGTGCAGAGCTTTTTGATCTCCAGCGCACTGTACTGGCTGGAGCAATACCACATCGATGGTCTGCGTGTGGACGCGGTCGCATCGATGCTATACCTTGATTACAACCGCAAGCAGGGCGAATGGGAGCCCAACAAGGACGGCGGGAAAGAGAACCTGGAGGCCGTTGCATTCCTGCGTAAGCTGAACAACACCGTGTTAGGTCGTCACCCGCACAAGTATATGATCGCTGAGGAGTCCACGGCGTGGCCTATGGTCACAAAGCCGGCATCGGATGGAGGCCTGGGCTTTAACTTCAAGTGGAACATGGGCTGGATGAACGACATGCTCAGTTACATGAAGACCGACCCGCTGTTCCGCAAGGGTAACCATAACAAGGTCACCTTCAGCTTCTTCTATGCGTTCAGCGAAAACTTTGTGCTGCCGATCAGCCACGATGAGGTCGTGCATGGCAAGTGCAGCCTGATCAATAAGATGCCGGGCGATTACGAGGCAAAGTTTGCAAACCTGCGCACGTTCTTTGGCTACATGATGGCGCACCCCGGCAAAAAGCTTTTGTTTATGGGGCAGGAGTTCGGTCACTTTGCCGAGTGGAACGAGGCGAAGCCGATGGACTGGATGCTGCTGGGCTACGAGAAGCACACAGAGCTGCAAAACTACGTCCGTACCCTGAACAAATTCTATAAAGAGCACTCGGAGTTCTGGCAGATCGATTACAGCTGGGAGGGCTTCCAGTGGGTCGTGCCGGATGATTCGCAGCAGAGCGTGGTTGCATTCCTGCGCAAAAACAGTGAGGGCAAACAGGTTCTGGTCGTATGCAACTTTAACCCGGTGCTCCGTGAGGGCTATTCGCTGGGCGTTCCGGCAGCCGGTGCCTACAAAGAGCTGCTGAACAGCGATGACAAGGCGTTCGGCGGTTCCGATGCGGTGCATAACAAGTCTGTGCGCACGCACAAGAAGCCGCAGCATGGCTTTGAGCAGAGCATTACGATTTCGCTGCCGCCTATGAGCGCACTTTATTTTGAAGTGCCCGCAAAGAAAAAGACCAAGGCAGCAGATGCAAAGGCTGAGAGCAAAAAGCCGGCAGAAAAAAAGCCGGCAGCCAAGAAGACAGCTGCAAAGGCTGCAAAGGCGCCAAAGGCCGCAGAGCCGGCAGTGACAGCTCCGAAAGCCGAGGCTGCCGAAAAGCCTGTAAAGCGTACCCGCAAAGCAAAGACGGAGGCAGTGGCCCCTGCAGAGCCGGCAGTGACAGCTCCGGCCCAGAAAGCTGAGGCCGCCGAAAAGCCCGCAAAGCGTACCCGCAAGGCAAAGGCGGAGGCATCGACTTCAGAATCAGCAGAACCGAAGAAGACCGTAAAACGCACCCGCAAACCAAAAGAACCCAAGGAATAACAGAAGATCATCTGATTCGTTGACTATCATTTCCAAAAAAGGAAATGTTAAAGGGGAGAATAAAGCTATGGCAAAAGAAATTGTGGCAATGATCCTTGCCGGCGGACGTGGCTCGCGCTTGTATGCGCTGACACAGAAAACGGCAAAACCGGCGGTGTCCTTCGGCGGTAAGTACCGCATCGTGGACTTCCCGCTGTCCAACTGCGTGAACTCCAACATCGACACAGTCGGTATTGCAACGCAGTACCAGCCCCAGAAGCTGAACGAGTACATCGGTAACGGTCAGCCTTGGGATCTGGACCGTCTGCACGGCGGCGTGCACACCCTGCCCCCGTATGAGCAGGCAAAGGGCACGGACTGGTACAAGGGCACGGCAAATGCTATTTACCAGAACATCAGCTTCATCGACAACTATGACCCCGAGTACGTGATCATCCTGTCCGGTGACCAGATTTGCAAACAGGACTACGCAGACTTCCTGAATTTCCATAAGGAAAAGGGCGCAGAGTTCTCGGTTGCTGTTATGGAGGTCGATTGGAAGGAAGCATCCCGCTTTGGCCTGATGGTTGCTGACGAGAATGACCGCATCACCGAATTCCAGGAGAAGCCCCCTGTGCCGAAGTCCAATCTGGCATCTATGGGCATCTACATCTTCAACTGGGATGTGCTCAAGAAATACCTGGAAGAGGACGAGGCGGATCCCGACTCCAAGAACGACTTTGGCATGAACATCATCCCCGCCCTGCTGCGTGATGACCGTAAGATGTACGCTTACCGCTTCTCCGGCTACTGGCGTGATGTCGGAACCATCGATAGCCTGTGGGAGGCTAACATGGAGGTTCTCGACCCCGAGAACTCCGGCATCGATATCTTTGACAACAAGTGGAAGATCTACAGCCGCAACCCTGTCCTGCCTGCACAGAAGATCGGTCCCCGTGCAGTCGTTGAGGACTCTCTGGTTACGGAAGGCTGCAAGATCTACGGCAACGTAAAGCACTCTGTGCTGAGCGCCGGTGTTGTAGTCGAAGAGGGCGCAACGGTTGAGGATGCTGTCCTGATGGATGGCGTAGTCGTCAAGGCCGGCGCAGTTGTAAAGCGCTGCATCCTTGCCGAGGATGTTGTGGTTGGCGCAGGTGCTCAAATCGGTGGCGCCGGTGCAATTGCTCATGTTGGTACCGGCCTGACTGTCGGTGCAGGCGCAGTCGTAAAGGAAGGCGCCAAAGTGTTTGAATCCGTCAAGGAGGGTGTGGAAGTATGCTGAGCCAGAACACCAATGCGTTGGGTATTATTTTCCCCAACAGTTATGATAATACCGTACCTGAGCTGGTGACCGAGCGTGCAATGGCTTCGATCCCCTTTGCAGGCCGTTACCGTATGGTGGACTTTATCCTGTCCAGCATGGCTAACTGCGGTATCTCCAATGTTTCGATCGTTGTCCGCAAAAACTACCACTCCCTGATGGACCATCTGGGCACCGGCCGCGAGTGGGATATGGCACGCCGTCACGGCGGTCTGAACATTGTGCCTCCCTTTGCTGAGAAGGGCGTGCGCATTTATTCCGGTCGTGTCGAGGCTCTGAGCTCGATTTTGAGCTTTTTGGAAAACCAGAAGGAGCGTTACGTCGTTATGAGCGATGCAAATATCGCTATCAACTACGATTTCAACGCCCTGCTGGCAGCACATCAGGCCAGCGGCGCAGATGTTACCATCGCTTACCAGAAGGCAGAGATCCCGGAAGGCTTGAAGAACGATAACTATACGCTGTCGGTCGATGCAGATGGCCGTGTAACGGAGCTGCTGTTCAACGATTATCGCCCCGGCGTGCAGAATCTGGACCTGAACATTTATGTCCTGGAGCGTGAGACGCTGATCCGTCTAGTCAAGGATGCCACCGCACGTGGTCTGATCTACTTCGAGCGTGATATCCTGGCACATAACGTCAATATCCTGAACATTCATGCGCTGGAGTACACCGGCTATGTCGCTCACATCTGCGACATGAAGAGCTACTTTGACGAGAACATGAAGCTGACCAATGACCAGAACCTGGAAGCTTTGTTCCCGAAGAAGAGCCCGGTTTATACCAAGATCCGTGATGACAACCCCACCCGTTACGTCAGCGGCTCAAAGGTGGTTGATTCCATTCTGGCAGACGGTTGTGTGATCGAGGGTACGGTTGAAAATTGCGTGCTCTTCCGTGGCGTCAAGGTTAAGAAGGGCGCTGTGGTAAAGAACTGTGTCCTGATGCAGGATACTGTTGTTGAGCCCGGTGCCGAGCTGGATTGCGTTGTGACAGACAAGAACGTCCGTATTACCGCCGGCAAGAAACTGTCCGGTACGGACAGCTTCCCCGTCTATGTCCAGAAGAACCACACGGTTTAATTGATTTATTCATAGGGGCGGCTTCCTCCCCGGTAGCCCCTCATCAAGAGGGGCGGGGGCATGTGTGCCCCCGCCTGCTCTTTTTCTCGTACCGCATTGCGGTGGGGAGTGCGAGTTTTTCGATCGTTTCGCTTAACGGAAGGAGCAATTCTATGAAGATCCTGTATGCTGCATCGGAGGCAAATCCTTTTGCAAAATCCGGCGGTCTGGCAGATGTTGCGGGCGCACTGCCCAAGGCACTTGTCAAAGATGGCGTGGACGCCCGTGTCATTATGCCGCTGTACGGTGACCTGAAGAACCGTGACAAGCTGGAATACGTCACAAATTACTCGGTGCCGGTTGGCTGGCGCAGCCAGTACTGCGGTCTGTTTAAGGCTGAAGTGGACGGCGTGACATACTATTTCATCGACAACGAGTACTACTTCAAGCGCCGCGGCCTGTACGGCTTCTACGATGATGGCGAACGCTTTGCGTTCTTCTCGCGCGCTGTGCTGGAGACGCTGTTCTACATTGACTTTACCCCGGACATCATCAACTGCAACGACTGGCAGACGGCACTTGTACCGGTTTATCTGAACCTGTATTACCGTCACCTGGACAAGTTCAACCGCATCAAGACGATTTTCACCATTCATAACATCGCTTATCAGGGCAAGTACGGCACGGATATCCTTGAGGACACCTGCGGTATCGGTCAGCGCGATCAGCACATCGTGGAATACGATGGCTGTGCAAACTTTATGAAGGGTGCTTTTGAGACGGCTGACAAAATTACAACCGTCAGCCCCACCTATGCACAGGAGATCCTGGACCCGTGGTTCAGCTATGGTTTGGATGCCCTGCTGCGTGAAAAGCAGTACAAGCTTTGCGGTATCCTGAACGGCATCGATATGGATTCCAATAACCCTGCAACCGACCGCAATATCCCGTTCAATTACGGGATCGAGAATGTTGAAGAGGGTAAGGCAAAGTGCAAGGAAGCACTGCAGGACAAGTTCGGTCTGGACAAGGACGGCAGCCCCGTCTTTGGCATGGTCAGCCGCATGGTTGGCATGAAGGGCTTTGACCTTGTGCAGAGCATTGCTGACGGTCTGGTAGACCGCGGCATCGAGCTTGTGATCCTGGGCAGCGGCGAGGCACAGTACGAGAACTTCTTCTCGGATCTCTGCGCACGTCATCCGGGTCGTGTTGGCACTTACATCGGCTTTGAGCCGAAGCTCTCGCAGGAGATTTACGCAGGCGCTGATTGCTTCATCATGCCTTCCAAGAGCGAGCCCTGCGGCTTGGCACAGATGGTCGCATGCCGTTACGGCACGCCTCCCATTGTGCGTGAGACCGGTGGTCTGCGTGACTCGATCCACGACAGCACGAAGGGCGCAGGCAATGGCTTTACCTTTGCCGGGTACAGCGCACACGAGCTGTACGAGGCATGTGTCAATGCACTGAACGCCTACAATGACAAGGAAAACTGGAAGAATCTGGTGCATCACTGCATGACATGCGACTTCAGCTGGGATGTTTCTGCTAAGAGCTACGAGGGCTTGTACAACGAGACCGCAAACCTCTGGTAATCGTCTGATATGACTTTGACCGCCCGGCTCTAAAAGAGCCGGGCGGCTTTATATTTAAGGAGATCACCTTATGAACGCAAAGCGAATCATCAGCGGCATACTGGCGACTGCGCTTCTGGCCTGTCCGGTGCTGACGGCATCGGCAGAATGCATTGAAGATACAAATACATTTTATTATGGCACCGAGAGCTTTCTGTTTGAAAAGGTATCACACCCGGAAAAAGACGTAAAAACAGCAGACGGCATCGTGGATTACATCGGCGATGGCGCGGTGGATGTGGTGACCGATACGGAAAGCGAGGATTATAACAGCGGCGACCGCGGGCAAAACTATTGCTGGTCTGCGCTGGGCTATGGCGATTGGCTTTACATCGGCACCTGCTATTCCGCAATCGGAAATACCCTGACACTGATGAAGAGCACCCTGGGCGACAGCTATAACGAGAAGGTTTTGAAAGCGACCCTGGACGCAATGTTCAATGGTACGTTTTATACCGGTGAGGAGGATGCCGTGGACGCAAAAGGTGTCCTGCTGAAGATTAACACAAAAACCGGCGAGACCAAAATTTTGATGTCCAAGTCGAGCAATGGCTGCTCGCCATTGTTCCGCAATGCGGTGGAATATAACGGGAAGCTGTATTTTTGCGGCAGCGTGCGCGAATCCGAGTCTTCCGTCTCGCCCAGTGTATGGCAGGTAGACCCGGAAACGGATGAGTGCAAGCTGGTATATAAAGGACTTGCGGACGCAAAAGATGCGCTGAAGGCATACAAGCTGGGTGTATCCACGGGCATTCGAGGCATGTGTGTTTATAACGATCAGCTTGTGATCAGCAATGTGACGATTGACAGCACCACAGGACAAGACCTTGCAACGATCCTGGTCTCCTCTGACCCGGAAGCAGGCTTTACGATGATTGCAGACAGCGAGGATCTGTTTGATTACCCTGGGATCCATTACGACGACAGTATCTACGGCGGTGCAATCTGGGATATGGCCGAGTTCAACGGCAAGCTGTACGTCTCTATCTGTACCGGTACCGAAGAAAATATGCCAGATGCGAACACGATGCAATCCTTTGCAATCGTTAAGGGCGAACAAAATGCGGACGGCAGCTTTACCTGGACACCTGTGGTGGGCAATCAGCAAAAGGACGGCGCACGCTACTGCTTTGGCATTGATCCGGAGCGCACCCGCTCCGGTGCGGCAAATTTAACCGTGTACAATGATTATTTGTACATCGGCGAGTACAATGACGAGGAAATCGCCCTGGAAAGGATCCTTTTCTCGAAAACGGGCGAGGACGCTGACGGCAAGCTTGGCGGAGGACTGGACTGCAATTTTCTCAATGCAAACCTTGAGCAATCAGTCAACCTGTACCGTATGGATGCGGACGAAAACATGGAGCTTGTGGTCGGCGACAAGACCGAAATGTTCCCGGAGGGCAGCTTGTCCGGGCTCGGATCCGGCTTTGGGCATAACGAAAACCAGTATATCTGGAGGATGCAGGTGTATGACGGCAAGCTGTATGTCGGCACATTTGACACCAGCAGCCTACTGGAGACCATGGGTCAATTTGTAAACGGTGATCTTCTTACACAAGATTGGTCACAATGGAAGAGCCAGTGGGAATACCTGAAAACCCTGATGAGCGTCCTGAAGGAGGTAAAGTCCGACGAAAGCGGTTCGCTGCTGACACTTGCTGCAACGATTAAGAGCTCGTACAAGTTTGTGTTCGAGAACATTACCGTAGCTAACCTTGCAAGCGCCATCAAGCTGCTTACGTACATGAGCAAAGCGGAACGGGGCTTCGATTTGTATGTCACAGAAGATGGCGTGAACTTTGAGACCGTCACCATCGATGGCTTCGGTGACCCATACAACTATGGTCTGCGGATATTTGCTGTCACAGACCAGGGTCTGTGCGTAGGTACCGCAAACGCATTTTATGGTACCCAGGTGTGGATTCAGCGCAAAAATGAAGAATAATTCGAGCATATAACTGCCATGCAAAAGACCATCCGCCGAAAGATGCGGGTGGTCTTTTGCTGTGAAGGCGGAGGCAGCCATTGTGGAAAAGTGCATAAAGAGATTGGATTTTTCAAAACTTTTGGTTAGTAGTGTCAAACTATTGAAAAGTACCATATTTTTCTGTCGTTTTACTTGAAAAAATGGTTGAATTTGATTATACTGACGGTAAGACTTTTTAGCCGGTGCGGATAAATTCCTGGACGAAGGGAAGGTCGGACGTTGAAAAACTGGTACAAGGCGCTGGAAGATATCGTCTGGCTCACACAGCTTGGCTTGAATGTTCTTTTGCCGCTGGTAATGTGTCTTGGCGGCTGCTGGTGGGCTGTGACAAAGTGGAGTTGGCCGGCGTGGGTCTACCTGCCGGGTATTTTGCTCGGGCTTGCAGCGGGTGCGCAAAATTTTTGGCAATTTGCCAAAGAGAGGATCAACCGCACAAAAAAAGAAAAAAATGAGCGTGTGTGTTTTAATATTCACCGTTGATTTGGAGGGGCGTTTTGATGAGGTTAGAGCCGGAATCAAAAAAGGAGCTGCTGCGCATCGTCTGCGGCACATCGATCTGCACGGCCGCCATGTGGGCGGTGTTTGCGGCGCTGAACGTTGTAAACTGGGTCACATTTGATTATAAAGTAGTTATAAGCGGTGTCTGTGGTGCCCTGGTTGCCATCGGCAATTTTTTGGGCATCTGTCTGATGGTGCAAAACATCATTGACGAAAAGGACGAAAAACGCCGCAAGCAAAAACAACAGCTTTCCTACAACAGTCGGATGCTATTGCAGGCTCTCTGGGTGATCGTGGCAATTGCTGCCCCGTGCTTCCAGCCGTTCGCTGCAGTGCTTCCGCTGTTTTTTCCGCGTGTTACCATTTATTATTTGCAAATAACGGGCAAGTACAAGCCGCTTGCAAAGCAGCAGTCGGTGGACATCTCGGTGGAGGATGAGCCGCAGGCATCTGATGCAGAGCAATCGGATGTGCCCCGTGATGAAGGGGGTGAAACATAATAAATGGAACTGAATGGTGCAAAGATCCTGTACACGATCCATACCGGGATACCGTTTTTGGGTGATTTTAAAATCACGCAGACGCTTGTGAGCACATGGATCGTGATGGCGTTGCTGTCAGGGTTTGCCATTTGGCTGGGGCACGACCTGAAGCTGGAGAACGTCTCTAAGCGGCAGGCTGCGGCCGAGTTTATCGTGGAGCGTCTGGATCAGTTCGTGCACGACAACATGGGCTATCACTTTGATCAGTATATTCCGTTGGTCGGTGCGATTTTCGCATTGAGTATCGGCTGCAACCTGATCAGTGTGACGGGCATGTGGAGCCCTACGGCAGACCTGAACACCGAGGCGGCGTGGGCGATCGTTGTGTTTGTTTTGATCATGTACTACAAAATCAATACAAACGGCATCCTGAACTACCTCAAAGGACTGCTTGACCCTATTTTTATCATGGCGCCCATCAATGTACTTTCTGAGGTATCCACCCCTGTCAGCATGGCGTTCCGTCATTTTGGCAATATCCTGTCCGGCACAGTCATTTCCACGCTGTTGTACTGGGCGCTGGCAAGCTTCAGCCATGTTGTTTTTGGCTGGATGCCCGGCTTCCTGAGCAAAATCCAGCTGTTCCAGATCGGCATTCCGGCATTCACAAGCCTGTACTTCGACTGGTTCGGCGGCTGCATTCAGGCATTCATCTTCTGCACACTGACTACCATTTTCATCAAACGCGCTGCCGGCGAGGAGTAATCGCACCGGTAAAACAAAAACGGAGGACAATTTTATGACTGACTTTCAATTTCTGGCTCGTGGTATCGCTCTGGCAGGCTGCGGCATCGGCGCAGGCTGCGCACTGATCGCAGGTATCGGCCCTGGCATCGGCGAAGGCAACGCAGCAGCAGCTGCCTGTGAAGCTGTCGGTCGTCAGCCGGAATGCAAGAGCGATGTTACCAGTACCCTGATCCTGGGCGTTGCTCTTTCTGAGACGACCGGTATTTACGGCTTTGTTACCGGTCTGCTGCTGATTTTCCTGGCACCTGGTATGTTTATGAACTATCTGCAGTAAGAGCTTTCCTGATCCGAAAATACAAAAGAAGGGAGAGCTTTATGCAAGTTTACCAGGCACTGATCACACTGGACGGCTGGACGTTTCTGGCACAGATCTGCAACCTGATGATTCAGCTGGTGATCTTCAAAAAATTTCTGCTTGAGCCGGTAAAAAAAGTACTGGCAGAGCGCAAGGCAAAGGCCGACAGCCAAATCGCCGACGCACAGAAGCTGCGTGCAGAGGCAGAGGCGATGAAGGCTGAGTACGAGCAGAATATGCAAAATGCCCGTGCACAGGCCAACCAGATCGTGGCGGATGCGCAGAAGACCGCAACGGTCCGCACCGAGGAGATGCTGGGTGAGGCCCGTGCGCAGGCCGCTGCGCTGAAGCAGAAGGCGGAGGCTGACATTGCGCAGGAGCGCAAAAAAGCCGTTAACGAGGTCAAAAACGAGATCGGCGGCATCGCTATGGAGATCGCCTCTAAAGTGGTGGAGCGTGAGATCAAGGAAGAAGACCACAAGGACCTGATCGACGAATTTATCAAAAACGTGGGTGAAGCATCATGACCGAAATCGCAAAGATGTACGGCGGCAGCCTGTACGATCTGGCAGCGGAAGAGGGGCTTGATACCCGCATTTTGAGCGAGCTGGGCGACGTGTCCGCACTGCTCAGGCAAAACCCGGAATATCTGCGGTTGCTCAGCATGCAAAGCATCCCCAAGCGGGAGCGTTGCGCCTTGCTGGACGAGTCGCTGGGGGGACAGGTCCACCTCTATGTGCTGAACTTTCTCAAAATCCTGTGCGAAAAAGGCACTCTGCGTGAGCTGTCCGGCTGCGTACAGGCTTACCGCGTAAAATACAACGAGGCGCACGGCATCCTGGAGGCGACCGCAGTATCGGCTGTGGCACTGACGGCGGAGCAGACAAAGCGTCTGCATGCAAAGCTGGAGGCGATGACCGGCAAAAAAGTGGATCTGCACACCCGTGTGGATGCCTCGGTGCTGGGCGGTATCCGGCTGGATATCGAAGGCACTGAGCTGGACGGTACGGTGCAAAACCGAATTGCTTCTCTGCGTAAAAATATTACGGCGGTAACATTGTAAGACTTTCCACCCGAATAAGCTTAAGAATTGAGTGGTGAATAAACAGAAATGCAACTGAAACCTGAAGAGATCTCTAAGATCATCCGCTCACAGATCAAGCACTATGAGAACGTGATCGAACAAAGCGAGGTCGGCACTGTTATCATGGTAGGTGACGGCATTGCCCGTGCCGGCGGCCTTGAAAAGTGCATGGCCGGTGAGCTGCTCCAGTTTGATAACGGCGAATACGGCATGGCGCAAAACCTCGAAGAGAACACCGTCTCCATCGTCCTGCTGGGCTCGGATGCCGGCATCAAAGAGGGCAGCACCGTAAAGCGTACCGGAAAGGTTGTTTCCGTACCGGTTGGCGAGGCAATGATCGGACGAGTGGTCAATGCGCTGGGTCAGCCCATAGATGGCGCCGGCCCGATTGAGACCACAGAATACCGTGCGATCGAAAGCCCTGCCCCCGGCATTATCGACCGTCAGCCGGTCAAAGAACCGCTGCAAACCGGTATCAAGGCGATCGACTCGATGATTCCCATCGGCCGCGGTCAGCGTGAGCTGATCATCGGTGACCGCCAGACGGGTAAAACGACGATCGCATCGGATACCATCATCAATCAGAAAGGCAAGGATGTTATCTGCATCTATGTCGCAATCGGACAGAAGCGCTCGACGGTTGCAAACCTTGTGCAGAGCCTGACAGAGGCCGGTGCGATGGACTACACCATCGTTGTTTCGGCAACGGCATCGGAGCTGTCGCCGCTGCAGTACATTGCGCCGTATTCCGGCTGTGCAATGGGTGAGTACTTTATGTACAAGGGCCGCCATGTGCTGATCATTTACGATGACCTTTCCAAGCACGCTGTGGCGTACCGTGCGCTTTCGCTGCTGATCCGCCGTCCGCCGGGACGTGAGGCATACCCCGGTGACGTCTTCTACCTGCATTCCCGTCTGCTTGAGCGTGCGGCAAAGCTTTCCAAGGAATTGGGAGGCGGCAGCCTGACGGCTCTGCCAATCATTGAGACACAGGCGGGCGATGTCTCTGCCTATATCCCGACAAATGTCATCTCTATTACGGACGGTCAGATCTTCCTGGAGACGGAGCTGTTCCACTCCGGCGTTATGCCGGCCGTCAACCCCGGTATTTCGGTGTCACGTGTCGGCGGCAATGCGCAGATCAAGGCAATGAAAAAGGTGGCAGGTACATTAAAGCTTGTCTACTCACAGTACCGTGAGCTGCAGTCCTTTGCACAGTTCGGCTCGGATCTGGATGCCGATACAAAATCGCGTCTGGCACAGGGCGAGCGCATTGTGGAAGTGCTCAAGCAGAATCGCTCGGCACCGGTCCCCGTTGAAAAGCAGGTCGCTGTCCTGTATGCAACCATTCACGACTACCTTGTCAATGTCAAGGTAAAGGATGTTGCCGAGTACGAAAAGGGCCTGTACGAGTATCTGGACGGCAATGCGGAAGGCGCAGCTGCCATGGAGGCGATCCGTACGACGGGTACGCTGGAAAAGGATACAGAAGAAACGCTGAAGAATGCACTGGCGGCTTATACCGACAGCTTTGTCAAGGCACATTAACGGAAGGAGGCGTAACGCATGGCTGGTTCTATGAAGGACATTAAGCTGCGCATAAAAAGCGTAGAGAGCACCATGCAGATCACCAAGGCCATGGAGCTGGTGGCTTCCTCCAAAATGCGTCGTGCCAAAGAGCGCGTTGAGCACAGTCGCCCCTACTTTGAAACGCTGTATAAGACTTTGACGGAAATTGCAGCCGCAGACCCGCGGGCACGCAGCCCGTATCTGCGCCGTGCAGAAATTAAGCGCACGCTGCAGATCGTGATTGCCGGCGACAGAGGCCTGGCAGGCGGATACAATTCCAATGTGCTCAAGCTGGCACTGGAACAGCCCGGAGATACCGAGGTGCTGCCCATCGGCAAGCGGTCGGCAGAATATTTTGCCCATCATGATGCTGCGTTGTTTACGCAGGAGGTGCTTTTGGCAGCGGATATTTCTGTGGGCGAGTGCTTCCAGCTTGCACGGCAGATCACAGAGGGATACTCAAGGGGCGACTATGATGCGGTGACGATCTGCTACACAAAGTTTAACTCGATGATGACGCAGACAGCCACGGTGATGGAGGTTCTGCCGCTTTGCATCGAGCCGACCGAGGAGCAGAAGAGCGAGGCCCGCCGCAGCCAGATCCTGTACAAGCCAAGCAGCGAGGAAGTATTTCAAGCAATCATTCCGGAGTATGTAGCGGGCATCCTCTATGGCGCAGTGTGCGAAAGCGTTGCCAGTGAACTGGCGGCACGTCGTACAGCCATGGATGCCGCCACAAAGAACGCCGGTGAAATGATCGACCACTTGAACCTGTATTACAACCGTGCCCGTCAGGCTGCTATCACGCAGGAGATCACGGAAATTGTGGCAGGTGCGGAGATCTAAAAGCATTTGTATGATTGAAAGATAAGGAGTTGTAGCCTATGTCCGAAAAACATATCGGCAAGGTGATCCAGGTCATTGGACCGGTGCTGGATATCCAGTTTGAGGATGGTCAGTTGCCGGAGCTGCTCAACGCCATTGAAATCGACAACCACGGCCATAAGCTGGTCGTGGAGGTTGCCCAGTTGACGGGCGACAATGTGGCACGATGCATTGCAATGAGCAGCACTGATGGTCTGGTACGCGGCACGGACGCCGTGGATACCGGAGAATCCATCAAGGTGCCGGTTGGCGACCAGTGCCTGGGGCGTGTGTTTAACCTGCTGGGTGAACCGGTAGACAATAAGCCTGCGCCCACACCGGATGCCTACTGGCCCATCCATCGTCCTGCCCCGAGCTTTGAGGAGCAGCAGTCGACCACCGAAATCCTTGAGACCGGCATAAAAGTCGTTGATTTGATCTGCCCGTACGCAAAGGGCGGTAAAATCGGTCTGTTCGGCGGCGCAGGTGTCGGCAAAACCGTTCTGATTCAGGAGCTGATTTATAACATCGCAACAGAGCACAACGGTTACTCGGTATTTACCGGTGTCGGCGAGCGCACCCGTGAGGGCAATGACCTTTACGGTGAAATGACAGAGAGCGGTGTCATCAACAAAACTGCCCTGGTCTACGGCCAGATGAACGAGCCCCCAGGAGCACGTATGCGTGTCGCACTGTCCGGTCTGACAATGGCAGAATACTTCCGTGATGTAAAAAATCAGGATGTGCTTTTGTTTATCGACAACATTTTCCGCTTTACGCAGGCTGGCTCTGAGGTGTCTGCACTGCTCGGACGTATGCCGTCCGCTGTCGGCTATCAGCCCACGCTGGCAACCGAAATGGGCGCATTGCAAGAGCGCATTACCTCTACCCGCAAGGGCTCCATCACGTCCGTCCAGGCAGTTTACGTGCCTGCGGACGACCTGACGGACCCTGCACCTGCCACGACATTTACGCATCTGGATGCTACCACGGTTTTGAGCAGAGACATTGCATCGCAGGGCATTTACCCGGCCGTTGACCCGCTGGATTCCACCAGCCGTATCCTTGGCCCGGAGGTCGTGGGACAGGAGCATTACGAAATCGCCCGCGCTGTGCAGCGTGTTTTGCAGCGCTACAAGGAGCTGCAGGATATCATCGCAATCATGGGCATGGATGAGCTGAGCGAGGACGACAAGCTCACGGTCAGCCGTGCACGTAAGGTGCAGCGTTTCCTCTCGCAGAGCTTCCATGTTGCGGAGCAGTTTACCGGAATGCCCGGTCAGTATGTGCCGCTGAAGGAAACGCTGCGCGGCTTCCGCATGATCCTGAACGGTGAGTGCGATGACCTGCCGGAAAGCGCGTTCCTGTTTGCGGGCACCATTGATGACGTGTTCGCCAAGGCGAAGAAAGGGTAAGACATGACGACCTTTCATCTGACGGTGGTTACGCCGGACGGCTGCGCCTTCGATGGACAGGCAGAGCGTGTGGTTTGCCGTGCCATTGATGGCGATTTGGCGATCCTTGCTAAGCACGGCGATTACTGCACAGCGCTTGGCATGGGTGAAGCTCACGTTGTGGACGCCGACGGACAGCGGCATAGTGCTGCCTGCATAGGTGGCATGCTCAGTGTAATAAACGGAGATGTCCGCCTGGTGGCTACCACATGGGAGTGGGCAGAGCAAATCGACAAGGCTCGTGCGGAAGCGTCCAAAAAGCGTGCCGAGGAGACCTTGCAGCAGAAAAACCTGGAAAAGCGTGATTATGAGCTGGCACAGGCTCGTCTGAAGCGTGCCCTGGTGCGTATCTCGATCCATTGATCAGTAAGACATAAAAAAACACCCCTCGCGGCTGCGAGGGGTGTTTTTTATGTCTCTGAAGTGAAATCAGCTGACATTTGCTGCGTCTTCCAGGTAGTCTATGACAGACAGCTGCAGGGCGATCTGCGCACTGCAGTTTTCGCCGTAGTAGGCGGCGTAAGTTTCGCTTGCGCTGTTCAGCTCATCCTGCGTGGGGGCAATGCCCAGCTGCTCAGCGATGGCCTGATAGAGCAGGCTCTGCTTAGCCAGTGAAGTAAACTGGTCGTCCATGCTTGCAAGCGCAGCGTCCATATCGGCATAGCCGCTTGCCTGTGCGTACTCGTCCATCGTGATGCCCTGACTTTCGGAGGCCTGATACTGAATGTTCAGGAAGTTGCGGACATAGTAGCCTGTGACGTCTGTCGGAAGATCTGCAAAAGTGGAATTACTGAACAGATAATCCAGCAGCTCGTTATCAAGGCTGGTCAGGTACAGCTGCGTGGCATAGTAGGTGCGCAGCTCATCCAGCGTTTGTACACCGTAGGCAGAGCTGCAATTTTCTTCGACCCATGCGTCCGTCAGCTCAGGCAGAACAGTCTGCGAAATAGCGTTCAGTGTGACGCTGAATACTGCCTCCTGGCCGCCCAGGGTCATCGTGTTTCCATCGGGGTCGGTGGCATCACCGTAACCCTCAGGGAAGGTGACTACGACATCAAAGGTCTCGCCGATGTTATGACCGATGATCTGATCCTCAAAGCCGTCGATAAACTGTCCGCTGCCCAGCGTCAGCACGTAGCCCTCTGCGGAGCCGTTGCTGAAGGCGACGCCGTCAATTGAACCGGAAAAATCAATATCCACATCGTCACCGCTCTGCGCAGCGCGATCAGTAACGTTTTCGGAGGTGGCAAAACGATTCCGCAGTGTTTCAAGCAGGGTATCGATTTCGCTGTCGGTGGGGGTCACAGTCGCAGCATCAACGGTGATGGACGTCACATCCTCGGGCAGGGTGACATAATCCAGTGCACGGATGCCGCTCCAGTAGCCGTTTTCGTCCAGGTTGTCATCGTAGGTGAAGTTCTGGTAGTCAAAGTCCTCGGTGTGTCCGTAAATCGAGACGGTTTCTGAGGTCTCTTCGGAGCCGGAAGAGACGCTGCTGGATACACTGTCGGCAGATGTGTCCGTGCTATTCTTGCGGTTGAGCCGGAGAACGGCAAAACCGATCAGGCACAGTGCCGCCACAACGGCGAGCACAAGACAGACAATGCGAAGCAGATTTTTGTTCAATGGAATACCTCCTAAAGGCTAAGTGCCGCATAATTTGGAATACACGGTAACAGTATATACGATTTTACGGAAAAAAGAAAGTTTTTTGCGAAAATTCAGTGTCTGAAGTTCCGGGCTTGCCGCAAAAAGGGTGGAAAAGGTGTGCGCATTCTGCTACAATTAAACTGAATGCTACCGTATCTGCCACAGTCAGA
Source organism: Oscillospiraceae bacterium (assembly GCA_963596815.1). Taxonomy (GTDB): domain Bacteria; phylum Bacillota; class Clostridia; order Oscillospirales; family Ruminococcaceae; genus Faecalibacterium. Next base: position 21,703 of record CAVBNV010000018.1, read on the forward strand.
TGCGGCTGCCGAAATACAGGAGGGAACGGATATGGATTACAATAAAGCTGCGTTGGAAATGCACGAGACGCATCACGGTAAGGTGGGCATTGTAAGTAAGGTGGAGGTAAAGACGCGTGATGACCTGTCCACAGCTTACACGCCTGGTGTGGCCGAGCCGTGCCGCAAAATCAAGCAGAACCCGGAGGATGTCTACAAGTACACATTTAAGGGCAACATGGTTGCTGTTGTCTCCAATGGTACAGCTGTGCTTGGTCTTGGCGATATCGGGCCGGCGGCTGGCCTGCCGGTTATGGAGGGCAAGGCGGTTTTGTTCAAGGAATTCGGCGGCGTGGATGCCTTCCCGATTTGCATTGATGCGCACGATGCGGCGAGCGTGATCGCAGCCTGCAAGGCGATCGCCCCTACCTTTGGCGGCATCAATCTGGAGGACATCAAGAGTCCGGAATGCTTTGAGATCGAGCAGACCCTGGAGAAAGAGCTGGATATCCCGGTGTTCCATGATGATCAGCATGGTACGGCGATCGTTGTCACAGCTGCATTGATCAATGCGCTGCGTGTGGTAAACAAAAAGATGGAGGATGTGCACATCGTCCTGAACGGTCCCGGCGCCGCAGGCACAGCCATCATCAAAATGCTGATGACGGCGGGCGCAAAGGACATTGTGGCGGTCGACCAGTTTGGTACGCTGTACAAGGGCTGCAACAGCGCGGAAGAGCACAAGAACTGGCTGGGTGAGGTGACAAACCCCCGACAGATCAAGGGCGGATTGGCAGAGGCAATCGAGGGCGCAGATGTCTTTATCGGTGTATCAAGACCCGGCGTATTGACAACAGAGCTGTGCAAAAAGATGAATAAGGATGCAATTGTCTTTGCGATGGCAAACCCGACCCCTGAAATTATGCCGGATGAGGCAAAAGCAGGCGGCGTGCGCATCATGGCGACCGGACGCAGCGATTTCCCCAACCAGGTCAACAATGTGCTGTGCTTCCCCGGCTTGTTTAAGGGCGCATTGAGCGTGCGTGCACGTGACATCAATGATCAGATGAAGCTTGCGGCGGCGTATGCGATCGCAGATCTGATCACTGATGAGGACCGCGGAGTGGAAAATATTATTCCCGGTGCATTTGACCCGCGCGTGGCACAAGCGGTGGCGGATGCAGTAGCAAAGGCTGCCCGTGAAACCGGCGTGGCGCGCCTGTAAACGGAGGGATCTGCATGAGGACGATCGCGGCAAAGGACATTACCGATACCGTTGCACGGCTGTGCATTCAGGCAAATACGCAGCTCCCTGCAGATGTGGAGGCGGCGCTTGAAAAGGCAAAGGCGGAGGAACCATGGCCGCTGGCGCAAAACACACTGGAGCTGCTGTGGTCAAACCTTGCAGCGGCAAAAGAGGCAGATTTGCCGATCTGTCAGGACACCGGTATGGCATGTGTGTTTGTTGAGCTTGGCACCGATGTGCATATCGAGGGCAGCTTTGAGCAGGCGATCCACGAGGGCGTCCGCCGTGGGTATACCGACGGTTACCTGCGCAAAAGCATCGTAGCAGACCCGCTGCGCCGCGGCAATACGGGCGACAATACCCCGGCGGCAATCACAGTGCACCTTGTGGATGGGGACGGCTGTAAAATTACGGTTGCACCCAAAGGCTTTGGCAGCGAGAACATGAGCCAGATCAGGATGCTTCGACCCACAGACGGTGCAGAGGGACTGAAAAAATTTGTGCTGGACGTTGTGCGAAATGCAGGTTCAAACCCGTGCCCGCCGATCGTGCTGGGCATCGGTGTGGGCGGCAGCTTTGATAAAGTGGCCTACCTTGCCAAAAAGGCTCTGCTGCGTCCGCTGGACGTCCCGAACCCTGACCCGTATTATGCGGCATTGGAACGTGAGCTGCTGGAGGAGATCAATCAACTGGGCATTGGTCCGCAGGGCTTTGGCGGAAAAACGACCTGTCTGGGGCTGGCAATCGAGCAGATGCCGACACACGTGGCCGGCTTGCCCGCAGCAGTCAATGTGTCTTGTCACGTAACGCGCCGTGCAAGCGCATCGCTGTAAAGGAGGGGTATGATGGAATACAGGCTTACGACGCCGTGCACCGCACAGCAGCTTGCGATGCTGCGTGCAGGGGATACGGTAAAGCTTTCCGGTGTGGTATACACAGCCCGTGACCAGGCACACCGACGCATGATGGAAGAATTGGACAAGGGCGAGCCGCTGCCGTTTGAACTGGAAGGAAGCGCAATATACTACGTAGGCCCCACGCCGGAGCGCCCGGGTAATGTGATCGGCTCGGCAGGGCCTACGACCGGCGGACGCATGGACGCAATGAGCCCGCGCCTGCTGGACCTTGGCAACAGGATCATGATCGGCAAGGGAAAGCGTGGCAAGACGGTCAAGGAAGCAGTTGTGCGCAACGGTGCGGTATATCTGGCAGCGCTGGGCGGTGCGGGGGCACTGATGGCAAAAAGTGTGCGCACCGCTGAAGTGATTGCATGGCCGGACCTTGGCTGCGAGGCAGTGCGCCGCCTGACAGTGGAGGATATGCCGCTTACGGTGATCCTGGATGCACATGGCGGAGATTTGTATCATAGTGGACCGAAAGCTTACCTGGACCATCGTTGATGCTGCTTTTTGGATGTCTTACATAAAATAGACAGCAAATAGGATGGTCAAAACAGAAAAATTGCGCAGACAAAAATTGGTTTGTTTTAACAAACTTTGTCGATATGCTTGCATACCCATGCGGAATGTGGTATCCTAATACATACAAACTGCGGTGCTGTAAGTGCCGCATCGATCGATCCCGTAGAATGGGAAAAGGCAGGAGGCCGACAAACCATGCAGATTCACCAGTCCGCAGAGGATTACCTCGAAACGATCTTGATGCTGACCCAGCGTATGGGTAAGGTGCGCTCAATCGATGTTGTCAATGAGCTTGGCTTTACCAAAGCCAGCGTCAGCATTGCAATGAAAAAGCTGCGTGAAAACGGCTATATTGCGGTAGATGGTGAGGGTAATCTGACCTTGCTGGAGCCTGGCCGCGAGATTGCTGAGCGGATTTACGGCCGCCATCGGCTGCTGACACACTTTTTTATGCAGCTGGGCGTAGATGAAAAAACGGCTGCAGAGGATGCCTGCAAGGCAGAGCACATCCTGAGTGAGCAGACGCTTGAAAAAATCCGTGAGAGCGCGCTGCGTACTGACGCACAAGCGCAGGCGGAAGAGGCTGAATAACGATTTTATGATGCTGTAACGGAGACACCGTCCTTTTAAGGGGCGGTGTCTTTTTGCTGCAATAAGATTTTGTGCTTGAATCTGCCCGCGCAACGCGGTATGCTTATAGATAAATGGCTGCAACGGGGGGATATAATATGGACAAAGGCGAAATTCGCTCCCTGCTGGGTGAAACGATCTATAACCGCGCAAAAAGTTATGAGAATGCCGTGGGACAAATCGAACACAGCCTTTCGGAAGAGGGAGTCTGCCATATTTCGGCACAGGTGAACGGCAGCGGACGAAAGAAGTACGACACGCAGGTATGGCTGCGCAAAAACGGAACGTTTATCAGCGCATCCTGCAGCTGCCCGTACAACGAAAACGGAGAAGGCCGGTACTGCAAGCACATCGGTGCATTGCTGCTGGCAGAAGAAAGCCGAAAGAGTGCGATGCCCCAAAAGATCTCGCCGAAAGATATCCCGGGCATTTTACGTGGGTCACAGCTGCGCCGTGCACAGGAGGAACAGAACAGCAGCTATGAGGCAGGCGTTAAGCTGATTTTTGGCAGCAAATGGCACGAAAAAGAGCCGGAGTCTGACCGTGACGTATGCACATTGCTGCGCACCTACCGTGAAAACACGATTGAAAAGGACGCTTTAGCGCCGGAGCAGCGCACGGGTTTTGTGCACATAAAAATGGAGCTGACGCTCATAGACCACTACCAGCCGTGCCTGCGGCTGTGGGTTTCAGATGGCGGAAGGTACTATGTTGTGAAAAGCATCCCGGAGCTGGTGGAGCACACGGAAAACGGCGAGAGCTACAGCTATGGCAAGTCGCTGGCGTTTGTGCATAAGTGGGATGCCTACGACAGCGATGCACAGCAGATTTTGCAGTTGATGCGCAGGCAGGTGCATGCAGGCGAAAACATGGGCATTGACGCATTGCGGCAGCGTGGCTACGGTTATGTTCCCGGACCTGCAGGCAGCATGGCGCTGACGGGTGAAGTGTTTGACCGTCTGGTGGAGTTGTGCCTTCCGGCGGGCATGATTGGAGAATACACAATACAACAGGGTAAACCTAAAATAAAGCTGGACGTTTCACGCTGCCGCGGCGGTGCGAATATAAAAGCTGAGCCTGTGCTGGGGTTTGTACAGGGGCTTGACTACGGATATGCGTTCTCAAAGAATACGCTGTGGCGGCTGCCACAGCAGGAGGCTGCGCAGCTGTCACCTGTTTTGAGGACATTGTGCGGCAAAGCACTGTTCTTTAATATGTCTGACGTGGCAGCCTTTTGCAGCTATGTTTTGCCGGAGCTCGGAAAGCAGGTGGAAATAAACGACCCGGAGAGGCTTGTGCTGAACCGGATCCCGCTGGAGCCTGTGGTACAGTTTTACCTGGATGCGCCGGACAGGATGACCGTGAAGGGACACGTAGAGTTTTTGTACGGCGAAGACCGTGTTGCCCCGGGCGAACCGGTGCCAATGGATGTTATGCGCGACCAAAGGACCGAGCAGCGCATGCGGTGGCTGATGGGGGCGTATATGCAGCCGAATGAGGAGGATGGCCGACAGACTTTTTACGCAGCGAACGAGGACGACATTTTTGCGCTGATGGAGGATGGCGTCCCGCGCATGATGGAGGAGGGCGAGGTCTACTTAACGGACGCCTTCCGCAATTTACAGGCACAGCCGCCCAAAATCACGGTAGGAGTATCGGTACACGGAAGTGTACTGGATCTGGATGTTGACACCGGCGAATTCCCCCTGGAGGAGCTGCGGGAGCTGTTGGGGGCTCTGCATCAGAAAAAGCGGTATCATCGTCTGCGTGACGGCAGGCTGCTGCGTCTGGATGAATCGCTGGACGGTCTTGATGAGCTGAGTGAGACGCTGGAGCTTGCCGATGCAAAACTTACAGCGGGACATACCGAGCTGCCGCTTTACCGTGCGCCGACACTGGACTGGGCGATGTCCGAGCAGAACGGCGTGATTTTCAACCGTGACGAGGCGTTCCGAAAAATCAGCCGCAGCTTTCATGCGGTGCGTGACAGCGAATACACCCCACCGGAAAGTCTGCACCATGTGCTGCGCAAATATCAGCGTGACGGCTACCGCTGGCTGCGTACGCTGGACGGATATGGCATGGGCGGCATCCTGGCAGACGACATGGGCCTGGGCAAAACGCTGCAGGTGCTAAGCTACCTTTTGGCAATGAAAGAGGCCGGGCAAAACCTGCCAAGCCTGATCGTGTGTCCGGCGTCTCTTGTGCTGAACTGGGAGGAGGAATGCAAAAAATTCACGCCGCAATTGCATAGTATTGCGGTAGACGGCACGGCGGCTCGCCGTGCCGAGCTGGCACAGCAGTGGACGCAGGCAGACCTTGTGATCACCAGCTATGACCTGTTGCGCCGTGACGAAAAACTGTACGAGGAGCAAAATTTTTATGCCTGCATTCTGGACGAGGCGCAGGCGATCAAAAACCACACAACGCAGAAATATAAGGCGGTTTGCCGTATCCAAAGCAAGGTGCGTTTTGCGCTGACAGGAACCCCGGTGGAAAACCGTCTGGCGGAGCTGTGGAGCATTTTTTCGTTCCTGATGCCGGGATATCTGCCGCATTACAAAACCTTTTGCGAGCGGTTTGAGAAACCTATTGTACAGGAGGACGACAAAAATGCGGTTCGTCGGCTCAACCAGCTTACGCAGCCGTTTATCCTGCGCCGGATGAAAACGGACGTGCTGAAGGAGCTGCCGCCAAAAACCGAAAATATCCACCGTATTGAGATGGAGCAGCAGCAGCGCAAGCTTTATCTGTCGGCCGTCATTGACGCACGCGAGAGGCTGCGTGCCGCAAAGCCGGAGGACAAAATGGCGGTGTTTGCGGTATTGATGCGCCTGCGTGAGATCTGCTGCGACCCGTCGCTGGTGGCAGAAAAGTGGGATGGCGGCAGCGCAAAGCTGGACGCCTGTATGGAGCTTGTCAGCTCTGCTGTCGAGGGCGGTCATCGCATTTTGCTGTTCAGCCAGTTTACATCCATGCTGGACATACTGGCAAAAAGACTGGAGCAGGAAAATATCAGTCATTTTACCTTGCAGGGCTCTACGCCAAAGGCGGTACGCGCCGAGCTGGTGCGCCGCTTTAATAACGGTGAGGCAAGTGTCTTTTTGATTTCTTTGCGTGCCGGAGGTACGGGCCTGAACCTGACAGCGGCGGATATCGTCATCCATTATGACCCGTGGTGGAATGTGGCCGCACAAAATCAGGCAACCGACCGTGCATACCGCATTGGGCAGAAAAACCCGGTGCAGGTGTACAAGCTGATCACGCAGGATACGATCGAGGAAAAAATTGTGGAATTGCAGCAGGCAAAGCAGTCTCTTGCCGAAACAGTGACCGGTGCGGCAGACGGCGCAATTTTGTCGATGAAGCCGGAGGAGCTGCTGCAGCTGCTGGAGGCCTCAGAATAAAGGAGATATCAGGATGCGATATGCGGTTTTTAATCATGCTGTTGTGACGATCTATGATCTGCCGCAGACGGCAAAGGAAAGCGAAAGCGGGCTTGTGTCCACGATAGGGGACGAGGGATTGTACGGGCAGGTGTGCCAGGTGCGCACAATGCCGGGTGATGCAGCGCAGGACGGAGCCCGATTGCCGGAGGACATGGCAGAGGTCATCAGTTTTTACGGGTACCACGGCTATGTAAAGCCCGCAGGCCTCCGTTTTATGGACGAAAATGAGCTGCGTGCGTACCTGGATGCGCCTCTTGTGCTGGTAAACAGAGCAACAGATGTGCTGAGCCTGCCAAAAGTAGCCGGTGTCCGTCTTGCAGAGCTGGAGCAGGGTGCAGTGCTGCGCCTGAAGCCGCAGCCGGAGACAGAACAAACCGCCGGCTGGGCTAGAGTACAGCTTGTAGACGGTACCACGGGCTACATAAGAGATGTGGCGCTGCAGCAGGTGCGGTATAACATGGGCGCTGTGTGTACACAGAAGGACGGACGACGCTTTGACGAGGCGATGGCTCTTGCTGCGGGCTGCACTGCGCCGCAGCTGGTGCAGCAGGCTTTGGCAAAATGGTTTGGCGGCGACGAAAACGCCTTCCGCACGCAGCTGGCAGAGACCGCAAAGCGTTATATGGGCACTGAGTACCGCTGGGGCGGCAAATCCGGGCGTGGGATTGATTGCTCCGGCCTTGTCAGCAGTGCTTACATGCAGTGCGGCGTGTTGATTTACAGGGATGCAAAGCTGGTTGAGGGCTGGCCGATGCACGAGATCCCGTTTGAGCAGAAAAAATGCGGCGATGCGCTGTACTTCCCGGGGCACATTGCGATGTATTTGGGTGATGGAAGATACATCCATTCAACAGGGGCTGCCGCAAGCGGAGGTGTGGTCATCAACAGCCTTGACCCGGCGGACCCGCTGTACCGTGAGGATCTGGTAAAGAGTCTGTATGCGGTAGGAAGCATCTTTTAATAAAAAAATACGGGGTCGGGATTTGGTATTCTCCCGACCCCGTATTTTGTTTGTTAGGCCGCACAGATCGTGCTTAATATGTTTCCGTCTGCATCCTTGCATGTGACAGAGCCGGTCGTCAAGCCGGTCGTATCGGGGATAATGGATGTGCCGCTGCAATCAGACGGATGCGTATGTGCGGTGCAATCTACATCGCAGCCGCCGCAGCCGATGGCAGCGCCCGGCCCGATTTTGATGCGGAAAACCCCACGAGTGCATGCGCCGCCCTGTGCAGTCACGACAGCATTGCCGGAAACAGAAACCCCGGAGCAGCTGCCGCCGCCAATGCCGGCACCGGATCTGCCGCCGGTCGCATCGACTTTGCCGCCGGTGATGGAGATGTTATTGCATTCACCGGTGTTCGGACAGCCGATGCCGGCTGCCTCGGTGCCGCCGGCTGCTACCAGCGTGCCGTTGTTATCGATGTCCTGAATGGTCAGCTGGCTGGCGTCCTGCTTTTCGATGCCGGCACGGTTTGCACCGCTGCGCACCATGACAACGCCATCCAGCTCAATGCAGGCGTTGCCGCTTACCTGAACAGCAGCCTTTTGCGTATCGCCAAGGTCGATCGTGAGCCCTGCGCCGGTGGCAGTGTCACCCAGCGAAACATTGGCAGTGAGCTCATCGTCGCCGATGATGGTCAATGTATAAGCTGAAGTGGACCCGTAAATGACCGGTGACTCGTCCACCATGCTGGCACCGTTCTGGTGTACAGTGCGCATGCCAAAGGTGGAGTCAACGGTGATGTCGCCCTTGCTGATATCCCACTTGGCAGCAAAAGCAGAGACCGACAGCAATGCGGACAGGCAAACCGTCGCAAAGGCGGCGGCTATGTGCCGATAAAAAACCTGATCTTTCATAAAATGTCCCCCCGAGAACAGCGCAGATATGCAGCACACACACAGAGCATATACGCTAACGTCCGAACAACAGATGTCACAACAGATAACAAGGATATTTTAGCATAAAATCGCAAAAAAATCAAACCGGTGGTTGTTGCACTTGTGTTATGATACATTTGCTTTTTGTGCCTTTTTGGCAGAATATAGGCGTCTGTTTCGGGCGGTTTTACTAAAAGCTAAATTGTGAAATTTTTTCATGGTGCAAAATTTCTTGCGGTTGAATTAACCGGGCGTGTGCGGTATACTGAACTCTGAGCCGAATTGGCGAGGAAAGGACAAAAACCATGAAAGTTTGGGACCTGCATTGTGACACCTTGAGCGAGCTGCGCCATGCGGAAAAGGATGGCAGCCCGAAAAGCTTTGTGCATAATGATTTGCATATCGACCTTGAAAAGCTGGAAAAGGGAGATTATATGCTGCAGTGTTTTGCGGCATTTGTAAACCTGGCAGATAAAACACCCGGTGCTGACCCGCTGGTGACGGCACTGGAAGAAATTGATGTGTTTAAGCGCATCATGGCAGAGCACGCCGATAAAATCGCACCGGTGTATTCGGCGGCGGACATCCGTAAAAATGCAGCCGACGGCAAAATCAGCGGGATGCTGACCATAGAGGAGGGCGGCTGCTGCAAGGGGAGCATCGGCGTTTTGCGCCGCATGTATGAGCTTGGCGTGCGTATGATGACGTTGACATGGAACCATGAAAACGAGCTTGCGAGCCCGAATGTTGTCCCCGGAGGAGATATCGACTCCATCTGGCCGTGCCAGCCCAACACCGAAACAGGCCTGAAAGAAAAAGGCTTTGCGTTTGTGGAGGAGATGGAGCGTCTGCACATGATCGTGGATGTAAGCCACCTGTCAGACAAGGGGTTCTGGGATGTTGTCAGTCATTCCACACGTCCCTTTGCGGCAAGTCACTCCAACTGCCGTGCCTTGGCACCGCACTGCCGCAACCTGACAGATGAGATGATCCGTGCCCTGGCGCAGCGCGGAGGACTGGTAGGCCTGAACTATTGTTGCGGCTTTTTGGATGACCAGCCGAGCCCGGAGCTGTGCCGTAGCACAACTGCATTGATGGCAAAGCATGCGGCGCACTTCAAAAAGGTGGGCGGCATTGACATGATCGGTCTGGGCAGCGATTTTGACGGCATCGGCGGCAGGCTGGAATTGGACGACTGCTCAAAGCTCCCGCTGCTGGCGGATGCACTGCGCAGAGAAGGCTTTACCGAGGATGAGGTCGAGAAGATCTTCTACCGCAATGCACAGCGCTTTTTTGAAGAGAACCTGTGATTGCCCGGATAAATCGGGTGATATCCGCAGGTGATGTGTTATTTTTGGCAAGGAGAATACAAAATGGATAAAAACATGACATTGGAAAAGCGCATTGCCGCAGAGCTGTACTCGTATCAGGGCAAAATGAGCGTCTTTGTGGACGACCTGCATGGCCACACGGTTGAAATCGGAGCAGAGGAAGAGTTTGAAACAGCATCCACCATCAAGGCGTTTATCCTGGCAGTGCTGTATTTGCAGGTCAGCCGCGGCAAGGCGGACCTTGACGAGAAGATAACCTACGAGCAAAGCCAGTTTGTCGATGGCTCCGGTATGCTGCGTGCGCTGGGTGTCGGCGCACAACTGAAGGTGCGCGACACGGCAACGATGATGATCATCTGCTCGGACAACATTGCAACGAACATGATCATTGACTACCTGGGTCTGGATACGATCAACGCCTGCATCCGGGAGCTTGGTTTTGAGCACACGGTGCTGCACAACCCGTTGCACTTTGACCGCTATGCAAAGCTTGGCACAACGACGCCGCGCGATTACGCCGCACTGTTTGCACAGGTGGCAAGGGGGACACTGGTCAGCCCGGCATTCAGCGCTGACATGCTCAAAATTTTCCGTCAGCAGCACTACAACACCATGCTCACGCATGACTTTCCGCAGTTTTACCTGGACTGTGAGGAGACTGGTGAGCCGGAGCTGATTTGGACTGCCAGCAAAAGCGGCAGCATGAACGCCTGCCGGAACGATGGCGGTATAGTTCATACACCGTACGGCGAATATGTGATCGTACTGATGAACAAGGACTTCCACGACATCATCGAGTACAACGACCATCCATCCATGGTATATGGCGCAAGGGTGTCCCGCATGATTTTGGACCAAATTTTAGCTTGTGAAGGCAAGCTGTGGATTGACTGAGAGAAAAAACGGAGACTGATATGACGGATGGTATATTTGTAAGCCCGCTAATGATGCTGTTTTTGATTTTGATGACGGGCTTTGCCGGCTTTGTGGACTCGGCAGCCGGCGGCGGCGGCTTGATCAGTTTGCCGGCATATATGTTTGCGGGGCTGCCGGTGCATTACGCCTATGGCACAAACAAGTTCAGTGCGGCGTGCGGGACGACCTTTGCGACGGCAACGTTTTTTAGAAGCGGAGCGATGCATGTACGTGTCGGCATTTTGGCAGCGATCGGCAGCTTTGCAGGCAGTGCGCTGGGTGCGCATATCGTTTTGATGATCTCAGATACAGCCCTGCGCACGATGATGTTCATCATCCTGCCGATTGCCGCGGCACTGATCCTGTGGCGTCGTAACCTGCCGGATGAAAACCGTGATGACGGCGTTATGAACCTCAAAAAAACGCTGGTTGCCCTTGCGATCGGGCTTGGCATCGGCTTGTATGACGGCCTGTTCGGGCCGGGCACAGGCACGTTTGCAATCATTGCGTTTACAACACTGATGGGCTTTGACCTGCGCACTGCGGGCGGAAATGCAAAGGTGCTGAACCTTGCCAGCAACTATGCAAGCCTGATCACCTATCTGTCCGGCGGATTTGTGTTGCTGTCGGTCGGCATTCCCTGCGCAATCAGTGGGATCGTTGGCAATCTTTTGGGCTCGCATTTTGCGCTGAAGAAGGGCGCAAAATTTATTCGTCCGATGATGCTGGTGGTTTTGGTACTTCTGCTGGGCAAGCTGCTTTTGGATGCGGTGATGTAATAATAAAACCGGGCTGCAGCTTTGTGCCCCGCAGCCCGGTTTTGTTGTACAGTATTTAGTTCAAGCAGAGATCTCTGTCAAAAAAGGCGATGCCGAATGCACCCGGACCAACGTGCGTCCCGATGACGCAGCCGATTTGACAGGACAGCTGCTGTGTGTGGTGCAGGTTTTCGGACAGATAGTTCTGGATGGGCTGTATTTCGCGGCGGGATGCGGTATAGCCGAGCATGACCGGATGATCCGGATGCAGCCCGCCCAGTTCATCGATTTTTTTGAAGAGTGCGACGTATGCGCCGGGCAGACCGCGGGCTTTGCCCGCCATTGCGACTTTTCCGTCTTTGATCATGATCAAGGGCTTGATGCCAAGCATGCCGCCGGCAACGGCGACGGCTGCCGGCAGGCGGCCGCCCTTGCGCAGGTAGGTCAGGTCGTCGATGGCGGCAACGATATGCAGGTGCTCTTTTGCACGCTCCAGGTCGGCCGCAATTTGCACAGCGCTCTTGCCCTGTGCGCGCAGGCGTACAGCAAGGCGGACTAACAGGTTTTCGGCCAGGCAGACGTTAGCGCTGTCTACAAACAGGACGTTGTCCACATTGGCAAGGTCGGCAGCCAGCTTTGCGCACTGGCAGGTGCCGGAAAGCGCATGCGAGAGAAAGATGCCGATCACATCATCCCCCGCAGCGGCAGCCTCAAGATAGTACTGCTCGAAAAGCTCCGGGCTGGGCTGGCTTGTGGTGGGCAGCTTGCGGCAGGCAGCGATGGTATCGTAGTACTCTGCGCCGGTCATGTCGATGCCGTCGCGGATGACAGTGCCGTTTTCAAACGTGACGTTCAAGGGGATAACGGTCACATCGAGCTGCTGTGCCTCTGCGGGCAGCAGGTCGGATGCGGAATCGGTGAGGATGCGAATCATAAAATACCTCCATGAGGAACAGAAAGAGCACAGTACAGGATGATCTGGGCTCACAAAAAACAACTGTTTTGACAAAATGGTCGTGCAAATTATACCAGACAGAGCAGATTATGTCAATCATTTGAACAAATTTGAGGCGGCAAATCAGAAAAACATCAAAGGCAAAGAGGTGAGCAGAGCAATGCAGAGCACAGAGAGAGCACAGGGGCTTACAACAGCGGTTCTCTCTGTGCTGGCATACTATTTGGTTGGCGCCGCTGCGCAAAACGGGTGTGCCGGCGCTTTGCTTTGCACGATTTTGCAGCCGGCAGTTCCGGTGTGGCTGGCGGGACGGGCGCACATAAAATTCGGCGTTTGCCGACCGCAAAAAGGGGCGATGGCACCTGCGGCGGCTTTTATACTTCTGGCGGTTTGTGCGACCCTTGTGTTCCCTGCACAGACTCTGGCGCTGCCGAAGGACAAAGCGGAGCTGTTTTGGACACTGGCGCGGGTATGTGCTGCGGTACCGATCACGGAGGAGCTTGTGTTTCGGGGCGTGATACAGCATGCGCTGCCGCTTGACAGAACGGGAAAGATCATGCTGCAGGCTTTGCTGTTTGCGGTGATGCACAGCGGTGTAACAGCCGTACTTTACGCATTTTTAATGGGGATCATCCTGGGCTGGATGACGCAGCGCACAAAGAGCATTTGGCCGTGCGTTGTGCTGCACGGCCTGAATAATCTGATCACATGTGGGATGGCGATATGACGGGGGGGCAAAATGACAGATCAGGAATTGATGCAGATCGCGCTGGAGGAAGCACGCAAGGCGTTTGAGCTGGGCGAGGTGCCGATCGGTGCGGTAGTTGCACGCAATGGAGAGGTTGTTGCGGCAGCGCACAATACAAGAGAGAGCGAAAAAAATGCGCTGCACCATGCGGAGCTGCTGGCAATTGATAAGGCGTGTAAGGCCTTGGGGGGCTGGCGCTTGTGGGAATGCGAGCTGTTTGTGACGCTGGAGCCCTGCCCGATGTGCGCCGGGGCGATCATCAACAGCCGCATCCGGCGTGTGGTTTACGGGGCGGATGATGCCAAAGCAGGCTGCTGCGGATCGATAACAGACCTTTTTTCGATGCCGTTCAACCATCATCCGAGCGTGGAAAAGGGACTTTGCGCAGAGCAGGCACAGGCGCTGATGCAGTCTTTTTTTGCCCGTCTGCGAGAGCAGCGTGCGGCAAAACCGCGCTGGAAGCCGCCCGTACCCGGACAAAAAACAAACAGGTAGGACAAAAGTGGAAGCGACGCAGAAAATGTGGAGCTTTCACTTTCTTTTTTTGCAAAATTGTGGTATATTATTCAATGGAATTTTGTCGATACACATCACAAAGAATATCTGCCACGCCGTAGCACCGGACTTAACCGGGAAACAGAGTAAGACGCAGTGCAGTTGGTGATCACTCTTCAAAATTCTGCTGCCGTGCATGGAATATGCGGCAGAAACCACCGACAGGAGGGTGAAACTCTTGTACGAAGACGAATTTGAATTGACATTCCAGATACCGGACGAAGAGCCGGATCAGCCGCCGGCGGTACCGCCTGTGCATGGTTTGGACGATGCCGCGGCCGATGAGGCGCAGGCAGCACAGCCGCAAGATGTGTGTGAAGCGCCGGCAGAGCAGCCGAAAGAACAGCCATCGGGTTTACCGTCGAACGGACGCTGTGTGTTGATTTCGGGCGGAGACCGGGGCATTGGTGCAGCGGCTGCACGCGCTTTTTACAAGGCGGGCTACCGTGTCGCGGTCCTGTACCACCAAAACGCAGAGGCTGCGGCGTCCTTGCAGAAAGCGCTGCCCGGCTGTGTTGCCGTACAGTGCGATGTTGCCGACCGTGCCAGCTGTGAGCTTGCATTTCACACTGTCGAGCAGGCTGTGGGGCATGTGGATGTGCTGGTAAGCAATGCCGGCATTGCGCAGCAAAAGCTTTTTACCGACATCACGCCCGCAGAGTGGCAGCGGATGCTGGATGTAAACCTGACGGGTGCATTCCACCTGTGTCAGCTAGTACTGCCTGGTATGATCCGGCGGAAAGCGGGACGCATCCTGACCGTCAGCAGCATGTGGGGGCAGACCGGCGGCAGCTGCGAGGTGCACTACTCGGCGGCAAAGGCCGGGTTGATCGGGCTGACAAAGGCACTTGCAAAAGAAGAGGGACCGAGCGGCATCACGGTAAACTGCGTGGCGCCCGGTGTGATTGAAACCGATATGATGGCGGCATTTACGGCGGACGACAAGGCTGCCCTTGCAGAGGAAACACCTGTGGGACGGCTTGGCAATGCGGAAGAGGTGGCCGGGCTGCTGCTGTTTTTGGCAGGTGAAGAGGCGGGCTATATCACCGGACAGGTGTTTGGGGTCAATGGCGGCCTTGTGATTTGATATAAAGTGATGATTTACGATACATTATCCCTGTAGCGAGAAGGAGAGAGCGAAATGAGCATGACTTTGAAGGAACTGTTGACAAAGGGCGAAGGGACCCTCTCTGCGCAGGAGGCTAAAACACTGGCGGCACAGTGTCGTATGGATGTGGAGACGCTTTACACGCTGCTGGAGGAGCGCGGCATTAAGGTGCAGGAGGAAGACGCAGAATCCGGCGGCTTGGATGTGGAGGGCATTATAGCTGAGGTGGAAAATGCCGAGAATAACAGCGAAGATTTGAGCGTCAGCGAGGAAAGCGAAGAGGAGCAGAGCGAGGAAAACCCGGCAGACCTGAAGGCCGCTATGGACGAGCTGCTGGATGACCCTGTAAAAAATTATCTGAAGCAGATCGGACAGATCCCGCTTTTGAATGCAGAGCAGGAGGTTGAGCTGAGCCGCCGCATCCACGCAGGTGCCGAGGCAGCGCATATCCTGCAGGCAGACCGTGTAAAGTACGGTGCGCCGGAGTACATCAAGAAGAACAGCGCGCGGTTCTCGTTTGAAGAGGATGAGGGCAGCCGCAGCTATACGGAAGATCTGGACGAAGAGGGCGGCGAAAAATCTGCAGAAGCAGAGGATGCAGAAGAAAAGGCAGCGGAAGAGGAAGCGCTGGAGGCTGTTGAAAACGGCCCCTTGACGGAGGAACGCCGAAATGAACTGCTCAAGGTGCGCCGTGAGGGCTTGAACGCCCGCCGCAGCCTGAGCGAGGCAAACCTGCGCCTGGTGGTATCGATCGCCAAGAAGCACGTTGGCCATAACCTGGCCTTCCTTGATTTGATCCAGGAGGGCAACATCGGTCTGATCAAGGCGGCAGAAAAATTTGACTGCGACCGCGGCTTCCGCTTCTCTACCTATGCAACATGGTGGATCCGTCAGGCAATCACCCGTGCGATCGCAGACCAGGCACGCACCATCCGCATCCCGGTACACATGGTGGAAACCATCAATCGCATGCGGCAGGCCACAAACCAGCTGGTTTACCAGAACGGTCACGAGCCGACACCGGAGGAGCTGGCAAAGGCTATGGATATGCCGGTCGAGCGTGTGCGCGAGATTCAGCGCATGGCACAGGAGCCGGCAAGCCTTGAGAGCCCTGTTGGCGAGGAGGAGGATTCCTCGCTCGGCGACTTTGTTGCCGACGAAAACGCGGAGGCGCCCGGCAAGGCGGCGGACCGTGCAATGGTGGCGCAGCAGATCAACCTGGCACTGAAGAGCCTTACCCCTCGTGAAGAAAAGGTGATTCGTCTGCGCTTTGGTTTGGACGATGGACGCCCCCGCACGCTGGAAGAGGTAGGACGTGATTTTGGCGTCACCCGTGAGCGTGTCCGTCAGATCGAGGCGAAGGCGATCCGCAAGCTGCACAGCCGCAAGTGCCTGACGCTGCTCAACGGTTTGATTGAGTGATTGACAAAAACAGATAGCAAGCAAAAGGCTGCCGCACAAAATGCGGCAGCCTTTTTTGAAAAAATAAAAAAAGACCTTGCCAAACTGTAAGCTTTGTGGTAATATAATTGAGCTGTGATTGTGCTGCTATAGCTCAGTTGGTAGAGCGCATCCTTGGTAAGGATGAGGTCTCCAGT
>CAVBNV010000019.1:0-35568 GCA_963596815.1 Oscillospiraceae bacterium
TGCATATAGAACCCCTGTCCTGACACAGAAAGACCTGCCGGAAGGCTTCAGCAAGTTTGATTTCCGTGACCCGAAGGTCTGGCGGGAAGAGGATGGCACATACTTTGCTGTGACCGTTGCTCTTGCCGAGGACGAAAGCGGCGCAGCCCTCTTGTTCCGGAGTGCAGACGGTTTTGACTGGCACTTTGTCACCGTGTTGATACGCTGCAACAACGAGTACGGCAAAATGTGGGAGTACCCGGACTTTTTTGAACTGGACGGCAAGCAGATTTTGATGCTCGGACCCATGGAAATGAAGCCGAAGGGCGAGTTTCACAATGGGCACAACGTCATCGCCTTTATCGGCAGTTATGACAGGGACACGCATATTTTTACACAAGAAAGCGTGCAGCTTGTAGACAGCGGCATCGACTTTTACACCACCCAAACCACACTTGCACCGGATGGACGCAGAATCATGACCGTATGGATCTACACCCCGCAGTCTGCCGATGGCATCACCTTTGCTGCCGAGGGCAAAGCGACTGTCACGGTAGAGCAGTTTGAACTCAACCTGTAATCTGATATTGAGAAGAAAAAAATGTGCGTCAAAAATTCCATAGTATGCTCCTTTTCAGTCTGTGAGTAAAAAAGCACGGTTTTGCGCTGCACATAAAAGCCAAACCTGCTAACCGCAGTAAGTGTGTGCGTTGCGCTAGTCATAGTACATAGCGCTAATGAATAATCAACCCACCTCCCCATCCACCTGCACTGATTTGTTGATACGCTTCAAATCATAATCCTTGTACATAATCGCTCCCCTCTCAAAGGCATTTTGATAAAAACAAAAGCGCAGCTTCCATTCTTTTCGAGCAGAAGTTACGCTTTGCTGTCAGTTTGCGTGCCTGACAATCACTATTTAATTTTTGTTTCAATGCACTGCCTTAAAACATCACAGAATGCCATATCATCATCTGCGGCAGCGATTGCGGCGTTAATCAGAGTTTCTCGGTCTGTATTTCCCCAGTTGATGTGCAGACCATATTCCAACGCCATGCAGCGGATCAGTTCGCTCTCATAAAATAGCTGTATAATTTATTTTTTGCTTGCATTTATATCGGTATACCGATATAATAAGGATCAAGGAGGTGTTTCGTTTGATTCTGGACGATTTGATGCAAAAAAAAGGGCTATCACGGTATCGTCTGGCAGTTACTGCCGGTATTCCTCACGCCACTCTCAACGACATTTGCAGCGGAAAAACAAAATTAGAGCGTTGCTCTGCTGAAACTGTCTATAAACTTGCAAAAACTCTTGGCGTTTCTATGGAACAGCTCGCGGAAAGCGGTATTCGAGAAACGCAGCGTGAGCATTCGTATGAATATGGACTTCCAGATTATTTGCAGCATGACCTTGATACCTATAAAGAGGGTCTAAAGACTCATTCACCTCTCTTGGACTGCTACTGGGGTGAACTTTACGGAAGCATTAATATGGCCGAAATTAGTGATGGTCTAATCACACCTGAACACGCCGATTATTTACGCCAGAAATTTTTGTGGAGGAACAAAAGTGCATGATCAGCCTTATTGATTTTACAAACTGCAAACGAGTTTATGGCAAAGCATATAATGGTGCCAACGGAAAGAAAATTGCAGTTATTTACGATGAAAATCGGTATATGATCAAATTCTCACCTTCTGGCGAACACAAACCGACCGACCTTTCTTACACAAACAGTTGCATTAGTGAGTATATTGCCTGCCATATCTTCAATCTGTTGGGTGTACAGGCTCAGGAAACTTTGCTTGGAACATTTCAAGTTGGCGAAAAGACAAAAGTCGTTTGCGCTTGTAAAGACTTCACCGTGAAAGCCATGCAGCTTTACGATTTCTGCTCCATTAAAAACACCATTATTGATTCCGAAACAAATGGTAACGGTACAGAGCTAGAAGAAATATTGGAAACCATCGAAAAGCAGCAATTCGTAGAGCCTTCCATTCTCTTGGCGCATTTCTGGGATGTTTTCGTCATTGATGCCTTGCTTGGAAATTTTGATCGGCACAATGGCAATTGGGGATTCCTTTACGATCCAAATAATGACACATCGGAAATCGCTCCTGTTTATGATTGCGGAAGCTGCCTTTTACCGCAAGCTGATGAAAAAGTCATGCGTGGTGTTCTGGAAAATGAAGATATGCTTCATGCGCGTATTTTCCAATTCCCAACGTCAGCAATCAAGTTGAATGGTCGGAAAACAAATTATTACGACTACCTAACGACCACAGATAATCCGGACTGCCAAGAAGCACTCATTCGTATTTTCCCACGCATTAACCTTGATAAGATCAATGCAGTTGTCGAAAGCATTCCTTGTATCACTGATTTGCAAAAGGAGTTCTACCGAGTCTATATAAAAGCTCGGTATAATTTAATTCTTAAACCAGTATTTGAAATGATTCATTGATGCGATTGCGCTCTTCCCCAGAACAACCACTGCTCTCATCCCTTTTTCTCATTTCTGCAACGCACTGTTTCCAAGAACAAACTTGAAAGCAGAAGCAGTCAATAGTCATCGGTCAGCATCCAAGATGAAATAGTTGCAACCGTACATTAGTATCATTGAAAGATCCTCCTGTGAAAATATTTTTGCAAACAAAAAGCGCAAGCTCGATTTTGGAAAATCGGGTTTGCGCTATGCGATCAAACAAAGTTGAATAAAAGAAATCGTTATGACTGCTGCAAATGTACCGTGAAGATTGAAAGCAGACCAAACAAATATCCCGATTAAAAACGAAGCACCGCCGATTTTATCATGAAATCGGCGGTGCTTTTGCTTTTCCTGCTCTTCTGCAAATGCTGCTCAGAGTTGAAATTGATGCTTATGCTTTTACATTTCGTTCCATATTCGGGCATTTCGTACCATTTTTTACACAAATGGAAATAGTTTTTATATACTGAACCCAAGAAATCTCTCTGAGCTGATATGGCCGCCGGCAGTACGGGCACAAAAGAGGAAAAAATACAAGGAGGACCATAATTATGGGCAAAATTTCAAGACGTACTTTCTTGAAGGCTGCGACTTCTACCGCAGCGTTGGCAGCCGGGGTATCCATTACCGGAACGATTGCAGCGGAAGAAAACGCTTCCAAGGTGCACGGCTTTTTGAACACCTCGCCGACCAAAATCATAGACTCAGGCAACGCAGACACACAGTATTTCAAAAGCGCATACTCCTCTTACGAGGATGTATACGAAGCCAACCTTGAGGTCAACCGTGATATTCAGGAAGAAGGTTCTGTGCTTCTAAAAAACGATGGAGCACTTCCTCTGGCTTCCGGCTCTAAAATCAGTGTCTTCTCACGTTCCTGCACAGATATTGTTTACGGCGGTACCGGTTCCGGTTCGATTGACACCGCTGTCGTCGTTGACCTCCACACCGCACTGAGCGAAGCCGGTTATTCCATCAATGAAACACTCTGGGATTTTTATGATAACCAGTCAGGTTATTCTCGTACAACTTCGGATGTTGCAGAAGTCCCACTGAGCGATTATACCGATACGGTAAAGGCTTCCTATGCAGATTACAGCGATGCTGCAATCGTTGTGATTTCGCGTACCGGCGGTGAGGGCGACGACCTTCACCCCGAGGCGAATTATCTGAATTTGCAGGATACCGAGCGCGACATGATTAATCATGTCAAGGAAAATTTCTCGAAAGTCATCGTCCTGCTGAACAGCTCGAATCCACTCTGCCTTGGCTGGCTGAATGAATATGACATTAACGCCTGCTTGTGGATCGGCGGTCCAGGTCAGTCAGGTCTGACTGCTGTGGCTGAAATACTGACGGGTGACCGCACGCCCTCCGGAAAGCTTGCAGATACTTATGCCGCAAGTGCAGACTCTGCTCCGTCTGCTCAGAATTTTGGCGAATTCAGCTATGCAAATGCAACCGCACAGCCTGCTGCAGATGCCAGTATGTCCGACACACAGAACATCGATTTTGTTGACAGCACCGGTGCAACCACAACAATTTCTAATAGTTATTATTACATTGTTGAACCCGAAGGCATCTATGTCGGTTATGCCTACTACGAGACTCGCTACGAGGATTGTGTTCTTGGCCGCGGAGATGCAAACAGCACTGCCGGTGTATATTGCAGCTCTGGAAACTGGAACTACGCTGAAGAGGTCTGCTATCCGTTTGGCTTTGGCCTTTCTTACACTACTTTCTCTCAAAGTCTCGACAATGTACAGACCAGCGGCGATATCGTTACCGTAACAGCGACTGTACGCAACACCGGAAGCCGTCCAGGCAAGGATGTTGTGGAGATTTATGCGCAGACTCCATACACGGCGGGCGGCATTGAAAAATCTGCGGTACAACTGTGCGGTTATGCAAAGACTGAAAAGCTTGAACCCGGAAAATCACAAACCTTAACGATTGAAGTTGACCTGCACGATATAGCAAGCTACGATCAGAATGATCGGCAGGCATATGTTCTGGAAGCAGGCGCTTATTATTTTGCCATCGGTACCAGTGCACATGATGCGCTGAATAATATTCTTGCTGCAAAAGGCTATACGACAGCTGATGGTATGGACGCTGAAGGCTGCGCTGATTTGTGTGTTTGCATTGAGATGAGCGAAACCATTTATAATACCGACCCGGTTTCGGGCGCAGAAATTCACAATCTGTTTGAAGACGCTGATTTGAACTACTTCCAGCCCGACAAGGTAACTTACCTTTCCCGTTCTGACTGGAAAAATACCTGGCCGGTTGCATATGTCGGTTTGGAAGCAACGGACGAAATGATCCATGCGCTCCAAAACAATTACACAGCACGTGAAACAGATGTCACCAACATCACATATAATGCGGATAATGGCTTGACCTTGGCAGCTATGATCGGTCTGGATTATGAGGACGACAAGTGGGATGATCTGCTGGATCAGATGAGTCTGGAAGAGCAGGTGGAGCTGGTACAGTCCGGTGCAAGTCAGACAGCCGCCGTTTCGTCGATTGCCTTTGCCGGGACAGTCGACGCTGATGGTCCTGCCGGTCTGGGCAGCATGACCGGACGCCGTTACTATTACAAAACCGTTGGCGATACTTCTACGGTCACCACGCTCAGCGCAATCGGCTATAATTCCGCTGTTGTGATTGCTTCTACCTGGAGTCGAGACGCTGCCTGGAAACGTGGTCAGGCAATCGGTGAAGATGGTTTGTGGACAAACACTGTCGGTTGGTGGGGTCCTGGCGCAAACACCCATCGTTCTCCATATTGCGGACGCAACTTTGAGTATTATTCCGAGGACCCATTCCTCGGCGGAACGATTGGTGCGCAGGATATTGCAGGCGCACAGGCCAAGGGCATGCGCGCATTCTGCAAGCACTTTGCGGCAAATGATCAGGAGCTGCACAGGCACGGACTTTCCACATTTGCGAACGAACAGGCGCTTCGCCAAATCTATCTGAAACAGTTCCAGTATGTTGTGCAGCAGGGCGGTACGCTTTCACTGATGGAATCCTTTAACCGTATTGGCTGCAAATGGGCCGGCGGCAGTTACGCATTGTGTACCTCCCTGCTGCGTGACGAATGGGGATTCAAGGGAAGCGTGCTGACAGATTTTAACTTCTTTGCAGATGACAGTTGGATGAATATACGTTCCGGTCTTGCAGGCGGCACAGATCAATGGCTGGCTCTCGGCACAAGCAATCTGCTGGACTTTGTCAAAGATGATATTGCGCTTGCTGCAGAAGTTCGCCAGGCAAGCCACCGCATTCTGTATGCGGTAGCACAATCCGCCGGCATGAACGGTTTGAGCGAGACAGCCAAGATCGAAAAGGTCACTGCCTGGTGGGAAAAAGCCCTGTACGGAATGTGCGCAGGCTTTGGTGTGTTGACTGTTGCGAGTTTGGCATGGATGGCCAAAGAAGAATTCTCTGTTGAAAAAACAGCTTCGGCAGGCAAAAAGGAGGAACGATAATATGCTGAATACCAAAAATTGGGGCACAGGTTCCTATCTGATGTTGGCAGGTGACGTGTGCGCAGTACTTTCTCTGATCGGCTGCTTCTGGCTTGGGATCGGTATTTCTGCAGCATCGCTTTGCCTGGTGTTGGGCATTGCAGCATCATTGCTTGCAATCAAGAGCGGCCGTGATATTCTGGCCTATCCCAGTTATCTGCTGTATATTGCCGCATTTTGTTTTGCAGTCTATGCTGAACTGTATACCATCTCAAATGTGTTGGTTGCCATTGACTCTTCTTCGTTCTCGGTCAATCTGCTTTATACCGGTGTAACGATGCTGGCAACGATTATTGTAAGCTTTGCAGCAACGGTTGCAAAGCAGAGGAAGTTCAATGCATAAGAGCTGAGCTTCTATTAAAATCGACATTTCCTAAACTTTGGAACACGGCCGCATACCAATTACAGTCCGCAGCCGTGCTCCCTTTTGGAAGCAGGATCACGCTATCTTCTTCTCCGGTGTGGTCCTGCTTCCAAAAGATTTCCGTTTCCATTAAGTTGATTCAACTCCGTGAAATATGCAGGTAGCATCTCCAAACCGGTCATCGAGGGAATATCAAATGCCATCGGTGCGAATGCAACCGTCAACTGCGGCAGCACAGTCCCGGCCCAATCCATCACAATAAAAACGAAGCACCGCCGATTTTATCACGAAATCGGCGGTGCTTTTGTTTTATTTCCTCCATGAGACAAGTCCAAATTTGTATACAAATTACTTTGGGCAAGAATTTCCTGCATTGAAAACCACTTTACCAACATACAGCGTCTCATGCAGCAACGCTGTTTTTGGCATTTCTGCGCAGGATTCACCGGTGCAGCTTCCACTTATTGGGAATCAAACGATGCGCTGGTAATTTGTTGACTTGTTTGTAATAAAAATTTCACAGGATACCTTGCATTTGTCCTAAGTCCATATTATAATGGTATTGTTGTGCGAGCAACGGTCATAACGTCGGGAAAGTGCGCGTTGCCGCAGTTTATTCAATTATTTTAAGCAATTAACGCACAATGCGGATAGGAGTTTGTTTATGACGTCGAAGGAATTTGCAAAAATTCTGCAGGATAAGCTGACAAGCGAGTACGGTGTTGAACTTACTGTCGCCTCCAACCAGCAGATTTATCGCTCTCTGGCACTGATTTGTCGCCAGCTCATGAGTGAGAACCACAAAAAGTTCCAGTCCAAGGCCATTGGCACCGGCACAAAGCAGGTGTACTACCTCTGTATGGAGTTTTTGATGGGTCGCAGCCTGAAGGTAAGCCTGTTCAACCTCGGTCTGGATGAGGTTGCTAAAAAGGCACTGGCAGATGCCAGCATCAACCTGGAGACCATCTTTGAGGAGGAGCCCGATGCAGGTCTGGGCAACGGCGGTCTGGGTCGTCTGGCTGCCTGCTACCTTGACGGCATGGCCACTACAGGCATCTGCGGTACCGGTTACTCGATCCTGTACGAGTACGGCATCTTCAAGCAGAAGATCGTTGACGGCTGGCAGCAGGAGCGCGCAGACAACTGGCTGCCCGGCGGTCAGGTATGGCTGAAGAGCCACCCCGATCAGGCTGTTGAAGTCCGCTTTGACGGTGAGATCCACGAAAATTGGGATAACGGCTTCCATTACATCCAGCACACCAACTACAACAGCGTCATGGCTGTGCCCTCCGACATGTATGTCCAGGGCTACGACGGCAAGGGCGTTGCCAAGCTGCGTCTGTGGCAGGCAAAGGCACCCGACTTTGATATGTCCAGCTTCTCTCTTGGCAACTACAACACCGCAATGAGCAAGAATGCCAATGCAGAGCTGATCTCCAAGGTGCTGTACCCCAACGACAACCACGTTGAGGGCAAGATCCTGCGTCTGCGTCAGCAGTACTTCCTGTCCGCCGCATCCATCGGCGACATTGTGCAAAACCACCTGTCCAGCTATGCAACGCTGGAAAACCTGCCCGACAAGGTCGCTATTCAGCTGAACGATACCCACCCCACACTGGCCATCCCCGAAATGATGCGCATCCTGCTGGATGAGTGCGGCTACGACTGGGACAAGGCTTTCGGCATCTGCCAGAAGGTCTTCTCTTACACCAACCACACCGTCATGGCTGAGGCTCTGGAAAAGTGGAATGTTGACATCTTCAAGATGACACTGCCCCGCATTTACCAGATCGTGGTCGAGATGGATCGCCGTGCACGCGCAGACCTGGAGCAGGTATTCCCCGGTGATGAGGGCAAGATCAACTACATGGCATTGATCGGTGACAACCAGGTGCGCATGGCAAATATTTGCGCCTACACCTCCAACAGCATCAACGGCGTGTCCAAGCTGCACAGCGAGATCATTAAGGACAGCGTCTTCCACGATTATTATCTGTACAAGCCGCAGGCCTTCAAGAACGTGACCAACGGCATTGCATACCGCCGCTGGCTGCTGGCATCCAACCCCGAACTGTGCAAGCTGCTGGACGAGACGATCGGTGACGGCTACAAGCGTGACGCAAAGGAGCTTGCAAAACTGAACAAGTTTGAGAACGACAAGACCGTTCTTGCACGTCTGAACGAGATCAAGCTGGCTAACAAGAAGGATTTTGCGGACTATCTCTCCCGCTCTACCGGCCAGGTCATTGACCCGAACTCCATCTTTGACTGCCAGGTCAAACGTATGCACGAGTACAAGCGTCAGCACCTGAATGCACTGAACATTGCTGCGCAGTACCTGTACCTGAAGCAGAACCCCAATGCAGACTTTATCCCCAAGACTTATATCTTTGGCGCCAAGGCTGCACCCGGCTACTACATGGCAAAGCAGATGATCCGCATGATCTGCAAACTGGCTGATTTGATCAACAACGATCCCGCTGTCAACAAAAAGCTGCGTGTGGTCTACCTGGAAGAGTACTGCGTCTCTTTGAGCGAGCACCTGATGCCTGCATCCGAGGTTTCTGAGCAGATCTCTCTGGCTGGCACCGAGGCTTCCGGTACCGGCAACATGAAGTTTATGCTGAATGGTGCCATCACCCTTGGTACGCTGGACGGTGCTAACGTCGAGATCGCCGATGCCGCCGGAAAGGAAAACGAGCTGATTTTCGGCATGCTGACCCCCGAGGTCAACAACCTCAAGCAGGTTGGCTACCACCCCAATGCATTCATCATGGGTGATGATGTTGCCAACGAGGCGCTGAACTTCCTGGAGCACGGCTGGAACGGCGAAAACTTCCACGAGGTCACCTCGAATCTGCGGACAAGCGACCCGTACATGGTCATGGCAGACTTCAAGGATTACCGCCGTGCACAGGCAGACCTGCAGCGCCTGTACGCCGACCGTGAGAAGTGGGCACACATGAGTCTGAAGAACATCGCCAACAGCGGTATCTTCAGTGCAGACCGCTCCGTGCTGGACTACGCACGTGACATCTGGTATGCATCTACTGTACCTGCGAACAAGTAAGTATCGCACGATCGCGTAATATTATAGAATCCGGCCCCGGTGCTCTAAAGCTGCCGGGGCTTTTTTCAGAAAGGAACGACCTGTTTTGTCTTGTCTGTTCAACAGCTATGACCCTAATTTCAAGCAGCCCTTCGGTGCTTTGCGTGCAGGGCAGACCATGCACCTGACCCTGTGTATCCCGGAGAGCCTTGGCTACGTCGACCCTCACCTTGTATTGCGAAAAGAGGGAAAATTTGATGTGCCCGTGCACTACCGCATGAACTTTGACGGCCAAACGCCGTTTCAAAATCATTTTTCGGTTGATATCACACTGGGCGATGTCGGACTGTACTTCTATTATTTTGACCTCTACACCGACTTCCGGCGCATCGTGCGCGGGCCTGACAACTGCGGTGTCGTGAGCTGGCAGGAAGGTGAGTGCTGGCAGGTCACCGTCTACGACGCTGACTTTGAGACGCCGGAGAGCATCAAAGGCAAAGTATTCTATCAGATTTTCCCCGACCGCTTCTGCGAGGGCATTGAAAATAAACCCATGCCCTTTTCGGACCGTCTGTACCAGGCAGATAAACACGCCGAGCCCGCCTGGCAGCCCAACGAGACGGGCGGTCACCTGAACGAGGACTACTTTGGCGGTGACCTGCTGGGCATTCAGCTCAAGCTGCCCTATCTGCACGAGATGGGTGTGGACTATCTGTATCTGAACCCGATTTTTGAGGCGCACTCTAACCACCGCTACAACACCGCAGATTATTTGAATGTCGACCCCCTGCTTGGCACAAACGAGGATTTTGAAGCGCTTTGCAAAGAGGCAGCCAAATATGGCATCGGCATTGTTTTGGACGGAGTGTTCAGCCATACCGGGTCAGACAGTCTTTATTTTAACCGTGAAGGGCGCTACGGTGACGGCGGTGCTTACCGTGATGTCAACTCGCCGTACCGCAGCTGGTACGATTTTGACACGAAGTACAAGGGCGGTTACCGCAGCTGGTGGGGCTTTGAGACCCTGCCGGAGGTCAACGAGGAAAACCCATCCTACGTTGAGTTTATCACGGGGGAAGGTGGTGTCGTTGACACATGGCTGCGCCGTGGTGCTGCCGGCTTCCGTCTGGATGTGGCAGATGAGCTGCCGGATGATTTTATTGAAAAGATCCGCATTGCGGTCAAACGTGTCAGCCCTGAAAAGTTTTTGCTGGGTGAGGTTTGGGAAGACGCTACTACAAAGTACGGCTTTGGGCAGCGACGCTCATACCTGCTGGGCAAGGGGCTGGACAGTGTCATGAACTACCCGTTCAAAAATGCTGTTCTGGATTTTGTCAATGGCAAGGCTGCCGAGAAAGCTGCCGAGGAGATCATGTCGATTTGCGAGCACTACCCTGCCCCTGCGATCGACACCGCACTCAACTTCCTTTCGACGCACGATACCGAGCGTGCATTGACCGTAATTGCAGACGAGCCCGCCAATGGACGCGGCCGTGAATGGCAGAGCGGACGCTGCGTGATCGGTGAAAAATACGAGGAGGGTATGCTGCGCCTGCGCATGGCTTATGCCATTATCTACACGCTGCCAGGCGTTCCATGCCTGTATTATGGCGATGAGATCGGCATGCAGGGTTATCGCGACCCCTTTAACCGCGGGTACTACTGCTGGGATACGCATGAAGAGCGCCTGCGTCCGGTTCTGGCACAGCTGGCACAGCTGCGCCACAGCTGTGAGGCCTTCCGCACCGGGCGACTTGTCGTGCTGCGTGCACAGGATGGTGTGCTGCACTACCAGCGTGTGGGCAAGGCAGAAACCGCCGAAATCATTGTCAACCGCTCTGAGCACATTATCGTTGAGCCCCTGGCAAGCGGCAAGAGCACCGCGGTAAACCCCATGGGCTTTACCATTGTTGTGGAAGAAAACGGCCATAACCCCAACCACAGCTACTACGATATCAAATAATTTTTGACAGCAAAAAAGCAAGCCCCGATTGGCTGACCGGGACTTGCTTTTTGTTATAATGCATTATGCCTTGATTTGCTCCCAGACGCTTTCGCCATCCAGTGTAGAGGCATCCACACCCAGATATTCGCAAATTGTTTTTGCGATTGTACCGAAGCACAGGTGTGTGCCCAGATCCACGCCGGGCTTGATCGCTTTGCCGCAAATGAGATACGGCACATACTCACGGGTATGGTCGGTGGTTTTGGTGTAGGACGGATCACAGCCGTGGTCCGCTGTGACCATCAGCAGATCGCCATCGCGCATTGCGGGGATGAACTCTGCCAAAAAGCGATCAAATTCCGATGCGGCGGCAGCGTAGCCGGCAACGTCACGACGGTGACCGTACAGCATATCAAAATCGACCAGATTTACAAATGCCAGACCCTCAAAATCGCGGGTTTGCAGCGCCTTTGTAAAAGCAATGCCGTTTGTGTTGCCCGTTGTCTTGATTTTTTCCGTCACGCCCTCGCCGTCAAAAATATCAAAAATTTTGCCAACGGCAATTACATCCTTGCCGGCATTTTTAAGCAGATCAAGCATTGTGGCACGGGGCGGTTTAAGGCTTAAATCGTGGCGGTTTGTTGTGCGGTAAAATGTGTCTGCGCTGTCGCCAAGGAAGGGGCGCGCGATCACGCGGCCAACGCCGTACTCCCCTGTCAGCATATCACGGGCAATTTCGCAATAGCGGTAGAGCTCCGGCACAGGGACAAGCTGCTCATTTGCGGCAACCTGAAACACGCTGTCCGCACTTGTGTAAACGATGAGCGCATCCTCACGCATGGCTTGCTCGCCGTAATCCTTTAATACCTGTGTGCCGGAGTAGGGCTTATTGCACAGCACCTTGTGACCTGTTTTCTGCTCATACTCGCAAATCAGCTCAGCCGGAAAGCCCTCCGGAAAGGTCGGTAGCGGTTTCGGGCTGACGACACCGGCAATTTCCCAGTGTCCGATGGTGGTATCCTTGCCCATGCTCTGCTCCTGCAGACGGGCATAGGCACCCTGCGGTGCACAGCACTTTTCGCCTGCATCGACACCATCAATGTTGAACAGTCCGAGTCTTTGCAGGTTCGGGCAGTTGAAATTCGGGTGTTTGGCAATGGCGCCAATGGTACTGGTACCCTCATCGCCAAAAGCGGCTGCGTCCGGCTCTGCACCGATCCCGAAGCTGTCAAGGACAATCAGAAAAACACGCTTATCCATAAATTATATTCTCCTTCCACCGGGTATTGCACCCGGTTTATCGTCTTTACTGTCTTGCACCATTATAAACAAATTGGGCAGGCTATGCAAGCATTTTGGCTTTCCTTGCTGAATTCAACAATTATGCTGAAATCTTAGCCTGTTCTTGAAGAAAGTTTCTCTTGCCCAATTGTATCCAAGCCATTATAATAAAAACAGCGGAGGATATTATTATCTTTTGCAGTGTAATTTTGTTTTCCGTTTGCAGAGCATGTGTGGGCAGCTGTGGATGAAGTACAGCTGCCGTGATAGAGAGAGTTTGATTATTGGAGGCATACTATGAGAAAAACAAAAATCATTTGCACCCTGGGTCCTTCTACCGACAAGGACGGCGTTCTGCGTGAGCTGATTGCTAACGGTATGAACGTCGCCCGCTTTAACTTTTCGCACGGGTCGCACGAGGAGCACAAGGCTCGCCTGGACAGCCTGAAAGCATTGCGTGAGGAGCTGCATCAGCCTGTTGCCGCATTGCTTGACACCAAGGGCCCTGAAATCCGCTTAAAGGACTTCAAAAACGGTGTGGAAAAGCTGGAGGTCGGCCAGACATTTACGCTGACAACCCGTGATGTCGAGGGCACCAACGAGATCTGCTCCATCACCTACAAGGACCTGCCCTCGGATGTTCAGGTCGGCGGGACGATCATGCTGGACGACGGCTTGATCAGTCTGCATATCGAGGAGATCAGCGACACAGATATCGTCTGCACGGTCCTGAACAACGGCAAAATCAAGAACAAAAAGGGCGTCAATGTGCCCGGTGTACACTTGTCCATGCCGTATTTGAGCCAGCGTGACCGTGACGATATTATTTTTGGTATCGAGCAGGGCTTTGACTTTATTGCGGCATCCTTCGTGCGCTGCGCACAGGACGTATACGACATCCGCAACCTGCTCAACCAGTACGACTCCCGTATCCGCATCATTGCTAAAATCGAAAACCGTGAGGGCGTTGACAACATCGACAGCATCCTTGCTGCAGCTGATGCCGTCATGGTTGCACGCGGCGACCTTGGCGTTGAGATCGACTTTACCGAGCTGCCCGGCATCCAGAAGAGCATCATCGACCGCTCGTTCTCCTTTGGCAAGCCCATCGTAACTGCCACGCAGATGCTGGACAGCATGATCAGCAACCCCCGCCCCACCCGTGCCGAGATCTCCGACGTTGCAAACGCCATTTACGATGGCACTTCTGCAATCATGCTCTCGGGCGAGACTGCTGCCGGTGACTACCCGATCGAGGCGCTTAAAACGATGTCTGCCATTGCCGAGCGCACTGAGAGTGAGATACACTACATCGACCGCCGTCTGCGCCAGTCGCCTGTCGGTGCAAAGATCAGCGTGAGCGATGCCACTGCACATGCCGCCTGCACTACCGCACAGGATGTGAACGCAAGTGCGATCGTCACCGTCACCGAGTCGGGCAATACTGCGCGCCTGTTGAGCAAATACCGTCCGGCACAGCCCATTATTGCCTGCGTCATGAGCGATCAGGTACAGCGCCAGTTGTCCATTTCGTGGGGTATCATCCCGCTGATCATGAGCCTGGCACACAACACGGACGAATTGATCGCAATGTCCACCGAGATCGCACGCCAAAACGGTTACCTGCATGATGGTGAGCTGGCTGTTGTGACTGCGGGTGTGCCTGTTGGCGTATCCGGCACCACGAACATGATCAAGATCCACATGATCGGCAACTGCCTGGCCACCGGCGTAGGTGTAGGCCCCGATACAGAGGGTCTGCCCAATGCTACCGGTAAGGCCTGCGTATGCCACACCCTTGAGGAGATCCGCTCGAAGTTCAAGCCCGGCATGATCCTGGTCGTCCCCTCTACCTCAAACGACATGCTGGAGTACGTGCGTGATGCCGCCGCCCTGGTTGTCGAGGAGCCCGGCTTGAACAGTCATGCAGCCATTGCAGGCAATGCACTGCTGAAACCCACCATTGTGGGTGCAACCGGTGCAACATCTCACATCCGTGACGGCTTAATGATCGCTGTCGATTGTGCACATGGCAGCGTGCAGCGCCTGCAGGCCTGATTTGTGCTGTGATTGCGAGGATTTGGATATGGAACGAATTGCAAGCTTTAGCATTGACCACACAAAGCTTCAGCGCGGCATGTACCTGAGCCGTCAGGACGGCGATGTGATGACGTGGGATATCCGCATGAAGCGTCCGAACCGCGGCGACTACCTTACCACAGCAGTGGCGCATACATTGGAGCACCTGTTTGCAACCTATGCCCGCAACAGCGCTTACAAAGACGGCATCATCTACATTGGACCCATGGGCTGCCGTACCGGTTTTTACCTGCTGACACGCGGGCTAACCCCCGATGAGGCTCTGGCTGTAACGCTGGAATCCTTCCGCTTTATGTCCACCTACGAGGGTGCCATCCCCGGCGCCAGCGAGTTGGAATGCGGTAACTACCGTGACATGGACCTGCCTGCTGCACGTGTGGAGGCCGCAGCCATGGTGCCTGTACTGGAGGCTTTGACCGGCGACAGGCTGCACTACTAAGGTTTTCAATTTTTAATTAAAAAACACCTGCAACGCTTGCGGCTGCTCTTTGAAACGAGCTCCGCCTGCGCTGCAGGTGTTTTATTACTTTTACAGCAGAGACATGCGACTTGACGTAAAATGCAATACTGACTTAAATCGAACTGCGCTCGACAACGCTGTACCCAAGTGTAACCTGACGCACCGGCGTCTCGGGCTCATCGCTTTCCATAATTTGCAAAAGCATCCGTGCTGCCTCCACACCGACCTGCTTTTGATAAAAGCGCACTGTTGTCAAACCAGGCTCAACAATCGCACCCGCCCAGCTGTCGCCAATACCGGCAAGACTTACATCGCTGCCGATTTTGCGCCCCGCCGCGCGCAGCGCCTTAAGGGCACCCAGTGCGATCGTATCGGTCACGCAGATCACGCCGTCCAGCTCCGGACAGGTATCAAGCAGCTGTTTCATGCAACGCTCGCCCTCTGCCGGTGTAAACGCATTACAGCAGACATAAGGCAGCTGCCCGCAAACCATACCCGCAGCGTGCAGTGCATCCAGGACACCGGCACGGCGCTCTGTGCCAACGGCGTTATCCCGCTCGTCACCGCCAATATAAACAATGTGCCTGCGCCCACGCTCGATCATGCGATGCGTCAGATCACATGCGGCACTGCGGTCATCGTTAAACACGCACGGCACGCCGGGAAAGCGCTGCCCTGTGACGACGACTGGCACCTTGCACGAGCGGAATGCCTGCGCCAGCTGGGGGGTATAATAACTGCCCATTAAAATAATACCCGCAACATGGTTGCGCTGCATCGCTGTCATATAGCTGATTTCACGCTTAGCGCTCAGATCAGTATTGCCCAACAGCATCAGATAATTGCGGCTGTCCAGCTCGCTGGCGATGCCTGCCGTAATCTGCCCGACAGACTGTGAGCTGATGCTGGGAGCAATCACGCCGACCTGGTTTACTTTGCCGGTGCGAAGCATTTGCGCCGCAGCATCCGGGTGGTAGCCTGTTTTTTCAATCACGTCACGAATGGCAATACGCTTTGGCTCGCTGAGAGGGCCGCCGTTGAGATAACGGCTGACTGCTGCACTGGAAACCCCTGCCATTTTTGCAATGTCGCTGATGGTCATTATGCTGTTGTTTTCAACCTCGTCCTGCAGATAAAATGTAAACGTTTTCATGTTTAATTATAAAGCCGTTTTTATTTTACCGCAATGGTAGCACCTGCCGTTTTTTGCTTTGGTTTGTTTGCATTATTTTGGGTAATTTGTATAATCTGCCCTTATTCAATGTCTCAAAACGTACTTGTTTAACAAATTTTAAGCAATTTTATTTTACAAAACCCATACTCACGGCACGTACACCAAGCCCGAGCAGAAGCACGACAAACAGCAAAACCCAAAGACCCCACCCGCCATGGATGCGTTTTGGCACTGCAGCTGCTCGGCGCTGTGCCTTGTTGTGCTTTGGCACAGCTTGCTCATCAGAGTGGCGTGCAGTTGTTTGTTTATTTGTGGAACGTGCTGTGTTGCCTTTGCCTTTTTTACGTCCTGTATTTTTAGTGGTCTTATTTACATTATCATCCGCTTTCTTTTTTGAAGTAGGCTCACGGGCACCGCAGCGATCAAGATATCCCTCCGCTTCACGGTAATACTGCGCAAGCTCTTTCTCGCTGAACGCTGTCCCTGTGTAGCCCTCTTCCAACGCCTCAATCGCCTCGTTGAACAGGATCGCCGCCTGGATGCCGTCCTTGGTGTCTGCGGCATGTGCCGCCTCATTGCGGGCTGTGCGTACCGCATTGCAGGCACGCCGTGCAGCACCCGGGTGAGCTGCGTATCCCAACAGATCCAACTGCTTTTTTGCACCTTTTTCCGGGTCGAGCAGCACACGCATGCACAATGTCGTGTCCAGTTGCTGCCAGCTGGTTTTGCCGGCAAGGTCCGGTGTTCTCTCATAATATTCGGGGCATTCCTTCTGCCGTTTTGCAATATGGTCCAGCACGGAGGCTGCGTCATGCTTGCCCGGCTTTTGCTCCCAATGCCAGCGCAGCAGCTTGCGGCTGATTTCGTCGCATGTAGTCTTAATTTCAAAAGCGACCTGTAATGCTTTTTCCTGCATTGTTCTTCCTTTCTGTGAAAAAAGCGGAGGAGACATCGCCTGTCTCCCCCGCAAATATTGCATTTACAGAGCAAGTTGATAGTATACAAAGCCGCAAAGGGCAATCGCCGCGCAAATCACGGCGGTAATCGGCGGCACCCAGCGAATCAGAGCTTCCGCCACGCCGTCACGCGGGTCCTCGTACTCGTCATCGTCGTCTTCCTCTTCCATAATGCGCTTTGCACCTTGCGGCACCGCAGCAGGCTCTGACCTGTGTTTTACATGCGCTACCTCGCATGTATCACCCTCGGCAGAAATTATTTTTTTCTCGGCCGCTTTCTCATGCACGGGTGCTGCGACAATGCGGGTATGGCCTTCCTCTTCTGCCGGATCTTTGGAAGACGGCGCCTCTGCAACGATACGGGTGCCACCCTCCTCCGGATGTGAGTCTGCATCCTGCGTCGGGATTTGTTCCGAGCTGCTTTCCGGCTGCAAAAGAGTGTTCATGGCATTTTGCAGCAGGATGCGGTCGCTGTGACACTCTGAGCAGAACACTGTATCCTCTTCTTTCGGGTGGAAAGCACCGCAGGCACAGTACCAGCCATTTTCAAATACTTGCGGCTGATACTTAAGCCCGGCGCGGTTCATACGCTTTTCCAGTGCGGCTTCAAGCTCCGGAGAGAGGCGCTTTGGTGCAGGCAAGCGTACACGCTTAATGCTGTCCAGATGCACCACACGCTTGTTGCTGTACACATTGCACAGCACGACGTCTACGCTCGTGATCGCCTTAGGTGTGATAAACACAGCATCGTCTTTGCCAAAAGACTCGCCCGGCTTTACGTCAAGGTCACGGTATTCGAACTGATCCTCGCACAGGATCACACCATCCACGCCCTTGCACTTGAAGTGAATCTCAAGTGCCGTCAGCGTTACACGGGAGATGTTTTTGAAGGTCAGGCAAACCGCATGCTCGCCGCTGACATCGCCCTTCAGCAACTCAACGCAGACAAATTGCACCGGGCTGCCCGGAGTATAATAATTTGCGCGCGTCTGAGCTACCAGATTAAAATTTTCCTCCACGACACTCGCTCCTTTCAAAATGAGCATTCAAACACCGGGTCAAAGCATTGCGTCCGTCTCATCCGCAGGCTCATCGACCTCAACCGTCTTGTCAGACAGTGCGGTGGTCTGTGTCACCTGTGCCTGCTCTGCCGGCTCAGCCTGCTCTGCAGTCTCAACGGGCTGCACCGATACAGCAGGAGCTGTCTCTGTCTTTTTCAGGCTGCCGCTGGCCATAATGGTGTTGAACTCCTGCTCATTGAGCTTTTCGCGCTCGATCAGCGCCTGTGCCAGTGCGTGCAGTTGATCGATATGCTCTGTCAGCGTGCGGCGGCAGGTCTCGTAAGCCTCGTCGATAATATCGCGCATCTCGCTGTCGATCTCAGCGGCAGTGCTCTCGCTGTAGCCCTTGCCCTGTCCAAAATCACGTCCGAGGAATGTCTCCTCCTGCGCAGTACCGTACACCACAGGACCGAGACGATCCGAGAAGCCGTACTTTGTAATCATCTGGCGTGCAATGTTCGTTGCCTGCTGCAAGTCATTGGATGCACCGGTCGAAATATCGTCCAGGATCAGCTGCTCGGCTACACGTCCGCCAAGACTCGATACGATATCCTCGAACATCTCGCCCTTTGTGACATAGCTGCGATCCTTTTCCGGCAGATACATGGTGTAGCCGCCTGCTTGACCGCGTGGGATGATCGTAATTTCGTGTACACGGGGGTGGTGCTTGCAATAGAAGCCTGCTATCGCATGACCTGCCTCATGGTAGGCTGTCAGCTTGCGCTCGTCCGGTGTCACGACACGGCTCTTCTTTTCCGGACCTGCCATGACCTTCATCGATGCTTCTTCGATGTCCTCCATGGTAATCGACTTGCGGTTATGGCGTGCCGCCAGCAGAGCTGCCTCATTGACAAGGTTTTCCAGGTCGGCACCTGCAAAACCAGCCGTGCGCTGTGCAATGACCTTCAACTCAACATCAGGGGCAAGCGGCTTGTTTTTTGTGTGGACTTTCAGGATCTCCTCACGACCCTTGATATCGGGCAGACCGACATAAACCTGACGGTCAAAACGACCGGGACGCAGCAATGCCTTATCCAAAATGTCGGCACGGTTTGTGGCAGCCATCACAATGATGCCGTCGTTCGCCTCAAAGCCGTCCATCTCAACCAGCAGCTGGTTCAGCGTCTGCTCACGCTCGTCGTGGCCGCCGCCCAGACCTGCGCCGCGCTGACGACCCACAGCATCGATCTCATCAATAAAAATGATGCAAGGCATCGTCTTTTTTGCCTTATCAAACAAATCACGCACACGGGACGCACCAACACCGACATACATCTCGACAAAGTCGGAGCCGGAGATGGAGTAGAACGGTACGCCCGCCTCGCCTGCACATGCACGTGCCAGCAGGGTTTTGCCGGTGCCCGGAGGGCCTACCAGCAGCACGCCATGCGGGATGCGTGCCCCCAGTGTGTTAAACTTGTCCGGGCTCTTAAGGAAGTCCACGACCTCTTTAAGCTCTTCTTTTTCTTCATCCTCGCCGGCAACATCGGCAAATGTCGCAGTCTTTTTGTTTTCGTGCTCGTCCTTAACACGTGCCTTGCCAACATTCATGATGCCGCCGCCGGCGCCACCGCCTCGCATCATAGAAAAGAGCAAAAAGCCTGTGCAGCCAAGCATACCGAGGTAGAACAGGATCTCCATCCAGGGGATGCTCTCTTTTGCAGGTACGTAATCGTACTCCATCGGCGCATCCGGGTTTTCGGCATCGTACTGGTCAATGTAATCCTGCACGTTGCTGACAAACATTGCCGGGTACGGCAGCGTGTAGCTCACCGTGACGGTTCCGTCAGAATTTTCAACAACACCTGTGCTGTCCGACGAAGAGTTCAGCAAACCGGACAGCAGCCCGCCCGTGGATTGCGTCACGCTCTGTGCCGTGGTGGAGGGCAGCTCAAGCTCGCCTTCCTTCAGCTTCATGGTGATCACGCCGGTGTTGAGGTCCAGAGAGAACTTTTCGACCTGCATGCTCTCAAAGTAATGCACAACGGTCGAGTAGTTCATGTCCGACTTTGCGGCGCTGCCGGTACTGCTGTTGAACACCGACCACACCATCAAGATCGCTGCAAGCACCAGTGCCAAGATCAGCGGGTTAAAACGCGGTCTTTTCGATTGCAAAAAAATCAACTCCAGTTCTGGTTTGTTCTTGCGGAGTACGCTCCGCTGCGGTTGCAATTAAACAATATTTTCGCTTATTTCTCGTAGATATGTGGCTTAAGCACCCCAACATAGGGCAGGTTGCGGTATTTTTCGTCGTAGTCCAGTCCATAGCCCACAACAAACTCGTCCGGCACCTGGAAGCCCTCGTAGTCCGGTACGATGTCAGCCTTGCGGCGGCTGGGTTTGTCAAGAATGGTGCAGATTTTGACAGAGTTCGGGTTGCGCATTTTGAGCATTGGCACAAGCTTTGACAGCGTGACGCCGGTGTCCAGAATGTCCTCCACGATCAGCACATCCTTACCGGACAAATCGCTGTCAAGGTCCTTGATGATCTTGACCAGACCGCTTGTGGTTGTATTTGCGCCGCCGTAGCTGGACACGACCATAAAATCAATGCTGCACGGAATCGTAACCGCACGCATCAGGTCTGCCATGAATACGACCGAACCCTTGAGGATAGACACCAGCAACAGGTTTTTGCCCTCGTAGTCACGGCTGATCTGCGCACCGAGCTGCGCAACCTTTGCCTTAAGCTGCTCTTCCGAGACCAGAACCTCCTTGATATCATCGTTCATGCTCATATGTTATTTTCCTCCAATTCTTCAAGCTGCATCCACAGGACCTGCCGCGTTTTATCGTCCGGTGCAAGACCATACGCAAAGCCTGCACCGAAAGCCCACAAAACATGCCCGTCCTCTGCCAGCAGCGGCAGAGTATCACGCATCCGGGGCGGGATGCCCGCCTCGTTCATCCATTTGCGCAGTGCTTTCTCGTGCCGTTGTCCGTCGGGATGGTAACGATCCCCCGGACGGCGGCTGCGCAGCACCGCATTTTGATATAACGTAGTTATTCTAGCATAATCCGCCTGATTTTTTAAGTCTTTTTTATGAACACCCTGTGTTTTTTCTTCAAACCCCACCTCATAAACACGCACGGTAAGCCGGCAGCCGTTTGAGAGCGTGTATACCATGCCGTTTTCAGGCACAAAAAGCTGCTCCGGCAGCTGCGGTCCTTCCGGCTGCAACGGAGTCTGCTCCTGCCATAAAAAGCCATGCCCTGCGCAAAAGCGTATTGCATCTGTCAGCTGCACCGCACCGCTGCCGCGGCAAATCAGGGCGTCCAGCAGCTGCACATATTTTTCCTCTGCATCACGCACAGGTGCGACCAGACCGTGCAGAGCCGTCTCGCGCACAAGCGGGTGTGCCGATGCAAGCACGGACAGTGCCCACACCGGCTGACCTGCCGCCATTGCATAGCGTGCACCCGCCGGCAGCAAGCCTGCCTTGACAGCACCGCCGGCATCGGACAGCAATTGATCGGCCTGTGTACGCAAAAACGCATCCGCACCCGCCGCCTTTTCACAAAAGCGTGCCAGGTTTTCGACTGCGGCGCTGTTGACGCTTTGCATCGCCGGCAGTGCTGCATGACGCAAACGGTTGCGGGCATATGCCTCGCTGTTGTTTGTTTCATCTGTGACCCAGCACTGCGATCTCGCACGGCAGTAGCTCTCTGTATCCTGTCGTGTCAAACACAGCAGCGGCCGCACGTAGCCGTCACGCACCGGTCTTATCCCCGAGGCACCGTGCAGACCCGTGCCTCGTGCCAACCGAAACAGCAGTGTCTCTGCCTGATCGTTTGCCGTGTGGGCGGTAGCGACCATATCCGCCTGCTCTAAAATTTTTGCAAAGCAGGCATACCGCAGCCGTCTTGCCCAGTCCTCGCCCGCATGCGTTGGGCGTGTGCCGACAGCGTCCGCCACATCGGACGCATGAAAGACCCGCAGCGGTACACCAAGCCTTGCACAGGCATCCCTTACAAAAGCTTCATCCCCATCGGCTGCGGCACCGCGCAGACCATGGTTTACATGACACGCTGTCAGCTCAAAGCCAAACTGCCGGCGCAGGTCAAGCAGAAGCAAAAGCAGAGCCATGCTGTCCGCACCGCCCGACACGGCAGCGCAAAGGCGTGTCCCCGCAGCGGGAAAGAGTCGTTTTTCTTCACAGTAAAGACGAACACGGTGTAAAATATCTTCTTTTTGCATATTCCTCGCCTACAAAGGGCGCACCTCAGCGCTGAAAATCCACATCCATAAAGCGAGTATGTGCGCCGTCCCAGCCAAGCTGCACCGTGCTGGTTTCGCCGTGGCGGTTTTTTGCCACAATGCATTCAGCGGTGTCGGCATCCACCTCTGCGCCGTCCGGGTTCTGACTTGCATAGTACGAGTCACGGTACAGAAACAGCACGCAGTCTGCGTCCTGCTCGATTGAACCGGAGTCACGCAGGTCAGACAGCTGCGGGCGGTGGCTCGAGTTATTGCCCTGTTTTTCCACAGCACGGGACAGCTGGCTGAGTGCGATGATGGGCACGTTCATTTCCTTCGCCATGATCTTAAGGTTACGGGTGATGGAGCTGATCTCCTGCACACGGTTTTCACTGCGCTGTCCGCTTGTCATCAGCTGCAGATAGTCAATGACGATCAACCCCACATTCGGGCGGGCAGGGTCCTGGTTCAAACGGCGGATCTTCGCCTTCATCTCTGTGATCGTGATGCCCGATGTATCATCCATAAAGATAGGCGCATCGTGTAATTTTTCGGTTGCAAGGGCAAGGTATTCCCAGTCCTCCGCACGCAGCGCACCGGTACGGAACGACTGGCTGTCGATGCCTGCCTCCGCCGAGAGAATACGGTTGGTCAGCTGCTCCTTGGTCATTTCAAGGCTGAAGATCGCAACCGGCACCTTTTGCTGCATGGCAACACGGGTGGCAATGTTCAGCGCAAAACTGGTCTTGCCCATGCCGGGGCGTGCAGCAAGAATGATCAGGTCGCCACGGCCAAGACCGGTAAGAACTGTATCCAGCAGCCGGAAACCTGTGGGGATGCCCTTGTATTTATCCGCATCCGGACCGCTGATTTTTTGCAGGTTTGTCAGCGTTTCCACCATAGTGGAGGACAGCGGCGTCAATGCACTGCTGTCACGACCGGAGCGGATCTCGTAAATGCGCTGCTCGGCATTTTCCAGCAGAAGGTCTGCATCCGGCTCATCGCCAGCGTCCTGCAGGATGTCCTTGGCCACACCCATCAGCTGGCGTACAAGGTATTTTTCGTTTACGATCTGCGCATATGCTTTAACGTTGGAAATGCTGGGCACCGTCTCCGCCAAACCGGTCAGGTACACTTTTGCTTCGTCCGCACTCGGGAACACACCGTCCGATATAACGGCATCGAGCAGAGTAACAAAATCGATCGTCTGGTCGTTTGTGAACAGGCGGAGCATTTCGGAATAGATCTGCGCATTCTGCCGTGTGTAAAACATTTCCGGACGGATGATCTCGACAAGCTCTGTCAGGGTATCCGGCTTGAGCAGAACTGCGCCCAGCACACTCTGCTCTGCCTGCATATTGTAGGGCAGACTGACACCAAGGCTTTCCAGGTTCAGTTCATTTGTATAGCGATGATTGTTCGGCATTGCGATGTTCCTTCCGGTAAAATATCAAAAAGCGCCCCCTGCTCTGAGGGGGCGCGGACAATGCTTGTTAAACCTGCTCCACTTCCACCTGGATCTTAAATGCAGCAACTACGCCGACATGCAGGCGGACCTTGCCGTTGAACACACCGGCATCCTTAATGTCACGGGTCTCCATCTCGATCTTCTTTTTGTCGATCTGTGCTCCTGCCAGCCGGCTCAGCGCCTCGGCGACCTCTTTGCCGGTCACTTTGCCGTGCAGACGCCCGGAGGCGCCGCCTTTTGCCTTGATAACAACTGTTTTATCGTTGATCTTTGCTGCCAACTCCTGTGCAGCAGCTACGTTTTCTGCCTCATGGAAGTCGGCGGCAGCCTCCTTGCTGCGCGCCACGTTCACTGCGCTTGCGTCAGCCACAGCTGCCAGCTTGCGCGGGAACAGGTAGTTGCGTGCGTAGCCGTCCGAGACCTCATGGATCTCGTCCTTTTTGCCGATGCTCTTGACATCCTGCTTAAGAATAACTTTCATGCTTATCCCTCACTTTTTACCGAAAAGCCGGTACAACAGTTTCTGCTGTGTTTGATAGTATATCGCATTTGGTGCATTTGGGCAAGAGGCACTGCGGTCAAGCAAGCTCTTTTTCTGCCACGCTCAAGGCCACCTCGATGACCTTGTCCATATCGTAGTACTTGTACTCGCCCAGACGTCCGCCGAACACAACGCCCGTCTCGGCGTCAGCAAGTTTTTTGTATTCGGCATACAAAGCGCCGTTCTTTTCGTCATTGACGGGGTAGTACGGCTCGTCGCCCTTGCTCCACTCGGCGCTGTACTCACGGCTGATGACCGTTTTGGGCTGTGTGCCGAACTCAAAATGCTTGTGCTCGATAATGCGGGTAAACGGCGTCTCTGCGTCGGTATAGTTGACAACAGCGTTGCCCTGGTAATTTTCCATATCAAGGGTCTCTGTCTCAAAGCGGACACTGCGGTATTGCAATGCACCGAGGCGGTAGTCAAAGTAGGCATCCACAGGACCGGTATAAATCACCTTGTCTGCCAATGCATCCAGCGCAG
Organism: Oscillospiraceae bacterium; assembly: GCA_963596815.1. GTDB lineage: Bacteria > Bacillota > Clostridia > Oscillospirales > Ruminococcaceae > Faecalibacterium. The sequence continues at coordinate 25,090 of CAVBNV010000019.1, forward strand.
CCTTATCTGCCAGGTAATCCGTCTCCAGACGAACCTCGGTGCCTGCCAGCATCTTTTCGACCATGGCAGTGTAGCCGCCATTCGGGATGCCCTGATACAGTGCATTAAAGTAGTTGTTGTCGTAGGTAAAGCGCACCGGCAGACGCTTGATGATAAAGGCGGGCAGCTCGGTGCAGGGACGTCCCCACTGCTTGCCGGTATAGCCCTTGACAAGCTTTTCGTAGATGTCTGTTCCGACAAGGCTGATCGCCTGCTCCTCAAGGTTTTTGGGGTCAGCGATGCCTGCCTGCGCCTTTTGCTGCTCGATTTTTGCCTGCGCCTGTGCGGGCGTCACGACACCCCACATCTTGTTGAACGTATTCATATTGAAGGGCAGGTTATAGATCTCGCCGTGGTAGTTTGCCACCGGGCTGTTTGTATAGCGGTTGAACTCGGCAAATTGATTGACATACTGCCATACCGCCTTGCTGTTGGTGTGGAAGATGTGTGCGCCGTAGCGGTGGACATTGATCCCCTCTACCTGCTCGGTATAAATGTTGCCGGCAATGTGGCTGCGCTTGTCAATGACAAGACAGCGCTTGCCTGCCTTTTTTGCCTCGTGTGCAAATACTGCTCCAAACAGGCCTGCACCCACGATCAAATAATCATACTGCTTCATTTTAGGTCACCCCGTTATTTTTCCTTTACTGTGCCGCTCTTTTTCTGGGCAATGTAATACTGGTCGATGGCCGCCTGAATGCGGGCACGTGCCGCCTCAGGTTCAATGTGCTTGAGTTGAGCAGCCGCCATTGTCTGGTGTCCGCCGCCGCCAAGCGACTCCATGATCACCTGTACATTTACCGCACCCAGACTGCGTGCCGAAACATTTACACCGCTGCCCACCTGTACCGCAACAAAGCTTGCCTCAACGCCCTGTATGGTCAGCAGGTCATTTGCAGCCTGTGCAATCGCCACACGTGCCTCGGGGGCGATCTCGCCGTTAACAGAGATCGCACAGCCGCGGTACACCTGTGCCGCCTTGACCAGCTCAGCTTTTGCGTTGTACTCTGTCATTGTCACGTCAAACAGCTTGCGCACATGCTCTGTCTCGGCGCCGTAACGGCGCAGCGCAGCAGCCGCCTCAAAGGTACGCACGCCGGTGTGCAGGCTGAAGTCACGTGTGTCCAGCATAATACCCGACAAAAGTCCCTCTGCCTCGGCACGGTTTGGCTTGTCATCACGGCCGCCAATATATTGCAGCAGCTCTGTGACCAGCTCGCTTGCCGAGGACGAATACGGCTCGTGGCAGACCAGATCCGGGTTTTCGATGTAGCCGACACCCTTGCGGTGGTGGTCGATAACAGCGACCTTGCCGCATCTTTCCAGGATCTCTTTGCTTTCTACAAGGCCGACCTGATAGGTATCCACCACGATGCACAGCGTATTGCGCGAAACAATCTGCAGCGCTGCCTTCGGGTCAATAAAATCGCTCTCCTGCCCTGCCGCACACATGGCATCGATCAGGCTGCCGGCAAGGGTGGCATCACGACGGACAGCGATCACAGCCGGCACATCGCATATTTTGCAGATGCGCAGGACGCCCTCTGCCGAGCCGATGGCGTCCAGATCGCTCATGCGATGCCCCATGATCACAACATGGTCCGCCTCTTTGATCAGGCGCACCAGCTGATCCGCCACAATGCGGCTGCGCACCTTACTGCGCTTTTCAACACCGTGGCTCACGCCGCCGTAAAAGGTAAAGCCGTCCGGTGTCATCTCTGCAGCCTGATCGCCACCGCGACCCTGTGCCATATCCAGCGCCTGCACCGCCATATCCTGCGCCTCACGCAGGGTCCTGGCACGGCGCCCGATGCCGATGGAGATCGACAGGTTTACGCTTGGGTCCAGCGAGCGGATGCGATCCAGCACGTCGTAGCCCTTTTGGGCAAATTGCTCGAGCTGTCGCTCCTCCACGACCGCAATATAGCGTCCGCTTGCGACACGGCGCAAAAAACCGCTGCCGCGCCCGATCATATCCTCCAGCACACGGTTGATGCCCTCCAACAGGCGGGCACGCTCGCTGTCCAGCATATCGCCAAACACGTCGTCGTAACCGTCCACCAAAAAAATCAGGTAGCCGGGGCGGCTTGCACGGTACTCTGCCTCTGTGCGGCGCAGGGCCGTCTCATCGTTAAGCACCAGTATCGTCATCGACTCTGCCTCGCCGGGCACGGTAGAGCTGTGGACGCCCCACATTCCATCCCCCAATTTGAGCAGCTGCCCCTCACGCGTGCGGCACTGCTGCAGATCAAGCCCCGGCAAAACCTTTTGCACACGGCCTACCAGAGCCTCCTGCCCTGCCAGCACACGAGTGCGAAACTGTGCATTGTACCATACGACTGACTCGCCCGAGAGCAACGCCGCCGGCTGCGAGAGTGACTCGATGCTGTATTTCAGCTTGGAATTTTCAAAGTCGGTACCGCAGACCCAGCGCACGACTGCACCATGCATACGCCAGCCGAATACTGTGATCAAAATAAACCACAGCACCGCTACCACGATCATCAAAGCCCACAGCGCAGGGCGCTGTACCAGCAGCACCAGCACCATCAGTACACACAGCACTGCCAGAGCGATGGTAAGCATTTCAAGGGTACGCCTTGGTTTCTGTTTCATGAAGTATGTGCCTCCTCCCCGCATCCTGCGCTATCAGGTGCGCATACAGGGTCAGACCTCCATCAGGATCGGTAAAATCATCGGGCTGCGTTTTGTGCGGCGGTAGATATAGCTGCTCAGCGCCTCACGCAAACGTGTCTTTACGCTGTTCCAGTCGCGCACGTGCTCGTCTGCGCAGCGATCCAGCGTCATCTCCACAACGCTCTGTGCGCCCTCCATCAGGCTTTCGTTTTCACGCACATAGACAAAACCGCGGCTGACCAGGTCCGGACCGGCAAGCACTTTGCCCGTCTTGCTGTCCACCGTTGCCACCACAATTACAAGACCGTCCTCTGACAGGTGCTTGCGGTCACGCAGCACGACATTGCCCACATCGCCCACGCCAAGTCCATCCACCATCACGGCGCCTGCCGTGACAGGCTCGCCAAGCTTCATCTCATCACGGCTGAGGATGATATTTGAGCCGTTTTCAGCAATCAGGATGTTGCTTGTGGGGATGCCAAGGCTTGCTGCAGTAAGGGCATGCTTTTTAAGCTGCTTGTACTCGCCGTGCACAGGCATAAAGTACTTTGGTTTTGTGAGCGTCAGCATCAGCTTCTGCTCCTCCTGGCAGGCGTGACCGGACACATGCACATCGTACATGCTCTCGTAGATCACCTCAGCGCCCAGCAGCAGCAGCCCGTTGACGATCTTGGTCACGCTTTTTTCGTTGCCGGGGATGGGGTTGGCGGAGATGATGATAAAATCGCCGGGGCCCACACGCACCTGGCGGTGGCTGCACGACGCCATGCGGGACAAAGCGCTGAGCGGCTCGCCCTGGCTGCCGGTCGTGATCAGCACCACCTGCTCGGGCGGGTATTGGTTCAGCTCCTCTACACTGATCAGCGTGCCGTCCGGGATATGCATATACCCCAGCTCCTGCGCCATAGCAGTGTTGTTGACCATGCTGCGACCGCTGAATGCGACCTTGCGTCCGTCCTCAACAGCCAGGTCAATGATCTGCTGTACACGGTAAATGTTGGAGGCAAACGTCGCAATGATGATGCGCTTGTTGCGGGCACGTGCAAAAAGGCTGCGCACGCCTGCCGCAACCTTTTGCTCTGTTGCGGTAAAGCCCGGGCGCTCGGCATTTGTCGAGTCGCTCAACAGTGCCAGCACACCCTTTTGACCGTACTCTGCCAGTGTGGACAGGTCGGTAACGCCGCAGGCAAGCGGCGTATAATCAATTTTGAAATCGCCTGTCTGGATGATGGTGCCGGCCGGACTGTCAATTGCAAACGCAACCGCATCAGGGATCGAATGGTTGACATGGATCGGCTCTACCGTAAAGCAGCCAAGACGGATCTTCTCACGCGGGGTGATCTCGACAAATTTTGTCTTGCCTGCAAGCCCGAACTCATCGAGCTTGTTGCGGATGAGCCCGCAGGTCAGACGGGTGCCGTACACCGGCAGGTCGACCTTTTGCAGCAGGTACGGGATGCTGCCGATGTGGTCCTCGTGACCGTGAGTGATCAGCAGACCTTTGATTTTATCTTTGTTTTGCACCACAAATGTAAAATCCGGTATGACCAGATCCACGCCCAGCATGTCACTGTCCGGAAAAACCAGGCCGCAGTCCACGATGATCATATCGCCGTTGCACTCGTAGACGGTCATATTTTTGCCTACCTCGCCAAGACCGCCAAGCGGATAGATATGGATAGGCACTGCCGCCTCCTTCGGCTGCTGTGCACGGCGGGGACGCCGTGTATAGTACGGGCGGCGTGTGGCTGGACGGGTCTGTTTTTCAGCCGAAGGTGCGCCGGATGATGCCTTAGCCGCAGGGGCAGCGCTGCGTGATGCCTTGGTGCGGGCAGATGTAGTACGTTTTTCGTTTGACTGCTGTGCCATTTTAACCTCCAAAATCATTGCAGGACAGGGACGCCTTATGTATGGCAGCCCCTGTCACTGCCCGGTGGGGCACGGCGCTTACAAGCGCGCACGCTGCCCCGGGTATGCTCGTATAGAATTTTATCAGCGCAGAAAACGCTGTTTGTCCCGCCAGAATCATGCTGCCAGATAAGTCCATCTGCTGGATGCGACCGTGGCCTTCCGCCCGGAACGTACAGGCACCCCCTATGGTGTACCCCTATACGCAATAAGTCATGTTAAGTATAGTATTCCGCCATGCATTTGTCAAATCAAATCGGGCGATGCCCTTTGCAACGCACCTGCCGCAGCCATCACCCCGGGGCTGATTTATTGCTCTGCGGGACAAAATTTGCCGCAGCCGTTGATATCCCGCCGGCCACATGCTATCATAGACCGTACAGTTAAAGTGACATCCCCGTTTTACTTGCCATGGCGGGGGTAAAAAGGAGAATACCCATGAAACAGGTAGAAGTCTACACCGACGGTGCGTGCAGCGGCAACCCCGGCCCGGGCGGCTGGGGCGCTGTGCTGCGCTACCGCTTTAACGGCAAAGTATACGAGAAGGAGCTCAGCGGCGGGGATGATTCCACAACAAACAACCGCATGGAGCTGACTGCTTTTATCGAGGCGATGCGGCAGCTCAAAGAGCCGTGCGAGGTGCGTCTTTGCTCCGACAGCCAGTATGTCATAAACGGGCTGGAAAAGGGCTGGGCAAAGGGCTGGCAGAAGCGCGGCTGGAAAAAAAGCGATGGCTCCCCTGCGCTGAACCCCGATTTATGGGCGCAGGCGCTGGAGCAGCAGGCACGGCATAAAATCACCTACATCTGGGTAAAAGGACATGCGGGACACCCCGAAAACGAACGATGCGATGCACTTGCCGTCGCACAAAGCAAAGCACACGGAGGGAGACAGGGCTGATGAGCGATACATTTTTGCCCGGCGGCGGGTTTGACACCTTTGAGCCGCAGGATAAGGTTTTGGTCGGTATGAGCGGCGGTGTGGACTCCAGCGTCGCAGTGCGCATTTTACAGCAGCAGGGCTTTGCCGTTGTGGGGGCTGTCATCCGGTTTTCGGCCGCACACGATGCCGCTGTGCAGCAGGCAAAACACGCCGCCGAGCAGCTTGGCGTGCAGTGCATCACGCTGAATGCAGAGCAGCTGTTTGAACAGAATGTGATTGCGCCCTTTTGCGCAGAGTATTGCGACGGGCGCACACCCAACCCCTGTGTGGTGTGCAACCCGCAGGTAAAATTTGCGGCACTGCTGACCGCCGCAGACCGCCTTGGCATCCGCTACATTGCAACCGGGCACTACGCCCGTGTGCAGGTGGACGAGGACGGCATAAACCGGATTCATCAGCCGGAAAGCCTTGCCCGTGACCAGAGCTACATGCTCAGCCGCTTGCCGCAGCAGGTGCTCGACCGCCTGATATTGCCCCTTGGCGAGTTCGAGAAGGATGACATCCGTGCGATGGCACATGATTTCGGTCTGGATTGTGCCGATGCACCGGACAGCATGGAGATCTGTTTTATCCCCGATGGCGACTACGCCGCATATATCGAGCAGCGCGGCATGCACGGCAAAAGCGGACACTTTATCTCACCCGATGGGGTCGACCTTGGCGCACACAAGGGCGTACTGCACTACACCGTCGGTCAGCGCAAGGGGCTTGGCATCGCGCTGGGCGAGCCTGTGTTTGTGCAGGCGATCCTTGCAAACGGGGATATCCGGCTTGCACGTGCCGGCGACGAATACGCCTGCACGGTCGACTTGCGTGATTTTACCACACCTGACGAGCGTCCCCTGCCCGCCGGCGAATATCTGGTCAAGGTACGCAGCGCCGCAAAGCCTGCAGCAGCCTTGTATGACGGCGGCACGCACCTTACCTTCCCCGAGCCGGTGCGCGCACCTGCGCCCGGGCAGTCTGCCGTGCTCTACCGCAACGGTGCGGTGGTCGGCAGCGGCTTTATCGTTTAAGAGACAGCGCCGCAGCAAAGCGGTAAAAACACCTGCGCCCTTGTATTTCGGGTGCAGGTGTTTTTTGCTGTCGGTTTTTATTTTGCCGCCTGCTCACGCAGTGTTTGCAGCAGCTCTGACGGCGGAAGCGGACGTGAGAAGAAGTAGCCCTGTATCATGTCAACGCCCCATCCGCTCAGCAGTTCAAACTCATCACGGGTCTCTACGCCCTCTGCAACGATGTAGTAGCCAATGTTTTGCAGCGTGACAACAATGCTGTGGTAAAACGTTGCCGAGCGTGCATCGCTGCAAATATTGTGCAGCAGCGAACGGTCCAGTTTGATGACCGAAAACGGCAGCCGCATCACGGTGTTCAGGTTGGCATAGCCCGAGCCGAAATCATCCAGGCAAAGGTGGATGCCCTGCTTGCGGAATTCCTCTATCATTTTGTACAGGTTGGCAGTATATTCGGTCGCCATCGTCTCTGTGATCTCGAACTGGATGCTGTCGTGCGGCAGCCCATACTCATCCATCACCTGTACAAAGCGTCGTCCGTGGTCGCTGTTCAGCAGATCAAGCGGCGAAAGATTGAATTTGACGTTGCGGATCTGTGCCGAAAGCACCGGCTCGTTTTCTTTGATAAAGCGGCATACCCGGCGGAACTGCAGCTCCGTGACCTGATTGATCAGCCGGTTTTTTTCCGCAAGCTGGATGAATACGTCCGGCGGAATCCAGCCAAACTCAGGGTGATTCAGCCGGCTCAGCGCCTCCAATGTGATATAACCTTTTTCCTTTATCGAGTAGACAGGCTGGTAATACACCTCAAACAGATCCTGCTCGATCGCCTCGTACAAAAACTGCTCGATTTTTTTGCTGCGGTTGAAGCTGAGCATCGTGTTGCGGTCGTCCTGCACAAGCTCTGTCACGCCGCTTTTGGGTGACAGCGACTCAAGGTACTCGGCATAATCCAGCACAAGGCTGCCGCTGCCCAGCCTCTCGGCATTTACGATGCCGCTGAGCACCGCAGGGGATGCGATGACAGCCCGGGCATCGCCGGATGACGCATTATGCTCAAACAGCCTTTTCAGGTCGCCGGCAAGCCGGTCGTATTCTTCCAGCGTAAATGTCAGCAGCAAAAAGCGCTTGCCCGTCATGCGGTAGACCCTGCCGCACAGCCCCTTCAGCTTAGCAGTCACAGTGCGCAGAAGCTCGTCACCGCCCTGCACACCGGAAATTTTATTGATCTGTTCCAGTTGATACACGTCCACCGTGATCACGTGGAACGACCTGTCATTTGCGATCAGCTCATCAAGCCTGCGTATCAGGTACTGTTTGTCGTGCAGACCCGTCAGACTGTCGATGTTTATATGCGGGTTGTTTATGGTGATAAACAATGCCAGAACGCCAAGGCTCGTGCCAAAGCCCGTTGTAAGGATGGACTGATCCGCCGTCTGTACTGCAACTCCCGCCGTCACCAGCAGCAAAATCTCGAACAGCGCTTTGATCCTGTTTCTGTCCATTGTTTTGCGCCACAACACCACCAAAAGCATCGCAACGGCAAAATGTGCCATGGCGCTGTAGTACATAATCATGTACCACGGCCCCCTCTGGTAGCCGACAGCGTCAAAATAGAACAGCATGCCTGTGATCGGGTTTGTCAGGATGATGCCGCACAAAATCATTGTGGGCATGCCCATTAAGATCACGCGCAGGGACGGCGTGATGCGGTTTTCGTGCAGGGTGAACACGTAATACACCAGCGCAAAGGGCAGCATCGCCTGGAACAGGTAAAAAATTGTAGTGGACGCAACTGCCCCAAAGCTGTAGCTTCCGGCGCAAAACACGATATACCATGTACTGATGATCTCGAAAACGACATCCATTGCAGACAGTGCTGCCAAAATGCCGAATGCATGGGTGTTCAGGTCATCCGTGCGGCGCCGACAGGCAAAATGAAACAGTACAATTGCAAGGATAAAAGCCGCACTGATCAAAAAATCAACGTTGTAATGCATCACTTGCAGCCCCCCTCCCGCTGATTTTTGCGCAAATCAGCATCGGCGCAGGCCTTCCAGTCACTGACCGTCCGCAATACACCGTTTTTGCCCAGCAGGGCAGCGCTGCCATACGACAGGCGCAGTTGTCCGTGCGGCACACTGTCGTTGTATTTTTTTACCTGCATTTCCAGCAGACGGACACGGTCCGCACGCTCACGCTGCGGTGCAAGGCGCACAAGCGCAAACTCATCACCCCGCACGCGGAAATATTCCGTCAGGCTCTCGGGGTCGGCCGCACAGGCAGCCTCAATACAGCGTGCCGTGCCGATCACGGCCTCATCGCCTGCGTGCATCCCATAGGTATCATTCAAATTTTTCAATCCTTCCAGATGGATGTATGTCAGCACAGCACCGCTGTACTGCGCCGCATCCGTGCGCACGGCATCCATATAATCTTCAAAGGCACGGCGGTTTTTCAAGCCCGTCATGCGGTCTGTCAGTGCCATGCGCTCAGCGATCCTGCGTTCCATCGCCGCACGGGCGTCCGCTGTCGCCTTGCACACAAGCCCCCAGAACAGCAGGCCCATGTACAGCAATATCCCAAGCTGAAAAAGCGAGTCGTACCAGTAAATGTCAAACAGCCAGTACAGCACCAGTGCGGCAGCACAGCAAAAACCGAGCAGCCCGAACGCAAGCATGCACAGCTTCACATCACGTGTACGGGTGCGCCGGTATTCACGGTACAGCAAAAGTGTCATTGCCACAATGCCGCCCCCCTGCAGCAGGTGCGTAACGGCAAGCATCGATGTGAGCGGCACACCAAAAAGCAGACTGCAAAGCCCCTGTACCGCCGCATTCAAATACAACAGCACCGTAAACAGACGCGGCAGTCGGCGTGCCGTACCGCTTACCGTGTTTTTGATAAAATGCAGCATCGGCACGCTCATAAGCATAAAAGCGTAAAACGAGATCATGCTCCAGAACGCCGTATCGTGCCCGTAAAGCTGGAATAAGCCCGAATCCGTCATGCTCCAGATGCCGCACATAAACAAAAACAGCGCCGCATCCAAAAAGCGCCGCTCATGCAGCTTATGCTGCTGCAAAAAGGCATACGCCGCAATTGCCAGCACACTTACGCCAAACATGCTCAGCATGATCAAAATCGAAAGTGCCGACTGCTGCAAATGACGTCCGTTTATTTGCTGCGTCGTGCCAAGCTCCGGTGCTGCGATCAGCACCGAGTCACCTGCCTGAATGCCGGTATAGACCAGCCGCAGCGTCTGCGCACCGGTTTTGTCTGTCAGCAGCACATCCGCCCACAGCTTGCCCTTCATCTGACTGTTTTTGGGAAAGGCATTGTCCTGGTAACGGTACAAAAGCTGCTCACCCTGCCAGATTTCAAGCCCATACTGCACCCCGCGTGCCGAGAGCATCTTACCGGCATCCGCCTGTGTCAGGGTGTCATTGCAAAGCGTCAGCGTGCCGTCTGCCGCACTGCTCAGACTTTCGGGCAGTGCCACATCCACCCGCTTGCCGTCCGCGAGCACATACCACCCCGCCGAAAGCGTGCACGCCTTGTCGTCCTGCTCTGCCGGGTCTGAGCGCTTTTGTCCGGCAGACAGCAGCGCAATAAGAGCAAGCAGCAGTACGATCGCTGTCAATTCAAGCCTACGCCACAGCACTTTATGCTCCATCGTTTTCCTCCCACACGGAAATATCCGCCAAATGGGTTGCCGCAACACACACATCTTTTATACATCCTAGTATAGCGCAACAAAAGTGCAATTTCAACCCATATTTCTCAGCGCTGCCTCATCAAGTGCCGTGGCAACAGTATACCACACCACGCACCGTGTGCAACAGTGTGTACTTTTGGCGAACTTACAGTATATTTTGCTATGGATTATCCAAACTGCAAAATCAAAACAACGATGCTGCGTACAGCAAAAGCACAATGCGCA
>CAVBNV010000020.1:0-25276 GCA_963596815.1 Oscillospiraceae bacterium
TGCTGGCGTGCGGGTCGGCCGAAAGCTGCGCATAAATCGTCCCACCTATAACGCATACGACAATGCCTGCCGCAGCCACGGCGATTGCCGCAGCGTGTGACTTCTTTTTGGGGGCAGGGTTAGGGATAGGCGGCATGGGCGGTGTGCCGCTGCCTGAGCCTGAGCCGCCCGCGACTCGAAAAGGCCTTGTCTCACCGTCATCGCCGGTGTCGGGTGTAGGCGACATAGGCGGAATGATTGTACCGCCGTTGCCCTTGTTTTTGTATTCGGTGTTCAGCACAGCCTCCAGCTCACGGCGCATTTGTGCGGGGTCATTATAGCGTTTGTCGGGGTCGGGCGCGCAGGCGTGCAGAATGATTTTTGCAAGCTTTCCGCTTGCATAGGCGGGCGGTGACATGATTGCGCCTGCCAGGCGCTTTACACGTGCCTGTTCGGCGTCCTGGTAACTCATCTCCTTTGGGTATGGCGGGGTAAAGGGCATGCGGTTGGCGTTGAGCAGCTGGTACATCACCAGACCGAGCGAGTAAATATCTACGCTGCTGTTATATTTTTGCCCATGGAATACCTCGGGCGCCATGTAGTTCATTGTGCCTGCACGTGTGGATGCACCTGTGGTGGCGCTTGCGACACGTGCCACGCCAAAGTCGCCCAGCTTGAAGCTGCCGGAATCGGACACAAAAATATTGGCGGGCTTGATGTCACGGTGGATGATATTGTATTGCTTGCACACCTCAAGTGCACGGCACATATCGATGCCGAGACGGATCACGTTCTGGCGTGAGATGCCGTTGTTTGCCTTGAGATAATTGGTTATGGGGGTCAGCAGCTCCATGCGGATCAAGATATCCGCACCGATGCCGTTGGCATGCGGGATAATTTTATGGTCCTCGTAGCCCACGATGTTGGTATGTCCGCGCAGCTTGCTCATCACTTCGATTTCGCGGCTGATGATTTGGACATACTCGCGGAAATATTTGGACGCACCCTGCTCATCCATGCCGTTGGACATCACGTTTTCGTATTCTTCCTGATCGACCGGCACGCTGATCGCCTTCAGCGCACCGCTGAGCACCATATTGTAATCCCTGCGCTCGATCTCAAATACCTTGCCGTAGCTGCCTGCGCCGATGTACTTTTTGATGTACCACTCACCAAAAAATGGTTCGTACCGTTTGTAGTATTCTTTATCCATGATAACTCCTCATATATGCTAATAAATTGAACCGCAAAAATATCTTTAGCTGTTGTGACGGATGACGGCGTTTTTGCACTTCATGTGCTGCACCTGTCCTTTTACTTTGAGGCGGAGCCGGGCATCGGTCTTGTCCGCTGTTCGGCTTGCGCAGTGTGTTTGGTGATGCTCAGTGTACCGGAGGCGAGCTCGCTGCCGTTGGCATCGCAGATGATTTCGGTCAGGCTGCCGCTGAAGTTATTTGGCAGCTGCCAGGATACCCAGGAACTGTTGCCGTCAGTGTGGGGCTTTTCAAAGGCAGAGGCATCTGTTTTATAGCCGTCCGACCAGGTGGACTTCTCGTAGAGCTGCACGGATGCACCGGGCTCGCCGCCGCTGACGGTAAAGTGGAAGTAGACTGTGTCGCCTGCCTTGGCGGTTTGCACCTTGTTTTCGCCCTCTTCGTCCGTGCTCCAGTAGATGTCTACAGCTTTCCAGCTGAAAAGCGCATCATATACCGGCTGCCATGTGTCGGCATCGTTTTCCAGCAGGGTCTGCAGGTAGGTATAGGCGGTCTCACGGTCAAAGTCATCGGCGTCAACAGCTTGCACGTACTGCCCCATGGCTTCCAGCTTTCGCTCGGTGCTGTCCTTGTAGCCTTCCAGTGCGGTGAAATACTCAACGGCATCTGTGTAATACTCTGCATTCAAGAAATCTACCGCTATGCAGTATGCGGTCTCAATAAATTGTTCGGTGCTGTCTTTGTAATCCACGTCCGAGAGGTCGTAAAACAAGCTATACGCATTGACGTAGTCGCCGTCCCGGTAGCTGGCGAGTGCCATTTGGTACTGTGCCTCCAAAAGCTGGTCAGCGCTGTCCTTGTAGCTGCCCAGCCCCTCGAACAGCCCGGCGGCGGTGGAGTAGTCGCCGCCCTGCATGGCACTGACTGCCTGCCGGTAGGTGCTGGCGTGCGGGTCGGCCGAAAGCTGCGCATAAATCGTCCCACCTATAACGCATACGACAATGCCTGCCGCAGCCACGGCGATTGCCGCAGCGTGTGACTTCTTTTTGGGGGCAGGGTTAGGGATAGGCGGCATGGGCGGTGTGCCGCTGCCTGAGCCTGAGCCGCCCGCGACTCGAAAAGGCCTTGTCTCACCGTCATCGCCGGTGTCGGGTGTAGGCGACATAGGCGGAATGATTGTACCGCCGTTGCCCTTGTTTTTGTATTCGGTGTTCAGCACAGCCTCCAGCTCACGGCGCATTTGTGCGGGGTCATTATAGCGTTTGTCGGGGTCGGGCGCGCAGGCGTGCAGAATGATTTTTGCAAGCTTTCCGCTTGCATAGGCGGGCGGTGACATGATTGCGCCTGCCAGGCGCTTTACACGTGCCTGTTCGGCGTCCTGGTAACTCATCTCCTTTGGGTATGGCGGGGTAAAGGGCATGCGGTTGGCGTTGAGCAGCTGGTACATCACCAGACCGAGCGAGTAAATATCTACGCTGCTGTTATATTTTTGCCCATGGAATACCTCGGGCGCCATGTAGTTCATTGTGCCTGCACGTGTGGATGCACCTGTGGTGGCGCTTGCGACACGTGCCACGCCAAAGTCGCCCAGCTTGAAGCTGCCGGAATCGGACACAAAAATATTGGCGGGCTTGATGTCACGGTGGATGATATTGTATTGCTTGCACACCTCAAGTGCACGGCACATATCGATGCCGAGACGGATCACGTTCTGGCGTGAGATGCCGTTGTTTGCCTTGAGATAATTGGTTATGGGGGTCAGCAGCTCCATGCGGATCAAGATATCCGCACCGATGCCGTTGGCATGCGGGATAATTTTATGGTCCTCGTAGCCCACGATGTTGGTATGTCCGCGCAGCTTGCTCATCACTTCGATTTCGCGGCTGATGATTTGGACATACTCGCGGAAATATTTGGACGCACCCTGCTCATCCATGCCGTTGGACATCACGTTTTCGTATTCTTCCTGATCGACCGGCACGCTGATCGCCTTCAGCGCACCGCTGAGCACCATATTGTAATCCCTGCGCTCGATCTCAAATACCTTGCCGTAGCTGCCTGCGCCGATGTACTTTTTGATGTACCACTCACCAAAAAATGGTTCGTACCGTTTGTAGTATTCTTTATCCATGATAACTCCTCATATATGCTAATAAATTGAACCGCAAAAATATCTTTAGCTGTTGTGACGGATGACGGCGTTTTTGCACTTCATGTGCTGCACCTGTCCTTTTACTTTGAGGCGGAGCCGGGCATCGGTCTTGTCCGCTGTTCGGCTTGCGCAGTGTGTTTGGTGATGCTCAGTGTACCGGAGGCGAGCTCGCTGCCGTTGGCATCGCAGATGATTTCGGTCAGGCTGCCGCTGAAGTTATTTGGCAGCTGCCAGGATACCCAGGAACTGTTGCCGTCAGTGTGGGGCTTTTCAAAGGCAGAGGCATCTGTTTTATAGCCGTCCGACCAGGTGGACTTCTCGTAGAGCTGCACGGATGCACCGGGCTCGCCGCCGCTGACGGTAAAGTGGAAGTAGACTGTGTCGCCTGCCTTGGCGGTTTGCACCTTGTTTTCGCCCTCTTCGTCCGTGCTCCAGTAGATGTCTACAGCTTTCCAGCTGAAAAGCGCATCATATACCGGCTGCCATGTGTCGGCATCGTTTTCCAGCAGGGTCTGCAGGTAGGTATAGGCGGTCTCACGGTCAAAGTCATCGGCGTCAACAGCTTGCACGTACTGCCCCATGGCTTCCAGCTTTCGCTCGGTGCTGTCCTTGTAGCTGCCCAGCCCTCCGAACAGCCCGGCGGCGGTGGAGTAGTCGCCGCCCTGCATGGCACTGACTGCCTGCCGGTAGGTGCTGGCGTGCGGGTCGGCCGAAAGCTGCGCATAAATCGTCCCACCTATAACGCACACGGCGATACCTGCCGCAGCCACGGCGATTGCCGCAGCGTGTGACTTCTTTTTGGGGGCACATTTGGATGCAGACAATATGCCGCTGTCTGCGCCTTTCTGCCTTTTGTCCGACCGTCGGGCACTTGCCGGCAAACTACTTTTTGATGTGTGTGCCAGCTCCAGTACAAGTACCGTCACGTTGTCCTTGCCGCCGTTATCCAGGGCGCTTTGCACAAGCTGCTGTGCAGCGGCGGTGGGGGGGAAAGTACTCAAGACTGAGCAGATGGATGCTGTGGGCATCATATCGGTCAGACCGTCCGAACAAATGAGGTATTTGTCGCCGTCCTGCAGAGGGTAACGGCTGTACGACGGGCAGAGCGTCATCTCGGTCGGCGGCATACCGATGTATTGCGCCAGCGGCGCTTTGTGCCCACGTGGGGCAAGCGAGAGATGATCTACCGAAATCTGCTCAAGCTGTCCGTTTGCGAGGCGATAGATTTTGCTGTCGCCTACGTTGCAGACGGTCACATCTGCCGCATCAAACAGCAGCATGGCGGCTGTTGTGCCGCAGGCTTCAAGGTTGTTTTGATCTGTAAAACGGCACACGGCATCGTTTGCCTTACGGCAGATGCCGGACAGCACGCTTTGCGCATCACCGCTTTTTTGCGCAGTGCGTGCTGTCTGCGCTGCAAGCAGGGACGCCATTTCGCCTCGTTCCTCGCCGCCCATGCCATCAAATACCGCAAACAAGGGGCGCCCGTCCGCATATGTCTTGCCTGTAAGCGGAAAAGTGAGCGCATGGGGCGCATCAGGGCGAGCGCATATACCATCACAGTAAAAATTGTCCTGGTTGCTTTTGCGCCGCTTTCCGACATGGCTGATACACGCATACGTGACTTGATAAGCCATAAGATTCCTCCGCAACGTTATAGTTGGCTGTCAAAATTGGGTCAAATCTGCCGCAAGCAGACTACATCACATTAAATTATATAACCGCATGCTGTAAAAGACAAGCAAAAAAGCACCGGCGCCATGGGCGGCGTCGGTGCAGGGTAGGAGACTATGATTTTAGGTTATTTGAAGTAGCGAGCCAGCACGGTCAGCGGTGAGCTCTCACGTGTTTTGTGGATTCCGGCATAATTTACCAATGCACCCAGCAGGGCGTTGCACTGGTCTTGATTGATGTCGATCGCATTGCCGTCGGCGTCAGTACGGCTGTCGCCCAGGGCGTCACGCTCGGGGTGGAACTGCAGTGCCAGTGCAAACAGGCTGTCCTGATGTTCAATGGCTTCCACGATGCCGTCAGAGGAGCGTGCCACGATGGTCAGACCATCGCCAAGCCGCTCGGGGTCGGCTGCCTGGTGGTGTGCAGTGGCGACCATATTCAGCGTGTCCGTACCAAGGATCTGATACAGCCACTTGGATTTTGCTGTGTCAATGGCGATGCCGTCGTTGCCTGTGCCGCCATCCAGCACATGATAGCCTGTGCCGCCGCTGTGAACCAGACCGTCAACGGTTACACGGTAGTGTGCGGTATCGCAGTCCTTGTGGTTTGTGCCCCAGCCGGTACCGGTGTCTTCGATCACAGTCGCACGGCTTGCATCGATCTCGCCGCTTGTGACCTTTTCGCCCAAATAAGTGGGGATATCCTGAATCAGCGCGCCGCCCATAGCGATGTTAAAGCCCTGTTCGCCACGGCAGACAGCCAGCATCGGGACATCCAGAGCGATTGCCTGCTGCATTAAGTTGAGGTCAGATGTGTCACGGATATCGTTCCAGCCGGAGGAGCCGTGCGTGTAGGCGGTTTCGCCGTAAAGGGATGGATTCCAGTCCTCGCCACCGGTGACAAAAATACCGTTTACATCGCTCAGCACAGCCTTTGCCGAGTCGGCATCCGTAATCTGCGGCAGGTAGACGGCGTAGGCGCCGTTTCGCTCAAACGCTTCGGCAAAGCCCTGATAGTCTGAGCCGATGGTGTCTCTCTTCCACGAGATGCCGACGATGGGGCGTTCCGTTACCTTTTTCACGGTGACGGATGCCACGTTGCCGTTGCCGTCGATCGTCAAATCGGCGGTGACAGCCTTGCCAAGGGTGCGCTTGCCGGTTGATGTGCCGAACTGCAGTGCGGGGGCATCTGCCTCACCCATCACACTCTTCAGCGCATCCACACTGTTGATGCCATGCAGTGAGCGGTCGCTGACGGTGGTTTGTGCCGTGACAGCGGCGGTATACACAACATTATACTCCAGCTCATTTGCGGAATTGATGGTGTACAAAATCGCATTTGCGATGGTTTTGCTGGCGCTTACGCTGTTTTCGTCCTCTGCAAATGCGGGCAGTGACAGGGCAGCCAGCATCAGCAATGCCAGCATCAGGCTGAGCAGCCGTCTGCTAACGGCATGGGTTTGGTTTGCTTTCATGGTGATTTCTCCCTTCGATGTGTTGTGCTTTGCCGCGGCACACGTCTGACGCGCACAAAAGCCTTCCCACCCCGATGCACATGCAGCGGGGAAACAAAAAAGCCCCGGACACAGAAGTCCGGAGCGTCTTTGCTTTTATGCAGTAAAGTATAGTTTGAAACACAGCGAAAGTCAATAGGCAGCCGAAATTTTTTATCCGTGCTCTAACACGCTGCAAGACGCTGCGCATTGAAAAAGCGCCGCTCGGCGTGTTGCGGCTTTACGCAACGCCGCTTGCCACGACGATGATCACCACCACGGAGCCCATAACGGTCCACAGGGCGAAAAGCGGGCCGACAAAGCGGAGCCACTTTTTGAAGTCGACACCGGCCACGGCAAGGCAGGCCATCAGCGTACCGCTTGTGGGGAACACCACGTTGGACAGGCCGTCACCCAGCTGAAAGGCGGTAACAGCTGCCTGGCGTGTCACACCAACCACGTCGGCGAGCGGTGCCATGACCGGCATAATTACCGTTGCCTGACCGGAGCCGGAGTTGACCAGGAAGTTGAACAGCAGGTTGAACCAGAACATGACAGGACCTGCAAGCACGTGGGGGATGTTGTTGAGCAGTACGCCCATAGCAAACACGATCGAATGCAGGATGTTGCCGCTGTTGAGGATGTAGGATACGCCGGATGCCAGACCGATCAGCATTGCCGAAAAAGTCATCTGGCGTGCGCCGCTTAAAAAGCCGTTGACAAAACCATCGAAGCCCATGCCGGTTACAAACGCTGCAAACACCGCCACCAGCAGCATGGTCGTTGCCATGGTAGACATGCCCCAGCCAAGTGCCAGCGAGCCGTACACATATACGCCGAGACCGACGATCAGCCCAAGCAGTGCCAGTGCATGACGGGGCGTAAACTCGATCTGATCGATCACACGCGCCTCGTCGTCGGACTCCCACTCGGTTTGAGGGACACCCTGCGCCTGAACTTTGTGCACGTAGTGCATGATAAACAGCACCGTGGGGATGAAAAATACCACCCAGATCACACAGCGGAAGCCGAAGCCCGAAAGCATGGGCAAATCGGCGATTTTTTGTGCTACCTGCACCGTCATAGCGCAGATGGGGCTTGTGGCGTAGCCGGAATATGCGGCAAGAAACATAATTGCCACAGCCGTAACACGGTCAAGACCAAGCTTGCGTGCGAGCAGCAGGCCAATCGGGATCACCGCTACCACCGGGTTTGCCATAACACCGGTTGCGCCCAGGATGCTCATGATCAGGATGAGCACCGGCAGCACGATGGTTGATTTTGCCCCGAGCCTGCGCGTCAGGAAGCTGATAAAGCCGTCAACCGCTTTGCTCTCCATCAGCACATTGAAGTAGCCGCCTACCAGGAATGTGAATACGATGATGTTGCCTGCGCTGCTCATGCCGCCAAATACGGCGCTCATCAGCCCAAGCGGCGTTACAGGGCTTTGCTCGACGGTGTGGTAGCTGGCAGGGTCCAGCACGGTGCTGTCGGGCAGGGTATCGTACCTGCCTGCAGGCACAAACCACGTAAGCACCATGGCTGCTACCATAATGTAGAACATAACGATCAGAGCATTTGGAAATTTGCGCTTTTCTTTCGGTTTCATGATAAAACACCCCTCTATCTATAATGCCACCCGACCCTTGTGCCGGTTACAGCCGATCAAAAATCTGCCGGCAGGGCAAGGATCAATGCCGTCAGACGCTGCGCCTGCAGCAGCAGGGAAGAGACCTTTGCGCGTTCCTGCAAAGAGTGTGCGCCGGCTCCATGCACGCCCATGCCGCACAGCGTCGGCACGCCGGCACTTGCCGCAAAGGCGCTGTCCGAGCAGCCGCCCTGCGCAATGCCCTCCGGTACTGCCCCGCCAAGGTCTTTGCAAACTGCCTGATACAACGCAAACAGCTTTGCGGATGCGGGTGTAGGCTCCATGGCCGGGTAAAAACCGTTTTGGCGCATGGTGCAATGTGTACCGGATACCACAGGCGCATCACAAAGCCCTTGCAGCAGCTGCTGCGCCTGCCGGTATTGTGTGTTTGTATTGTAGCGCACACCTACGTCAAAGCGGCAGTAGTCCGGCACGACGTTTGCGCCCTTGCCGCCCTGTATCACACCGCAGTTGTAGGTGGTCTCACCGTGTACCGATGCGTTTTCGATGCGGCAAATCATCTCGGCTGCCTGACGGATGGCGTTTGCACCTTTTTCGGGCTCCTTGCCGGCATGAGCCGCCCGTCCGTACACCTCTACCTCAAAAATCGCACCGCCCTTGCGCTGCAGCGTAATGCTGCCGTCCATTGTGCCGGGCTCGGCGTTTAATGCCACCGCACAGCCTTTTGCCTCGCGTTCAAAAACAAGCCCGCTTTCACCGGCAGAAAACGAGTGTGCGACCTCCTCGTCGCCGGACAAAATCAGTTTGATTTGCCGCTCGGTGTAGCCCACGTGGTTCAGTGCACGGATCACGTACAGCGCTGCCACTACGCCGCCCTTGCAGTCCATGACGCCGGGACCGGTTACGATATCGCCATCGACCTTAAAGGTCTCTGTGCCGAATGCGCCTGTCGGGTGTACCGTGTCCACGTGCCCAAGCAATGCCACGGGCTTATACCTGCCCGGCTGCGTGGCGGCCACAAGCGTTGAGCCCGCCGACTTGAATTTGATGATATTGCGGTGCATTTGCAGCGCATCGCAATAGGTGTCCAGGTGTGAGATGATCTTGTTTACACTCTCTTTTTCCGCAGAGCGGCTTTCGATGGAAACAATGCTGCGCCACGTTGCCAGCATCTGTTCTTCATTCTGCTGCAAATAAGCCAGTGCCTGTTGTGTTGTGCTGTCCATACCTGTCGCCTCCTGTAAAATAAAAAGAGCTCACTGTCCCGGCTGTGCTTTTATCACAACCAGGACAGGAGCTCTTGTAAAGTCCTGCGGTACCACCTGTATTCGCATGCTGTCATGCGCACTCATCCGGTGCCAACACACCGTATCTCTGTAACGGGAGAACCCGTTGGGTATTACTCGGTCATCGACCTTTCTCCCCACCCTTATGAGCCCATTCCACAAGGTCCCCTTCGCCATCCTTTCACCAAACGGACAGCTCTCTGCAAACAGGGATACACCGGTGTACTCTTCTCAATCTGCGGTTTATCTTTTTGCATAAGATAACACGTTTTGAGCCACTTGTCAACAGTGAGTTGAAAGAAATTCATGTCTGTTGACAGCACGGCAAATAAGCAGGATGAACCGCATAAAAATACAAGCACCGCCACCCTTGCGGTGCTTTGTAAAGTTTTGTACAAAACAGAAACTCCAGCATCATTATGACACTGGAGTTCTTGGTGGGCGCGGGTGGATTCGAACCACCGAAGCTGAAAGCAGCAGATTTACAGTCTGTCCCCATTGGCCACTCGGGAACACGCCCATATTCTTTTGTGCTCGCCTTAACCCAGGCGACTTGCTTATTTTAGCACAGAGGGAACAGGTTGTCAACATCTTTTTTGACTTTTTTCAAGGTCTTTTGCGTGGTGATGATCGATGAGCGAAAGCGGTATCTTTTTGCAGAGGTTTATGGTAAGATACTGTGCAGAGGGGACTGCCTGCCCGGTGGCGTTTTGCTGTGCAAGGGCAGAGCCCCGGATCATACGATGACAGCTTGGAGTACCGACTATGCAATATTATGCCGCCCCGATGGAGGGGCTGACGGACAGCATTTGGCGACGGACGCATCAAAAGTGGTTTGGTGCGCCGGGGGCGCCCGTGCGCTACTATGCGCCCTTTATTTCCCCGCCGGAAAACCGTGTCCCGGTAAAGAAAAAGATGGCAGAGCTTGCGCCGGAGGCAAACCCGGGCATAAAGGTCGTGCCGCAGCTGCTTGCCAAAGACGGCGAGCTTGCCGCATGGATGATCGGCGAGGTGCGCAGGCTGGGCTATACGGAAGTTAATTTGAACCTTGGCTGCCCCGCAGGCACGGTTACAGCAAAGGGAAAGGGCAGCGGCATGCTGCGTGACCTGCAAAAGCTGGATGCGTTTCTGGCACAGGTGTTTGCGGGTGCAGAGGCACCGATATCGGTCAAAACACGCCTTGGTGTGAGCAGTGCGGCGGAGTTTGATGATATCCTTGAAATTTACAACCGCTACCCGATAAGCGAGCTGACCATCCACCCGCGTGTTATGCGGCAGCTGTACCGTGGGCAGGCAGACCGTGATGCCTTTGCAAGGGCGCTGCCGAAGTGCAAAATGCCCGTATGCTACAACGGCGACATCGTTACAGTGCAGCAGCTGCGTGACATCGAGACACAGTGCCCGCAGATATGTGCTGTCATGGTGGGGCGTGGGCTGATCGCTGACCCTGCGCTGCTGCGGCAGGCTGTCGGCGGTGCGCCTGCCGCACGGGAGGAGCTGCGGGGCTATGCAGGTGAGCTGTATGCAGCGTACAGCGAGGCCTTTGGGGGGGCATCAAGCGCTGTAAACCGCATGAAGGCACACTGGTTTTACCTGATGCAGCGCTTTGACGGTACAGAGAAGCTTGAAAAGCAGATGCGCAAGCTGCGTGAGCCGTGGGAGTACGAGGTGACGGTGGACCAGATACTGAACCTGCCGATGGCATAAAAAGACCCGCCGTCTCGCACAAGACAGCGGGTTGCCCGGGTATAAGCAGCGGATCAAACGTTAAGATAGCTGCGCAGCAAAGCCTGCAGCAAATCGTCCCTGTCCACCTTGCGGATCAGAGAACGTGCTCCCTTGTAAGTAGTGATATAGGTGGGGTCCTCCGACAGGATGTAACCCACCATCTGGCTGATCGGATTGTAACCTTTTTCCTTCAACGCATCGTACACCTGCTGTACGATCTCACGGATCTCGGAATCCTTTTTGTCGTGGATGGAGAAAATCGTGGTCGCGTCGCCCATATGATACACTCCTTTCGGATAAACTTGAACTCCCTGTTATTGTACACGAATTGCTCCGAAACTTCAAGATAAATGCACTGTATTTGCACATTTTGCATAAATTATGACGAAATTATCGTGCAATATGGCTGACGCTTCGGGTGAAAATAATCTATTTTGGAGGTGTCTGGATGATTTACGGCATCGGCTGTGATGTGTGCGGGCTTGCGCACATCGAAAAAAGCCTTACCTCACCGCATGCCGATGCCTTTGTCCGCCGGGTGTTTGGCAAGGCAGAGCGTGCGTCACTGCGTATGGACGAGCCGTTTGCGCCGCAGCGCGGCAATGCACACCGTCTGGCAAGCGCAGCGGCGGATTTTGCCGCAAAGGAAGCCTTTTTGAAGGCGGCCGGGACGGGCCTGCGTGAGCCGTTTGCGCTGTGTGAGATCGAGGCGGTGCGTCTGGATGGGGGAGCGCCCGCCTACCGTTTCAGCGGTGCAAGCGCCGACTGGATGGCACAGCACCGCCTGAAGGCACACCTCTCGCTTAGCCACGACAGCGGGGTGGCCATGGCGTTTTGCGTACTGGAAACCCTGCCGGACTGACCCGTAAAAAAAGCACCTGCCCTTAAAATGCGGCAGGTGCTTTTGTGTTTAAGGTTTGTGCTTAGTCCAGCAATGCCAGGACGCCGCTCTTGGGGCGTGCGCCGACGGTCTGCTGCACCAGCTTGCCGTCACGGAATACCAGCAGCGTGGGGATGCTCATCACGCCGAACTGCGCCGCCAGCTCCGGCTGCTCGTCGACGTTTACCTTGCCGACCTTTACGTCGGTGCGTTCTTCAGCAACTTCGTCCACGATGGGCGACAGCATACGGCACGGGCCGCACCAGGTTGCCCAAAAATCCAGCAGAACCGTTTTATCGCTGTGCATGACCTCAGCATCAAAGTTTTCGCGGGTGATCGTAATAACAGCCATCGTATTAGCCCTCCGTTTGTGTTTGTGATGGCTTTATTATACACCGCCGGACGCACCGCTTCCGTAACTGTGTCACAAAGACGCAAAAAACCGGCAGGATGCCGCTAAGCATACCCGCCGGTCGGTGGATATTTTTTACTTGGATGCGATGATCACGCAGTAGGTATCGCCCTTAATGTTGACCAGAGCAACACCGACTTTGGTATATTCCTCTTCACCAAGGCATGTAAATGCCTGCGATTTGACCAGAGAGGAGACGACCTGCGAGCTATCGTTGCACATCATCATCAAACCGGCATTGACGGACAAATCATCGATCACTCGATACCAGACGGGCATGACAACATCCGTGGTGCTCTTCATCAAATTCCAGAATTCCTCCTCGTTGCGGGAGACCTTTGCATAGGCGATGCCTGCTTCCTTGTTTGACTCCAGATTGTCGCCCGCAGCGAACACCTGTACAAATTTTTCAGCCTTCTCTTCAAGGGCGGCATCGTACTTGATGTTGGAGTAAACACTGGTGATCTGCTTGTAAATGCTTTCTTTAATAATTTTGCTGTTGGCGCAGCCTGTCATCACAGTCAATGCCATCGCCGCAAGCAGAACACAGGCAAGGATTTTTTTGAACATTTTCATCGTTATCATGCCTCCATACAGTACATCACTTTGTCTCCAAATTCTGTCTCCAACAGTGGCCGCTGTTATGGCATAATTTTACAGGATAGGTAATTTTCTGTCAATCGATTTTAGAAAATATGGAGGTTTAACCGTTTTTATTTTTTGATTTTGTGCACTTTAACAAAAACCGCCGCCATGCGGGCAGGCACGGCGGCGGCGATATGTTTTTACAGGTGCGATCAGCCCAGCATCTCGTGGGCTGTCTTGCAGATAGTGGCGGCATCCAGACCGTACAGCTTCAGCAGATCCCAGGCAGGACCGGAGCAGCCGAAGGTGTCCTGCACGCCGACACGGCGCACGGGGGTGGGCAGCTTTTCCGCCAGCAGCGAGCAGACAGCCTCGCCCAGACCGCCGATGATGCTGTGCTCCTCGGCGGTGATGACCTTGCCGCACTCTTTGGCGGCACGCAGGACGAGCTCTTCGTCCAGCGGCTTGATGGTATGGATGTTGATCACACGGGCGTGGATGCCCTCCGCAGACAGCTGCTGTGCGGCAATGCGTGCCTCGTTGACCATCAGACCGGTTGCGATGATGGCAATGTCACTGCCATCGGTGACCTGCTCGCCCTTGCCGATCTCGTAGTGAAAGTTTGCTGCGTCATGGAATACGGGCACTGCCAGACGACCGAAACGCAGGTATACGGGCCCCTGCATTGCGTAAGCGGCACGCACGGCAGCACGTGCCTCGATATCGTCCGACGGGCAGATGACCGTCATGCCGGGCAGACTGCGCATCAGCGCAAAGTCCTCGCAGCACTGGTGAGAGGCACCGTCCTCGCCGACAGAGATGCCGGCATGGGTGGCACCGATCTTGACGTTCAGGCGCGGGTAGGCGATGCTGTTGCGGATCTGCTCAAAGGCACGCCCGGCGGCAAACATGGCAAAGCTGGAGACGAACGGCACATAGCCCATGGTGGACAGACCTGCTGCCACGCCCATCATATTGCCCTCGGCGATACCGCAGTCAAAGTGACGGTCGGGGTATGCCTTGCGGAACATGCCGGTCTTGGTGGCAGCGGCAAGGTCTGCGTCCAGAACGACCAGATCATCGTGCCCTTCGGCAGCAAGCTCCTTCAGGGTGTTGCCGTAGCTATCACGGGTAGCGATATTTTTTACATCTGCCATCTTACTTGTCCTCCTGTTCCAGCGCAGCGTATGCGGCGTTCAGCTCATCCATGGCGATCCGGTATTCCTCGTCGTTGGGGCCTTTGCCGTGCCAATCGACTGCATTGGTCATGTAGGAGACACCCTTGCCCTTGACGGTGTCCAGGATGATGCAGGTGGGCTTTTCGGTCTGCGCATGGAAGGAGCGCATTGCCTGCTCGATCTGGTCAAAGTCGTGCCCGTTGATGGTGACAACGTTAAAGTTGAAGCCCTTGAGCTTGTCCTCCAGCGGGGCGCTGCTCATGACGGTCTCGGTGGTGCCGTCGATCTGCAGATGGTTGCGGTCCAGCATGACGCACAGGTTTGCCAGCTTGTAATGGGCGGCAAACATAAATGCCTCCCAGCACTCGCCCTCTTCCACCTCGCCATCGCCCAGGATGGTAAAGACGTTGACATCCTTTTTGCCGTACTTTGCACCCAGTGCCATACCGCATGCGGCGGACACGCCCTGTCCCAGACTGCCGGTGGACATATCCACGCCCGGGGTCTCGTTCATGTTCGGGTGACCCTGCAGGTAGCTGCCGATCTTGCGCAGCGTTTTGAGGTCCTCCACAGGGAAGAACCCGCGCTCGGCCAGTGCGGCATACAGTGCCGGTGCGGCGTGACCCTTTGACAGCACAAAGCGGTCGCGGTCTGCCTTGCGGGGGTCCTTGGGGTCGATGTTCATCTCGTTAAAATAGAGGTAGGACAGCACCTCGGCGATATCCAGACTGCCGCCCGGATGACCGCACTTTGCGCTGTGTGTGCCCTCGATCACGCCCATGCGGATGTGACAGGCGTGCTTTGCCAGGGTGAGTTTTTCTGCATTTGTCATGATGGTCCTCCCGTATGAACCTCAGAATTGCAACATATCAGATGGCTGTTTTGGCGGACATGACCGTCCGTCCACACTATTTACCAAGTTTATATTATCCATTCCGTGCAAAATCGTCAAGCATCTTCATGCAAAATGTACATTGCAGGGCAAAACGTGGCTAAAATGGAGCGCTTTTTGGGCAGTTTGCAGACCCGATGACAGCAAAACACCCGCAGCAGCCTTACAACATAGGCTTGCCGCGGGTGCGCTATTTTACAGTCAGCTGTTCGGCAGGTCGGTGATATCCAGGATCTGTGCGGTGCCGTCCAGAGCCTGGTACACGGTCACGACGGCGTAGTAGGGCTCTGCCCCGGGGTACACTGCCGTTGCCTCGCACAAAAAGCGGTAGTTGACGCCGGCGACCACTTGTGTGCTGAGCAGTGCGAGCGGCTTATAGCTCACGCCGGTCAGCCCCTGCATGGCAGCGTCAAAGGCGGCGGTCTGCTCGGCTGTCAGGGCGACGGTGTCAGGCTTTGTCCAGCCGCCGGCAAGCATGCCGGATGCATCGCCCAGGTCGGTGTCCATCTGTGTTTCGGTGACCGTGTCTACGGCGGCACTGCCCAGCAGGGGCTTGTGCAGGGTGACGATCACGTACTGCTCGCGCGCACCGGGCGTTACGGCTTGCATCCGGCACAAAATGCGGTAGCCGGTCGAGCCGGGTGTCCGGCGGGTAGCAAGCAGGACCTCCGGCTTGTAATCTGCGCCAAGCAGCCCGGCAAAGGCCTGCTCGCAGATCTTTTGCAGCCTGTCCGATACCACAGGCGAGCCCGCCTGCTGCCACCCGGTACGCAGGCAGTTCTCTGCACAGAGAGCGGTGTCTGCTGCGGCTGGCACGGCGGCACCTGCCACGGTACCGGTAAGCAGTACAGCGGTGAGAGCTGCTGCGGCAAAAACGGTCAGTTTTTTATTCATAGTAAACGCTCCTTTGCATCGTTTTTGATGTGTGCTGTACGCGCCCCATAAAGGGGCGTTTACTACAAATACGCATATGCTGCTGCAAATGTTGCGGCTGTGCCAAAATAAAGATACCGGTCAGGTTTTTTTGCGCAGCATGATGGAATCAAGCTTTTTGACAAGCTTTTTTGCAAGGCGTCCCGGCACGCGCAGCAGGATCATGCGCCCCATAGCCCATACCGCACGCAGGTTGAACAGGATGACAACGGCTGTGATAAGCCCTGTCCACAGACCGTACAGCGGTACGCCGGACAGCAGCACCAGCGCCTCAAAGACGAGGATGGCAAAATTGATGACCACACGCGGCGGACGCACGCTCATATGGAGCATGCGGTGCGCATCCAGAGCACGCAGGACGAATACGATGCCCAGCCCCAGGAAGGATGCAAAGGTCGCACCGACCGGACCCCACCACAGGATGAAGAAATAGTTCATGATGCAGTTGCTGACGGCGCCGCACATCATGGTAAAAAAGCTGTGCGTGGACTTTTTGTCCACCACGTACACGCTGTTCAAAAACTGATTGAAGCAGCTGCACATGGATGCCAGCGTGAGGAACGGCACAAAGTGCCATGCGTAGTAGTAGTTCGACTTCATGACGTGCATGAGCGGACGGCACAGCCAGATGATGCCCGATGCGCAGCAGAACAGCACGCCGGAGTAGATGTAAAACACCTGCGTGAAGAATTTGGAGCGCTCCTCCTCCTCTGTCACGGCGGAGAGCTGCCATGCATCGTAAAAGATCAAACCGAGCGTCGACAGGATCTGCGGCAGAAAATAGCCGGTGGAGAGCAGACCGCTCCATGCGTCGCCGCTGCTGCCGTCCAGACCGTTGCACATCTCACGCACAAAAAACAGGTCGGACGCATTGATGACCCAGAAGCTGATCTGTGCGGGGATCATTGGCAGCGAGAAGCGCAGCATCTGCTGCCAGAGCGTTTTGTTCAGCTTTTTCAGCTGCACGTAGCCCCACAGTTTGCCCTTGCAGGTCAGGAACAGCACACTGGTAAGGTCGCCGCTGATGATCGCAAGCAGGTAGCCGTTTGCGCCCCAGCGGAAGACGATCAGGTACAGTACATAGAAGGCCAGCGTTGCCACGGTGCACAGAATGCCGTCGATGGCCACAAGCTTGTTCCATTGCCGGCTGCGCACAAACTGCGTGCACAGCGTGCGCAGGCAGCTCATCAGCACGTAGATATAAATCAGCAGACCGTACTGCGCCATGTCCGGCAAAAAGCGTGCCGCAGGCCACAAAATGACCAGGATGCCGAAGCCGCCCAGGATCGTGAGCAGACCGTTGGTGAATACCTGCTTTTCGCTGTTGCCCTTGTCCAGACCGAAGCGGATGATGGCGTTGGACATGCCCAGCGACACAAAGGGGATCAAAAGGTTTGCGTACTGGCTGAGGATCTTTGCCAGACCAAGGTCGGCGATCTCTGCCATTGCATAGGTCAAAAAGGGCTGCACGATCAGCGTCAGCAGCTTTGAAGAAAAGCTGGAGATGGCAAAAATAAGTGTGTTGCCGGCAAGGCGTGCGTATTTGTCGCCGCCGGCCTTTTTTTGGTTTTCCAAGGACGAATGCCTCCTGTGTTACTTTAATAGATCCCGTCGTGCCTTCCAGTCAGGCAGCAGCTTTTCCACCTGCGCCCAGAACAGCGGGCTGTGGTTCGGCACCAGAAAATGGCAGTACTCGTGCACGACCACATAGATCTGCGCGGCAGGCGGCATGTTAAAAAGCTGCAGCGCAAAGGTGATCTGCCGTTTTGCGGGCACGCACACCCCCCAGCGGGAGGTCATGCTGCGCACCTTTATGACGGGCTTGTGCCCATCCAGCACATTGGCAAAAGCGGGGTAGACCTTATCGCTCAGGGCGGTAAAATACGCCAGCGCCGTCGCTTTGTCCGGCAGAGGGCGTGCCTGCTGCGCCTGCGCACGTGCAAGCTGACGTGCCTGTGCGGCACGGATCCATGCGGCGTGCTGTGCCACAAAGGCATCTGCCGCCGACAGGGGGGAGCGCAGCGGGATGCTTACCGCCACCGAGCCGTCAGTGCGGACGTGCAGGTTCAGCCGCTTTACATTGCGGCGCTGCAGCTCGTATGCGATGCCGCCTGCCGTACGCAGCTGCGGTGTATCAGAGTGTGCCATATCAGGACGAGCGCTTTTGCCTGCGTGCGGGTACGGGCAGCTGTGCCAGCACAACGGCAGCAAAGATCAGCACACAGCCCATCCACTCGCGCACAGAGAGGCTCTGACCCAGCAGCAGCCAGCCGCCCAATGCGCTGAACACGCTTTCAAGACACATGATCAGGCTTGCAACGGCGGGGTTCAGGTCACGCTGACCCAAAATCTGCAGCGTATAGGCAACGCCGCTGGACATCACACCGCAGTACAAAAGCGGCACGGCGTTTTCGGCAAACTGTGCCGCCGTGGGCGTCTCGAAAATCAGTGCGGCTGCGGTGCTCTCCACCGAGACCACAAAAAACTGCAAAAAGCTCAGACGTACGCCGTCCAGCCTGGGCGAAAAGTGATCCACCGACATGATCTGAAAGCTGAACAGGACGGCGCACAGCATCAGCGCCCAGTCGCTGGGCTCGATGCCGCCGAAGCCGTTTTTCATGCAAAGCAGGTACAGCCCGCCCACGGCGATGACCATGCTGACCCACAGCTGTGCACTGCCGCGGCGCCCGAGCAGCAGCCCGAACACCGGCACCAGCACCACGTACATCGCTGTCAGAAAGCCCGCCTTTGCGGTGCTGGGGTTCAGCGTGATGCCGACCTGCTGTGCGGAGGAGGCGGCAAACAAAAACGTACCGCACACAAGCCCTGCGCACAGCAGCAGGCGGCGCTGGGCAGGGGTTTGGGGGCTGCCGCCCGGCACGCCCTGCCTGCGGCGCAGCGCATCAAATACCTTGACGGTCGGGGCGAGCACCAGCACTGCCAGCCAGCTGCGCCCTGCCAAAAACGAAAATGCGCCCATGCCGGAGCCGGCACTTTGTGCCACAAATGCCGTGCCCCAGATAAAGGCACACAGCATCAGCATCATCGAGTTGCGCATCTGTGTCTTCATCAGCCGACGCCCTCCACCTTGAGCAGGCCCGTCAGGTAGTACTTGCTGGAGTCGTACGAGATGGTGATGCGGTACACTGCCGACACATCCAGCCCTGTCAGGGTGAACTTGTAGTCCTGCCCGTCCGTGGTGACGTAGTACGTCGTGTCCGGCACATACTGCACGCCGCCGTCCACCTTTTGCCACAGGGCGAGCTTAAACTTCTGCGTGCCCTCGGCACTGCCGCATGCGGTGATCGTCAGTGTGCCGGTGGGCGCCGCAAAATAGGGCGTATTGCGCTTCCAGATGCCATTGAACACAGCGTACAGGTTGCCGTTTACCATGGCAGAGTCAAATTTTACCGTCGGGTCGCTGATGCCCTCGATGATCAGCTGGTCGCTCGTAAGCTCTGCCCATTTGGTCGAGCTCTCCTCGCTGACAGTGGCAGTCGTTGTTTTGCTACAGGCTGTCAGGCTGACGGTCAAAAGGGCTGCTGCCAGCACAAGTGCCAGCGTTTTTCTGATCTTATCCATATTGTTCCTCATAAAGCGTATGCTTTTTATCGCTGCCTTCGCCGCAGGCACAGCGCCCGGGGCGAAATCCCTTACAGTATACAGCATTTTAAGGGGGGATACAAGACGGCAAAGGTGCGCCTTTTTGCCGCTGTGCGGCTCAATCGTCCTCCTGCGTGCGGTACAGCGCCATGGCTGCCCAGCCGCGGGCGCATGTCAGCAGCACAAACAGGATGTTTGTCCAGAAGGACAGCCCCGACATGCCTGCGTACCGTGTCAGCAGCGAGAACAGCAGCCGCAGCACCTCCGAGACGCACACCAGCTGCATCGGGCGCTGGATGGGCTTGCCGTGGCTGTACTCGATGGCAAGCAGCCCCGGCCAGACCAGTGCCGAGCACACATCGCCTGCCCAGCCGTTTGCCGCCAGGTCTGACAGCATCAGCAATACGAACACAAGGGTGTAATTGCGTTTGTCCTTTGCCGGCTGCCCTTTTTGCGCCGCCAGAAACAGCACCGTGATGCCGGTAATGGCAAAGACGATGACCTCCAGACCCGAAAAATCATAACCGCCCAGTGCGGCAAGGCCGCCCAGCATCGACACTGCGGCTGCCGCCAGCAGAAAAAAATACCAGGTCTTGCGTGTGAATTTGAGCTTCATTCTGTCCTCCCGCCCGCACGGCGGCGGGCATACCTGTAAAATTAAGAAAGAATTAAAAATATTATAGCACAAAAACAGGGCACAGTGTGTTACAATAAGAAAAACTCTTTGTGTGAGGTGCCGCATGAATATCATCCTGTCGTTTGTGCTGCCCGCCGCTGCACTGGCGGCGTGCATCTACCTGCTGTCCAAGCGTGAAAGCAAGCGCCGCAGCCAGTACGGCCCTGCAGGGCTCAGCGAGTTCCGCACAGAGCTTGCGCTTGACGAGTGCTTTGACCGGCTGGATGACCACCGCGAGACCGACGAGTTTGCCTACGAGTGCCGCCGTGAGCCGGACGGCGGGTTTTCGCTGCACCTTACGCTGCACCAGCCCACGCAGCAGCCGCTGGATACGCTGTACTCTCTGCGGCTCGACCCGGGGCGGCAGACCGTTGCCACGCTGATTTTTATCCGTGAGTCGTTTGGCTATAAAGAGCCGCTGTTCCAGCCGGAGCTGCTGGACCGCTTTATGCTGCAAAAGCTGGACGCAAAGCGCACAAAGTAAGCGCAGGCAGCGCAGCAAGGGGCTTTGACAGAATTTGCAGCCGCCCCGGCACCGGGCAGGGAAGAGCCGGTGCGTGTGCTGTTTACAGAATGTACGATCTAAGGAGGGGTTTTTATGGCGAAGGTTTTGATTGTTGACGATGAGCCGCGCATCCGCGAGCTGATCCACGAGCATTTGCAGTATGCCGGCTATGTGTGCGAGGAGGCCGGCGACGGCACCGCTGCACTGGCACAGCTTACCGGCGGTGCGTTTGACCTGGTGATCCTTGACCTGATGATGCCGTTTATGGACGGTATGACCTGCCTGCGTGAGATGCGCAACCGTCACATCAACACGCCTGTCATCATCCTGACGGCACGCGGCGAGGAGTACGACAAGCTCTCCGGGCTGGAGGCAGGTGCGGACGATTATGTCGTCAAGCCGTTTTCTCCGCGCGAGCTTGTGGCGCGCGTCAGGGCGGTGCTCAACCGCACCATGCCGCACACGGACACCGCCGCAAACAGCATGACCTTTGGCGAGCTGACGGTGGATACTGCCAGCCACACCGTGCGTGTGTCCGGCGAGGAGGTGTCGCTGACGCCCAAAGAGTTTGACCTGCTGGTCTTTCTGGCCTCAAACAAGGGCATTGCGCTCAGCCGCGAAAAGATCCTGCAAAAGGTGTGGAACTACGACTATTTCGGCGAGGACCGCACCGTGGACACCCATGTCAAAATGCTGCGCGGCCACCTTGGCAAGTGCCGCAGCTATATCTCCACGGTGTGGGGCATCGGGTATAAGTTTGACCCGGATGCCGCCCGCTGACCAACTGCCTTGAGGAGCGTGTTTGCATGCTGCGACCCTTGAAAAAGCTGCACATGACCAGCATCCGCGGGCAGCTGATGTGGTTTTTGTGCTTTATCTGTCTGTTTTTGCTGATGCTGTTCTGGTTTTTGTCCACACAGCTGCTGGAGCCGCTGTACACCCGCCGCATCGAGCAGCAGCTGAGCGAGCAGGCGGACACCATCGTTGCCAAGATCGACAGTGCCCTGCAGGAGGGCAGGACGCTGTCGTACTGGTCGTTTGGCGAGATGTACATCGATGATGCGTTTTTTTCTCAGCTGGCCGGTGAGCTGTACGCCAACAGTACACTGGGCAGCTTTTGCGTGGATATCTCGGACTCGACACTGCGCACCGTGTACCGCATTGAAAACCAGACCTACTGCAACCTGCACGAGACAATGCTGTCGGATGCGACCAACAACGACCAGATCGTATCGACGGTGCTTGCCATGCACCGCAAGTGCCGCGCCACAGGCAGCTTTAAGCAGACGCTGCGCCCGCCGCGGCTGTCGGGCTATGCGCAGCTGCTGGTAGGGCGCACCACCGTGGGCAACACCTATACCGTGCTTGTGACCACAAGCCTGATCCATGTGTCGGAGGCGGGCAAGGTGATGAGCAATGTGCTGCCGCTGGCGGCAGGGCTGATCTTTGCCCTCGCCCTGTCGGCGGCATGGCTGTTCAGCGAGTGGTTCACAAAGCCGCTGCGCAGGCTGTCGGCGGCGGCACGGCAGATGGCAATGGGCAACTACACCGTGCAGGTGGACACCCGCCGTGACGACGAGCTTGGCGCACTGACGCGGGACTTCAACCACATGGCAGAGGAGGTGCAGCACACAGCGCAGATGCAGCGTGACCTGCTTGCCAATGTCTCGCACGATCTGCGCACGCCGCTTACGCTCATCAAGGGCTACGCCGAGACGGTGCGTGACCTGACCGGCGACGACAAGGCGCACCGTGACGAGCAGATGAACATCATTGTGGACGAGGTCGACCGCCTGACGGCGCTTGTGTCCAGCGTTATGGAGCTCAGCAAGGTGAGCAGCGGTGCAGAAAAATGCAGCCGTGTCCATTTTGATATGGGGCAGCTGTGCGATGAGGTGAGCGAGCGCTACGATGCGCTTTGCACACAAAACGGCTGGCAGCTGCAATTGCAGATCCCCGATGAGGAGCTGCCCGTTTACGCAGACCCGGATATGATGCAGCGTGCGCTGCACAACCTGCTGGGCAATGCCATGCACCACATCGGTGCGGACGGCATTTTTATCCTGCGTGCAAGTGCGTGCACCGAGGGTGTGCGTGTCGAGGTGGAGGACCACGGCCCGGGCATTGCCCCTGCCGACCTGCCCTACATTTTTGACCGCTACTACCGCTCCCGCTCCGACGCAGGCAAGCAGGGCACGGGGCTGGGGCTGTCCATCACAAAGGCGATCTTCCAGCAGCACGGCTTCCGCTTCGGGGTGCAAAGCACCCTTGGCAAGGGCACGACCTTCTGGTTTATCATGACCGAAAACCCCATCCCCTCTGACATGAAAAACAGCTGACACAGCACAGGCAGCCATAAAAGCAGCACGCAGTGTACCTTGACCCGTCGTCACGGTACGCTGCGTGTTTTATTGTGCTTATTTTGCGGTGGTGTCCGCAGGGCTGTGGTAGATGCCAAAGCTGTTGTCCGGCATTGGCATCTCCACGCGTGAGGCTCGGTCGTTGACCGCAAAGGCGAGCAGTGCCATCAGGGCAAGCGCCCCAAGGATGATCAGCCACTTTACGGCATTTGGCAGTTTTTTCATTGCATATCTCTTTACGATCAGTGTAAACCGGCGGTTTTATGCCGGCTTGTAGCGGCATGATCAGCCGTTCAGCTTTTCAATGGCGTCCTTTACACGCTGCAGGGTCACTGCACGCCCCATCATGCAGGCAAGGTCTGTGCCGCCGCCGGGGGTGCGCTGCTTGCCGGACAGGGCAATGCCCAGCGGGTACAGCAGCCAGCCGTTCTTTTTGCCCAGTGCCTCCGCACAGCTCTTGCAGGCGGCAAACACGGTGTCACGGTCGGTAAAGTCCAGCGCCTCGTCGCTCAGCACAGGCAGCAGTGCCTCCAGCGCCTCCTTGGCGCTTTCGGGGGTGGTCTTTTGCTTTTTGTTGGTGTACAGGCTTACGTCGTATTCCGGCATCGCATCAAAAAAGTCCAGCTGCTCGGGGATCTCGCCCAGCACCTCGCACCGGGGCTGCAGGTTTGCGCACAGCAGCTTTTTGTCGATGGTTGTGTGCACGGCGCTGTCGATCCACGGCTCAGCCTTTTTCAAAAACTCGTCCGGCGACAGGCGGCGGATATATTCGGCGTTGATGGCACGCAGCTTCATCGTGTCAAAAATGGCAGGCGATTTCGAGATGCCCTCCGGCGACCAGATCCTGACGAGCTCCGGCAGGGAGAAGATCTCCTGCTCGGCATATTCGCCCCTGGGGCTCCAGCCCAGCAGGCAGATGTAGTTCAGCACTGCCTCGGTCAGGTAGCCCTTTGCCACCAGGTCCTGATAGCTGGCGTCGCCGTTGCGCTTGGACAGCTTGTTCTGTGCATCCTTCATCACGGGCGGGCAGTGGATATAGGTGGGGATATCCCAGCCGAATGCCTGGTACAGCAGGTTATACTTGGGCGTGGAGGACAGGTACTCGCTGCCGCGGATGACGTGTGTGATGCCCATCAGGTGGTCATCCACCACGTTTGCAAAGTTGTAGGTGGGCATCCCGTCCGTCTTGATCAGGATCTGGTCGTCCATCTCGCTGTTGTTCACCTCGATGTGACCGTAGACCACATCATCAAAACCGGTCACGCCCTCACGGGGGATCCTCTGGCGGATGACATAGGGCTCGCCCGCTGCCAGACGCTTTTTGACGTCTGCCCGGGGCAAGTCACGGCAGCAGCCGTCATAGTGGGTCATCTCGCCCTTGGCACGCTGCTCGGCGTGCAGTGCCTCCAGGCGCTCCTCGCTGCAAAAGCAGTAGTATGCCTTGCCGTCCTCCACCAGCTGCTCGGCGTACTGCTTGAACATGCCCATGCGCTCGCTCTGCACATAGGGGCCGACAGGGCCACCGACATCGGGGCCTTCGTCCCACAAAAGGCCTGTCTCACGCAGGGTGTTGTAGATCACATCCACCGCACCATCAACGTAGCGCCCCTGGTCTGTGTCCTCGATGCGCAGGATGAAGGTGCCGTCCTCGTGCTTTGCCATCAAATAGGTGTACAGTGCCGTGCGCAGGTTGCCCACGTGCATATAGCCTGTGGGCGAGGGCGCAAAACGGGTACGTACGTTGTTGCTCGGCATAATAAACGCTCCTTTATGTAAATTTACGAAATGCGGATAATCAACCCTTAGTTTACCTACTTGCCGTGCATTTGTCAACGGAGACCGCCGTTTTGCGCAAGTGCACAGCCGTGCCCTGTGCCGGGGGACGTCTCCCCCGGTGCGGAGGCTTACTGCTCTGCCTGCCGAGCCGTAACAAAAGCATACCACCAACGCACCGTGTGCAACAGTGTGTACTTTTGGCAAACTTACAGTATATTTTGCCTTGCATTATCCAAACTGCAAAATCAAAACAGCGATGCTGCGTACAGCAAAAGCACAATGCGCATAAAAGTGCGTCAAGCTGCGCAGAAAGATGCGCAGGGGGACTGGGGGCGTTACTAC
>CAVBNV010000021.1:0-23803 GCA_963596815.1 Oscillospiraceae bacterium
TTGCCTTATGTCTATACATACGCAGCGTGCCAGCCGGATGTTACAAAAATTTTGCACAGCATCCATTCCCCAATCATCAAAGCAAAAAACGCCGCCTTTGCCATAAGACAAAAGCAGCGTTTTTTTGACAGGGTTCCTGTATCGTTCTAAAAATCTTAAATCGTTCCGGCATTCACCATCAGGATAATAAAGCCTGCCAGCGCTGATGCGGGACAGAAGAAAGTATCTGTGCCGCCCTTGGAGATAAGCTCTGCAATTGTCATAAGCTTGAAAAAAGCGTGCAAAACAGCATCGCAATTAACAATTCTCAAACAAACCTCAAATATTCGCCTAACGAACACTGATTATAATAGGTCAGAATAACAGTGTAAGGAGAGATCGTATGCGGCTTGCGGAACGGATCAAACAGATGGACTCAAAAATGGCTGCGCAGGTGGAAAAGCCGAGAAGAAACACCGTTCGCCTGACCGGTGCAGCTTGTACGGGCAGCTTTTTGCTTGGGTGCGGCAAGCTGATCATGGGCGTATCTTCAGCGTCCATATTTACATGCGCAAACGCACTTTACACCTTTGGGATGGTTGCCGCAAAGCTCTGCGCACTGAAAGGGGTTGCGGCACCTGCCGCAAAGCAGTATTCTTATTACAGGGTCACAGCCGGAATTTTAATTGCGGCAAGCCTGTGCTATACGCTTTACGCATTTCGGCTTCTGCTGTACCCGGAGCAGCCGCAGTACAGCATCTATATGGGGCTGCCCATTGCGGCCTTTACTTTTGCCGAAATCGGGCTGAATATCCGCGGCATCCTGATCGAGCGGCGCAGCGGACGGTTGATGTTTCATGCACTTAAGATGGTCAACCTGGCATCCTCGATGATCTGCCTTGTATTGACACAAACAGCCCTGCTGTCCTTTACCGTCCCCGATGCCCGGCAGGATCTCTCGGCCGCAAATGGTGCAATGGGGCTTTTAATGGGCAGTGCTGCCATCTTGGTCGGGCTATTTATGTTTTGGCACGTTTCAAAATCAGAAAAACAGGAGAAGATCAAATGATTCATATTTTAGTAGTAGATGATGACGCAAAGCTGAACAAAACGGTCTGTACATACCTGAACGATTGCGGCTTTGCGGCAAAGGGTGTGCTGGATGCACAGCTGGCCTTTGAAGAAATGTACAACAGCCTGTATGACCTTATTATCTCGGACATTATGATGCCGCAGATGGATGGCTTTGCGTTTGCAGCAGCCATGCGCAAGGTAAACAAGCACATCCCCATCCTGTTTATGTCGGCAAAGGACGACCTGCCCTCCAAACAGAAAGGCTTCCAGCTGGGCATTGACGACTACATGGTCAAGCCCGTGGAGCTGGCAGAGCTGGAAATGCGGGTACGGGCTTTGCTGCGCCGTGCCAACATCGAAATGGAGCGCAGGCTTGCGGTAGGCAACCTGGTCCTGGACGCTGATGCCGTGACCGCCGAGGTGGACGGCACAGAGGTACCGGTCTCCACACGGGAGTTCAATATTTTGTACAAGCTGCTCTCCTACCCGAAAAAGACCTTCACCCGGGCACAGCTCATGGACGAATTCTGGGGGCTGGAAAGTGAGACAAGCCTGCGTGCCGTGGATGTCTACATCACAAAGCTGCGGGATAAGTTTTCCGGCTGTGACGGATTTGAGATCAAGACTGTGCGCGGTATTGGCTACAAGGCGGTGTTACTGTGAAGCGAGAAAACTTTTGGACACGGCAGCGGCAGCACAGCCTGTTTCCGCCGTTGCTGTTCTTTGTTTATCTGGGCGTCCTGTTACTGATGTCCGGCATCCATACAGGCTTTATCGTCGGGATGAACGAGCTGGGCTGGTCAAATCTTGTACAGATCTACATCACGCTATTCTACTGGAGCGCTGTTGCGATCGGGCTGACCCTGTTTACCCGCAGGCAGATACGACGTGTTTACGAGGCTCCCATGCTGAAGCTGGCGGCAGCGGCCCAGCAGGTGGCCGAAGGCGATTTTTCGGTTTATGTTGCTCCCGTCCACACAGCAGACAGGACCGATTACATTGACCAGACGATCATAAACTTTGATAAGATGGTGGAGGAGCTTGGCAGCATCGAAACACTGAAAACCGATTTTTTCTCGGATGTCTCGCATGAGTTCAAATCACCGCTGGCGGTCATTTCCAGCAATGCAGAGCTTTTGCAGGCAGGCGGCGGACTTTCGGACGAGCAGTCTGAGCAGGTGGATAACATACGCTACGCTACCAAACGGCTGGCAAATCTTATCCAGAATATGCTCAAGCTGAACAAGCTGGAAAAGCAGACCATAAGTCCCATGCCGGAAGACTTTGACGTATGCGCACAGCTGTGCGACTGTGCGGTGCAGTTTGAGGATGTCTGGGAGCAGAAAAACATCGAGTTTGAAGCAGACCTTGAGGACAGCGCCGTGATCCATGCAGACCCCGGACTGATGGAGATCGTGTGGACAAACCTGCTTTCCAATGCATTCAAGTTTACCCCGGAGGGCGGCACAGTAATGCTGACCCAGCGGACGGAAGAGACCTGCGTGCGGGTAACCGTCACGGACAACGGCTGCGGCATGACGCCGGAAACCGTGACGCATATTTTTGACAAGTTCTATCAGGGTGACACCAGCCGTTCCACGCAGGGCAACGGCCTCGGACTTGCACTTGTTAAGCGGATATTGGAATTATCGGACGGCAGTGTCGCTGTGGATAGCGCCCCCGGAAAGGGCTCTGCCTTTACGGTCACACTGCCGCTGGCCCCTGCATCGGGACATGAGGAGAGGATCGCTTTATGAAAGAACAGCACACAAACAACTTTACCGTGTATGAGTATAAAGAAATAACCGTAGCCAGCGGCGAGGCATCCCTGTACCTGGACGGCTACGAAAGTTTTGGATGGCAGCAGGACGAAAACCTGCCGCCCAAAGAGAGCGGCGGCAAAGTGACGCTGCGGCTGAAGCGAAACCGCAAACTGATAAACCGTGTGGAGCTTACCCGTTTACAGCGTCATTTTGAGGCCAACATGGAGGAGATCCACACCCTGGAAAACTCAAAATCCGGCACAGCAGTCATCTGGGCACTGTGCATTGCCATGGCAGGTACTGCCTTTATGGCGGGGGCTGTGTTTGCCATCACCGCAAACCCGCCGCAGATCGCACTGTGCATTATTCTGTCAGTCCCTGCATTTGCGGGCTGGGTTGCGCCCTGCTTTGTTTATCAGAAGGTCCGGCAGCAAAAGACCCGGCAGGTAGAGCCGTTTATTACAGCAAAAACCGAGGAGATCTACGCACTTTTTGAGAAGGGGCAAAGCCTGCTTTAAGGCGCTTTTGCAAAGGGCATCCGGTTGTGTTGACCGGATGCCCTTTTTCTGCGCTTTTATGGATCATCAAAAAAAAGCATTTACAAAACTCAAACAAAAGCCAAACATTACGCAAACACGGATGGTGTACAATCCTACACGTAAACAGCAAACACCGCCTGAAACACCGGAAAGGAGAACAACCATGGCACAGTACAAAATCAAACCAGGCAGGATCGGAAACTTTTTTATCAACACCTACTACGATATCGAGTACACCGTTGTAAGCACCTACAAAAAAATCGAGCACGCCTTTGTCGAGCGCTTTCTGGAAAAGACAGAGGACGAGCAAAGCGAGATCAAATCAAACTAAATCGACCCAACAAAAAAACAGACAAAAAAAGAGGAGAATCTTACCATGAAAAAGAGCAATTTTGTCGCACTCATCCTTGGCACCATCGGCACCGTATTTTTTGCACTCGGCATGTGCATGGCACTTATTGAGCAATGGGCTATGCGTCAGCAGGGCATTGTCTGCGGCGTAGTCGGCATGGCGGTACTGCTGGCTGATTTGATCATCTGGCGCCGCATGGAGGGCAAAGAGCCTATCCACATCACCGGCAAGGCTCTCGGCATCACGGCACTGTCTGTTTTTGGTGCACTGATGCTGGGTGTGGGCATGTGCCTGTGCATGGTGTTCAGCTATATGGTACAGGGCATTGTGATCGGTCTGATCGGCATTGTCGCCCTGCTGTGCCTGATCCCGCTGACAAAAGGCCTGAAATAAGCATTAACCATTCTTGAACACGGCATAAACATTTGTCCTTTATACTGACATTGCTGAACGGGGGCGTCACTCCCTCTGTATCATCAATAAAAACAACTTTAACTGCAAAGGAATAACTTACTATGAAAACCAACAACATGAACCTGCCCGCTAACTGCTCTGTGATCACCGACGACGAGATGCTGCACATCGGCGGCGGCTTCAAAATCGGTGAGCTTGAAATCTCTGCTCCCATTATCGCTGTCGGTGCCGCTGCTGTGGTCACCGTCGGTGCAATGGCTGTGAACATGCTGAGCTGGTTTACCGGCAACCGTGAGACCAACTTCATCCAGGATGCAATGAACGCCGGTGCAAACTTCATCAACGGCTCGCTCAATATCGGCCACAACATCCTTAATGGTCTGCTGGGCAAGTAAGCACCACCTGCAAGACATTCACGTTTTCCATAATAAGCAAAAAGACGGTCAGAGTCTGGTATGCTCTGCCGTGACTTTGGGCTTTGCCAACTTTTCTTCCGCAATGCGTGCTTCAAGCTCACGCTTGGTTTCTTCGAGCTGCTCCAACCGTTCCTTGATGGAACTGGTCAGGATTCCAGCTTGAATCGCGTTGAGCATATTCTGAATACCGGACTCCGCATCTCGAAGCTGTTTCTCATAGAGGGGAATATTGGTGTTCTCCTTGTTTTGCAGCGCCATGACCTTGGCGATGATGGATTCCATGGCGGCATCATCCCGGACAAGTTGCGATGTCCCGGTACTTCAATTCGCCGATATAGCGGCGGTTGCTCAACATGTGCTGGATAACATTGAATGTCATCGGCCCACCACGCTTGTTCTTAATGACTTTTTCGGACAAGTCGGCGGAGTAATACTCGGCATAGCCCTCAAGGACGGATTCCAGAATGATGCCCTCCGGCCCCTCGGAGATGATCTCGGTAGCCGACATGAGTTTGACGCCGTTCTTCTTCAACTGGGTCTTGTACCGGGCACTGTCATAGCGGTTCCGAGCAAAGCGGTCATGGCAGGCACCTCCATTTATACATCATTGAACGGTAATACGTTCATCAAAGCAATGTTTCGTATAATGTATACACCATAGATTACAGAGAGTTGCAAGTCTTTTCGTCTTATTTTTATAAAAAACACACCTCAAAATGAATACCGTCATTTTGAGGTGTGGGCTATCATTAAATGGAAACTATACCGGAAAATTAAGGCTCATCCTACCAAGGCAACAGCAACATCATTGACATTTGTGCCGGTTGCTCCAGTGATAATCAGACCATTCACCGTTTGCAACGCGTGGTAGGCATCATTGTTTTGCAGAGTGTCGAACACATTCCAGCCTTTTGCGGCCAGTGCGGAAGCTGTGTCGCCGTCTACATAGCCGCCTGCGGCATCGGTAGGGCCATCCGTACCGTCACTGCCCACGGAGAACACTGCTGCGTTTAGGCCATCAAGCGCCAATGCCGCCGCAAGAGCCAGTTCCTGATTGCGTCCACCGAGGCCTTTGCCTGTCAGGTGGACGACTGTTTCGCCGCCTGCGATAAATGCCAGCTTTTTACCTTGCCCGGCGTGAGTGCGGACGATGGAGCCAAGGAAGCTACCTGCCTCTCGTGCTTCACAGCAGAGCTGGTCGGTCAGAAGGATGGGTTCATAGTCTAACTTCTTGCAGGCATCAGCAGCAGCCGCACAGAGCTGTCGGACGCTGCCTGTGATCTGGGTCGTCACATTGTCGAGGGTCTTGGGTGTTTCCTGTTCCAGCAGCATCTTTGCCTGTTCCGACAGCTTCAGCCGGTATTTTTCCGCGATGTCGAGAGCCTGTGCACAGGTGGAAGTATCTGGCACCGCCGGGCCGCTGGCGATCATATCCAGCGGATCACCGAGGATATCGCTCAGCACAATGCTGAACACCTGTGCAGGTGCACAAGCTTGTGCAAACCGTCCGCCCTTCACGCCCGAAAGACGCTTCCGGATTGTGTTCATCTCCACAATGTCAGCACCGCTTGCAAGGAGCTGGCCAGTGATATCCTGCAACTCCTCACCGGGAAGCATCGGCTTTTCAAACAGCGCACTGCCGCCGCCGGAAAGCAGGAACAGAACGGTATCCTTCTCTGTCAGACCGTGCACCAGCTCCAACGCCTTTTCGGTAGCCGCAAAGCTGTTTTCATCCGGCACCGGATGGCCCGCCTCATAGCATTTTACTCCGGGAATTTCGCCTTTCACATGGTCATATTTCGTCACGACCACGCCGCCATCCACACATTCCAGTGCTTCTACCGCGGCATGG
Organism: Oscillospiraceae bacterium; assembly: GCA_963596815.1. Classification (GTDB taxonomy): domain Bacteria; phylum Bacillota; class Clostridia; order Oscillospirales; family Ruminococcaceae; genus Faecalibacterium. The sequence goes on from CAVBNV010000021.1 coordinate 6,390, forward strand.
GCCATCTGCCATGCGGCTTTGCCCGCCGCCACAAGCAGCACCTTGCCGCCCTTCGGCACAAAGGATTTCAGCGCACGGCGAACTGCTTCATCCGGCAAGACAGCATTCAGGCTGGAACGGATGATTGTCTCTGCATCCCTGCGCAAACTCGTGTTCATTTTCTGCTCCCTTATCGACCGATCTTAATACCGGTCAGATACTCGTAATACTGAGCGATGGCACTGTGGTCTGCCTGACCCTTCTCGTGGTTGTGAAGCCACTGCATGATCTCCTGCACCTCGGCAGTCATCGGGACAGGTGCGCCGACGGCGTGGGCGCAATCCAGAACATTGTTCAGGTCCTTGATGTGGAGGTCGATCTTGAAGCCGGGCTTATCGTTGCCCTCGATCATCATGGGTGCTTTCGCATTCATGACCGTAGAGCCGGCCAGACCGCCCTTGATGGCGGCAAAGACGGCGTTGGGGTCAACGCCCGCCTTCTGTGCCAACGTCAGGGCCTCGGCCAATGCCTGAATATTGCAGGCGACGATGATCTGGTTTGCCAGCTTGGTGGTGTTGCCCGCGCCGACCTCGCCGCAGCGGACGACCGAAGAACCCATAGCCGACAGCAACTCTTTGTACTGGTCGAACACTTCCTGTTTGCCGCCGACCATGAAGCTCAGCGTACCGTCAATGGCTTTCGGCTCACCGCCGGAAACCGGCGCGTCCAGCATCTCGATGTTCTTCTCGGCCAGAGCCGCAGCGATCTCTTTCGAGGCCACCGGGTTGATGGAAGAGCAGTCGATGAACACTGCGCCCGGCTTCATGTGGGCCGCCACGCCGTTTTCGCCCAGCATGACTTCCTTGACCTGCGGGGAGTTTGGCAGCATGGTGACGACGACATCGCACTGGTCGCCGATCTCCTGCTGGGTCGCACCCGTTGCTCCGGCTGCTTCCAGCTCTTTAACAGACGCCTGACTGCGGTTATTCACCAGCAGGTCGGTGTAGCCTGCTTTCAGCAGATTTTTTGCCATGGGCTTTCCCATGATGCCAAGACCAATAAAACCAATTTTCATTTTATTTTCTCCTTTTTGTATCGTTCTACCGTTGAAGAATTTCAGGAAATCACGATTGCTTCGTACGCTCCCAGTCGATCCAGTGTCAGTTCCAATGCAGTTCCATGATCCTGTACTGTCACTGTTCCGCCGTTCAGCGTATGCGCTTGTTTCCCTGCGAGGCCGGGGAAATGCAGGATCACGTTCTGCATCGGAATTGGCTCAAAATAGCTATTCGCAAAAACACCACTGCCATTTACAAGCTGTACGAGCAGGGTGCTTTCTTTCTGACAAAGCACCAATTCCACACTTGGATGCAGCTTGGGTGCAAGTTCCGGAATCCCACATAGATTATGTAGAACATCCTGCATCAGATGCAGCGTATTGTCGAACCCTTCGTTGAAGTAAAAGCTTCCAACAAGCCACGGGATGCAAATCCCTTTTCCCTTTCCATAGGGAGTCACGCCGATGCCGGAAATTTCACTTACTTCTGTATAATAGCAGAGTTCCGGCGGACCAAAGGGATGTTCTGGGATCAGGTGCAGGAAGGTTTCCGTTTCTTCTCGGAAGGCAACGTCTGCCAAAACCGCACCGGGGGTAATAAAATGTGCTGCTGCGCTTCGGGGAAAAACCGTTTCTTCATTTTCTCCCAATTCAAACACACTGGACATCCGATCCTTCCAGCCGTTCCGGACTTCCTGAATTCCCAGACAGTTCAGTTCCGGCAGAACTCCTGTGGCAAGAAGCGTTCCGCCCTGTTCCACATAAGAATCAAACATACTGGCCTGCGCAGGCGTCAGCTTCTTCATATCACCCAGAATGATAACATCCCAGCGAGGCAGCGATTCCGGAGTCAACTCTGCCAGTTTGACTTCATCAAACGGAATGTGACTTTCGGTCAATGCACGTACCCAACCATAGTTCTCCGGATCGCTCCGTGCCATGATCGGCTTATTGACAAGCAGAACCTTTGCTGCACTTGTCAGACCGGCATAAATCTCTTTGTTCTTTTTGTGGAATTCAAACGCCGGTTTGCTGGCGATCAGGGCTGTTTTGTCTTTGTGATTGCCCATATGCCCCATGATGTAAAGGCTTACGCTCCCTGCGTTCGCCAGATTCTGCCACTGCCGAAGTGCCAGCTGTGGACCGCTGACCGATGTGTCCCGATATCGAAAGCCCATAAAGTCCACGCTGGCATTATCCGCCGGGCGAGTCCGCAGCGGTCCGGCCGTTTTCCGGGCATTGCTGGACGCGCTGTACTGCCACTGCGGAACGCCGATCTCGGTAGCAGATTCCGTGCGGATGTAATCCAAACCATTGATGGCAAGCTCCGGGCTGATCTCACGAATCGTTCGCACCAGACGCTCACGATATGCCTTGATGCAGCCAGCCTTGAACGCAGCATATTTTTTGTAATTCGGGTCGCGCGGATCGTCCTTTTGTGGAACCTCCAGCCCATACTGTTCGCTGAAAAGCCGCTTGCAATTCTCGCAATGGCATGGGCCATGGTAGACGCCGCTGTAATCCACCACAAGAAAGCCGCTCATATTGCAGAACACACCATCAAAGGGATGGGTCGTCAGGACTTCACGAAGGATTTCCAGACTTTTTTCCTGCTGGTAGCCTCCATTGGGACAGGTCTGGATGTTTCCATTATAGTTGACAACATTTCCATCCTTATCCCGGTAAGCCCAATCCGGATGCTGCGCAAACACATCTTCCCGCAGTTTGGAAAAATCCGTCCGTGCAATCACACGAATCCCCCGCTTGTGGCAGGCGTCTATGATCTCACGCAGACTGCTGCCGGTCAGATAGGGGCTTTGGGTCTGAAATTCCAGTTTCGTCTGGTAACTTGCAATGATTCCCGCTGCATTCAGCGTGACTACGGTCGCACCATAATCGGCAAGCTGCTGCGCATAGGTCTCGGCATCGATCTCCGCCATATCAATTTCGCGGAGATTGGTCTGGATCATGCGCCATGGATAGTTTGTCCACCAATGTTTTTCACTCATAACCGTCTCCTCACATCCATTCGGACGGGTCAGTCCATCCGCGTTTGCCCAGATATTTTTCCAATCTCTGAAGATCAATTTTTTCTTTCGGAACATTGCTGTTCATCATCCGTGCCCAGCCGCCTTGGGACTTTTCACCGTTCATCGCATCCTCTGGCCGCATCTGATTCCGCAGAGGTTCTCCTGCTTCAAACCGCCGTGCATTTTCCCGGATGATCTCAATGCTTCGGGCTGCCCGATCCGGCACCTGCGGCGTGGAATGGGGGGTGATATATACCTGTTCCATTTTCCACAGGGGACTCTCCGGTGAAAGAGGCTGTTCCTCAAAGACATCCAGCCCGGCACCACTAAGTTTGCCGCTGTTCAAAGCTTCGATCAGGTCCTCCGTGCAGACAATGCCGCCGCGCGCCATGTTGACCAGAAACGCCCCGTCTTTCATCTGAGCAAGCGTTTCCTTATTGATCATATGGTAAGTTTCGTCTGTCAGTGCCAAAGTCAGCACCACAAAGTCGCTCTGCTCCAACAGCGGCTGGATCGTATCACCTGCATCCGCACAGTATTTCTGGCTGATGTAATCGTATCCTTTGATGGGGAACTTATCATAAGCCACAATGTTCATGCCGAACGCATGAAGACGATCGGCCAGCATCCGGCCATTGTTACCCATGCCGACGATTCCCACGGTGCGGCCATACAGACCGCGCCAAGTATTCATACCGTCCACACCCCATGTGCAATTTTCCTGTGCACGCAGCAGTTCTTTGGTGTGGTAGCAGCCCTGCATCATAAAGTAGATGCAATGCTCTGCCAGCACCGGTGCGCTGCGGCCCGCTGCACCGGTAACCGGGATCCCACGGGCGAACACTTCGGGGCGTGCGCTGCCGTTCAGCCCGGCATGATCGCAGTGGATCCATTTCAGGGTGTTCTCTCCCAGTAGACAGGGGTCAACATCTCCCATCAGGATTGCAACATCGGCATCCTTTACCTCTTGCGCCAGTTTTTCTTTATCGAAAAAATCCACATAGCAGAACTCTGCATCGGGAAACACTCTGCGCAGATCGTGCATGTTCTTCTTATTATACCACACTGTGGCAACAACTTTTTTGATTTTCGGCATAATTAACTTCCCTTACTTCTTTTTCGGGATCGACTGCAGCGTTTCATTCAGAGCGGCGATCTGCTCTCCGGTAATAGCCTTTCCCGCACGCTTGAGCAGACTGACAAATTTTGTCTGCGCCATCATCTTTTGCAGATTTGCATTGCCCGCGGTACTTTTTGCCACATCGCCCCGGCTTGCACGCATCCGGTTCATAAGGTCTCCTACCAGTTTGCCCGCCTCCGGGTCTGCCATCAGTTCACCCAAGGTATCCTGAATCGAGAAGCAGTCTTCGCGGAACTTTTCATGGTCGAACCAGTTGACCACCTCACCTTTCTGCACCATTGCATAAGAAGGATTCGGTTTTTCTACATGGCGCAGACGCATCGAATCCGAGCAGCCCTCCGCACGCACCTCAATGCAATGCTCTCCTGTAAGCTTTACCCGGAAACGGAAGATCGTCTGCCCGGTCTGTTCTGCAGCTTGGACACCATCCACGAACAATGCAACCTTCTGCTGATTCGAGTACACTTTGATCTCCGTCTCTGCTTCCGGACGTTCCTCATAGCGGCGGCCACACAGATGAACAAAGGGTTCTTTGTGATTCCATGCCGCCTTATACAGATAGAACGCATCCTTTTTCAGCTTGCGGTCAAAGGTGACAAGGCCCTTCTGGTTTTGTCCGTTCTTTCCGCCCTCGTCCCGTCCATCGGCGGCAAAGTCAAACATATTCCACACATGAGTCGCCCAGAGATACGGCCGCTGCTGGATGCAGTGCAGAATGTGTTCATGGTAGATACACTGATATCCCTCCGTGTAATCGCCCTTTTCCGGATTTGCATCCTGATACTGCGGGTTCGCATCTGCACCGTACTCGCTGAAGCCGATGCACCGCTGCGGATACGCCGTGTGGTACTCGTCAAAGAAGCTGTCGTTCTGCTCCAGTTCTCCCAGATACCACCCGAAGTACAAATTGTAAGAGTCCAGATCTGCCAGTCCGACCAAGGGGCTGTCCTGCTCCAGCATAAAGACATGCGCCATTGTGGTAGGCCGGGTCGCATCCATACGGTGACACAGCTCATTCAACAGACGGTGATTTTCCATCAGATCCTCTGTCGCTTTACCACTGGCTGTGATCTCATTGGAAAGTCCCCAGCAGACGATGGACGGGTGATTATAACATTGCGTGATCAATTCCCGCATCTGATCCAGCGTATTCTGACGGCCATTCGGCATGTGCATCGTAATATAAGGTATCTCTGCCCAGACGATCATGCCATACTCGTCACACAGATCATAAAACTCCTGTGCGTGCTGGTAGTGTGCCAGTCGGATCGTATTCGCACCGATCTCGCGGATCAGCTCCATGTCTTCCCGGTGCTCTGCCAGCGTAAGGGCATTACCGATCCCCATCCGATCCTGATGACGGGAAACGCCACGAAGCGGATAGCTGCGTCCATTGAGGAAAAAGCCTTTTTCTGGGTCAACATGGAACTCCCGGCAGCCGAAGCGTGCCGTGATCTCATCGGTTTCCTTGCCATTTTCCAGCAGAGTCGCCGTCACACGATACAGGTATGGATCTTCCGTTCCGTCCCAGAGGTGGACATTCGGGATCTCAAACACGGCACAGGCATATCCATCCTGACTGACGGCTTTTTTTAGCAGACTGCCGTGGGGAGTCGGAATCTCAAAGATGACGGTATCGCCAGCCGTCTGCCATGTCTCCACGGTAACAGCGGCACTGCGCTGTTCCAGATCAACAACGGGGGTCACCCGGATGCCCGGCGTACCATCTTTGCACAGTTCAAAATGTGCCTGTTCCGCCGTGATCAGCTCGATGCTGCGGTAGAGACCGCCGTAAAACGTAAAATCTGCTCTCTGGGGGTAAACATGGTCGTTTTCAGAGTTATTTACCGTAATGCACAGCAGATTCTCTTCCTGAAGATGTTCCGTCATATCGACCCGGAAAGCTGAGTAACCGCCCTCATGCCGATAGAGCAGCTGACTGTTCAGATAGACCTGTGCCGTCATAGCAGCACCGTTCACGGCAAGAATGGCTCGCCCATTCTCCGGCAGGTTCGGCATCGAAAACGCCTTGCAGTACATAGCGGTTCCCCGCCAGTAATCGTTTCCGCCATCCTGCCCATCCTGAGCATTCCATGTATGGGGCAGGGTGACTTTCTGCCATCCATCGGGCAATTTCTGAGGGAGCGTTTGTTCTTTGGCAAAACGCCAGCCTTCATTCCAAGATATGATTGTACGCATAAAAATCCCTTTCTGTTTGCATCGAATCCATCCATCTGTACGCATCGTCGGCTTGCATCCCCATCCTATAACATGTTATACTGAAAAACGGAGGTGTCGACATGGAACAAAGCGATCGAATTTCTTTGCTGCATGACTTTTTATATTGTGGGCAGAATATTGACTATTGGCTCTACGACAGCGACCGGACGCTGGAAACAAGTACCAGTCAGGCGGTCAATGTGCTCAACCCGATCTTCCGGCATAGCGGCTGTCTGGATTATGCGTTTGATACTGATACCGATCAACCGCTGATCCTGTCCAATCCTTCGGGGATGACATGGATTGCCATACGTCAGATGCAGGACGGACAAGTCCTCTGTCTGCATGTACTGGGTCCCTGTATGGCTTATTCGCTTTCTCCTTATACTTTGGACGAGATCCGCAGCCTTCTGCGTCAGTCACAAGCACCGGACTCTTACAAAGAGCGTCTGCTGGACACTTTGGAAAATGGAATCCCAACGATACAGGGAACTTTACTTTCCAATTATGCCCTCATGCTGGATTATGCCGTATCTGGCCAGCATCGGGAAAATGTTGAGATCCACTATCAGAACTTCCAGTTTCAAACTTCCGATCTTCCGTTTCCGCAGGATGAGAGATACCGGAAAGACCGGATGCATGTTTATCGTGGAGAGCGTATGCTCCTGAACGCCGTGCGGAATGGCGACATCGGCATTCTCGGTGCAAAACAGTCTCCGACCGACGTGGCAAATGTACAGCCTTATGTGCCGGAACCTTTGGGTCAGCTTCAGATTGCCTATACCATCCTCACCAGTCTGTGTGTGCGGGCAGCCATTGAAGGCGGTCTCTCTCCGGAAAAAGCCTACTCTACCGGTGATAACTATATCAAAAAACTATTTCGTGCACGCTCGATCACCGAATGCCGGGCTCTTCGTCAGCAGATGTATGCAGAGCTTGTAAATGCGGTACACAACGTACTGACAGAGCACAGCACCTCCAAAGTGGTCAAAAGCTGCTGTGATTACATCGAAACGCATGTTGAGGAAGACCTCAATCTGAAATTGCTTGCAGACCGGCTTGGCTACACGAAATATTATCTTTCCCGCCGTTTCAAAGAGGATGCACATTGCAGCGTCAACACTTACATTCAGATCGCACGGGTCGAACGGGCCAAAGTTTTGCTGGCGTGTTCCGACCTTTCCGTGATGCAGATCGCCGAAAAGCTGCAATTTTCCAGCTCCAGTCACTTTTCTACAGTGTTCAAACGGCTGACCGGCTGCGCGCCTTCCCAGTTCCGGGAAGAAAAACAGAGCCTATAACCTTATAACCTCCCAAGAGCTTCTTTCTCTTGGGAGGTTATTGGTTTTATATGTAGTTTGATTTACTCTTTGCTTGCAGTTTTTGCTGCCTCGGCCTCAGCAGCCGCCCGGTTCTCAGCACGACGCTGTGCATTGACAGCCTGCACCTCGACCATCTTTTCCGGAGTCAGGGGATACCAGCGCATCGCAATGATCGAAATGAGCCAGCCCAGCAGCGGCAGACCCAGCCACATCGTAAGGGTAGCGTATTTCAGCATTCCGGTAGCGGGGTCACCCGGCTGCGGCGTAGTGGAAACATAACCAGCCCATGCAAGCAGACCTGCCAGAATCAAGTCGCCCACCGATTTCATGATCTTGCCGAGCATATTGATGGATGCGACCACCAGACCCGGCATATATTTGCCGCTGAGGTAGAACTCGTAGTCTGCAATATCCTGATACATCGTCAGAACGCAGGAGTTCGTAGTCGTCTTCGATGCGGAGAGCAGTGCATACAGGATAACAAAAGCGACCGTGATAACGGGGTTGATACTGATTTGAGTGTAGTCGACCACCATCATAAAGGTAAACATGACCAGAACCACAACACAGGCCAATTTCGTAAAGGTCAGATAAGCTTTGCCTGCGCCCATCTTGCGAGCCAGACCCGTGATGTAGAAGATCAGCACGATGGAAACGATGGTCGTGTAAATGCTGATGCTGCCGCTGAACTTATAGTTGCCGATCAGAACACCGAACAGCAGCGTCGTAACCGTAGACGCACTTGCGACTTCACTTGCCATTTTATCAGAAGCATCCGAAATGACACCTGTCAGGAACGCCGGATTGTGGCGAAGCATCCGCAAAATATCAACCAGAGAGATCTTCACGCCGGGACGATAATTGGCAGCGATATTTTCGTGGGTATCCGTCGGGCTGATCGCGATGCAGCCCAGCAGAACGAAGAAGAAACCTGCGATCACAGCCGTCAGACCAAGGACCTGCAGCAGCTCGAAGGTCAGACCGCCAAAAATGGGGTACAGAACCTTGCTGCGATAAAGAGACATCATCATGGCCAGCACCAGCGTGTAGATCGCAGAAGCACGTCCGATCAGAGGACGCTGGCGAGGCTCGTTCGTCAGAATGTTCGAAGCGATGTTCTTGCCCTGATTCAGGATGGTACGTCCGAAGATATAGCCAAAGTAGCACAGAGCGTAGGGAACAATGCCCTTGCCAGGGAAGACATAGGCAATGCCCAGAGTGGAAAGTGCCATCAACAGATAACCGGTCATGATAATGGGGCGGGCCGCACCAAACCGGGTATTGATCTTAGGCACGACGACGGCTACCAACGGGTCCGTAATGGCGTCAAAGATATTTGCGTAAGACGAGACGACTGCTGCTGTTGCCACTGCAAGGCCATAACCGCCGTTCGCAATATAGGAGTTCATCATAAAGAACACCATGAACAGGTTGCTGACCGCAGGAACTAAAGGATATAAGAAAAGCTGCCAGAGTTTGCAAGTCGTATATTGCGGCTTGCCCGCAGAGGAGATATTGGTTTCGCTACTCATGTTAAATCCTCCTAATGAGTATGTTGCGGATCGGTTCGGACAACTACCGCAGGTCAGCGCTCCACCTGCTTTTGCTGGTTCGATTATGGCATAGCTTTTGCCGAAAGTACATTCATTGTTTCGTTTTTTGTTTTTTCTATTTGTCATTTTTTCAAATCGTGGCAAATTCATGAATCAAAAAGCGAATCCGTGAAATCACATTGCATTCTTTTTCTGCTATACTCATCTTGCAAGATTTTCCCCACACAAATCGATCATCATTCAACTACATTGAAAGAAGGTTTTTTATTATGAGCAAAATCGTAATCATGGAATCCCTTGGCATCTCCGCCGAAGAGCTTGCCGCCCGCAAAGCACCGTTTGAAGCACAGGGCCATGTGTTTGTAGACTATCCCAAAACCACCGATCCTGCCAAGCTGGTCGAAGAAGCCAAGGATGCCGATGCCATGATTCTTGCCAATATGCCGATGCCGGCCGATGTCCTGCGCAAGTGTGACAAGCTCAAGTTTATTGATGTTGCTTTTACCGGCGTGGATCATGTTGGTCTGGACGCTGCCAAGGAGAAGAATATCGCCGTCAGCAACGCTTCCGGTTACTCCAATGAGGCAGTTTCCGAGCTGGTCATCGGCACGACCCTTTCTCTTGCCCGGAATCTCCGCAGTGTGGAAGACCGCTGCCGTGAAGGAAAGGACAAGACTGGTCTTGTCGGCTGGGAGATCAAGGGCAAGACGGTCGGTATTATCGGTCTTGGCAAAATCGGTACCCGCACTGCCGAGCTGTTCCACGCATTTGGTGCGAATGTTCTGGCTCAGAGCCGTACTCACCATGAGGGCGTTGCAGAATACATCGAGCAGGTCTCGCAGGAAGAGCTGCTCCGCCGCTCGGATATCGTTGTTCTGCACTGCCCGCTGAACGACTCCACCCGTGGTATGATCAACGCAGAAAAGCTTGCGATGATGAAACCCACCGCCCTTCTGGTCAATGTTGCACGCGGCCCTGTTGTCGTGGAAAAAGACCTCGCCGCAGCACTTGAAAACGGAGTGATCGCCGGTGCCGCCATTGACGTCTTTGATAAAGAGCCGCCGCTGGACACCGCTTCCCCCATCCTGCACGCTCCCAACTGCCTTGTGACCCCCCACGTCGCATTTGCCACGCAGCAGTCTATGAGCCTCCGCGCCGAAATCGTCTTTGACAATCTCGCTAAGTGGATGGAAGGCCATCAGATCAACGTTATTCTCTGATTTCTCCGACATTTACCGTTTTTCGGCTGCATTCTCCGGAACATTTTTCTCCTTGAAAACAGTCCAGCGCAGCAGATGCCCCCCACTGCATGTGCTGGGCTGTTTCTATCAAAGAAAGGAATCTTCTTATGAGCGATCATTCCCGAACGATTACTTTACCGTCTGCGCAGCTTCCGGTTCTGGAAGCAGATGTTTTGGTCGCCGGTGCCGGTACGGCCGGCTGCATCGCTGCAATCGCAGCTGCACGCCAAGGTGCATCTGTCATCCTGATCGAAAAACTGCCCGTTCCCGGCGGCACTTACACCAACGGCGGCATCGGTGCGAATAGTTTTTATGCCATGAGCACCGATCCTTCTACCGCCAAACGAGTGGTCGGCGGCATTCCTTATGAGCTGAACCAGCGTCTCGTGGAGCTGTGCGGTGGAACGGGCTATTATCCCACCCCTAAAGACCCGCACCACAACCCCTATCGTTTTGTCGGCGACCACGAGATCTACAAGGGCGTCGTCAGCCAAATGCTTCTGGAAGCCGGTGTCACGGTCTATCTTCAGACCACCTGTTATGGTGTCTTGGCGGAAAACGGAAAAATCACCGCTGCATTGATTGCTAACAAAGACGGCTGCAGTGCCATTGTCGCAAAACAGTATATCGACGCCACTGGCGATGGCGACCTTGCACGGTTTGCCGGTCTGGAGCAGATCGACATGTGGCAGGATTACCATACCGTCAGCGGCGGCCCCACCGGTCTGGTATTCGGTATGGCAGGTGTGGATATCGACCGGATGGTAAAAGAGAATCCGCAGGGTGCAGTCAAACTTTCCAGTGCGGAGCTGGATGTCCCCGGAATGTGCGCGGAGCAATATGCTTTTACCACGATGAAAGACCCCGAACGCTATCAGGCGATCAACGCTTTGGACTTGCGTCCTTTCACCAGCATGTCTTCCATCCACAAAGGCGAAATGACTTATATCAACAATTCCAAGGGTGTGGACTGCGATGCAACAAAAGCCCTCGATTACAGCACGGCAGAGCTGAAAATGCGGGTCAAGATCATGCAGTTTGCCAACGCACTCAAAACGACCGTCCCCGGCTTTGAGGAATCTTATATTAACTGGGCAGCGATCCAGTTGGGCATCCGGGCCAGCAAAATCACGATCTGCGATTATACGATCTCGCTGGATGAGATCGTATCTGCGACCCGTTTTGAAGACGAGATCGGTCTGTTCGGCTTTGAGGATCTGATGAGCTACAAACACCCGGAATGTGAAATCAAAGAACCCGGTTTCTATGGTTTCCCTTATCGGATGCTGCTGCCAAAGGGCTGCGATAACCTGCTGATGGCAGGACGCTGTGTCACTTCCGACATCAAAGCGCATATGTCCACCCGGAATGTTCCCGGCTGTCAGGTCATGGGTCAGGGTGCTGGTGTAGCCGCCGCCCTTTGTGTACAAAAAGATTGTTCTACCAGAGAACTTTCCTATCCCGTCCTGCGGGATGCTCTTCTGGCGCAGGATGTCATTTTGGAGTGAAATATATGAAAATTGTTGTATTGGATGGTTATACCGAAAATCCGGGTGATCTGAGCTGGGCTTCATTGGAAGCTCTTGGAGAACTGACTGTTTATGACCGGACGAATGTAAATGATGAGGCCGAGATCATTCGGCGTATTGGTGACGCAGAAATCGTTCTGACGAATAAGACTCCCATCTCCAGAACAACGTTGACCGCCTGCCACAATATTCGTTATATCTCCGTTCTCGCGACCGGGTATAATGTTGTGGATATCGATGCTGCAAAGGAAATCGGTATTCCGGTTTCTAACGTTCCAAGCTACGGAACAGCTTCTGTCGGACAATTTGCGATTGCACTGTTGCTGGAGATCTGCCACCACATCGGTCATCATGACGATACTGTCCACAGCGGTCAATGGTCTGCCTGCCCCGACTGGTGTTATTGGGATACCCCTTTAATTGAACTCAGCGGCAAAACGATGGGAATCATCGGATTGGGCCGGATCGGACAGACCACCGGACGAATCGCTAAGTCGCTTGGGATGAAGGTTCTCGCATCCGAAAGCCACCCAACTGAATCTGGACGCGAAATCGCCGAATATGTGGATCTGGACACGCTGTTTGCTTCCAGTGATGTCATTGCACTTCATTGCCCGCTGTTCCCGGAAACGGAACACATTATCAATCGAGACAGCATTGCCAAAATGAAGGATGGCGTAATCATTATAAACAACTCCCGCGGCCAGTTGATTGCGGAGCGGGATCTTGCAGATGCCCTTAACTGCGGTAAAGTTTTTGCAGCCGGCCTTGACGTTGTATCCACCGAGCCGATCCAGCCGGATAATCCGCTTCTCAAAGCAAAAAACTGCATTATTACGCCTCATATCTCATGGGCTCCTAAAGAAAGCCGTCAACGGATCATGGATGCTACGGTGCAAAACATCAAGTCCTATCTGACCCATGATCTTATCAATGTTGTTAATGGCCTTTGAAACTTTATAAATCCTAAAGTCCAGCGAGTTGTTGAGCAATAGCCCGCTGAAAAACCTTGTACAAAACCCAGAATCTCTTCCGAGCTCAAAGGGCTCAAAAGGGATTCTGGGTTTCTGTTTTTGTTCTATCTCATTTTATAAGCGTTACCGTAAAACAGCTTCCTGCCCCCGGCTGACTATCAACTGCTATTATACCTCCATGCAGATCAATGATTTTTCGAGCCATCGAAAGGCCCAAGCCGTTTCCCTGTGTTTTATGGCTGGTATCGCCTTGATAAAACTGCTCGAAAATGTGGCGGCAGGTTTCCGCACTCATACCACAGCCATGGTCGGTCACCGAAACAATAATATTCCTCGGTTCTTCTCGCAGTACTATTCCAATCATACCGAACTCCGGACTGAACTTTGCGGCGTTGTCCAACAGATTCAACCAGACCTCTTTCAGCAGTGATTCACTGCCGTTGTACACACAGGGAGAAAGCTGCGCATCGAATCGAATCTGTTTTGTCCGCCATTTTTGCTGGGTGACAAGGATACTCTGCCGCAGCTGCTCGTCCAACTGAAATGCTTCCTTATCAGTCAAAATCGTCTGAGATTCGATTCGATTCAGCAGCAATACACTGTTGGAAAGCTGTGCCAGCCGTTTGCTCTCGTCACGGATGATCTCCAAATATTCCTGCTGTTCATCGGGCGAAACGCCTTCGTCCAACAACAAATCAGCAAAGCCGTTGATACTGACGATCGGTGTCTTAAACTCATGGGAAAAGTTATTTACAAAATCTTTGCGCAGTAATTCGGTCCCGCTCAATTCCTCGGCCGCACGATTGAAGGACTCTTTGAAAGAGCGTATCTCTACCGGCTCGTATCCATGCCGATTGGGTTGCAGCCGCACCGTGAAATCTCCGGCAGCCAGCTGATTCATCGCCTGCGTGATCCTCAAGAATGGTTTGATTAGAACCAGACGAATTGAAACTACGATGCCGACTGCCATCAAGATACAACCTGCATATATAACAACAAGTGCACCACCGACGCTGACACCTCCATTCTTGAAGAAAAAGCCCCGGTCTACTCCCAGCAGCACCAATATGGTAACGAAAGAAAGATTCAGCGTAACGATAAAAAACAAATTCAGCATCAGGAGCATCGTCAAGTTGATCGTTCTCATCGAATCTTTCAGTTTTCTTGCAAGTTGTTCCATCTCACACCTTCTTTACCGCACGATATCCGATTCCACGCACAGTCTGTATCTCAAATTCCGGCCAGTCGTAAAAACGGGTGCGCAGACGGTTGATGTGAACATTTACGGTTTTTTCCGTGCTGTCGCTGTCCATCCCCCAAATCTCATCCAGCAGTTCCAATCGTGTAAACGTCCGTTCCGGATAAGCCAACAGCTTATATAAAAGTCTGAACTCCTTAGGCGGCAACACCTGCGCCGTGCGGCCGCAGCTCACTGTATTCGTGTCATAGTCAAGCTGTACATCTCCCACTGTGATCTTATGCTCATTCACAATACGGGCACGGCGCAAAAGTGCCTTGATGCGGAGCAAAAGCTCCTGTCGGTCTGCTGGCTTTGTCATATAGTCATCCGTTCCGATGATGAATCCAGTATGCTTGTCTTGCGGCATATCTTTGGCCGTCAGCATCAGAATGGGGAGCATGCTGCCGCTGTCGCGGATCGTTTTTGTCAGTTCAAAACCGTCCATCTGTGGCATCATCACATCGCAAACCAGAAGATCAATTTGGTTATTATCCAATATTTCCAGAGCTTCCACGCCATTGGCAGCCACCAACGGCTCGTAACCATCACGCTTTAAGATCGCACTGAGCAGACGTGCCGTGCTTGGGTCATCCTCAGCGATCAAAATACGAAACATGATACACCATTCCTTTCTATACGGTTATTTTATACCTCAAAGATAAACAAAAGATAAACTGGTTTCTTTACCAAAAGTTTATCCTCCTGCGATATACTTCCAAGCGTTGAAACAAACTGCAAATGGAGGATATGACCGATGAAAACGCTTTATCTTGTTACTGGTGCAGCCGGATTTCTTGGCACAAATGTCTGCGCTCAACTGCTCGAACGTGGAGATGCTGTGCGTGCTTTTGTTCTGAAAGGTGATCCGGCTGTCAAATTTATTCCCAAAGAGGTCGAAGTGTTTGAGGGAGACCTGTGCAATCTTAAAGACTGCGAGAGTTTTTTTGCAGTCGCGCCCAACACCGAAACTGTCTGCATCCACTGCGCCAGTATGGTAACGATCAACCCCAATTACAGTGAAAAGCTCATCGCTGTCAATGTCGGCGGCACAGAAAATATGCTTACTGCGGCGAAAAAGCATCCCGAATGTAAGAAGTTCGTTTATGTATCCAGCACAGGTGCGATCCCCGAACTCCCCAAGGGCGAAAGCATCCATGAAGCCACCCGGTTTGTGCCGTATGATGACACCCGTGTGGTGGGATGGTACAGTCGAAGCAAGGCGATGGCAACCCAGAAGGTACTGGATGCCGCAGCTGACGGCCTGAACGCATGTGTCGTGCATCCCAGTGGGATTCTCGGCCCGAACGATCCTGCCATCGGCCAGACGACCCGTACCCTCATCCAGATTTTGAACGGCGAAATGCCGATTGGTATGGCCGGTTCGTTCAACCTTGTGGATGTCCGTGACCTTGCCACCGGTACGATTGCCGCAGCCGACCGCGGCCGCAAGGGAGAGTGCTACATTCTTTCCAACGATGAAGTTTCTTTGAAAGAGCTATGCGAAATGCTGAAGGCTGACACCGGATGCCGTGGCTGTTACTTCTATCTGCCGCTTTCCTTCGCACATTTTGCAGCCAAACAAATGGAAGCCCGTGCTGCCAAGACAGGAAAGCCTGCCGTACTGACCGAGTTCGCCGTTTACAATCTGGAGCGCAACAATCACTTTGACTGCACTAAGGCTAAAAATGAGTTAGGCTTTGCTCCGCGTCCCTATAAGGAAACGCTGCACGATCTGGCAGTCTGGCTAAAACAGGAGGGTAAAATCGCATGAAAAAAGTTTGTGTCATCACTGGAGGCGGCAGCGGCATGGGACTGGCCACCGCAAAACTCATTTGTGAATCCGGATACTACACGATTTTAGTTGGCCGTACCGCTTCTAAGCTGGAAAAGGCTGTGGCCGACCTATGTGCCATGGGCGGTGAAGCCGAAGCGTTTAGCTGCGATGTTTCTGACCGTGAAAGCTGCTTTGCATTGGCACGCCACGCTGCCGAATGCGGTGAGGTGAAGGCGGTTCTGCATATTGCAGGTCTCAGCCCCCACATGGACGATGCTGAGAAGATCCTGCGAGGCAATGCTTTGGGCACTGTCAACATCAACGATGCTTTTTACGAAGTAATAGCCTCCGGGGGATGCATCATTGACACTTCCAGTATGAGTGCCTATCTTGCACCATCCTTTATCATGCCGAAAAGGGCTTACAAACTGGCACGGACAGATCGTGAAGCGTTTTTGAAAAAGATGCTGGCGCGAGTCAATTTGATACCAAAAGATGCTCGTCCCGGCGTGGCCTATGCTATCAGCAAACATTTTGTCATCTGGTTTGCCAAAACTGATGCCGCACGGTTCGGAGCGAAAAATGTGCGCTGCCTGAGTGTGACCCCCGGCAACTTTGATACCCCCATGGGCGCACTGGAAAGTGAGCAGGCAGAAGTGTTCAAAAAATATTCTGCTTTGAAACGCAATGGCCATCCGGAAGAAATTGCAGCACTGTTCGTTTTGCTGTTGGATGAACGGTTGGGCTTCCTAACTGGCACAGATATCGTTATGGATGGCGGTGTCATCGCCAGTGGTGCTAGCGGATTGAGCCGGTAAAATGCAGCATGCCCATGTAATCTGTGTATGTCCACATCGTATTAAGATCGAGGTATCTTTAAAAATATTCCTTCAACCTCTCGGCAAATTTCATATTATCACGTCCGGTGAATTTAGCATAGCATAAATTTTCACTGCTGGCAATAAAGATGCTTTTCTATAAAAAGGGATAACCTCTAAACCCGACCACACCGCTGCATCACCCACATAGCCGAAGGCAATCAGCCTCATACCCTTTTTCGCATTCTCCGGCTTGTTAAAAAATCAGTGCAATCATCGCAGATTATCTGTGCGACATGTCTATGTTTCGATGCACCCTTGTTCATTAAATGAATATTTTCTTTATTAAGAGACGAATCATAAGTCCCACTATCGCCGCTTTACCGCAATAAATTTTGCAAAACCATCTTGACGCTCCCTGCAAACCATGATATCCTCTGTCACAAATCCCACGAAGCTTGTCGGGGCAACGCCCCTCCATTGGCAATGCCGGACTTCAAGTATCTGTCCGGCGAGACCCTGACACTGGAGGGCGG
>CAVBNV010000022.1:0-18684 GCA_963596815.1 Oscillospiraceae bacterium
TTGATAATCTCATCAAAGGAGAAAGTTACATTCTTAAGCTCCTGAACTTCCTTATATCCATACTCTCCTGCAATTCTTATGGCCCTTGCGGAGCCATCATTCAAATTTGCAAGGTAGATGGTCATGAAATCGCTGGAAAGCGTATTGATCAAGGCAAACTGCTCCTGCAGGGTCTCATCTTTTTCCTTTTCAGCGCGGACATTGGCATCAACATCATAGAAATATCCCCTCATGTCAAATCCGCCGGAAACCTTCTTGGCAGTAGCTCCACAGCGCACATAGATTTCGCCCCTTGTCGGATGATTCCAGAGATAGGTTATCTCATCGCGCTTTCCTGTTTTCAACTTTTCAACATGTTTCAGTACAATCGACACTGCCTCAGAAGTTAGATTATCAAACCAAAATGCATATATCTCTTCCGGAGAAAGTTCTCTGTCACTGATGCCAAGAATCTCACGCATCAGAGCATCCGGCTCCATAGCAGGAGCCTTGTCATCCATCAGACTTATTTTGAAGGTTCCCATGTGGGAAGCTTCAAGTATTTCCTGCGTCTCATCAAGCTTCTGATAACTCTTTGCAAGCTCCTCCTGATGTGCCGCCTGTTCTGCGACAATAGCATCGATATTCTGAAAACCGAGAAGCACCTTTCCTGTCTTGTTTAATTTCTTGACGACAAACTGATAGCTATGCATTCCGCCGTCATAGCTTCGATAATTACCAAAGTATTCATCCTCTTTTGCCATCACGGTGCGCAGATTCTCCAGGCTCAAGGTCTTTGCCATGCGCTCTTTGTCTTCCGGATGAACCTTCTTCGCCCAGGCGTTTACAACCTCTTCATAGGGGTATTCCGTAGTTCTTCTGTCTTCAAGTTCGCTATGATCATAATTTTTTCCCACTCTCAGGATTCTAAGGGTCCCGGCATTAAGATCCAGTATATACACATTTCTGAAACTATCAGAAAGAGTATTAACAATTTCAAGCTGCTCTTCAAGCTCATTGTGACGATCTGTCACATCCGCTCCGCAGATAACAGCGCAGGTTCCGGCTTCATTTGCCTTAATATAGCGTAATGAGCAATAACGCACATCGCCAAAGGAAGTATCCTCGAATCCTTCTTCGAAAGCATCCTCCGTCTGAAAGCGTTTCATAATGTATGCAGGATCTGTGAAACGCCGCATGCGCTCACGATCCTTTGGGGCTATATCGTTTTCGACATAAGCGCCCATTGATGCAGAATAATGCTGTGTCACGCCATATTTTGGACCATAATCCTCATTTGTCTTATATGTATGCATATAATCAGTAGTGAAATCCACATAGTAAAGCGTAACAAACTGCTCACGCAACTTGCTTAAGACAATATGCGCCTCATCCTGCATCTGATCATACTGATCAGATTTAAGCTTGGCACTAAGGACAGTAGAGACCACTGATTGAAGCAGACTCATCGATGTGTTGATTCTTGGATTATCCACTCCTATGCAGCCGACCAATTCACCGTTTATCATAAGTGGAGTTAATATGAGGCTATGGATATCCTGAGGTTCAATTATCTTGTATACCGGGTCTTCCGGATCTAACTCCGTTTCAACATCATTTACGACATACTCGCCTTCGATGATTGTATTCATTAGAGCTCTTAGGTTTTCCAGCGGAAGCTCCTGAAGATTCTCAATTTGCGGAACCACACCCGAAGCGCACCACTCATGCGTATTGACAGCGATGCCTTTTCCCTCATCGATACGGAATATGTATGCTCTGTCGGCATTGTAGAATTCACCAATATCCGCAAGAATATCGTCCACACTGTATACCTCCGAAGCATTTAAGAATTCTCTTATCTTGCTTTCTTGATCTACAGGAACTTTGTGCTTACCGATTTTCGCATTTGCTTTCAATTGATTTTCTAAATTCTGCAGCTCGTTTGCCATATTGCATATCCCCCCCCCCCGCAAAATTTTCAGAAGATTTTACATTCTGTAAATTTGTGCGGTGATTTTATTATACTTACTGCTGCCCGTCTGTTCAGGTCACGGCAATGGAAACTTTTTACAATTTTATGTTAGATTGGCCATCCTCATCTTTGGACCATATAGCATAAATATACAAGATGATTGTAGCACAGAGCACTTGACAATTCAACGAGCTTATGAACCTTGCAGCAACAACCGCCCAATTGTTTGTGTGAGCAGACGACAATTGTACCTGAGGGCTTTTGCAAATTTTCAAGATTTCCTCATTGCATTTTGAACGGGAGACTGGTATGCTTTATGCGAGAAAAAGCGGCTCAGCGTGAAGAAGCTTTCTGGCCGGGTGGGAGATATCGCATGAAAAAACAAACATTGCTCCGGGTAGCTATTGCCCTGGTGCTGGGTACTGTGACGGCAGTCGGACTGGTGTCTGCCGGGAGACAGACATACAACGAGCTGCCGGCTGCAGACAAGGACGTGAGCAGCGTCTCCGCCGCCCCGAGCGAGTCACAAGCCGATTACGAGCTTGTCAGCACCTCTGTGGCAGAGGTGCAAGAGGCGGCGAACAGCATCGTTTCAGCTGAGTGCAGCACGGCCCCCCCGGGCACTGAGGAAAGCACGCCCTCCGCACCTGAAGAGCCTGACGCCGCTGACAGCGGCGGCGAGAGCAAAGAGGCAGTGCCTGAACCGGAAACCGGTATTGAAACCGACGCTGAAGAGTCCGGTGTCAGCACTTCCGGTGATGCCTCCTCTGAAGCCGCCGACAGCACACCTACCGCAGACGAGATCTGCGATGAGAAGCTGGCAGGCTACATCCAGCAGCTTGAGCAGCTGCAGTCCCGCAGCGAAAAGCAGCTGTATCAGATCATGCTCTCTGCCTATGATGAGTATCTGTCCAAGCCCGAGAGCGAACGCGGCCTTGTGAGCAAGGTTTCCATCGTTCTCTCCAAGAGCGGCGAGCTGAACAAAGCACAGAGCACCTGCGATGCAGAGTTTGAGCAGATCATCCGTGAAATGCGTCAGACGCTGCAAGAGTATGGTCGGGACGAGACGCTGGCAGATGATGCCGAGGCGTCTTACAAGGAGAAGAAGGAAGCCATGATCAAAGAGCTGACCGATCAGGCCTTCAGCGGCGGTGACGGCTCCGGACGATCCGGCAGGTGGCTCAAAGAGCACGCCGCACAGCTCAACGATTAGCATTAAAAACAGAGCCCCGACCCATTCTTTTGACAGAATGGGTCAGGGCTCTGTTTGATGAACGAACCTGTGTTTTCGACATGAACGGGCTTTGCTTGTGCAAAACTTTCCGCTTACTGCACCTTCACGTCCGGGTTTTTCTCTCCGAATTTTTCTTTCAGCGCAAGGCAGATCTCTGCGCGCGGCTTGCCCTGCTTTTCCATGTTTTTGATGGTTTTGTATGCCTGGAAAAGCGTGGACGGACCGATTTCGCTGCTGAAGTATCCGATGCCCTGGTTCCATGCAAGCAGCTCGAACACATCGTCAAGCGCAGCGCTGTCCAGACCGTGTATGTATGCCTTGACAAGCTCACGGGTCGCCTGGCGCATTCTGCCGGCACCTACTGCGTTTGTGAGAGAGAGCAGAAGCCGCATCTCGTACGGCAGATGGCGCCTGTCATCGTTCCACGTCAGATCCCAGAACTCCACAGCAACCTTGCCAAGCCCCTCATCGATAAGCGGCATGTTCGTCAGAGCTGCCGGGCGCATCGGGATATCCTTTTCGTCCTGCTTTACCTCGACCCTGTAAAAATAAGCGTGAAATTCCGCATCGCCCTTCTGTTCGGTGTGATGCTCAAAGCCAAGTCCCTCCATGACTTCATAAAGAGGGATCGGGTCAAAGCTCTGGATAATTTCAAGCCCATCACCGGCGGCGACCGCCGCGGCCTGCTTTTTGACACCCGGGAAGAAATTACCTTGGATCCCACGGACATCGATCGTCTTAAATGTCTGTACCTTATCGTTCCAATCCGAATAGCTCATATGCTTGCCTCCTTAAAGCCGAACCTGCGTCTTTGCTGCGTCCTATGAGCTTATTATATTTGGTGGTGGGGCGATTGTATGTGGTTATAACAACCAAACTCAAACTTTGCTCCATCTCATTTCTGCCGCCCGGGTGTTGTCATCCGCCTGCGTGCCTGCCAAATGCAATGCGGCTTGCGATGCCGGCGGCAAGCGCAAACAGGGCGGCGATGCCGCCGGCAGTCAGGGCTGTCGCAAGTGCGCCGGCAGTCAGGGGCAGCACAAGGAAAAAGTTGAGCATGGCAAAATATACGATGCTGATGACCGAGTACGACAGCGAATAGCTTGCCAGTGCCGGTGTCTCCAGATCGGGGTCGCAGATGCGCAGCAGCAGCACGCCTGTAATAAATACGCCGGTCGCCATGCCCAGGGTGCCGATCATCTGCTCGAACCAGTAGTCACGCAGCAGGCGTCTGCACAAAAACAGCAGCACACCGGTCGTTACAACGTAGCCGGCAACAACCATTGTCAAAATCGGTACAAGATAGGCTGCAACGGCCTTGATGGGCAGGCTGGCAACGGCACTGATGACGGCAAACTCGGTAAACGAGCCGGTGATGTGGCTCTTTACCTTTGCATCCACCAGGTAATCCAGCTTCAGCTTGCAGATAAGCCACCACAGCACAAACATCACCAGCATCCCGTATGCCCAAACGGAGATACTGGACAGGATGGGGATGCTGTATTTTTTTACGAGCTTCAGGATCAGGTAGGCAAGCCCGCACCCGACAAAAATAACGGCTGCGTGGAAGCCCAGCACATCAATGGAGGACGGCAGTGTGGTCTCACGCCCGGAGCTGGGCTGCTTTGCGATGTCCTGCTCAAAGCCTACCTGCACCGAGTGCGGGATATCGGCAGGACGGGTCAGCAGGGCAGTGTGGCCATGGCGGGCAGCCCAGTTGATGAGCACGATGCCGATCAGGATGCCGCCCACCAGACCAAACGTTGCGGTGGTGGTGGCTACACCCTGGCTGACTGCCCAGTAAGGCAGGTTCATCTCCGACAAAAGGTTGCCAAGGGTGCCGGCCGTCCCGTGACCGCCCACAAAGCCGATGGCAAGCTCGATGCCGAATACGTCGTACAGCTCATAGCTGCCGGCAAACATGGTGTGCGTGCCGTAGCCCACCGCAAACTGCAGCATGGATACCGCAAGCCCGATGCAGGTAAGCGGCACGACACTGCGCATAAAGCGGCTGCTGCCTGTCGGGCTGCCCTTGCCCAGCGCAAGCCCGAGCGGCGTCGCCGTGACCACCGGTACGATCAGGATACCGGGCAGCATAGAGTAAAGCGTAAACCACTCGGACGGCACAGGCAGAAGGTCCAGCGCCTGCGGCCCTAACACCAGCAGCAGTGCGCCGCCAATCACCGACGCCGGGATAAAGGTCTTTTGCAGGGGCTTTACTGTTGCACGCAGTGCGGCACCGACCAGA
Organism: Oscillospiraceae bacterium; assembly: GCA_963596815.1. Taxonomy (GTDB): domain Bacteria; phylum Bacillota; class Clostridia; order Oscillospirales; family Ruminococcaceae; genus Faecalibacterium. The sequence continues at coordinate 5,437 of CAVBNV010000022.1, forward strand.
AGAAATGCGCTTAAAAGCCCCAGGCTCTTCAGCAGCTCTGTGAGCATATCAGACGTCATGGCAAAGCCTCCCTATGACATGCGGCGTTATTTGCCCCTGCGCTGCTCACCGAGCCACTGCCATGCAGACTCGCCGGTCACAGCGTCGGTGCATTGCCCTTTGAAAAAGTAGATCCAGCTCCAATCGCCCTCGTGCCCGATGTAGGTGTTGACACGGGTGCGGTAAAAGCTGTTCATCGCATCTGCGGGGGCGTGCTCCCACGCAGTCACGTGCACCGGCGCACCGAGCGCCTGCAGCCGCTTGACAGTGGCTGCGGTATACGCGGATGCCTCCACAGGGAAGTCGTCCTGTGCGTAGGTAAACCACAGCGGGATGTGACGGATGCTGTCAAGCTGTGCATCGGAGATGGCGGCGTCACGGTAGTACTCGCTTACCGGGAACGCTGCGGCAAACATGTCGGGGTATTGCAGCAGCATATTCAGGGTCATATAGCCGCCGGCGCCCGACCCGCCGATGTAAATACGGTCGGCATCGACGTGCGGGTGTGCCGCAATGTAGGTGTCGATCAGCTCCTTCAGCACCTGTGTTGCAGGCGAGGGCTTGCCGTCATTCGACTGCCAGTCGCCGTAGCCGTCAAGCGCAAACCACGAGCGCTCCGTCTGCGGCACAAGCACATAGGCAGCGCCGCCCACTGCACCCTGAAACTCGCTCTCCGCAAGGGCAGTCGCCCTCTCGGCAAGCAATGGGATGCGGGGGTCATCGCCGCCCTCATCGCCGTTGTGCAGCCACACAACCAGCGGACAGGTACCGGTCACTGCCGGCTCGTAGTCAGCATAGGCAAGCATCTGCCCGTCCGAACCCGTAAAGTGCCCGTCCAGGTGGAAGGGCTCAACCGCCGGGATGCGCACGGCGTCAAAGTCCACCGTGCTGTCCACAGCAACGCTGTGGATGCTGCGCCCGAGCACTGTGCTCAGCGAGCCGGTATCCGTCAGCTGTATCTCCAGCGTATAGGGGCTGCACCACGTGGTCTTGTGCCTGCTCGGGTCAAAGCAGAACACACCGCCGATCGCAATGTGGTCGGACTTAAAGCCGGCAAAGTCCATCCGCAGGTAGCGGGAGGGCGTGTCTTGGCGCTCGCCGTCGGCAGAGCAGGTGTACACGTCCACTGCTGGCACAGATGTATCCAGTATAACATGGTCGGCGTTGTACAGCACCCAGTCGTAGCTCTCCTTCGACTCGGACGCACCGACAAAATCAGCAAGCTGTACGCTGTCGGGGCGGATCAGCTGCCGCACCTTAAAGACGGTCGAGCTGACACCGGGTCCCCAGTCGTAGGGCTCAATGGTGATCTGCTGCGGGTAGCCGCCTGCCGGCGGCATGTCAAAGCAGGCGTCCGCCGCCAGCGGCTCTATGGCAGTGCCTGCGGTAAGCAGACCGGCTGCACCTGCCCGCAAAAATTGCCTTCTTGTAATTTTTTTCACAATAAATCACCTCTGTATAAATCGTCTGTCCGTTCAAATCGCGATGCTGCGCATTTTTGCCGTTTGCCGGATGTCACTTCTTTTTTCGGTGCGGGGTGGTGCGGCGAGCCGCAGATGCGGCGCTGCGCCCGGCGCAAAGCCCGCTGCCAAACGCCCAGTGCAGGTTAAAGCCGCCGCAGGCGCCAGCGCAATCCAGTGTTTCGCCAACAAAATAAAGCCCTCGGCAGCCTCGCAGCTGGAAGTCCGTGTCCAGCTCCGACAGGCTGATGCCGCCGCCCGTGGTCTGCGCCTGCCGCCAGCCGCAAGCGGTCAGCCCGTCAAAGCGCCAGTGCTTGGCGGTATGTGCCAGACGCTGCATCTGACGTATGTCCGGGGCGCCGGCATTGCCCTCCGGCAGTCCCGCCGCCCGCCATAGCGCACGCCCGATTTTTGCATTCAGCAGTCCAAGCCAGAAGTCAGCGCAGCTGGCAGAGTCGACAGCGGCGCTGTGCTGCGCAAAAAGCGCCGTGAGTTCCGCCTCCCTGACAGACGGGAAAACATCAAGCTCCAGCACGGGCTTTTTCGGTCCGTGCTTCGGCGCAAGTAACCCCGAAAGCTGCATGATGCAAATGCCCGAAAGACCGTAGTCGGTAAACTGCACCTCTCCCATCTCGCATGCCACGACACGCTCGCCATCCAAAAGCGAGGCGGCCGCCTTTGCACGGATGCCTGCAAGGGTCTTGTCGGGGTGGGCACATTGCAGCGCCGTTAGGCAAGGGTACGCTGGCTCGACCCTGCAGCCAAGTGCCTGGGCAAATTGTATGCCAAAGCCATCCGTACCAAACTGCGGTGCAGCAAAGCCGCCCATCGCACAGATGACGGCATCTGCGTGCAGGGTCTGCACACCCTCGGGTGATTGCACACGCACAGCGTAGCCGCCGCGGCTTTGCTGCAATGCCTGAACTGTATATTCCGACTTGAATTTTACACTTTGTTTAGTGAGATGGTGCTCCAAAAGCGCCAGAACATCCGCTGCCTGGTTGGAGTAGGGGTAAATGCGCCCCGCCTCGTCCGTACGTGTGCAAAGCCCCAACGCCCGAAACCAGCCCAGCGGGTCGGCGGCATCCACAGCCGCCAGCAGCGGGCGCAGTGCGGCAAGGTCTGCCGTAAAGTAATGCTCCGGTGCAATATTGGTGTTGTCCAGGTTACAGCGCCCGTTGCCCGTTGCCAGCAGTTTTTTGCCCGGGTGCGGGTTGCGGTCCAGTACGGTAATATCTACCTGCCCGGCAGGTGCAGCCTGCGCTGCGGCAATGGCGGCGGCAAGCCCGGACGCACCGCCGCCCAAAATCAGAATCTGCTGCAAAGCATGCACCAGCCTCTCGTTAGTAATAAGGTATTGTAATTCTATTGTAGCATGCCGTCGCTCAAAGTGCAATGCGGCGGTCTTGCCTCTGCTTTATGACAGAATTATGAATCTTTGATAACTTTTCTGCGTGAGACTTGACAGCAAAAAAAATTTGGCTATAATGGTCTTAGCACTCAGAGATAAAGAGTGCTAAATCAATCAAGACAAGCAAAGGAGGCAGGCGCTATGGCAATGGATGCACGCAAACAACGTGTGCTGCAGGCGATCGTGGCGCTGTATGGTCTCGAAGGTGAGCCTGTCGGCAGCAGCGTGCTGGCCAACTATTTTGATATGTCGGTGTCCAGTGCAACACTGCGCAACGAGATGGCTGCGCTGACAAAGCTTGGGCTGCTGGAGCAGCCCCACACCAGCGCCGGTCGTGTGCCAAGTGCCAAGGGCTACCGTTATTACCTGGACAATCTGCTGACAAGCGACCAGCCGCTGGACCGTGTGACACGTGCCCGTGTGGATGCGGTATTTGCCAGCCTGGATCACGAGCCGGACAAGCTGGCACAGGGTGCCGCAAAGGCGCTTGCAGCCATCAGCGGCTGTACGGCAGCCGTCAGCACGCCGTGTGCCGAGGACCTGTGCATCGCCCACTACGAGGTGGTGCAGGTAGGGCGCAGCGCGGCAGCGGTGCTGGCAGTCACGACTGCCGGTTATGTGCGCACCCGTGTGGCACGTGTGCAAAGCGGTCTCTCGCGCGCAAACGCCGATGCCCTGGCAGCACTGCTGAACCGCAATTTGACCTTTGTCGCCCCGATCGATCTGTCGACAAGCCTGATGTCGGAGCTTTGCAGCCGCATCAGCCCGGAGCTTGTACCGGTAATCGGTGCAGCGGCGGCGATCTTGCAGGAGTCTGCGACGCCTCATGTTTACCTTGGCGGCGAGCAGCACCTGCTGGACTGGCAGCAGCTCGACGGCAAGGTGGGCGAGGTGCTTACCCTGCTTAACGACGAGGAGCAGGCCGCACGGCTGATTGCCCCGCCAAAGGGACGCAGCGAAAGCGTCCTGCTGGGCGAGGACCTGACACCGGCGATCCCGGGGCTGTGCATCGTCAGCGACCGTTACCTGGTCGGCGGTGGGCTGTGGGGCTCCATCGCACTGGTCGGTCCCACGCGCATGCCCTTCCAAAAACTGATGCCGCTGCTGCACGAGTTTGCAAATCAGCTCGGCGAGGGCATGAGCGGCAAACAAAACGATACCCCGCAGGCTGCCGCACCGCGGCGGACTGTGATTTATAAGGAGGATCTGGAATGAGCGAAGAAACCAGAAAGACCCAGACCGGCGAGCAGGAAACTGTGGAACAGCAGGAGACTGCCGCAGAGCAGACCCAGACGACCGAAGCTCAGCCCGCACAAAGCGAAGCTGAACCGCAGGATGCCGAGCTGAAGGATGAGCCCAAAAAGAAGGATGGCTGGTTCAATAAAAAGTCGCATGAGCTGGAGGCGGTCAAGGCAAAGCTGGATGCCGCCGAAAAGAATGCGGCGCAGGTAAAGGATCAGTTGCTGCGCATGGCGGCCGAGTACGAAAACTACCGCAAGCGCTCCAGCCGTGAGTCGGACCAGAAGTTCAATGACGGTGTGTCCTTTGCCGTCAACCAGATCATCCCCATCCTCGACACGCTGGAGATGGCGGCAAACGCCCCCTGCACCGACGAAAACTACAAAAAGGGTGTGACAATGACGCTGGACAAGGCGGCAAAGGCACTGAATGCCCTGCATGTAGAGGAGATCGAAGCACTTGGCAAGCCGTTTGACCCCAATGTAATGAGCGCTGTGCAGCAGCTGCCCGCAACAGACGGACAGGAGAGCGGCACCGTGATCACCGTGTACCAGAAGGGCTACAAGCTCGGCGATAAGATCGTGCGCCACGCAACCGTTGTCGTTGCTGAATAAGCTGAACCTCCCGCAAGGGAGCTTATATAAATATCCGTTTCGTCACAATAAGCATTTTGAGGATTTTAAGGGTCTTGTGACCCGATACGTTTTTGATATCGAGAGGAGATTTCATTATGAGTAAGATCATTGGTATCGACCTTGGCACCACGAACAGCTGCGTAGCTGTCATGGAGGGCGGCGAGCCTGTTGTTATTGCAAACTCTGAGGGTGCACGTACCACCCCGTCTGTCGTAGGCTTTACGAAGACCGGCGACCGTCTTGTCGGTCAGGTCGCAAAGCGTCAGGCGATCACCAACCCCGAAAACACCGTTGCATCCATTAAGCGCTACATGGGCACCGACCACAAGGTGACCCTGGGCGGCAAGGAGTACACCCCTCAGCAGGTCAGCGCTATGATCCTGCAGAAGCTGAAGTCTGACGCCGAGGCTTACCTGGGCGAGACCGTCACCGAGGCAGTCATCACTGTGCCCGCATACTTCAACGACAGCCAGCGTCAGGCTACCAAGGACGCCGGCACCATTGCAGGTCTGAACGTCCGCCGCATCATCAACGAGCCCACTGCCGCTTCGCTGGCATACGGCATCGATAAAGAGGACGACCAGAAGATCATGGTCTACGACCTGGGCGGCGGCACCTTCGATGTTTCCATCATCGAGATGGGCGATGGCGTCACCGAGGTTCTGGCTACCAACGGCGATACCCACCTGGGCGGCGACGACTTCGACGAGCGCATCATCAACTGGATGGCAGACGCCTTCCAGAGCGAAAACGGCATCGACCTGCGCAAGGATAAGATGGCTGCGCAGCGCCTGAAGGAAGCTGCCGAGAAGGCAAAGATCGAGCTGTCCAGCGCTATGAGCACCCAGATCAACCTGCCCTTTATCACAGCAGATGCGACCGGCCCCAAGCACCTGGATATGACCCTGACCCGTGCAAAGTTCAACGAGCTGACCGCGGACCTGGTGGACCGCACCATGACCCCCGTGCGCAAGGCTCTGCAGGACGCAGGACTGCGTGCTTCTGACTTGAAGAAGGTGCTGATGGTCGGCGGCTCTACCCGTATCCCCGCTGTCTACGATGCAGTCAAAAAGGAGCTGAACTGTGAGCCGTTCAAGGGCATCAACCCCGACGAGTGCGTTGCAGTCGGCGCAGCCATCCAGGGTGGCGTGCTGCAGGGCGACGTCAAGGGTCTGCTGCTGCTGGATGTCACCCCGCTGAGCCTCGGCATCGAGACCCTGGGCGGCGTGTGCACCAAGATCATCGACCGCAACACCACCATCCCCACCCACAAGAGCCAGGTGTTCTCCACTGCAGCCGACAACCAGCCCTCTGTCGAGGTCAATGTCCTGCAGGGCGAGCGTGAGTTTGCACGCGACAACAAGAGTCTGGGCGTGTTCCACCTGGACGGCATCGCTCCGGCTCCCCGTGGCGTGCCTCAGATCGAGGTCACCTTTGATATCGATGCAAACGGCATCGTGAAGGTCAGCGCAAAGGACCTGGGCACCGGCAAGGAGCAGAACATCACGATCACCGCATCCACCAACATGTCCAAGGACGATATCGACAAGGCCGTGAAGGAAGCCGAGCAGTTTGCTGCCGACGACAAGAAGAAGCGTGAAGAGGTCGATATCCGCAACGGTGCTGACCAGATGGTCTTCCAGACCGAAAAGATGCTGAAGGAGAACGGCGACAAGCTGCCCGCTGACGTTAAGAGCGAGGCCGAGACAAAGCTTGCTGAACTGAAGACTGCTGTTCAGTCTGGTTCTACCGATGACATCAAGGCAAAGCAGGAAGCGCTGAGCCATGTGTTTGAAAAGATGTATCAGGCTGCCGCCGCTGCACAGCAGCAGGCAGGCGCACAGCCGGGTGCAAACACCGGCGATGCGGGCACCGGCAGCGCACAGAAGCCGGATGACGGCGTTGTGGATGCCGACTTCAAAGAGGTCTAAGCATTAAAAAGCAGTGTGCTCCCCGCCGGCCGGAGGGCGCACACGTATAGAGCAAAAGCCGCTCCGGCCAAACCGGGGCGGCTCTTGCTGATTTATAGAATTGTACGCTGGAACCACCGGGAGCTGTCCCGGCTGATGCTGGGCGTCAGGGCGTTCCCGGAGAGGTGAGATCGGATATGGCACAGGAAAAACGTGATTATTACGAGGTGCTGGGGGTATCCAAAACAGCTACGGATGCGGAGATCAAAAAGGCATACCGCAAGCTGGCAATGAAATACCACCCGGACTACAACCCCGGCGATAAGGACGCCGAGGAAAAGTTTAAGGAAGTCAACGAGGCAAACGAGGTGCTTTCGGACGAGAAGAAGCGCCAGATGTACGACCAGTACGGCTTTGCCGGTGTGGACCCGAACTATGCGGCACAAAACGGCGGCGCCGGCGGCTTTGGCGGCTTCGGCACAGGCGGCGTGGATTTGGGCGATATCTTTGGCGACATTTTCGGCGGCGGCTTCGGTGGCTTTGGCGGCGGACGCCAGAGCACCAATGCGGCACGCAAAGGGCAGGACATCCGTGTGCGCATCACACTGTCGTTTGACGAGGCTGTGCACGGCTGCAAGAAAAAGTTTACCATTACACGCCAGCAGGAGTGTGCCGACTGCCACGGCAGCGGCTGCGCCGCAGGCACAAGCCCGGAGACCTGCCCGGACTGCGGTGGACGCGGCTTTGTCATCCGCCAGCAGCGCACGCCCTTTGGCGTAATGCAGACACAGCAGCCGTGCTCACGCTGCGGCGGCAAAGGCAAGCTGGTAAAGGACCCCTGCAAGAGCTGCCACGGCAGCGGCAGAACCTCCGCTAAAAAGACGCTGGAGGTGTCCGTCCCGATGGGCATTGACGACGAGCAGAGCCTTGCTATGCGCGGCATGGGCGATGCCGGTATCAACGGTGGCCCTGCAGGCGATGTGATTGTCATGGTCACCGTCACGCCCGACCCGATGTTCCAGCGTGACGGCTACGACGTCTGGGTCACTGTACCCATCACGTTCAGCCAGGCGGTCATGGGCGACAACATCACGGTGCCGACCATTGACGGCAAGGTGGAGTACACCGTGCCCGAGGGCACGCAGAGCGGTACTACCTTCCGTCTGCGCGGCAAGGGCATCCAGTACGTAAACGGACGCGGACGCGGCGACATGTACGTTAAGTGCGAGGTCGAGATCCCCAAAAAGCTGAACAAGGCACAGCGTGAAGCACTGAAAAAATTTGAAGGCACGCTGAAGGAAGAAAACTACGAGAAGCGCAAAACCTTCTTCAAAAAGCTGAAAGACATGTTCAGCGGCAGCGCAGATTAACCATTGACAGCAAAGCCCCCGTACAGTACCTCACACTGTACGGGGGTTTTCGTTTGGTTTATTCTATCGTTCGTACGGGACGCTGGTTTTATGCCTGCACGGTAGGCTGCATGGTATCGGTCGTCTTGCCGATGTAAGTATCCTTGCCGAATGCCAGGATCATGCAGAAGATCGGGCTCAGAAAGCTCAGACCGAAGCCGAACGCAGCACCGTGACCAAAGCTCTTTGCAAGCTTGATGTTGCCCACCAGCATGATGGCTCCGGCGGCAATCGACATCACCTCAGCGATTGCGTAAGCACAGCTGACAGTGTTCATTGCGCTTGCGATGTAACCAAGGATGCCGCAGGCGATCGCCGCAAGGGCGGCACTGGTCTTCCACGTCATGGCATACTGTGTGTACAGGCTGTAACCGGGGATCAGCGACTTCCAGCCCGCAACGCCCATTTTGCGGAAGATGTAAAAGCGTCCGATGATGGTAAAGACGGCAGCGGCTGCGGCCAGTGCCATAAGGATCAGAAAGGCAGTCAGTGCACCGGTAGCGACAACGGAATCTGTAAAGTAAGCATTCATGTTCATCATAATCAATAACCTCTTTCTTATATTTTATGTGTTTTATTTGTGTTTATCGTAAGGGCAGTCGGCTTTTTATAAGGGCCAACCAACAAGACAGGTACTCCATCCAATCGTTAAAATGTCTGGCTCATCGCTATTGTAGCGCACATAGTGCGAGCCGAAGCTGGAGGAGACAAGACTTAACGAATAATGATCCTTGGATTTATCGATAAACTCTAATTTGCCTTCAATAAATGTATCCTTCGGCCCGCAGCCCTCAACATCGATGCGATAATCATAGATTGAGCCGTTCACTTTGCTGATTTTGATGGAGCTGACATATCCGGTATCGCCGAATGTGATGATTTCTTTCAAGGGAACACCGTTGATTTCCGTAAGGGTTTGTCCCATTTGAAATTTTTTACTCAGTTCAATGATACCAGTGTCGTTGTAAATAATGTGTGTAAGTGCATAATCGTCACCGAGTGTATACCCGTTTTCTTCCTCGATGTCCGCTGCCGCTGCCGCAGCGATTGCGGTAGGCTGTGCCGTGATGCTTGCGGTAGGCTGTGCCGACATGGTTTCGGGTGTAGCTGCAAACGTCGGTATGCTAATGGCGGTTGCAACGGACATGGCGGCAAGTGCGCCGGCTGCGATGCGTACGATTTTGTTATTGGTTTTCATAGTAAAATCTCCTTTGTTTGTGTGTTTATGTTGTCAGGTGTTTTGTGTTTCGCCTTATGCATATACATACGCAGACAAAGGGTGGGTGTTACAAAAAGATTTTGCGGCGCCGACGCACCGGCGGTTTCTGCATAAGTGCTCTATAATACCCCGGCTTTCAGACGACTCCATTTCATGAGATAATAGGTTCTAAGAAGTCCAAGAAGTCAGTCTCAATGAATGGGGTGGTAATCTGCAAAAATCAGAGGGGCAAGCTGCAAAAACGCTGCCGGATGCTAGTCCGACAGCGTAGTGAGATTACAGTTTAATCTTGTCTGCAACCAGCTTCATGTTCTCATTATCGCATCCTGCCATCGCCGCCCATCAGAGCGGTCATTTCTTCGATGTAGTCCAGTGGGAACGGCGGTTCACACAGCGACTTCATAGCAATGCTCATGAGCTTCATGGGGTCATCGTCTGCGGCCACCCGGTTGGAACTGAGCTTTCCGCAGACTTTGCAGGTAGGAGAAGATTTTGTAACCTGACAACATTGACCGTTTAAAAGGATTATTTTATAATAAAATAAAAAGCATAAAGGGGACGTGCAGCACATGGCAGGGAAGAACGATTATGGCTATTTTGGCAGCGGTGCAGAGGGTTACGCCCACTATAAGCAGACGTTTGATAGCACTATGAAAAACAGCAAATCAAATAATGGTCACATCACATCCAAACCTAAAAGACAAAATGACGCATCGGATGAGGTTGATATATTACTTAAAATTGTTGTACCAGCAGTTATTGCCATGTTTATTTTTCTAAAATAAACCTAAGGCAACGCCGCATAATACGGTCATAGTGTGACGCAAAATCAAAAAGAAAACGCGTAGAAGACATCCGACCTTCAAAAAGCCTGGATGTATCCCCGAATTCTCTTGCAAAGGCACACTGACTTAAGCTGTCAGGCAGGGCCTGTCAGCCAGAATCAGATTTGCCAATGCAAATACCATATTCAATTTTGCGACTTGCTTTGACTCGGACGACGATTGATTTTGTACTGTATGCGCTTTCCGCAGATGTTTTTCTTCTTGGCTTCCGGACGTTTGTCTGCACTAAATAGCCGCTGTCACCATAAACCTGCTCTTCTTCGCCGGTAAGCAACTCGGAAGCAACCGTGACAGCATGCTCGTTTGCCGATGCTGCTTTTATCGTATGCAGCAAGCCGCTGTCCTTGTCAACTCCGATGTGGGCTTTGTATCCGAAATGCCATGTATTGCCTTTTTTCGCGGAATGCGCGTCCGGATCACGTTCTTTTTTCTCATTTTTCGTCGACGACGGTGCTTCAATGAAGGTCGAGTCGACAATCGTCCCACGCTTCAGGATTAGTCTGCGCTGCGTCAGCTGCTCTCCGAATTTTGCTACAGATTTGCTACAAACGACTGAAAAGAGGACATCCTACACGTTTAATTGTCAATATGCAGAAGTGAATTTGTTTCACTTTAATGAGCAAAAAGCACGTAGATACAAGAAAAAGCCGCTTACCCTTTCAGGTAAACGGCTTTATGTTTGGTGGAGAATTAGGGACTCGAACCCCAGACCCCCTGCGTGTGATGCAGGTGCTCTAACCAGCTGAGCTAATCCTCCGAAATTGGGAACAAAGGTATTATAGCACGTTTGTGTCCGGATTGCAAGATATATTTGTGCAAAAATCTTTCCTGTCACCTGTTAAGGCGTGATCCTTGTATTTTTCCGCTTAACGATGGCAATGTGCGCATGAGCCGTTTGTGGCTCCAAAATTCGAGGACAACATTATCCTGACCAGAGCGGAGTGTCGGATGATGTCAAACCGTTGGGATATCCCCACGGGCGGTCAGATGGAAAATTAAATTCCAGTGACCATATATCCCTGACTGGAAATTACCTTTGCAAAGGATAGGGGTGGTATTATCTGGTTCACGATAATTTTTTCAGGATTGGTCTTGACAAGGGGACCATTATAATTGCAAAAGTAGGTGCAGGACCGTCCACTGCATATGTTCGAATCGGATAATCAATGGATTTTGTAGAATACCCGATTTCCTGTTTTCCGTGCAGATAACAATCCCATTTCGTGGAATTTCATTACAAATGTCCGAATCGTAGCATATGCGGCGTTGCGGAAGTCCTTTTCCAACTGCTTAGTGGTAAACTCTTCTGCACCATAGGCAGACAAAACATATTCCCAAAGGAGCCGCTCTTTTTCGGTGATTTTTCCAGCAGAGAGGTTAGCCTGGTATACCTGAAGATCGGCCTGCGGCGGTGTTGCGTCTACTTGCAGGCGGTTATAGACCTCGTTGCAGAAGTAGGACAAAAAAGGCGTCACATCCGTAAAGCCAGAAATCAGAGCGTTATTTTCAACACGTTCATAGGCTTTGTAATAAGCTCCTTTGCTTTCGGCAATGTAGCGCGAGAACGGCGTAAATAATGCCGCAGGATAGCCCTGTTGGACGAGATACCAGAGATGGAACAACCGAGCAGTGCGGCCATTTCCATCAAAATAGGGATGGTAATATGCAAATGCAAAATGCAGGATGCCCGCTTTGTGCAGCTCGTTGATGCCATCTCTAGCATTGGCAAAGTCGATCAGCCGTTTCATAGCATTTGGAAGCTGCCCGACTGGAATACCCGAACGGGATTCTTCACCGACTACAATAAAAACATCGTCATGGCGGTAAAAGCAGTCTTGACGTAAACGGTTTTCATCGGGTAAATAATCGCCGATACTGATTTGGTAGAGATGATGCAGATTTTCTTCGGTAATCGTATTTTGGCGGTCTGCAATGAAATCCAATCCACGCTTCATTCCATAGATTCCGGCTTCTTGTTCATCGCGAGGAGCATAGCCATTGAGGATATGCCGAATACTGTTGCGGGTGGAATGGATGCTTTCGATTTGAAAGGTAGCGTGGATTTCTTCTGTCATGGCCTGCAAACTGAATGTTTGCCCGCCGATAGGAGCAGAAAGCAACTGCTTCATACCATTTGTGGAAATCTGAGCGAGATTTGGCAGATAAAACAATTCATCACCGGAAAAATCAGACAGCGGCAGTGACTGTGCGAAGTTCTGCTGCAATAATTCTGTGAACTCTTTGACGCTGGCGGTCGAATATTTGTACTCCATCCGCTCAAGTTCAAACAGATGCTTGTCTGAAAGCATTTTGGCAAATTTGGCTCCATCCATGGCACTCACCTCGCAACTGATATTGATTGATACTAATTGATGTCAGTATACAGCATACCGATACTCTTTAGAAAAGTCAAGCGAGGATCGTGAAATTACTTTCAATCTTCGCCCACAATCTTCCGGCGCATTCGCAAGCGGCAGCATCAATTTCAGGCGTGTTATTTTCTCATGATAACAAACAACAGAAGTTTCCGTGTCACGCCGCAGGAGCTGGAACGCATAAACCAAAAGCGCAGCGAGCTTGGTATGCAAAATATGGGCGCATACCTGCGCAAAATGGCAATGGACGGCTATTGCGTAAAGCTTGAGCTTGGCGAGGTAGCGAGAACTTCCTCCCTGCTTGGGCGTTGCAGCAATAACCTCAACCAGTACGCCAAACGAGCCAACGAGACCGGCAGCATCTACGCCGAGGATATCCACGATTTGCAGACGCAGTTTGCGGAAATCCGTGATTTGCAGCGCAAAATCGTAAAGAAGCTATCTGCACTCTAACAGCAAAAAGGCACAGGCGTTTTAACCTGTGCCGGTACATAAGCTTGTGCAGATTTTTGTGGCTATATGTGTTATACTGTAAGCGGATACGAAAAGAGAATACTCACTGAAGAGAGGCACGGTAAACACGATGAAACGCATACTTTTTATCTGCCACGGCAACATCTGCCGCAGCCCAATGGCGGAATTTGTTATGAAAGACCTTGTTGCAAAAGCAGGGTTATCCTCACAGTTTGAAATCGCATCTGCGGCT
>CAVBNV010000022.1:18810-22839 GCA_963596815.1 Oscillospiraceae bacterium
TTGCCTTGCCGACATTGATTGCGCTTGCCTCTATTGCACTCGGAAGACCGGCACTTTCCAGTTTGGCTGTCCTTGGCGAAATCAGCATCGCTGGAACGATGCTCAAGGTGGATGAACTGGCTAATTCTTTGCAGGTATGCCTTGATAGCGGTGCAAAGAAAGTGCTGCTGCCGATTACCAGTGCAGCAGACCTTGGCACCGTGCCGCCGGAGTTGGTGGGGAGTTTTAATCTGATCTTCTATAACAGCGCGGAAGATGCAGTGTTTAAGGCGTTGGGAGTAGAGTAACACGTTAACCAATAATGACAATATCATTGGATAATATTTGCAAACTAAGGGCTTGAAATATGATTTTATGTTTTTCCGGGACCGGCAATAGCCGTTACATCGCAAACAGAATAGCACAAGCATTACAGGATGATCAGCTTGATCTGAATGCCAAAATCAAGGCGCACGACAATACACCGGTGCAGACGGGATGCAATGTGATCGTCGTGACGCCAACTTACGCATGGAGAATCCCGAAAGTCGTTTCTGAGTGGCTGGCGAAAACTGAGCTGCGTGGCGCAGAGCGCATCTGGTTTGTGATGAACTGCGGCAGTGAGATCGGGAACGCCGCAAAGTTTAACCATCGGCTCGCTGAGCAGAAAGACCTGCGCTGCATGGGCACAAAGCAAATTATCATGCCCGAAAACTATATTGCGATGTTCAATGCACCGCAAGAGGATGAAGCACGTGAAATCGTCAAAAAGGCTGAACCGGATATTGACGATGCTATTCAGCGCATCAAGGCAGGGCAAAGCTTTCCTGCACCGAGAAACAACCTTTACGACCGATTTATGAGCAGTGCCGTAAACCGTATCTTTTACCCTGTTTTTGTGAAGGCGGATGACTTTCAGGTTGCCGATACCTGCATTGGCTGCGGTAAGTGCGCACAAAAATGCCCGCTAAATAATATCCGGCTCAAGGATGGCAAGCCGGTGTGGGGCAAAAACTGCACGCACTGCATGGCTTGCATTTGCTACTGCCCCGCCGAGGCAATCGAGTACGGCAAAAAGAGTGCTGGTAAGCCACGTTATCACTTTGAAAGGCTGGGGATACCTGAATGACCAGACAGGAACTATTTGACCACTGCCGCCAGCAGTACGGCACAGAGCCGGATTACCCGTGGCACGACTGGAACGCCGTGCTGCGGCACGCAGATAACAACAAGTGGTACGGTGTTGTACTGGAAGTGCCCAGCGAGAAGCTGGGGCTTACCGGCGGCGTTGTAGATGTGCTTAACGTGAAGTGTGATCCGCTGCTGATTGGCTCTCTGCGTGAGCAGGACGGCTATTTTGCCGCATACCACATGAACAAGGAAAAATGGCTCAGCGTGCTGCTCGGCAAGCCTGAGCTGGATGATGCCATCAAAGACCTGCTGGCTTTGAGCTACGAGCTTACTGCACCGAAAAAGCACCATAAATAATAGAAAGCCGGTGGCTGTATGCGGCTCTGTAGAAGAGTGGCACGGAATCGTGCTTGCCAAGAAATATCGCCATGGCATGGAGTACGGCTCTGCCCGATGGGGCACACCAAAGGATATTGAGCTGTTTGTGGCTCCAAAATTCGAGGATAACATTATCCTGACCAGAACGGAGCGCCTGATGATGTCAAACCGTCCTGCCGACCCCAAGAACGCTCGCAACAAAAACGTGCTGATAGTTGGCGGTTCCGGTAGTGGTAAGACCCGATTTTGGCTTAAACCAAATCTTTTGCAATGTCACAACTCCTACGCTGGATGTTTTGAAGCGATTGTCTGCCTATTATGGCATGACACAAAATATGCTTAAAAGGTGTTTTAATGTTGATTCGACAGCAAAAAATCTAAACGAAATACTGCTTTCAAAGATGTTCCCATATATCAGTTTAATAAGAAGGATGAGCTGAAATTCTGGTGCAGGCTGACAGACAAAGCTGCATTTTAGCTATTGCAGTTGCAGTGCAATTATCAAAAATTACAACAAAAAAGGCGCAGATCCAAACGAATCTGCGCCTTTGGCGGAGTAGCAGGGATTTGAACCCTGGCGCCCCTTGCAGGGCCTACGAGATTTCGAGTCACGCCTCTTCGACCACTTGAGTACTACTCCATGCTTAGCCTATACAGTATAGCAAAAATGTGCGGTGACGTCAACCTTTTTTTGCGCACGGTGCGGCAGGGCGGCATTTTGCCCGACAAAAACTTTGACCGTTGTTTTTGCCGGGCAAATCGTGTATACTGGTGCTGTCAGGCACACCCGGCACGCCCGGGGCAAAGAGAGGTTTTGTTTTATGCTTACAATACGTGGTATCGTTACGATCGTTGTGCTGGCGGTGGGGTTTGCGCTGGCCGTTGTCTGGATCGCCAAAAACGGCGGCTGGAAGGGCGAGGGCTGCGGCGGCAACTGCGCCTCGTGCCACAGCCGGTGCGAGGACCCCGGGCACGCCAACGGCAAAAAATTATGATGCAGCACGCCCCGGACATTTTGTCCGGGTTTTTTTGTCCCGTTTGTGCCCGTCAAGGGCAAGGTCTGCAAGGGATGTGTCCGGGAAGGCGCCCTCCTGCGCGGCAAAGACGGCGACGGTGCTCAGCAGATCGGTGAGGGCGTTTTTATAGGTGGTGCGCCCCATATGCAGCATGGCGATCACGTCGTCCTCACGGCGCTTTTCGATGTAGCGCAGGCGCAGCATCTGTGCACGGGCGGCGTCCTTTACATCGTAATAGGCAAGCGTACGCTCGACGGCACGGCGCCAGGCACGGTTTGTGTCGCTGCGTGCCCAGCGGCGCATGCCGTACTGCTCCAGCGCATCACGGGCGGCCTTGCGCTGAAAATCGGTCATATCAGTGCCTCCGTGCCGGTGCGGGCTCGGCGATGGTGTGCTCGGCACGGCTCAGCGTGCTGAAAAAGCACGCATCCCGCTCTGCCATGGTAAGCCCCAGCAGGTTGGACAGCCCCTCGGCCTCGTCCAGGCGGAACTGCACCTTGCCGTCCAGCTTGTGGCGCAGGGCGTTGCTGCTGATGTGCAGCGCACTTGCCACAAAGCCCATGCGGTAGCCCCTTGCACGGATATAATTTTCGATCAGTCTGCAATCTGTCATAGCATGCTCCCTTTCTGGCTTTTTGGAAAAAGCCGCTGTACGCACCGCAGGTGCGGTGACGTGTCTGATCTGTCTGCAAACACAACAACAAGTAATAAATATCGGTTGTAGTATAGACGACAACAGCAAAAGTGTCAATAGGATTTTGTAAATTGCGCAGAAAACTGTGAATGATTGCGCAGTTTTGTGCACATATGGTTGTAATTAGAACAAAGGACGTGAATTATGCAAAACGCACCTGAGGCGATGACATTGAAGGTCATTGCGCACATCCGCACACTGTTCCCGACAAAGTTTGGCATCCCGCGGCAGTCGGGGCTGGTCGACAGCCTGCCCGGGGAGGTGGTGTTTACCCCACAGTACCGCTCGGCGGAGGCCGTGCGTGGGCTGGAGCAGTTCAGCCACATATGGCTGGTATGGCAGTTTTCGGGCGCTGTGCGGGACACCTGGTCGCCGACGGTGCGTCCGCCGCGGCTGGGCGGCAACACACGCATGGGCGTGTTTGCCACACGCTCACCCTTCCGCCCGAACCCGCTGGGGCTGTCCAGCGTGCGGCTGGAGCGCATCGAGTACCGTGCAAACGAGGGCCCGGTGCTGATCGTGCGGGGGGCGGACCTGATGGACGGCACGCCCATCTACGACATCAAGCCATACATCCCGTATGCGGACTGCCACCCGGACGCCGCACAGGGCTTTACGGGGCAGACGCAGATGCACACACTGGATGTGACGTGCCCGGACGAGCTGTGGGCAAAGGTGCCTGCGGCCGAGCGTGACGCACTGCGTGGTGTGCTGCAGTGCGACCCACGCCCGTCGTACCAGCACGACCCGACACGGGTATACGGCATGGCCTTTGGCAGCGTGGAGGTACACTTTACCGTGGACGGCACCACCCTGACCGTGGTGGGGGTG
>CAVBNV010000023.1:0-22405 GCA_963596815.1 Oscillospiraceae bacterium
GGTCGCCCCTCTAGGGGAGATGGCACGGCGCAAGCCGTGACAGAGGGGTATTGCCTTGCGCAAACTCCCCGTAAGGGGTAAGGGGATATATAGTCTTAATATATAGTCTTTATTGTGCGCAGGATCTTGCGTTAGTGAAACACCAAATTTTGCGTTAGTGCTCACGCAAAAATCTGCGTCAGTGCCTGCCGGTACAGGCACACTGCCCCACGGCGACGCAGCTGCCGTTGCACGGGGGGGTGGTTTCTGCTATACTTGATGCATTGACGAACCGCTGATAACGACAGGAGCATTGACGATGAAGCAATACAAAAATTACACCACCGTACAAAGCGTACCGTGCCCTGAGCAGCACGGCACGCTGACCGTGCTGGAGCACGATGTGAGCGGTGCGACCGTTTTACTGGTGGAAAACAACGACAGCAACAAGGCGTTTGGCATCGGGTTTGGCACGTTTCCGTCGGACGACACGGGCGTGTTCCACATTTTGGAGCACTCGGTGCTGGCAGGCAGCGAGAAGTACCCCGTCACATCGCCGTTTTTGCAGCTGCTGAAGAGCAGCATGGCGTCGTTTTTGAACGCCATGACCTTCCCCGACAAGACGGTGTACCCGTTTGCCACGCCCAACGAGGCGGACTTCAAAAACCTGCTGGATGTATACCTGAACGCCGTGTTCTGCCCGCTTGCCATGGTGGACAAAAGCGTATTTGAGCAGGAGGGCTGGCACCGTGACGCCGACGGCACGGTGAGCGGCGTGGTGTACAACGAGATGCAGGGCGCACTTGCCGCACCCGATGCGCAATTGCAGGATGCGCTGGAGCGGGCGATGTTCCCCGATACGGCGTACGGGTGCGAGTCCGGCGGCGACCCGGCGAGCATCCCGTCGCTGACGTACGAGCGCTACAAGCGCACCTACCGCCGCTTTTACAGCGCCGAGAACTGCTGCATCACGCTGTACGGCGACATGGATATGGCACCGGTGCTGGAGCAGATGGACCGTGACTACCTGAGCAGGATGCCAAAGACCGGCACACGCCCGCAGCTGACAAAGCAGACGCCGCAGGCGGGCGTATGCGTGGAGGCGCCGTACTACACCGAGCAGCCGGACGAGACCCAGACGCAATGCGCCCTGGCGTGGTACACCGGCGACTTTGCCGACCGTGAGCGTCAGCTTGGGGTGGAGATTTTACTGGACGCCCTGCTTGGCACCAACAATGCGCCGCTGAAGGCTGCGCTGCTTGCCGAGCAGCTGGGCACGGACATCGAGCTTGCCTTTGACGACAGCACCCTGCAGCCCGTGGTGGAGCTGGTGCTGCGCGGTGCGACGGAGGACACGGCACGACGCTTTGCGCCTGCCGTGCGCAAGGCGGTGGACGATATCTTAGAGCAGGGCATCCCGCAGGATGTGCTGATCGCTGCGCTGAACAGTGCCGAGTTTAACGCACTGGAGCGCCCCGGCAGCCTGCCGGACGGCGTGCTGGACGCCATAAACGCCGTCACGGGCTGGCTGCACACCGGCGATGCCACCCTGCTTTTGCACACCGACCGTCTGTTTGCCGCACTGCGTGCAAGGCTGGCGGACGGCTGGTTTGACGAGCTGCTGCGGCAGGTGTTTGCGCCTGCGCCCGTGCAGGTGGTGCAGGTGCAGACCGCACCCGTGCAGGACACCGACGCCGCCCCCGTGCGCACCGACGCAAAGCTTACGCTTGCGCACCCGCTGCGCATCGCCGACCTTGGCGAGGGCAAGGCGGATGCGCCCGCACAGGTGCAAAGCACTGCCGGCGCAACGCTGGTGTGCCGCCCCACACAGGGCAGCTTATACCTGAACCTGTACTACGACCTTGGCGGTGTGACGCCCGAGGAGCTGCCGTACGTCGACCTTCTGGCGGCGGTGCTGGACGAGCTGGATACCCCTGCGCACACCGCACAGCAGCTGAACACGCAGCGCAATACCTGGCTTGGCGCAAGCAGCGTGTGCGTGACGCTGTGGACGGGGCGTCAGCCCGGCGAGCCCTGCCACGCTAAGCTTGCCCTGCGCATGAGCCTGCTGGAGCGCAGCCTGGACAAGGCCGTTGACCTTGGCGGCGAGTGGCTGTACGACACCTGCCTGACCGACGACACCGCACACGCCGCCTTTGCCCGTGTGCTGGCACAGGCAAAGCTGAACCACGAGATGGCGTTTATCGAGCAGGGCAACGCCTATGCCGCATTGCGTGCGGCGAGCCACTACACCGTGGAGGGCGCCGCCACCGAGCGCATTGCCGGCGTAAGCGGCTACCGCTTTGTGTGCGACACGCTTGCCCGTGCCGACTGGGACGCCCTTGGCGCAAAGCTGGAGGCGGTGCGCAGCCGCATTTTGCACACCGCACAGCTGACGGTATGCCTGCACGGCTCGGCACACGCCGCCGATGCCCTGCGTGACCTTTTGCCGCAAAGCCGCTTTGCCGAGGCACAGCGCAGCGAGGCAAAGCCCTACACCGAGCCGCTGAGCAGTGCGTGCAGCGAGGCGTTTATCATAGACGGCGGCGTGAGCTACGATGTGCTGCTGTGGGGCGCACAGCGTGACGCCGCACGCAAGGTGCTTGGGCGTGTGATGAGCTACGAGTACCTGTGGCACAACATCCGTGAGGTGGGCGGCGCATACGGCACAGGCATGGCCGCAGGCGACACCACCGAGTACCTGTACACCTACCGTGACCCCCATGTGCGTGAGAGCTACGACACCTTTGCCGCTGCCCCCGCTGCCCTTGCCGCACGGGACTACACCGACGCCGACCTGACCGACTTTATCGTGGGGACTGTGGCAAAGCTGGACACCCCACGCAAGCCCGATGCCGCCGCCCGTGATATGGACGTACGCTGGTTTTGCGGCGTGACGGATGAGATGCGTGCCGCCGACCGCCGTGCCCTGTGCAGCGTGGACGCCGACACCCTGAAGCGTCAGGCGGCAGACCTTGCCGCACGCATGCGCACCGGTGTGCGTGTCGCCTTTGGCAGCAAAGAGGCCATTGAGGCGGCAGGCGGTCTGTTTGACCGCATTGAGACGCTGTAAGCCCTGATAAAAACCAAACAAAGCACAAAGCCCCGTGTCCGATCAAAAGGACACGGGGCTTTTGCGTTTGCTGTGCGTATTGGCATTGCTGCACCTGCCTTACACGCCAACGTTGACTTCGTTAAGGTTGTCCAGGTCAAGCAGGGTGGCGGTGTCCAGCAGGACGGAGTAGCGCTTGCCGCAGCCCATGCAGGCAAAGGTGACATCGTCGTCGTCGCACACCAGCATCATAGCGTGGTGGCAGGCGGGGCAGTAGGTGGTGCCGCCGCGCTTGTGCGCTGCTTCGGCCGCAAATGCGGGGACGGTGAGGGAGGCTGCCATGGTGACCGCTGCGATAACGAGGGAAGCGAAACGAACGATGATGGTTTTCATGATAAGATCTCCTTTTATGTGTGCGGCTGTGCGCCGTGCTTTTGTTTTGCCTTACACAAGTACATACGCACGATGCACGGCAGATGTTACAGGCAAAATGCTTTGCGGCAGCTGCCTGCGCATCTTTCTGCGCAGCTTGACGCACTTTTGTGCGCATTGTGCTTTTGCTGTACGCAGCATCGTTGTTTTGGTTTTGCGTTTAGGATAATCCCTGGCAAAATATACTTAAAGTTTGCCAAAAGTACACACTGTTGTACACGCTGCGGGGGTGGTATGCTTTTGTCACGGCACAGCGGCAGACCCCCAAAAGCCCGCTTGCCGTACACACAACAAGCAGTAAACAACAAACAGCAAACAACAAGCAGTAAATGACAAACAGAAAGGAGAGGCCTATGAGGCAGACACGTACCAGGCGCACGGCAAACAGCCTTGAGCGCACCACGGACACGCTGTGCGCTTTGCTGGCACAGCAGGTGCAGGCGATGGACGCAAGCCAGCGTGAAGCAAAGCGTGCCGGCGAGGCTGTGCCAAACATCGCCCGTGAGCTGAAGGAGGCGACCGCCGTGCTGAAGGATCTGGCCGGCGTTGCCAGGACGCTTTGCGAGCGGGGCATCGAGACCGACGGTGTGCAGTGCGGTGTGGTGGTGCTGCCGCAGCCACAGCAGGACACAGACTATGAGCAAAACACAAGCGCCGGTGATCTGGCGCCCGCAGCCCAGGCAGGCGGAATTTATGCGCCGTGCTGAGCCGGAGGTGCTTTACGGCGGCGCGGCAGGCGGCGGCAAGAGCGATGCACTGGTAATGGAGGCACTGCGTCAGGTACACATCCCGCATTACCGGGGGCTGATCTTGCGCAAGACCTACCCGCAGCTGTCGGACATCGTGGACAAAAGCCAGCGGTACTACCGCCTGGCATACCCGCAGGCACAGTACAACGCCGCCGCACACGTATGGGTGTTCCCCAGCGGGGCAAAAATTTATTTTGGCTCGATGCAGTACACCCGTGACCGCACCAACTACCAGGGCAAATCGTTTGACTTTATCGGCTTTGACGAGCTGACCCACTTTGAGTGGGAGGAGTACAGCTACATGATGAGCCGCAACCGCCCCACGGGGCCCGGCACACGGGTGTACCTGCGTGCCACCACAAACCCCGGCGGCATCGGCCACGGGTGGGTGAAGGCAAGGTTTATCACCCCGGCACCGCCCGGCACGCCCATTGTGGAGACGCACACCGTGCGCCGCCCCGACGGCAGCACAAGGCAGTACCGGCGGGCAAGGGTGTTTATCCCGTCCAGCGTGTACGACAACTACGCCCTGCTGGCAAACGACCCCGACTACGTGGCAAGCCTTGCCAGCCTGCCCGAGGCGGAAAAGCAGGCGCTTTTGTACGGCAGCTGGGACAGCTTTGGCGGACAGGTGTTTACCGAGTGGCGCAACGACCCGCAGCACTACAAGGACCGCCGCTGGACGCATGTCATCGAGCCGTTTGCCATACCGCGGCACTGGACGATCTACCGCGGGTACGACTTTGGGTATGCACGGCCGTTTTCGGTGGGGTGGTACGCCGCCGACGAGGACGGCAGGCTGTACCGCATCCGTGAGCTGTACGGGTGCACCGCACGCCCCAACGAGGGGCTGCGCATCGACCCCGTCGAGCAGGCACGGCGCATCCGTGAGGTGGAGCAAAACGACCCGCTTTTGCGTGGGCGTGTGATACACGGCATTGCCGACCCGGCGATTTTTGACGAGAGCCGGGGCGAGAGCATCGCCGCCATGATGGAGCACGCACCGCATTACCTGCACTGGAAGCCCGGCGACCACACACGCATCGCAGGCAAAATGCAGCTGCACTACCGCCTTGCCTTTGACGCATACGGGCGGCCGATGCTGCAGGTGTTTAATACCTGCCGGCACTTTATACGCACCCTGCCCGACCTTGTGTACGACGAGAGCAATGTGGAGGATGTGGACACCCGGCAGGAGGACCACATCTACGACGAGTGCCGCTACGTGCTGATGGAAAACCCCATCAGCCCGCCGCTGCGGCGCACCGCACCACCGGTGTACAACGACCCGCTGGAGCTGCACGGCGGTGCACACTGGCTGCGGGTGTAACGAGAGGAGAGCTATGGAACAACAAACGACACACCCGCTGTGCGTGGGCGCAAAAGAGATCGCAAACGCACAGCAGACCTTACAGCGCTACCGTGCGGGCAAGGCGGCACTGGACCGCCGCCTTGTGGACAACGAGCTGTGGTACCGCATGGGACACTGGAAGACCGTCCCCGACCGGCTGATGCCCGGCAAGACGCAGTCGTCCAGCGGGTGGCTGTTCAACTGCATCGCCAACAAGCACGCAGACGCCATGGACAACTACCCCGAGCCCAACGTGCTGCCCCGTGCACAGGACGACGAGCAGACGGCGCAGGCGCTGTCCAGCGTGCTGCCCGTGGTGCTGGAGCAGGCGGATTACGAGCAGGTGTACAGCGACACGTGGTGGCGCAAGCTCAAGCAGGGCACCGGCGTAAAGGGCGTGTTCTGGGACGCAGCGGCACACGGCGGCATTGGCGACATCGCCGTGCGCAGCGTCAATGTGCTGATGCTGTACTGGGCGCCCGGCATTGCGGACATCCAGGCATCGCCGCACTTTTTTGCGCTGAGCGTGGAGGATACCCGGCAGCTGACTGCGCGCTACCCGCAGCTGGCAGGGCACACCGGCGGTGCGGTGGACGTGCCGCACTACCTGCACGAGGACGCACAGGACACTGCCAATAAGAGCGTGGTGGTGGACTGGTACTACAAAAAGCCGACCCCGGGCGGCGGCACGGTGCTGCACTATTGCAAGTTTTGCAACGGCGTGGTGCTGTACGCCAGCGAAAACGACCCTGCGCTTTGCGAGCGCGGCTTTTACGACCACGGGCAGTACCCCTTTGTGTTCGACACGCTGTTTGTGGAGGAGGACAGCCCCGCAGGCTTTGGCTATATCGATGTGATGAAGGACTGCCAGACCGCCATTGATAAGATGAACCACGCCATGGACGAAAACGTGCTGCTGGCATCGCGCCAGCGGTATGTGCTGAGCGACAGCGCAGGCATCAACGAGGACGAGCTTGCCGATGCCGGGCGTGACATCGTACACGTTGTGGGGCGGCTGGGGGACGACACCTTCCGCCCGCTGCAGACGGCAGGGCTGCAGGGCAACAGCCTGAGCTACCGTGCAAGCCGCATCGAGGAGATCAAGGAGATCAGCGGCAACCGTGACCTGACGGCAGGCGGCACAGCCGGCGGCGTGACAGCCGCAAGCGCCATTGCCGCTTTGCAGGAGGCAGGCAGCAAGCTGAGCCGTGACATGCTGAAAAGCAGCTACCGTGCCTTTGCAAAGGAGTGCTACCTGATCATTGAGCTGATGCGTCAGTTTTACGACGAGGAGCGCATCTTCCGCATCACGGGGGCAGGGGGCGAAAACCGCTTTGTGCCCTTTGGCGCAGCGGCACTGCGGGCAAAGGCAGTGCCAAGCGTGGGCGGTGTGGAGCTTGGCAGCCGTGAGCCTGTGTTTGACATTGTGGTCAGCGCTGCCAAAAAGAGCACCTTCAGCCGTCTGACGCAGAACGAGACCGCAAAGGAGTGCTATCAGCTGGGCTTTTTTGCGCCTGCCAATGCCGATGCCGCCCTTGCGGCACTGGACATGATGGACTTTGAAGGCATTGAAAGGGTGCGCAGCCGTGTACAGCAAAACGGCACGCTGTACACGCAGCTGCAGCAGGCACAGGCACAGCTTAAGCAGTACGCCATGCCGTACAATATGGATCACAGGCAGGAGATATCACAGATGCGTCAGCGTCTGCGTGAGGAGAAACAGAAATACAGCGAGGGAGGTGACGAGGAATGATCAAGGTATGCTACAGCGAGACCCCGCACGCCGATGGTGTGCGCTGCCGGCTGAGCACAAGCGGCCATGCAGGCTACGCCCCCAAAGGGCAGGACATCGTGTGCGCAGGGGCAAGCACCCTGATGCAGGCGCTGGTCAGCCTGCTGGCGTCCGAGACGGGCACGGAGGCTGCGGTACAGCCCGCACCCGACGGGGTGTGCATGACGGTGTGCGCCGCATGCCCCACACCCTTTGTGCAGGGGGCGTTTGCGCTGGCAAAGGCAGGCTTTGCCCTGCTTGCCGAGCGCTACCCCGACAACGTGAGCTTTGCCGACGAGAGCGAGGCAGGGCGCCTTGGCATGGTAGACCTGCAATTGTTTGCCGACGGCGACGGCGCACAGGCTGCCCCTGCTTTGAGCCGTGCGCAGGCACAGCAGGCAGCGGCGGCAGGCACGCTGCAAACACAGCCGGCCGCACAGCCGGTGCAAAGCACACAGCAAAGCGCACCGCAGCAGGCCCAACCGCCTGTGCTGTGCCTGCCGGACAGTTTGCCGGGCGATATGCGCATGGCCATAAAGGGGCTGCACGCACGCTGGGCAGCCGAGGAGGCGGCACTGCGCCGGATCCACCCGGGCTTTACGCTGCAAAGCGAGCTGCAAAACCCCGATATGCGCCGCATGATGCAGCTGCCGGGCATGCATATGCAGGACGCATACCGTATTGCCCACTACGACGAGACCCTGCGCACGACGGCACAGACCGTGGAGCAGGGCGTGTTGGAGCGCATCCGCAGCAGGGCGGCCCGCCCGGCCGAAAACGGCATACGCCCCGGCGGGGCAGCCATCGGGCGGCCGGACATTGCCGGCATGACCCGTGCCGAGCGTGAGGCGCTGGAGCAAAGCGTCCTGCACGGCGCAAAAGTGATACTGTGAGACGATTTGACACAAGAGCAGAAAGGACAGGCTATGAACTATTGGAACAAGCAGAACGTTATGACCCGACTGACCTACGCACCGTTTGAGATCGTGCCGTTTGATCTGCAGCTGTTTGCCGATGCGGCAGACGAGCTGACAAACACCACCGGCAGCATGAGTGCGGAGATGAAGACCTTTTACGAGCAGCGGCTGATCGACCAGGCAGAGCCGCGGCTTGTGCACGACCAGTTTGCGGACTACTACCCCGTGCCGCAAAACGGCGGCAAAACCATCGAGTTCCGCCGTTACGACAGCCTGCCCAAGGCCAGCGAGCCGCTGACCGAGGGCGTGACCCCGGACGGGCAGGCACTGAACGTGACCACCATTACAAGCGATCTGCACCAGTACGGCGGCTGGACGCCCCTGACCGATGTGCTGCAGATGACCGCCATCGACAACAACGTGGTGCAGGCGACCCGTGTGCTGGCAAGCCAGGCAGGGCGCACCATGGACAGCATCACCCGTGATGTGCTTGCCGGCGGCACCAACGTGATGTATGCCCCGCGGCTGGCGGCCGACGGCACCGAGACGGAGGTGGCAAGCCGCAAGGGGCTGGACGAGAGCTGCACCCTGACGCCAAAGCTGTTTTTCCGCGCGGCGGCACAGCTTGGCGCAATGAATGCCGACCCCATCGGGGACAGCTACATCGCCATCATCCACCCGTACGCCGCCTACGACCTGAAGACCTGCCCCGAGTTTATCGAGGCGCACAAGTACGCTGCGCCGGAGGCGATGTTCCGCGGCGAGATCGGCAAGCTTGGCAACATCCGCTTTGTCGAGACCAGCGAGGCAAAGATCTGGAAGGATGCAAGCTGCCCGACAGGGCTGGCGGTGTTTGGCACCCTGGTGCTGGGCGCACACGCCTACGGTGTCACCGAGCTGGAGGGCGGCGGCCTTGAGCACATCGTAAAGCAGCTGGGCTACGGCGACGACCCGCTGAACCAGCGTGCCTCTGTCGGCTGGAAGGGCATGCGTGCCGCCGAGCGCCTTGTGGAGCAGTACATGGTGCGCATCGAGAGCGTGTCGAGCTACTCGGCAATGGCAAGCGCAAATTAAGGAGGAAGCAGGATGGAAAACAACAGCAGTGTCCGCATCCGGCTGTTCAAGGACAACAGCCGCTACAAGGGCGACTTGTTTGTCAGCGTCAACGGTGTGAATTACAAGATCCGCCGCGGTGTGGAGGTGGAGGTGCCTGCCGCCGTGGCAGAGGTGCTGCAGCACAGCCAGATGCAGGATGAGCTGACCGCCGCCCGCATTGCCGCCGCCGAAAACGGCGCACAGTGAAGCGTACAGCAAAGGAGCGTGATATTATGACAGCGGGAGAAGCGATGGAGCGCACCCTGCTTTTGCGCCCCGGGTGTGCCGTGCGGCGTGAGACGCTGCAGCTGTGGCTGCGTGAGGCGGACGCCATGCTGCGCCGGCAGCTGTTTGAGCCGGACACCGGCACGCAGTACGCAGACGTCGGTGCGGATGTGAGCTGGCAGCAGGGGCTGTCGGACGAGGCGGTGCTGCTGGTGCCTGCCCCGTACGACGCCCTGTACCCGCACTACCTGTGCGCACAGACCGATGCCGCCCTGGGCGAAAACGACCGCTGTGCGCTTGAGCAGGCGCAGTACAACACCCTGCTGTCCGCCCTGGCGGTGTGGCTGCGGCGCACCTACTGCCCGCAGCGCACCGCACAGTGGCGCTGGTAAGGGGGGTGACGGTATGATCCTTGCACAGAGGACGCACCTTGCCAACAGCCGCACGCTGCTGCGCATGTTTGGCGGGCTGAACGAGACCTACGCCTGCACAGAGGCCGAGTACAGCAGCGGTGTCAACTTTTCGGCACGGGACTTCCCGGCGCTGAGCACACGCACGCCGCGCCGCCGTCTGCGTGCGGTGTCTAGCGTGAACGGCATGTACCACCTTAATGGGCTGCTGATCGTCAGCGGCAAAGACCTGTGCTACACGCCGGACGATGCCGACGCACAGCCCGTGACACTGACCGACGCCGTGACCGATGACCGCAAAGCCATGGTGGGCATCGGCACAAAGGTGATCATCTTCCCGGATAAGGCGGCGTTTGACACAGCGGACGGCACGCTGACGCCGCTGGGCGCACTGTGGCAGGCACAGACACAGCCCGTGCGCTTTACCCCGTGCGACGCCGACGGCAGGACGTACACGGTGGGCAGCTGGGGGCGTACCGAGCCCGAGGACGCACAGGACGGACAGGTGTTTTTGCGTGTCGAGGATGTGCAGCACCCGTGGCGAGCCTCCGGCACGCTGGAGGTGTACAGCAGCGCTGCGGACAGCTGGACGGCTGTACCGCTGGACCATTGCCGCATCGAGGCGCAGGGCATTGCGGACCGCTTTTGCCGGTGGGACACCGTGACGGTGCAAAACACCGCCGCACAGGCGGCGCAGATGTGGCAAAAGCTGGACGGCGAATGCATCGTGTACGACACGGGCAGCGACTTTTTACGGGTGCAGGCGGATGCGGAGGGCGAGTACTTTTACGGCACGCTGACGCAGCAGGGCACCGATGCCCGCTGGGTGAGTATGGACGGCAGCGAGAGCCGCACGGTGCAGACAAAAGCCGCCGTGCGCATCGAGCGGCGTGTGCCTGACCTTGACTTTGTGACCGAGTGCGACAACCGTGTGTGGGGCTGCAGCAGCAAAGAAAACGTGATCTATGCCTGCCGCCTGGGCGATGCCACAAACTGGTACAGCTACCGGGGCATTGCAGCCGACAGCTATGCCGTCACGGTGGGCAGCGACGGCGCTTTTACCGGCGCTGCCACCTGCATGGGCTGTGCGCTGTTTTTTAAGCAGAACACGCTGCACAAGCTGTACGGGGCAAAGCCGTCGGATTTTCAGCTTACAAGCATCGCCTGCCGGGGCGTGGCACGCAATGCAGCACGCAGCCTGTGCGTGCTGAACGAGACGCTGTACTACCTGTCGCCCGACGGCGTGATGGCGTGGGACGGCAGCGTGCCGGTCAAGGTATCGTCTGCGCTGGACGCATCACGCCTTGCCAATGTGCAGTGCGCCGTGGGCGGTGCGCTGGACGGGCGCTACTACCTGCACGTGTCACGCGCAGGCGGCACGCAGCGGGCGGCAAGGCTGCTGGTGTACGACACCGACCGCGGACTGTGGCACGAGGAGGATGTGTGTTCGTACGATATGACCAGCAACGGCGTGCAGCTGTACCTGTGGGACGGCAGTGCCCTGTGGGCGGCCGACCCCAGCCGTGAGGCCGACTGGCAGAGCACCGACGGCGTAGAGCAGGCCGTGCCCTTTGAGCTTGTTACCGGCGACATCGGGCTGGACAGCACCGAGCAGCGGTACCTGTCCCGCCTGACACTGCGCCTGGATGCACAGCAGAGCACCACCGTGACGGTGAGCGTGAGCTACGACGGCGGCGCATGGCAGACCCTTGCCGGGCTGTGCGCCAACGCAAGCCGCCGCACCTACGATGTGCCCTTTGTGCCGCACAGGCACAGCACCCTGCGGCTGCGCCTTACGGGGCAGGGACAGATCACCCTGCGCAGCATTGCAAAAACGTTTGCCGCTGCAAAGGGCGGCATCACACAAGAGGAGGTATAAGTGCATGGCGAGCATTGCCGGACTGGAAAAAATAGTACTGCCGACCTTTACGCAGGATATGCCGGCAGAGGACGCACGTGTGCTGCGCAGCTACATGTACCAGCTGCAGGAGCAGCTGCAATACGTGCTTACCAACATCGACACCGAAAACCTGTCGCAGGAGTTGCGCACAAAGCTGCAAAACCTGTGACGCAGACAATAAAGGAGAGCTATGGCAGACAAAAACAAGCAGACCCTTGCCGCCGACGGCCTGACCGACCGGCAGGCGGTGGAAAAGGCACTGGCAGACAGCGTCTACCGTCCCAGCCAGACCGTGACGGATGCCGCCGCTGCGCTGCAGCAGTGGCAGGCGAACCGTCCGCAGCAATACCAAAGCAGCTACCAGGGGCGCATCGACGGGCTTTTAAGCCAGCTTGCAGACCGTAAGGACTTTGACTACAGCTACACCGCCGACCCGCTGTACCGGCAGTACCGGCAGGTGTACACGCAAAACGCCCACAATGCCGGCGCAGATGCCGCCGCACAGGCGGCAGCGCTGACGGGCGGCTACGGCTCGAGCTATGCGGTCAGTGCGGCACAGCAGGCGTACCAGCAGCAGATCGGCGCCCTGAACAGCGCCATCCCCACGCTGTACAGCCTTGCGCTGGACACCTACAACAGCGCCGGCGACGACCTTGTGACACAGCTTGACCAGCTGAACACCAGCGAGCAGAATGCGCAGGCACAGTATAACCGTCAGCTGGAGGACTACTACACGCAGCTGCAGCAAAAGGGCGAGGCGTACAACACCGCCTACCAGCAGGACTACGGGCAGTACCAGGACTACCTCAGCCGCCTGGACCAGCTGCACGGCTACTACACACAGCGCCAGCAGGAGCAGACGGCGCAGCGCCAGCAGACCTTCAGCAACATTATGACCGTGCTCGGGCTCATCGGCGATGCCGTGCAAATGGCCATCAGCGGCACAACGGGCATCGGCAGTATGCTGGGCGGGCTTGCAAACACCGGGTACAGCATCTACGCCGGCAACCGTGCCTACGAGGCGGACCGTGCCGACACCGCATGGAGCCAGCAGATGCAGGAAAAGCAGCGCCAGGATACCCTTGCCCAGCAGCAGTACGAGAATGCGGCGAGCGAGCGTGCCTACCGTGACACCCTTGCCCAGCAGGCGTACAGCAACAGCGTCACCGCCGAAAAGCTGAACATCGCAAAGGGCGAGTGGGCGCTCAAGCAGGCATCGGCACAGCAAAAGGCACAGCGCAGTGCCCGCACAGCCGCCGCCCAAAGCGGCAGCGCCGGCACGACCAAAGCCGCATCGGGCACAGCAGTGCAGACGACCGTACCCTACCTTGCGCAGGCGCTGCGCCGACAGGGCAGGGGCGAGGTGGCCATCACTGCCGCATTGCAGCAGCAGGGCTACACCGCCGCCGAGATCGGCAGCATCCTGCGCCAGATGGGCTTTTAAGCGTTATTTAAGCGTTGCCTAAGCGCCACAAGCGCATAAAAAAGCGGCAGTACCGTCTGCATGGTACTGTCGCTTTTGCCGTCCCCGTCAACGCCCGTAATGCGTCCGGGGGGTTACTGCTTTATAGGGGCACAGGTTTGCCGAGGCAAAATAAAAGCACCCGGGAACTTGCATTCCCGCGTGCTTTTTTGGTGGGGTGCCCTGTGGGACTCGAACCCACGGTCTCCAGATCCACAATCTGGCGCGTTAACCGACTACGCTAAGGGCACCACATATGCGCCCGAAGGGACTCGAACCCCCGGCCCACTGCTTAGAAGGCAGTTGCTCTATCCACCTGAGCTACGGGCGCACGTTGTTATCCCATGGGGTTGCCTAATGGCGGCAATGTGTGTCGGCACACGTTGCGAGAAGTATCATACCATAACCGCCACGCACTGTCAAGCCAAAAGGCAAAAATAATTGCATTTTTTGCCGTTGGCTTACCCCAGCCATAAGCCTGCAAACCCGATGGCGATGCCCATCAGCGCACCGACGGCGACATCCCGCACGTAGTGCACGCCGACAAGTACCCGCAGTGCGCTTATCATGGCGGCGACAAGCGACATCACGGCACCGACAGCGGGGTAAAAGCGCAGCCATACCACGGCAAGCACCCAGGCACTTACAGCGTGGCGTGAGGGCATCGACTGTCCCTTTGCCGTCTTTTGCACAAGGCCGCAAAAGCCCGGCTGCTCGTAAGGGCGCGGACGGTCAAGCCTTGCCCGCAGCATGGTGCACAGCCAAAAAGCGAGCCCCGGCACCAGGATGGCACGTGCGATGCAGCTCATCTGCTGCTGCACGGCAGCGAAGTCGTGCGCCGGCAGCATGCGGAAAAGCCGCACGTTGAGCAGTACGATCAAAAGCGGAAAGCCTGCAAACGGGATAAGCGGCAGCCACCGATCCAGTTGGATCACGCAGCGGCGCAGCCCGCTGTGCTGCTCAAACCAGCGGTACAGTGCTTGCGATTGTTCAGGGGTCATAAGCCACCTCCATAGGGCGTGTAAGGCCTGCGCTAAAAGCAGGTGTTCAAATAGTCTTCAACGTCAAAGGGCTCGGGTACGGCGTCCTTGCGCAGGTAAAGCGGGTGGTGCGGGTGCCCCTTTTTGCTCCGCCTGCCAAACGTCACCCACGGCGTGTCGTGCTGCCGTGTCAGGGCCACCATCTCACGCATCAGCCCGGGCAGGTAGTCCCGCTTTTCAATCAGGGTGCCCCACGCCGCCCACATCGTGGGCTCGGTTTTTGCAAGCACCGCCTGCAGCCACAGCAGGTTTTCGTCGCACAGGGCACGGTCGGGGGTGCGGTCCATGTCGTTGGGGTCGGTGGCACGCTGCGGGTAGACGTTGAACATGATCCAGCTGTCAAAGCCGTTGGCGTTTGCAAGCCGCTCAACGCTTTTCAGTGTGGGGTCCAGTGCACCGGGCTGCGCAGTGCTCGGGTTGATGCCGATGCACACCAGCGGGCGGCGTCCTACACGCCCCAGCACAAAGCGGTAGGGCAGGTAGGTGTGCGGTTCGTAATACCAGATGCCGCCGGCATATTCGGCGGCGGTCAGCTCGGGCAGGGCATTGGTCTGCATGGCAAAGGCTCCATTCGTGTATCTTTTCTATTATCGTACCCGAAATGCCGCCGCAAATCAACCACTTTGGCATTGATTGCGGCAATTTTGTGCAAAAACCGCCCCACGCAATGCGATTTCATGGTATACTGATTTTACGGCCGCCTGACGTACAGGGGCGGCGTCACTGCCTTGCAAAAAGGAGGGGGGTCAACCCTATGATGGAAGATTATAAAAATGCGCTGCGTGCGGGGCAAAAGTCCTACCGTGCCCGGGTCAACCGGGGCAAATCGCCCTACCTTGCGGTGCTGGATGATATCCTTGTAAACGTAAACATCGTATCGCAGGAGCCGCTGGGTGTCGTGGACATCCCCGCCGAGAGTATCGTCGGTACCAAGACCAGCGGACGCCACACGGCTTTCTCGTATGACTTTATGCCGCTGCTGGGTGCAGACACCGAGTTCGCGATCAAGTGGTCGAACCTGTGCGAGGCCCACCTCAACGAGGGCATCCACACGCCCATTGTCGCCTACGAGTTTATGAACCGCTTTTACGTGCAGGAGGGCAACAAGCGTGTCTCCGTGCTCAAGTATTACGGTGCGGTCAAAATCGCCGGCAACGTTACACGGCTTGTGCCTGCCCGCAGCGACAGCCGTGAGAACATCATCTACTACGAGTTTCTGGACTTTTACAGGCTGTCACGCGTCAACTACGTGCACTTCCGGCGTCCGGGCAGCTATGCCAAGCTGCAAACGATGGTGTGCAAGGCGTCCAATGAGGAGTGGACCGAGGACGATCGGCTGAATTTTGCATCGTTCTACACCATGTTCCGCCAGCAGTTCCATGCGCTGGGCGGACGTGATCTCAGGCACAAGCTGACCACCGGCGATGCGCTGCTGGTGTACCTGTCCGTGTACCGCTATGCAGACGCCTGTCGCAGCACCCCGGCGCAGATCAAGGCAAACCTTGCAAAGCTCTGGGGCGAGATCAAGGTGCTTGCCGAGCCGCAGGCGGTCGAGCTCTCGCTCGAGCCTGCCCCCGCCGCAAGCGAGCCGCTGCTGTCCAAGCTGAATATCTTTACAGGCAGGCAGAGCGAGCTCAACGTCGTATTTCTGCACGAGCACAATGCCCAGAACAGCGCATGGGTGCGCGGCCACAACAAAGGCTGTGACGCCATGCTCAAGGCCTTCCCGGACAGGGTGTTCGTCACCTGCCATGAGGACGTAAAGCCGGAGATCGACGCCGAGCAGGTGCTGGAGGAGGTCGTGCACGACAACGCCGACGTGGTGTTTACCACAAGCACACGCATGTACAACGCCTGCCTGAAGGTGGCGGCACAGCACCCCAAGACCCGCATCCTGAACTGCTCGATCAACACGCCGCACCCGCTGGTGCGCACCTACTTCCCGCGGACATACGAGACGACCTACCTGCTGGGCGTGCTGGCAGGCTGCCTGAGCTGTACCGACTGCGTGGGCTACGTCGGCTCTACCCCGGTGTACGGCGAGCCTGCCGCCATCAACGCCTTTGCACAGGGGCTCAGGACGGTACGCCCCAAGGCGACCATCCTGCTGCGCTGGGCGTGCCTGCATGAGCAGACCGAGCCGCTTGATTTCTCCGACCGGCGCGACGTGGATATTTACTTTGCATACAACCGGCGAGCCGCCGGCGATGCCCACCGTGACTTTGGCCTGTGCCGCCACCGCACAGACGGTACGCAGGAGCTGCTGGGGCAGCCTGTGTGGATCTGGTCGAACTTTTACACCGAGATCATCCGCTCGGTTTTTGACGGCGCATGGGAGAGCAGCGCAAAAAACCGTGCCATCAACTACTGGTGGGGTCTGAGCAGCGGCGTTGAAAAAAACATCTACACGCAGGAGCTGCCTGCCGGCACAAGAGCCCTGCTGGACCTGATGGAAAAGCAGATCAGCGAGGGCGGGCTGAAGATTTTTCCGGCGCAGCTGTACGCACAGGGACATGTGCTGCACGAGCCGGAGCTCGGCGCATACACGCACAAAGAGCTGATGGAGATGGACTGGCTGGACGAGTGCATCGACGGCGGGCTGCCGCACTACGATGATGTGGACATCAAAAACCGCACACTGCTTGCCATCAACGGTCTGGCAAGCCTGCGCGGACTTGAAAAATAAGCGGTATCTATCGGTAAGAACGGAGCGGTGTCAACGTGAAGATCCTTGCAATTTCGGACATCCCCTCTAAGGCGCTGTGGGAGTACGGCTCCCGCGAGCGGCTGGCGGGCATCGATTTGATCCTGTCCTGCGGCGACCTGCCGCGGGCGTATCTCGAGTACCTTACAAACTTTACTGCCTCGCCGATTTTGTACGTCCACGGCAATCACGACGGCAGCTACCACGACAACGAACCCGGGGGCTGCATCTGCGTGGATGACGATGTGTTTGTGTACAAAGGTCTGCGCATCATGGGGCTGGGCGGCTGCATGCGCTATGCCCCGGACGAGTACTACCAGTACACCGAGCGCCAGATGCGCCGCCGCGCACATAAGCTGTGGCTCAAGGCACACAGTGTCGGCGGCATCGATATCCTGCTGGCACATGCCCCCGCAAAGGGGCTGAATGACGGGCAGGACCCTGCCCACCGCGGCTTTGACTGCTTCAACGACCTGCTGGAGCGCTACCGTCCCGGCTGGTTTGTCCACGGGCATGTCCACCTGACGTACGACGCAAATCTGCCCCGTGTATGCACATGCGGCGACACCACGGTGATAAACGCCACCGAACGCTATGTGTTTGAAATACCGGACCCGGCAGATACCCCGCAAAGACACACACTGTTTTTGCACGGCGGCAATATTTTTTGACGCCGCAAATTACAGGTAAAACACGCATTGTATTTTATCACGCAATTACCGCTTGCAAAATGCGTATTCTGCACGCAGCACGGCGAAAATGCGGCAGTTATTTGCCGCTTTTCAGCCGGTGGTGCAAAACCGTTGCAGTTTGTGGTTTTTCGGTTGCGATATATCACATTTTTTTGCCAAAAAGACTTTACAAATGCCAAACAAAAAATTATTATATATATAAGTTTTTTGATATCTGTTTGCCATTGTGTGCCGCCCTGCAGATTTGTGCGGCACGGACAACAGAAGGAAGGTTCAAATTTATGGCTGAAAAAAAGATCGCTCCTGCAGAAGAGCCGCAGACCCATAAGTCTGCAAAAACAGGTGCTGTGCGCCGTGTCCGTCCGCCGCTTGCACCGGAGCTGTACGTTGAGCTGAGCGGCAAGCAGTTCAATGTAACAAACGTGATCGAGCGTGCAAAAGCCGATTACCGTGCCACCCATAAGGTGGGCGTGCAGTCGTGCAAGGTTTATATCAAGCCCGAAGAAAACGCAGCTTACTACGTGATCAACAAGGTCACCGGCAAGCTGGACCTGTAACCGCCGCATACAGCAAGCGCCCCGCACATTGGATGTTGTGCGGGGCGCTTTTTTGCGTTATTGATCGGCTTAGTATTCCATCAGCACATCGCCTGCGTGTACCTGTCCGCTGTCTGTCACCTTAAGGCCGGGCAGGGCCTCGGCGTTGGTCACGATGACCGCCGTCACGGCAGAGTGACCTGCTGCACGGATGGCGTCCGGGTCAATGCGCAGCAGCGGTGTGCCGGCCCGGACATAGGCGTCCTGCCTTACCAGTGCGGTAAAGCTTTCGCCCCGCATTTCCACCGTGTCCATGCCGACATGGATCAGCAGCTTGCAGCCGTCGTCGCTTGCAATGCCGACGGCGTGCAGCGTCTGCGCCACCGAGATCACCGTGCCGTCAAACGGAGCATATATGGTGTCGCCGGCCGGCTCTATGCCGCAGCCCGGGCCAAGGTAGCCCTCTGCAAACATCACATCCGGTATCTCGCGCAGCGGCATCACAGTGCCTTCGACGGGCGCCAAAACCGCACCGCCCCGGCTTGCAAATGCGGCAGGTGTCTTGCTGCCGAACAGCCTGGCCCAAAAGCCCATAAGCCTCTATCCTCCCTTTGCGTGTGCGCAGCGTGCGCCGCAAAACTTCTGCTCAAAGGATAGCACACATCCTGTGCAGAATGCAACATCCCGTGCGGCGGCAGAATGCATAAAAAACAGGGTGCCTTTTTGTGCGTTACATCAGCTCGATCAGCTGCTCGACTTCTTCCATGCGGGTGGCCCAGCTGGTAGCAATGCGCACCACGGTGCTGCTGTCGTCGAACTTCTCCCAAAAGCCGAATTTCGCCTTACCCTCCAGCGCACGCAGCTGCTCGTTGCGCAGCACAACAAACACCTGGTTTGTGGGCGAGTCGATGAAAAACCGGTAACCCTTTGCGGCAAGCCCTTTTTTAAGTGCATCGGCGGTATCAATGGCATTGCGGCTGATTTTGGTGTACAGCCCGTCGGTAAACAGCACGTCAAACTGGATGCCCAGCACCCGTCCCTTGGCAAGCAGCGCACCCTGCTGCTTGACCATCGTCATAAAGTGCGCAGGTGCGCCGTGCGGGTACACCACCGCCTCGCCGCACAGGGCGCCCACCTTTGTGCCGCCGATGTAAAACACGTCGCTCAGGCGTGCAAGGTCCTGCAATGTCACATCGGTGCCGTGCGCTGCCAGTCCGTAGCCAAGGCGTGCACCGTCCACAAACAGCGGCAGGCTGTATGCATGGCATACCGCCGCAAGCGCCTCCAGCTCCGCCTTGGTATACAGCGTGCCGTACTCGGTCGGGTGCGAGATGTACACCATACCGGGGAACACCATGTGGTCGTGGTTGCCGTCCGCATAAAACGTGGCGCACCAGTCCCGCACGTCCTCGGCATCCACCTTGCCCTCGTGTGCAGGCAGGGCAAGCACCTTGTGTCCGGTGTACTCGATCGCACCGGCCTCGTGTGCGGCAACGTGTCCTGTGGCGGCAGCCAGTACACCCTGCCAGCGCTGCAGCATCGATGCGATGACGATGGCGTTGGTCTGTGTCCCGCCCGAAATAAAAACAACATCGGCGTCCGGTGCCCCGCACGCAGCGCAGATTTTTGCCTTTGCGCTTGCGCAATAGGGGTCGGTACCGTAGCCGGAGGTCTTTTCAAAATTCGTCTCGTTCAGCTTGCGCAGGATGTCGGGGTGCGCACCCTCACAATAGTCGTTTTCAAAATACAGCATAAGCCACTCTCCCTTATCAAAAGCTACCTCTATTATGGCGCCCGACGCGCGGCTTGTCAAACGCAGGACGCATGTCGGGCAAAAGTTTTTTACTGCATCTTTAGGGTGGATGTGCTATACTCTTGCATATACAGACCTGCAGGCGGAAGGGGGTATGGCAGTTGCAGCGCAAGCCTTTGTATAAAAACATCCTTGTCCTTACGGTGGCAATGGTCGCGGCGTTTGGTGCGGTGCTGTGCATCCAGCGCATCACCGGCAGGCTGGACAGCGTTGCGGTGCTCGTGTTTGTGCTGGCGGTTTATCTGACATCGCTTTATACGGACGGCTATGCGTGGGGCATCCTTGCCTCGCTGGTCGGTGTGCTGGCGGTCAACTTTGCTTTTTTTTCGCCGTACTTTGCATTCAACTTTACTCTGCCCGAAAACGTGTTTTCCGGCGTTGTGATGTTCGGCGTTGCGGTCATGACAAGCACCCTGACCACACGCATCAAAAAGCAGGATGAGCTGCGCAGGGAGAGCGAGCACGAAAAAATGCGTGCCAACCTTCTGCGTGCCGTCTCGCACGATCTGCGCACGCCGCTCACGTCGATCTACGGGGCATGCTCGACTGTGGCGGAAAACTACGACTCGCTCAGCAAGGACCAGCAGCTCAAGCTGCTGCGTGAGGCGTGCTCGGACGCACAGTGGCTCAACCGCATGGTAGAAAACCTGCTTTCGGTCACACGCATCGACAGCGGGGAGGTGTCGGTACAAAAGACACCGACCGTGCTGGACGAGCTGGCGGATACCATACTGGTAAAATTCAAAAAGCGATACCCGGATGTGCCGGTGCAGACAGACCTGCCGGACAGCTTTGTGGTGATCCCGATGGACTCGATGCTGATCCAGCAGGTGCTGATGAATCTGCTGGAAAATGCCGTCTTCCACGCAAAGGGCATGACGCGCCTTACGCTGCGTGTATTTACGCTTGGCGACCGTGCCGTGTTCGAGGTGCAGGATGACGGTTGCGGCATGTCAAAGGAGCGTCTGCGCACCGTGTTCAGCGGCACCGGCGGCCCGGATACGTCCGCGCCGGCGGACAGCGGCAAGCACGGCATGGGCATCGGGCTGTCGACCTGTGCGTCGATCATCAAGGCGCACGGCGGCGAGATCAGCGCCATAAGCCGCCCGGGCGAGGGTACAACGATCCGTTTCTGGCTTGAAACAGAGCATACCGACATGGAGGACACCGAGGATGAGCAATAACAAATTCAAGGTCCTGATCGTTGAGGATGAGGCAAACATTTGCAGCTTTATCGGGACGCTGCTGGAGACAAACGGTTACCAGGCACTGGTGGCGCATACGTGCACCATGGGTCTGACGATGTTCTCCTCCCACAACCCGGACCTGGTCATACTGGACCTGGGGCTGCCCGACCGTGACGGCATCGAGTTTATCCGCACCGTGCGCCAGAAGTACACTGCGCCCATCGTTGTGCTCAGCGCCCGCACCAACGAGATGGACAAAATCGAGGCGCTGGACCTCGGTGCAAACGACTATATCACAAAGCCGTTTGGCACCGGCGAGCTTTTAGCACGTGTGCGTGCGGCGCTGCGCACCAGCCGCTACAGCAACACAAAGGACCTTGCATCCGGCACATTTGAGGCGCAGGGGCTGCAGATCACCTATGACCGCCGCAAGGTGTTTGTGGACGGGCAGGAGGTGCGCCTGACGCAGACCGAGTACAACATCGTTGCCTTTCTGTCCCAGCACGCCGGCAGGGTAATGACCTACGCTGCGATCGTAAAAGCCATTTGGGGCGACACCGACTGCGGCAGCACCAAAAAGCTGCAGGTCAACATGGCAAACATCCGCAAAAAGCTGGGCAGCCGCCCCGGCAGCAACCCCTATATCCTCAACGAGCTCGGCGTAGGCTACCGCATGGTAGACGAGGACGCCGCCGCAAAGGACGCACAGGATACGCTGTAAAAGGCAAATGCAAAATTATTTTGCAAAAACGCTTGACAAGCCGGATATCCGTGGTATAATAAGCATCGTTCCGAGTCAAACAGCTCAGGGCAAAACAGAATAAGCGGATATGGCGGAATTGGCAGACGCGTTAGATTCAGGTTCTAATCGGGGCAACTCGGTGGAGGTTCAAGTCCTCTTATCCGCACCAGAACGACAGCTTAAAAATAGGCTGTCGTTTTTGTTTTACGCAAAGCAAAAAATAAACCCTGCGCTCGCATGTAAGAGGACTTGAACAGGGCGGCGATGCGCAGCGAACCGGACAAAGCAAAAAGACGGCAGAGCATACCAGACTCTGAC
Organism: Oscillospiraceae bacterium; assembly: GCA_963596815.1. Taxonomy (GTDB): domain Bacteria; phylum Bacillota; class Clostridia; order Oscillospirales; family Ruminococcaceae; genus Faecalibacterium. The sequence continues at coordinate 22,376 of CAVBNV010000023.1, forward strand.
CGTCTTTTTGCTTATTATGGAAAACGTGAA
>CAVBNV010000024.1:0-21184 GCA_963596815.1 Oscillospiraceae bacterium
GAGCGCATCCTTGGTAAGGATGAGGTCTCCAGTTCGAATCTGGATAGCAGCTCCAGCTGTTTGGCACCTCGGGGTCGGTTGACCTTGGGGTGCTTTTTGTTTTGCAAAAATAATCTCAGCCTGCGGCGCTTTGCACATACGGCAAGCATGCCCCAAACAGGCTGAGATTTTGTCTTTTGGTATTTTATGCGTTGTCCTGTGTTTTTAATGCCTGCAGCTGGGCTTCGGCACGCTGCACGACAGGCAAAAGCAGGTCCTCGTCCCAGTCCTCCGCAAGGACGAACAGATCCTGGTCGATAATCGCCTGCGTGTCGGCGTCGGGGCGGCGCCGGAGCTGCACAAACTGAAATACGCAGTCAAGCATCCGCAGCTTCAGCTGCTGGGTTTCTTTGGGTGCGCTCCAAAGGCGGGTCAAATCGTAGTTGTCGGTGTTGCCGCACCGCATGGTGCAGGTGGCACAGTTGGGTGCCACCCGGTGCTTTTCGGTCTCTGCAATTTTGACCATACCGGCAAGAGCATCTGCATCTGCGTCGGGGTTGGCGGCCAACCGCAGCCCGGATGCGAGTACACGGTCGGTGTCCTCGGTTTTGGGCTCGTTTACGGTAGAGCGTGCAAGCGCTACCAATGTACCCAGCAGGATGTCCCGCTGGCGCTGTGCATCGGTGCATGGAGCAGAAAGAATCAATGACATAGAAACTCCTTATAACAGTTACTCAAGATCATGCCGCTTACAAAAGCGTTTGCTGACCCAGTACATTGCGACCCAAATTGCGACCGCAAGGACCAGGTAGAACGGGTTTTTTAACGAGACGACCAGCGACTGCCCGAAAACCGCCATCATGGCCACCATGACGCCCTTGCCAAGCAGGACTGTCACGAGGTAGCGTTTTGCGCTGAAATCGGAGATGCCGAATGCGAGGTGCATAAAAGAGGTGGGGGTAAACGGCAGCAGAGAAAACATAAACAGCGAGGACGTATCAAAACCGTTTACCCATTGCTGTGCCTTTTTCAGCTTGCGTGAGCGGCTGGCGATCCGCCAGAAAAAGCGCTTGACGACATGCCGCCAGAACAGAAACATGATACTGCCGCCAAGCACAACGCCGAGCCAGCTGTACAAAAAACCCAGCAAACCGCCGTGTGCTGCAACATTCAGGGCGACAATGGCGATCAGCGGCAGGGGCGGAAAAAACGATTCCACCATGGCAAGCGTGACAGGGGCAATCGGCCCGAGTCGTTCAAAGCTTGACAAAAGCTGTGTCCAATATTCCAGCGTGCACAGCTGATGCAATAAAAGCCCCAACGAGTTTTGCATCGGATTTATTTATCCTCCTTGCAATCAAGATACGGTTTTATACTGATAAAACGAAGAGGAAAGCGGATTTCCTGCAAAAAATCAGTGCTTTTCGGGTTCGGCGGCAGATTTTTCTGCACGGGCACGGTTCCGCTCAAGCTGAACGGCACGCTGCTTGCTCCACCGTGCAAGGTCATCTGCCGTCGGCACTTGCAGGCAGCGAGCATAGCTCCAGTGCAAGCCATCCCGGCGCGAAAGCTTGTAGCGCTGGAAAAGCCCGTGCGAGGCTTCGCTGCCGGTACCGGCACATTGCGGGCAGACAGAAAGGGTGTACCAGCTGTTGCTGCCCTTTTTCAGCCAGATTTCGTCCTGCGTCAGGCGAGTGCCGCATACAGGGCAGTTCATGTAATAGATCTTGGGGTCGCTGCGCCAGGTATACTGCTCCAGATAGCCGTGGAACACCTCAAAGCTGCGGTAATCGCCCGGGGCAGAGCACAGGCTCTGGCGCAGGGACTCGTCCTCTGTAGGGTATACAGCAAGCCCCGTGCGCAAATCCAGCAGACGGCAGACATCGGCTGTGTAAAGCGTATCCGAAAGCGCATCGTGGAACGGGCGCTCCATGGGGATGCCCATACGCGTTACAACGCTCTCGAGCGTCATGCCCTCGCCCTCTTTGCGGGGGTGCTCCCGCAGAAACACCTGCTGCAGGTCGTACCATACCGTGGGGCGGCTCTCGTCGATGTTGCACAGGAACAGGTTCTGTTTGAGCACAGGCACATCATCCAGACCCCACTCCGCAAATTCGGCATCAGGACCGCACCACTTCATAAAACGCTTCAGCCCCTGCACGATGGGCTCGCCACGGTCAAGGTCTGCCTGCGTAAGCCCGGTGACCTTTGCGATGTGGTGCTGCAGCTTGCGGAAGATGCGGGGGCGCAGGTGGATCGAAAAGGTGTCCAACACATTGGCGTCCTCGTCGATTTTAACGGCGCCGATCTCGATGATCTCCCCGCGAAGGGTCTGTTGTACGCCGTAATAATTGAACGTATACGGCTGGTAGCCGATATTCCATTCCAAATCAAATAAAACCAGATTGCGCGGCATGTTTCCAGTCCTCTCAAATCAACATAAAATAAACTTTTCAACAGCCTCTGCCACGCCATCGTGGTTGTTGTCAGCGGTGGTGACATAGTCGGCAGCGGCTTTGACCGGCTGCTCGGCGTTTTGCATGGCAACGCCGACACCGGCATATTCGATCATAGAGCGGTCGTTCAGACCGTCGCCGCAAGCCATAAGGTTATCACGTGTCAGACCCATGCGGTCCAGCAGAGCTGCAAGGCTGGCATCCTTGGCGACGCCAAGCGGCACTGCCTCGATAAAAAACGGGCTTGATGGGTATAGATCGATCTGCCCGGCAAACTGCTCTTTTGCGGCTGCGCAAACCGCATCGCGGCGGGCAGGGTTGACAGTCAGCATCATTTTGCAAATGGGATAGTCCACGTATTCGGCAAGGTTTTCAACGCCGATCATGGGCAGCTTTGTGGTAAAGCTCTCTTTCAATGCCCACTCGTCTGTGGGGCGTTCGGTCACGATGCCCTCGGTGTTGTAGGTTACAATGGCAACGTCGTGTGCGGCTGCAAAGGCACACAGCCGGGGGATGTATTCGGCAGGCAGCTGTTTTTGGTACAGGGTCTCGCCGGTTTTACATTCAACAATTTTGCCGCCGTTGTATGCCAGCACACAGCCGCCGTTTTTGTCCAGAGACAGCTCCTTTGCCAGCGGCAGAATGCCGGCTGTGGGGCGCCCGGATGCCAGGACAATCGTCACACCATGTGTTGCAGCGTCCTGCAAAGCCGCACGGGTGCGCGGTGTAACCTGCTTTTCATCATTTGTCAGCGTGCCGTCCAGGTCCAATGCCAGGACTTTTATCTGGGATTTTGCCATGATCTTGATCCTCTTTCTGTGCAATCTACCCCCCTATTGTACAATGAATAACCCTTGCGTTGCAAGTGCTGCGGCAGAGTTTGCCCGGAAAAGTTGATGGAATAACAGGAAAATTACAATTTGTATCCTTTAGACAGCAAAACTTTACAGGCTTTTCGGTTATTTTACACGCCGCGTTTTTTTGCTGCGATGGTTTTACGAAAGCTTTTCACGGAGATGGTTTCTGACAAAAAACGGTTGCGATAGAATAGTGTCGTTCCCGGATAAAGGATAGAGCGCCGGATGACCGGTTATATGTGTTGAAGAGAGGACAAAGACCATGAAAGAAAATAAGATTTCCCGCCGAAATTTTTTGAAGGCTGGCGCTGCTGCGTCTGCCGTCGGCATGCTGGCAGCAGCCCCTGTTGCCGCAAAGGCTGAGAACGCTGCGCAAGGCATACGAGCGCACGCTTGAGGTCGGCTCCTCCAGCCAAAGCAAGATGAGCCAGCAACATCAAAAGCTCCTCGCCCCGACACGCAAAGACTGCGGCAGGGTGAGGAGCTTTTGCTTTACAGGGATGAACAGCGGACGGACGCCTTATGCGTTGATCTCCGGGTAGCCCTCAAGCTTTGAGGTGCAATGCGGACAGCGAACCGCTTTGATGGAAATCTCGCTCTGGCAGTAGGGGCAAGCCTTGGTGGTAGGTGCCTTGGGTGCCTCGGCAGGCTTTTTGTGCAGGGCGTTGATGGTCTTGATGACAACAAACAGCACAAAAGCCACAATCAGGAAGTTGATGATCGCATTTATGAAAGAGCCGATTTTGATGCTGGAGCCGCCCAGTGCGATGACGACATCCGAAAAGTCTGCATTGAAGAACAGACCGATAAACGGGTTGATGATGTCATCCACCAGAGAATTGACGATTGCCGTAAAAGCGGAACCGATGACAACGCCGACTGCCATATCCAGCACATTGCCGCGCATGGCAAAGGCTTTGAACTCTTCAAGAAATTTTTTGATCCCCTTGATTTTTTGCTCAGACATACCTTATATCTCTCCTTTTCTCCCCCTAAAAAGGGATTGTACTTTTACTATGATACCGAAATTTACGATGATTTGCAAGTCCTGACAGCAAGCTATGCAGCTGCCGCCGATAAATTTGTGCTGAGCGCACAAGGACCCTTCCGCTGTGGCATAAAAGGTGCCGTCAGCGGAAGGGTCGAGCAGTGTGCTATGGTTCGGCGATTATTTGGGCTGGCGTCCGATGTAAGCCAGAATGCCGCCGTCTGCGTAAAGGATCTGACCGTTGACGAAGTCGGAGGCGTGCGATGCCAGGAAAACGCACGGACCGACCATATCCTCCGGGTCGCCCCAGCGGCCGGCGGGGGTTTTGGCACAGATAAACTGGTCAAACGGGTGGCGGCTGCCATCAGGCTGCACCTCACGCAGGGGGGCTGTCTGGGCGGTTGCAATATAGCCGGGGCCCATGCCGTTGCACTGGATATTGTACTCGCCGTACTCGGAGGCGATGTTGCGGGTCAGCATTTTCAGCGCACCCTTGGCGGCGGCATAGGCCGAGACGGTTTCGCGGCCGAGCTCGCTCATCATAGAGCAGATGTTGATGATCTTGCCCTCGCGCTTTGCGATCATATCCGGCAGCACAGCCTTGGAGCAGTTGAACGCACCGCCGACATGCACATCGATGACGTGCAGAAAATCAGCATGGCTCATTTCCACCATGGGGATGCGCTTCATCAGACCGGCATTGTTGACCAAAATGTCAACACTGCCCACGTCAGCCTTGATTTGTGCTACCATGGCGTTTACGGCGTCCTCGTCTGTGACGTCGGCGACATAGCCGTGTGCCGCAATGCCGGCGGCCTGATAATCCGCCAGACCTTTTTCGAGGCTTGCGCGGGAAGAGCTGTTGAAGCAGACGGTTGCGCCGCAGGTCGCCATGCCCTTTGCAATCGCAAAACCGATGCCGTGGGCGCCGCCTGTGACCAGGACGACCTTGCCTGTCAAATCGAATGCGGAAAGATCCATAATAGTTCCTCCTTTTTTACAAAAGCCCCGCACCGGGTGACCGGAACGGGGCTCTGTTTTTGCTTTAGCGCAGGTCGGTGTTGGCGATATTATCCATATCGTCAAATTCCATATTCTCGCCGCCCATGGCCCAGATAAACGTATAGTTTGAAGTGCCCACGCCGCTGTGGATGCTCCACGAAGGGCTGATGACAGCATCCTCGTTGTGCATTACAATGTGACGTGTCTGTGTGGGCTCACCGCACATGTGGAACACCACCTGACCCTCGGGTAGCTCAAAATAGGTGTAAACCTCCATGCGGCGCTCGTGAGTGTGGCTTGGCATGGTATTCCAGTTAGAACCCGGTGCGAGCTCGGTCATGCCCATGCTCAGCTGACAGGTTTTCAGGACATCCGGGTGGATGAACTGGTTGATCACACGCTTGTTGCAGGTCTCGATGCTGCCCACCGGGCGGTGGTTGGCATCTGCCATGCGGATGAGACGGGTCTGGTAAGAGCAGTGCGCAGGGGCAGATACCATGTAGAACTTGGCAGGATGCCCGGCGTCCGCAGAAGCAAACGTGACAGTTTTTGTGCCCTGCGTGATGTACAGGCAGTCTTTGTAGCCAAGCTTATACTCGACGCCGTCGGCGACCACGATACCGGTAGAGTCTTTACCGATATTGAACATGCCGATCTCCCGGCGCTCGAGGAAGTAATGGGTACCAAAATTTGCCCACACATCAATGCCCTTGTCGATCGAGACGACCTCGTGCACCGGCATGCAGCCCAGTGTGACCATACGGTCGACGTGGCTGTATACCGCAACGACCTCGTCGGCTTTGTAAAGCCCGGAGATCAGCATTTCAGCACGGGTCTCCTCGGTGGTGTAGCGTTTGAAATCCTTCTGGTTGCAGGAGTAACGGATCTCCATCTAAGGCACCTCCCTGTGCGGTTGATAACAAATCGATCAGCGCTGGATACGGCCGGAACCGTCGCCGCCAGCCAGCTTCTCGACCTCGGAAACAGTCATCATGTTGTAGTCGCCCTCGATGGAGTGCTTCAGGGCGGAAGCAGCAACAGCGAACTCGACAGCCTGCTGTGTGGTCTTGCCGGTCAGCAGGGAGTAGATCAGGCCGCCGCCGAAGGAGTCGCCGCCGCCGACGCGGTCAATGATCTTCAGCTCGTACTTCTTGGAGAAGCAGTACTCGTTGGATGCAACATCGTACAGCATAGCGCTCCAGCCGTTCTCGGAAGCGTTGTGGCTCTCACGCAGGGTGATAGCAACCTTCTCGAAGTGGAACTTGTCAGCCAGCTGCTTTGCAACGCTCTTGTAGCCCTCTGCATTCAGCTTGCCGCCGTAGATGTCGGTAGCCTCGGCCTCGATGCCGAACACGTCCTTTGCGTCCTCCTCGTTGGAGATGCAGACGTCAACGTACTCGCACAGCTTGGTCATAGCAGCACGGGCCTGGTCACGGGTCCACAGCTTGCCGCGGTAGTTCAGGTCGCAGCTGATCTTTACGCCGTGAGCCTTGGCAGCCTTGCAGGCCTCCAGGCAGATCTCGACAACGTTCTCGCCCAGAGCCGGTGTGATGCCGGTGAAGTGGAACCAGTCAACGCCCTCGAAGATCTTATCCCAGTCGAAATCGGCAGGCTGAGCCAGCTGGATCGCGCTGTTTGCACGGTCGTAGATGCAGACGGAACCGCGCTGAGAAGCACCCTTCTCGTTGTAGTAGATGCCGACACGGTCACCGCCGCGGACGATCATGCTGGTGTCAACACCGTAACGGCGCAGGCTGTTGATGGCTGCCTGACCGATAGCGTGTGCGGGCAGCTTGGTAACAAAAGCTGCATCCAGACCGTAGTTTGCCAGAGAAACGGCAACGTTAGCCTCGCCACCGCCAAAGGTGAACTCCAGGTTATTGGCCTGGACAAAGCGCTCGTAGTTGAACGGCTGCAAACGGACCATCAGTTCGCCAAAGGTAACGACTTTCATGTGGTATTCTCCTTTTTAATCAGTGAATATTCGATTTTCAAAAAACATCCCGCAAAAACGGGGGATCAACGTTTTTGGCTTAAGCCTGTACCAGGTGGAATGCAAAGCCGCCGATCTCGTCAGCAAAGTAGCATGCGATGGTCTTGCCGTTCTTCACATTCTTGCTGTCCAGGTCGAACTTTACGCCGCGGCGGGACAGGTGGTAGATCGCACGGTCGACGTTGTTGCAGCCGATGGCGATGTGACCATTGGTGCCGCGGCCGGGCTTCTTCATGATCTCAAACTCCTTGTTGCCGACAAAGATGCTGGAATTGCCGGGAGCGACCTTCATGTTCAGCAGACCGCCGATCAGGTTGGAGATCTTCATGGCCTCCTCTTCGTTGCCGGCATTGATACCGACGTGGACGAGCTTCAGACCCAGCATGGTGTCAACAGCTTCCTTGCTCTGTGCGGTGATCTTTGCCCAGTCGCCTGCCTTGATGACATCGCTCTTGCACATCCAGGTGCCGCCGACAGCAAAAATCTGGTCGTAGCCCAGGTAATCGTTGACGTTCTTTGCGTTGACGCCGCCAGTGCACATCCAGCGTGCGCTCTTCAGGGCTGCGCCGATGTTCTTCAGCATGGCAACACCGCCGTTTGCCTCGGCGGGGAAGAACTTCAGAGCCTCACAGCCCATGTTCATGGCCTGCTGCATCTCGCCTGCAGAGCAGGTGCCGGGCATCATGATAGCGCCCTTGCTGATGACGTGCTTGCACACCTCGGGGTCAAAGCCGGGGGCAACGATGAAGGAAGCGCCTGCAGCCAGAGCACGGTCGGCCTGCTCGGTGGTCAGGACAGTGCCGGCGCCCAGCAGCATCTCGGGCATTTCCTCGTGGATCTTCTTGATGCACTCTTCGGCGCATGCGGTGCGGAAGGTGACCTCTGCAGCGGGCAGACCGCCGTCAGACAGGGCCTTGCACAGAGGCAGAGCCTCTTCAACGCTGTTAAAAGCGATAACAGGGATAATGCCGATCTGATAGACCTTTTCAACAATAGGATTCATAATGCATTCTCCTTTAATGTCGGTGGACAAACTCTCCTGCGCGGGGACGCTGCCGGATGGGCATAGCATCCCCCTTGCGCTCACAGTATAAGTATAAACAAGACAGGAACATTTGGTAATGCCCAACAAGCACAATGTTTTGAATAAAAGCTTGTATACATTGCACAAAATCGGCGAACAGCCGAAATCCGCTGCCAAAACGCAGGACAGGGACAGGCCTTACAGCACCAAACGGTTGAACAGCTCGGCGACACCGTCATCATCGTTGCTGTTACAGCTTACGTAATCGGCGATGGCCTTGATCTGCGGCATACCGTTGGCCATGACGGCAGAGTGACCTGCCTTTTCTAACATGGAACGGTCATTTTCGCTGTCGCCGATGGCAAGGGTCTGCTCACGTGCAATGCCGAGGCTTGCGGCAAGCGTGAGCAGGGCGGCGCCCTTGTCCACGCCGGCTGCTGTGATCTCGATATTTTCGGGGCACCCCTGTACAAGCTCGATGCCCTGTACGGACGAAAACGCAGGCAGGGCTGCGGATGCCTGCTGTGCGCTCTCAAAAAAGACACACAGCTTTTCGATCTCGTGTGCATGGCGGCTCATCCATTCGGGGAAATCCCGCACGATGGTAAAGCGCCCGTCGTTTGGCTGGTTTGCCTCGGTGCTGCCCTTTAAGGCAAGCTGCCTGTCCCGCAGCGCCTGACCGGCGACGTCTGTATAGGCCCGACCGTTTGAGAAAATGCGCAGGTTGGCGTGGAAATGATAGCAGATATCAAAAGCGATGCGTGCGGTTTCTGTCGGCATTACATCGTGGATCAGGCAGACAGGCTCGGATGTCTTTCGCCTGTCGGCATCGGCATATCGGCTGTAAACGGCGCCGAGCGGGTCGTCCCCGAGGTCCCATACAGCGGCACCGTTGGAGGTCAAAACGACCCGGATACCGGGCAGCTGCGCAACCTCCGGCGGCAGGCTTGCAAGCGGGCGTCCGGTGGCGGGCACGATGAGGATATTTTTGCAGTTGGCAGCGGTATCGATGGCCATACGTGTCCGCGGGCTCACACGCCCTTTGCGGTCTAACAGTGTACCGTCCAAATCGATCGCTACCAAGCGGAGAGAGGAGATCGTTTCTTGCATAAGTGCTCCTTTGTGGTGCAGAATCACATCTATACTACAGCATGTAAAAATCAGGAACTATCGGCAGATGCCGCTGATACCATTTTATATTAGTTTTCGGGTTTGCGCAAGACGGCAGCTTGTGGTACAATAAGACGTCAATACACGAAAATTATAGGAGAATTATCCATGGATCTGAAGCAATTAAAGACCCGGTGCAAGCCGCATTTGTGGTATCAGCTGTACTGGGTGGTTTATCTGATCTGGTTTTTCTGGCTGGACCTGACGGTAAAAAACCCGAAATATATCATCCGCTGTGCCGTGGATGACTGGATCCCGTTCAACGAATGGTTCGTGATCCCGTACAGCAGCTGGTTTTTGCTGCTGGCCGGCGTGACGGCGATTTTGTGGTGGACGGACACAAAGAGCTATGATAAGCTGTGCCTGATGATGTTTTCGGGGATGACCTTTTGCCTGATCATTTATATGATCCTGCCGAACGGGCTGGATATCCGCCCCACGGCAGAGCAGGTCGGCAGAGATAACCTGGCAATGCAGCTCATGCAATTGATCTGGAGGGCGGATGCGTCAAACAATGTGTGCCCGTCGATCCACTGCCAAAGCTCCGGCTGCATGGCCTTGGCGTTCAGCCAGAGCAGCATCGCAAAGCACCGCCCGGCGCTTAAGGTGATCGCATGGGTCTGGTGTGCGCTGATCTGCGCATCGACCGTGTTTACAAAGCAGCATTCCATCATCGATGTTGTGTGCGGGCTGGCACTGGTGGCAGTGTGGGTGCCGCTGCTTTACGGCCGCAATACACGACAGAATCAACAGTCAGGCAATGATATCAAACCGTAAAATGCAAGCGAATCGCCATATTTTGCCGCAAGACTTGACAGCTTTGTTTTGACTATTTATTATTGATATAATATTGCAGATGCGAGCAGTGTGTAATTATTTGCGCACAGGCAGTTTGCGACAGCATGGGAAGGGCAGCGTGGCTGCAGCCGTCGACGATTGCCGGAAGGAGAAACCAACATGGCAGGATTGAGTGCGCGTGAGCTGGCGTACCAGACGATCCGAGGCAGGATCATCAGCATGGAGCTGAAGCCCGGTGACGCTTTGAATGACAGAGAGCTTGCGGAAGAGCTTGGGATCAGCCGTACCCCGATGCGGGAGGCGCTGATCATGCTGAACCTGGCACATATGATCGATATCAAGCCGCAAAGCGGGACGCATGTTGCCCCGATCAATTTGAAGCTGATGGAGATGGAGCAGTTTGCCCGCTATACGCTGGAAAAGGAAGTGCTGAACTACATACGCGGGACGCTGACACCGCAGCAGGAGGCGGCGTACCGGATGAACATCGAGTCGTACCGTGTGCTGGAGGAGGGCGGCGATGTGCCGCAGCGCGAGGCAAAGATGCTGGATCTGGACAATGCCTTTCACCGCATGGCATTTGAGCTGTGCGGCATGGAGGATCACTTTGACCATATGCTGTCCACGTTTCAGCACATTGAGCGGCTGCGCAAGTTCAGCCTGCAGACCGATGAGAACAAAACGGTGTACTCGTCGCACATGGCGATCCTGGAGGCGCTGGTGCACGGCAGCCCGGAGGACCTGAGCGAGGCGCTGAGAAAGCACCTGACACGCTATAAGGTCTCGGTGGCAAAGGCACGCCTTACGCACCCGGAGTATTTTACCGAAAATTAAACCACGAAGTTATAAGCTGCAAAAATCAGCAGCCGCATTGACAGGTGCGGTTTGCTGATTTTTGCTTTTATTTTTTGTAAAGATTGCTAGGAGCGACCGTAAAAATTTTAGGTAAAATCGGCCTCTTGTATAAAGTATACAAGAAAAAATAAAAAAAAACGGCGTTTTACCAATTGCAGCAAAATAACTGATATATTAGAATAGGACTATACGAGCGCTTCGGATGAGCCGAAGGCGCAAAACAAGCAAAGCAGTTTATAAGGAGGGCTCCCTATGCCAATGAAAATGGGTTGGCGCTGGTACGGTGAGGGCAACGACCCGGTCACGCTCAGCGACATCAAGCAGATCCCCGGTGTGACGAGCATCGTTTGGGCACTGCACAATAAGATGCCCGGTGAGATCTGGGAAGTGGACGAGATCCAGAAGGTCGCAGATCAGATCCACGCATACGGCTTCGACATGGATGTTGTCGAGTCCGTCAACGTGCACGATGATATCAAGATCGGTCTGCCTACCCGTGACCAGTACATCGAGAACTACAAGCAGTGCATCCGCAACCTGTCCAAGTTTGGCGTTAAGGTCATTTGCTACAACTTTATGCCGATTTTCGACTGGACCCGTACAGATCTGTTCCACCCGGTCGGTGACGGCTCCACGGCACTGTTCTACCAGAAGGACATGATCCAGGATGACTACAAGGCAATGGCCGAGTACATCATGAGCTTCACCGAGAAGTACAACATGACCTTCCCCGGCTGGGAGCCTGAGCGCATGGCAAAGCTGGATGAGTTGTTCAAGGCTTATGCACCTGTCACCAAAGAAAAGCTGTGGGAGAACCTGAAGTACTTCCTGGAGGCTTTGATGCCCACCTGCCGTGAGTGCGATATCAAGATGGCGATCCACATGGATGATCCCCCATGGGATATCTTCGGTCTGCCCCGTCTGCTGATCGATGCCGAGAGCATCGACCGCTTCCTGAGCATGGTCGACGACGAGTACAACTGCCTGACCCTGTGCTCCGGCAGCCTGAATGCAAACCCCAATAACGATGTTGCCTCCATTGTGCGCAAGCATTGCGACCGCATCGCCTTTGCCCACATCCGCAACATTCACCACTTCCCCAACGGCGACTTCTCCGAGGCTGCTCATCGTGACTGCTGCGGCGAGACCGGCATCATCGAGATCCTGCGTGCTTACCACGACGGCGGCTTTGAGGGCTATATCCGTCCCGACCACGGCCGTCAGCTGTGGGAGGAGGGCCCCGGCGTCTGCCGTCCCGGCTATGGCAAGTACGACCGTGCTCTGGGCATCCAGTACATGCTGGGTGTTTGGGATCTGCTGGATCGTTTGGATGAAGAGAAAAAGAAAGGCTGATAAATAATATGAAGCTGACTGATATTAAAAACGGCATTTCCGCTGAGTGGGCACAGAAGGGCTACGAGCTGCCCAAGTATGATGTTGAGGCTGTCAAGGCCAAGACACATGCCGAGCCCACCTGGGTACACTTTGGCGCAGGCAACATCTTCCGCGCTTTCCCCGCAGCGATCCTGAACGATGCGCTGAACAGCGGCAAGTACGACCGCGGCGTCATCGTGGCAGAGAGCTTTGACTACGAGATCATCGACAAGGCTTACCAGCCCTACGACAACATGAGCCTGCTGGTCTGCCTGAAGTCCACCGGCGACATCGAGAAGAAGGTCATCGCCTCCGTTACCGAGAGCCTGAAGGCGGACCCCTCCTTTGCCGAGGACTGGGCACGTCTGGTCGAGGTGTTTACCGCACCCAGCCTGCAGATGATCTCCTTTACCATCACCGAGAAGGGCTACGGCGTTGCTCCTGCTGACCTGGAGCGCGGCCTGACCCCCGTGCTGGCAATGGGCAAGGTGACCGCCCTGCTGTACGAGCGCTTTAAGGCAGGTGCACTGCCCCTGACCGTGCAGAGCATGGACAACTGCTCGCACAACGGCGATAAGGTCAAGAACGCTGTCTTTGCCTATGCGACCAAGTGGGTGGAGCAGGGTCTGGTGCCCGCAGAGTTCCTGGCTTATGTGCAGGACGAGACCAAGATCACCTTCCCCTGGAGCATGATCGACAAGATCACCCCGCGTCCTGATGCAAAGGTGCAGAAGATGCTGGCGGATGACGGCTTTGAGGACAACTACACCATCATCACCGAGAAGCACACCTTTACGGCTCCGTTTGTCAACGCAGAGGAGACCCAGTACCTGTGCATTGAGGACCACTACACCAACGGTCGTCCTCCGCTGGAGCTGGGCGGCGTGCTGTACTGCGACCGCGAGACCGTTGACAAGATCGAGAAGATGAAGGTTTGCACCTGCCTGAACCCGCTGCATACCGCAATGTCCATCTACGGCTGCATGCTGGGCTACACCCTCATCAGCGCAGAGATGGCAGACGAGGATCTGCGCTCCTTCATCCAGAAGATCGGCTACATCGAGGCAATGCCTGTTGTTGTTGACCCCGGCGTGCTGAACCCGTACGAGTTTATCGGCGCAGTCATCAACCGCCGTCTGCCCAACCCGTTCATGCCCGATGCACCGCAGCGTATCGCCACCGATACCTCCCAGAAGCTGGCGATCCGCTTTGGCGAGACCATCAAGGCTTACGAGGCACGCGGTCTGGACAAGAGCAACCTGGTGCTGATCCCCCTGGTGCTGGCAGGCTATGCCCGCTACCTGAAGGGCGTGGACGACAACGGCCAGGCATTTGAGATTTCTACCGACCCGATGCTGACAGAGCTGCAGGCGATCGTCAGCCCGCTGGAGGTCAAGGAAGGCGAGCAGGACTTCAGCTGCCTCAAGCAGCTGTACAGCCGTGCAGACGTGTTTGGTGTTGACCTGTACGCTGTCGGTCTGGGCGAGCAGATCGAGGGCATGGTCAAGGAGCTGTACGCCGGCGCAGGTGCTGTGCGTAAGACCCTGCACAAGTACGTCAAGGCCCGCTAAGACGTAATTAAAAGCTATCTACTTTTCCCGCGTTGCGTTCTGCTTTGCCGCAACGCGGGTTTTTGCTGTCTTTGTGCGGCAAAGCTGCGGTGATTGAATGCCGTTATTGACCTTGTTGACGGTTTGCGGTAAAATTATGGCGGTATGTTGTACCAAAAACGCAGGTCGTGTGTGCCCTGCGTTGACAGGAGGTCATAGAATGAAAGCAAAACGATTGACGGCTGCGCTGCTGGCGCTTGCCTTTTTGTTCGGTACGGCACTGCCGGTGTTTGCAGCAGCCGGCACAGGGGCTGCCCCTGCCGAAAACGGTGACAGTGAGGTTGACAGCACAAATGCACTCTCGTATATCCGCCTCAATGTGACCGGTGACCTGGTTTACGGGTCTGACTACACGCTGACCGTGGAGGCATCGCCGGAGGATGTGCAGTACATTGGTGTCGTGATCGGTGTAAGCGGCGAGGCAAAGGGGTATGTTACGCTTGCTTTGTCGGACAAGATCCGCACGCTGCTCAAGCTGATCCCGCTGCCGCGCAAAATGTCCAAGACACCGGAGCAGGCAGAGGAGTTCAATGTTTACAGCTACCTGAAGCAGCTGATCGACGGCAACGACGTCAGCATCCTGCTGCGTGTGGCCGATGAGGTGGTGGCGGTCATGGATGCACTGCACTTCTACTACCCTGCCGTTGACGCTGTGTCGACCGGCATGAAGTCGGCGCTGAAGATGATCCGTCAATTCCTGCCGGAGACCGATGGCACCCGTATCTACCTGGACGAGCAGCCCAAGGACTCGGGTGCATATGTCGGCGGCGCAGTCTCGCTGCAGTCAGAGGATATCAATACGGCAAGCATTGCGATGTTCCGCATCAAAAAGAAGTCCGAGGGCGTCCGCATGTACTGGAAGTCGGATGTGCAGGCGCCTATGACGGCACAGCAGGCACAGCAGGCGGACCTGAGTGCCCTGATCGAGGACAACGGGAATGTGGTAGAAAACGGTAAGGTCACGTATACCTACAAGAAAAAGGGTTCTCTCTTCGGCACATCTGAAAGCAGCATCCCGACAAGCCCGGGCACATATATCCAAACGGCAAGCTGCGAGGGCAACTATTCGTGCAGCAGCATCACGCGCGAGATCGTGATCAAGTAAAAAGCAAATAAAAGACCGGGGCCGTGCAGCGTAAAGCGGCGACCCCGGTCTTGTTTTATCATTGACAGCGTGTTACGGCATAAAGCAGCCGAAGCGGCCGCATAAGGTGCAGAACAGATTGAGCAGGATCATATTCCAGCACCAGCGCATCATGCTGCTGCCGTCGTTGTGGGCGGTGTAGGTGCGGTAGGTCTGCCCGGGGTTTTGCATACGGCTCAGGTGCATGCGGTACTCGGTGTTGCCGGGCTCCATCTGCACGGCCATGCGTGCATCCTGCAGCGCATTGATGGCGTTGCCCTGTCCCTGATGCGCCAGCGAGGAAAGGTAGTACCAGCGTGCATTGCGTGCGCTTATGCCGTCCAGCACACGGCGTGCCTCGGCGTAGCGCTGGTTTGCGATAAAGTTGCGTGCGGCCTGCAGCTCGGGGCTGTCGGTGCCGGAATAGCTGGCGCCCTGTGCGCCTGTGCCGTCAAAGCCGAAGCCGAAGCCAAAGCCGAACGGGTCAAACCCGAAGCCGCTGAAGTCGCCGTAGCTCTGCTGACCGTAGCCCTGACCGTAGCTTTGACCGTAGCTTTGACCGTAGGTCTGCTGGTAGCCGTACCCGCCGGACGGCTGACCGTATGCGCCGCCGGCGGTGTTGGCGGTGCCGTTGGTAATGGCATCGTAGGCCTCCTGCACCTCTTTGAAGTGCTCCTCGGCGGTCGGGTCGTTCGGGTTCAGGTCGGGGTGCCAGCGCTTGCACTTGGCACGGTATGCTTTTTTGATTTCGTCATCGCTTGCACCGCGCTGGACGCCCAGCACTTCATAGGGATCTTTCATGCAATGTTCCTCACGTCTCTATTGATTGCGGCCGCATTGCCGCGCATCGTAACTATCAGTTTACAGGACAACATACAAAAATGCAAGTGCGGGGTGCACTGTGCACGAAAAAACCGCTTTACAAAGCGGTTTTCGGGGAGTCGGCTTTTGCTTTTTTGCGGTCAAGCGCTGCGTTTTTGCTGTTATAGCGCAGCCACACACCAGAGTAGAGGATGTTGCGCAAAAGGTCGACATCCTCTACACAGGGCAGACGCTCAAACCCCTTTGCGCACTGCGCAAGCAGCAGCTCAAAAATCTCCTGCATCTGCGTGCGGTAGTCGGGCCGGGTGCCAAGGTGCTTTAACGGGTTATAGGCGCCCTTGCGGACATCGCGCTGCAGATCGTCGTAGGCGTCGAGCAGGTAGATAAACTTGCCCAGTGCCATGCCGATGCTGCGCAGCTCCGGCGACCAGTGATCCTGCCTGTAGTCAAAAAGCTCCGCCATCAGCTCGCCAAAGCAGCCGGATACTGCGTCCAGGTCCTCGCAATCCGCAGCCTCATAGGCGGCAAGCCTGTCCAGACAGCTGCGGATGGCACCGCACTGGCGCGGGTAGCGCTGAGATACGGTGTCGGTGCTCTTCTTCAGCAGCCCGGCGTAGACAAGCGCCGGCACACTGCGGTCGTCGCTCCACTTGTCCAGTGCGTTGTAGTAGTGCAGAGCAACGCTCATATCCGCACAGTAGTCTGTGGGTGCCGATGCACGCCACGCTGTCTTGCGCAGCGGGTGGATGAGGCAGTGCGTGCACTGATGCGTGCAGGGCGTCTCGCCCTCGTACAGGCTGCACAACAGCAGGTTGAGAAAGGTTAAATCGTAACTTAACGTAAAACGTCCGCGCACCCCGTGCAATGCGCCGATGCGGTGGCACAGCCCGCAGTAGGCACTGCGGTAGCGTGCCTGTGCATCCTTGTCAAGCGCCTTGGTGTTGGGTATCACATAGCCGAACATCTGTTATCAGCTCTTTTTGATAAACTGTGTGCCGCAGCGCGGGCATGAGATCTGGATGCGTCCGCGTCCACGGGGGACACGCAGCTTTTGACGGCACTGCGGGCAGCGGTAGTAGTGGTAGATCTTGCGGTTTGCCCACTGATTCTTTAAGCCGTTCCATTTGCCGGTAATGCGGTCACGCAAGGCGTAGTAGCGGTAGTTTTCTTCGGTGCGCTTTGAGATATTGCGGCTGAAGGTGCGGTAGTAGCACAGCACAAGCAGCAAAATGCCGCACCATGTAAAAAACGATACCCTGCTGATGATCGCGACCAAAAGCAGCGCAACGCTCGCAAAGTTCAAAAACTGGTTCAGACCGTCCATGCCGTAGCGGCCGTTCATAAACTGGCGGAATTTCTCTCTCATAAAATCGCATCCTTCTCTGTCTTGCTAAAGGTAACCAAAATGGGGGGGTACAGCAGCTGTACTGCCCCTTATCTCCATACCATAGGATACCAGCGATCCATGATAAAATTTTGAACAGACTGCAAATCTATCGTGAAAGCCGCAAACCCGTGCGATGCGGGACGAAATTTAGTACAATGCAGTCTTACCCGTCACGGCGGCGCACGGTAAGCGTTGCCTCAACGGGCAGTGCGCCCTCCATCCGGCAGTGCAGCGTGACAAGCCCTGCCTCGCCGGTGGTGGCAAGGTATGTGCCTGCCATGCCGCCGCGCAGCGGTACGACAGAGGGCCCGATGATGCGCACGGGCCCCTCAGCCTCCAGGCGGACCGCCTCGCCGCAGTAGGGCAAAAGGCTGCCGTTCTGGTCGATCGCACGCAGGCTGACTGCGGCGCAGTCCCACGAGGGACCGTCCGTCAGGATGGAGTTGTACACCTTGCACTCAAGGCGGATGCTCTGCACCGGCTCGTGTACGACAGTGCGCACGACACGCCCGTGCCAGATGGCCTCGAACCGGTAGCGTACGGGTGTGCTGCCCAGTGTGCCGATGTACCTGTGGTACAGCGTCAGCAGGCTGTTCCAGCTCAGCCGCAGCGAAAGCATGCGTGCACGCACCCACGGCGTCGGCTCAAGTGCGCTGCGCCGCATCTCGTTCAGGATCAAGGCTACCTGCAGTGCGGCGGCATGGTCCATCCCCTCGTACTTTTCCAGCAGAGAGCCGACAAAGTCGTTGACCTCGATCGGGGGGTGCGGCAGGGCGGCAAAGCGCCCGCGCCGGTCGGGGGTAAACTCGGCGATAAAGTCGTTGTCACGGTACAGGCGCACGCTCTCGGCGTTGGTAAAAACCCAGCACGCACCGGCAGCACCGCCGGGCATGTCGCCCAGGGTCGTGCCGGAGGACACCTCCAATACGATGTCAGAGTGAGCCCGTGCGGTCTTCTGGCTGGCATACACCGCAGCGGACAGCTTCGGGTTGCGGAGCAGGTCCGTCACGCCCTGGTAGCAGATGCAGTCGCCGCTGCCAAACTCACGGTGGGTGTTGTAATCGGTCATGCACCAGCCAAAGCTGCCTGCCACGCCCTGCTGTGCGCCTGCATCGTTGAGCACGGCGGCATAGTGCAGCGCCTGCACAAGCCGGTGCGACTCGTCATCAAAGGGCTTTGCCGGAAATTGCTGTCCGCCGTATGCGCTGATAAGGTAGCCTTTACGGGTGTCCGGCGTAACGGACGCCCTGGGCTCACATGCCGCACCGCGTCCCCGGTAAGAAAAGTCGCTGTAAGCGTAGGCGTCCTCCACCAGCCGTCCCTTGTGGTCGGCGTGGGTGCCGGCCGTCGGGCGTGTGGGGTCCAGGCGGTGCACGACCTCGTTGGTGCGGCGGTAAAAGTCGTCGCAGTCCGGGCTGTTGGCGGCACGCACGCCCCACAAAAAGATGCTGGGGTGGTTGCGGCACTGGCATACCATCTCACGGCAGTTTTGCAGCGCCTGCGCCTGCCACGACTCGTCGCCGACGGACTGCCAGGCGGGCATCTCGACAAATACCAGCAGACCCAGCTCGTCGCACGCATCCAAAAATGCCTGGCTTGGCGGGCAAATGGTGCGCACAGCGTTGCAGCCAAGGTCCTTTTTCAGCAGCTGCGCATCCAGACGCTGCATGCTGTCGGGCATGGCATAGCCCTGGTAGGCGTAGCTTTGCAGGCGGTTCAGGCCGCGCAGCTGGACACGCTGCCCGTTCAGGTACAGCCCGCCCGCCACAAGCTGGACGGAGCGGAAGCCGAAGCGCAGGGTCTTTTCGTCCAGCACGTGCTCCGGCAGACCGTTGAAGCCGGGGCGCAGCAGCTGTACCGTGAGCGTGTAGAGGAACGGGTGCTCGATGCTCCAGGGGTTGGCACTGTTCAAGGTGCCGACGATCGGCAGCGAAAGCTCGCCGGCGTAAACCGCACGGCTGCCGGCAGGGCTGCGCAGCTCGGCACGCAGCACGCAGCCGACGGTCTCGCCGACGGCAGAGGTGTAAATGCGGAAGCTGCCGTCCGGCTTTGTCTGGATAAACACGTCCCGCAGGTATGCGTTTTCACGGATGTCCAGGACGACTGTGCGGTACATGCCGCCGTAGGTCAAAACGTCCGTGCGGCTGCCAAAGGGCGGGATATTAAGGTCCTCACGGCTGTCGCACCGCAGGGCGATGACGTTTTTCTGCCCCGGACGCAGGGCGGCGGTCAGGTCCACAGTAAAGGCGGTATACCCGCAGGCGTGGTGAAACACACGCCGCCCGTTGCAGAACACCGTGACATCGTGGGCGACTGCGCCAAACGTCAGCAAAACGGTGCGCCCGAGCCACTCGGCAGGGGCAAAAAACTCTTTGCGGTAGCCGTATAAGCGCTGACAGTCGTTTTCGCTGCAATAATTGTAGGGCAGCACCTTGACGGTGTGCGGGATGCGCACCGTCTCCAGCTCCAGCTCCGGGCAGTCCGGACGAACAAGAGCAGGGTCAAAGGTCGCGGCAAATTGCCAGCCCTCGTTCCAGTCGTAATGTTCCATAACCTGTTCTCCGTTTGTGGTAGGTGATATTTCTATTATCGTACCACAAAGTTGTGAACGAAAAAAGCACAGCAGGGCAATTTGCGGTAAAATTACCGCCGCTGAAGCCCGGCAAAAAGCGCAAAAGCCACGCCCTGCGTGTGGCTGCAGGGGCGTGGGCTGTGCGTGGATCAAACCGTCAGCGTCTGTGTGCCGGCTCAGGCGTGCCAGGCGATGCGGACGATGCGGGGCGTATCGCTGTCGTAATCCAGGTAGTGGTCGCCGTACAGCTGGCTCAGAACGTCCATCTCGTAGGTATCGCCGCCATCGTCTGTAAACGTCAGGCGGCCGCCCTCACGGGTCAGACCCTGTGCGCCGTGCCCCTTGACGTGAATGGCGTATTCGTAGGCGTCGTCCTTTGATGCCTCGTATGCGAACGAGTACACGCGTGCACCGTTGTTGAACTGGATGATCTCGCACAGCGGCACACCGCCGATGGAATCGATCTGCTGACCGATGCAAATATCTTTGTTCAGCACGATGTAGCCGTCGCCGTTTTCAGCAACGTATGCACGTGCGTATTTGTCAGAGTAATAGCGCTCCTGCCCGTTTTCCTCGCTGATGTCGGCAGCAATGGATGCCTGCTGCACAAGGGCAAGCTCAGGCTCGGCTGCGCTGGCACGTGTGCTGAACACTGTTGCAAAGGACACGGTAGCAAATGTGGGTACGCTGAGTGCTGCTGCAAAAGCAAGTGCAGCCAGTGCAGAGGAAGCGGTGCGGATGATCTTGTTGGTGGTTTTCATAGTGATATCTCCTTTATCTGTGTGTTGTATGTGTTGTGTGTGTTGTGTGTTGTTTTGTGTTTTGCCTTACACCAACACATACGCAGGCAAGGGGCTGTGCGTTACAAAAAATTTACAGATGGGGCAGTGCCACCTGCTGATCGGCGACGCACCGCCTTACGGCAGATGCCGTGACAAAAGCATACCACCAACGCACCGTGTGCAACAGTGTGTACTTTTGGCAAACTTACAGTATATTTTGCCTTGCATTATCCAAACTGCAAAATCAAAACAGCGATGCTGCGTACAGCAAAAGCACAATGCGCATAAAAGTGCGTCAAGCTGCGCAGAAAGATGCGCAGGGGGACTGGGGGCGTTACTACGCACAGCCTTGGACTACCCCTCAGCTTCGCTAACGCTCAGCAGCCCCCCTA
>CAVBNV010000025.1:0-20302 GCA_963596815.1 Oscillospiraceae bacterium
TCCTGCCCTATTGAGCTTGAGAAAGAGCGGTGAATCCACATGCACAACTTTCCGGAAGGAACCTACGATTTTCATCTGCACCCGGCACCGGATATCGTGGCTCGTCGGTTTGACGATGATGAGATCGCCCAGCGGCTGCTTGCAGCCGGCATGAAGGGCTGTGTCATCAAGGCGCACCACGGCGATACATCGGCACGGGCAAAGCTGATGGAAAAGCATTATCCCGGTCTGCACATCGGCAGCGGCGTGACCCTGAACCACGCCGTCGGCGGCCTGAACCCGCGTGCCGTTGAAGTCTGTGCACTGACCGGCGGCAGGATCGTCTGGTTTCCTACCATCGATTCCCGTGCTTATCAGGCATTCCATATGGCAAAGCATCCCGATATGGACCTAAGCAAGCTCATCCCCATCGTTGACGGCGAGGGTGCTCTCCTTCCCGACGCTGTCGAGGTGCTGCGGAT
Organism: Oscillospiraceae bacterium; assembly: GCA_963596815.1. Taxonomy (GTDB): domain Bacteria; phylum Bacillota; class Clostridia; order Oscillospirales; family Ruminococcaceae; genus Faecalibacterium. Next base: position 462 of record CAVBNV010000025.1, read on the forward strand.
GGCTGCCAGGTACCACATGATCGTAGCCACCGGGCATGTCAGTGCACAGGAAGGCATGGCACTGATCCGCGAGGGCGCCAAGCATGGCTGCCAAATGCTTGTGACGCATGCGGATCTGCCCTCCAACCGCTACACGACCGAACAGCTGCAAGAGGCTGTATCGCTCGGTGCGATGGTGGAATACTGCTACTTCACCATCCACTACGACCGCACACCCGCTGAAATGATGACCGCTCAGATTCGTGCCATAGGGTGTGAGCACTTCATTCTCAGCACCGATTTCGGTCAGGTGAAATCGCCCTACCCCGACGAGGGTATGGCGATCTTCGCCCGGACCATGCGCGAGCAGGGCTTCAGTGATGAGGAGCTGCTGCAGATGATGTCCAAAAACCCCGAACGTCTGATGGGGTGGAATTAAATAACACTTAAATTTATGGAGGTAACACTTATGCCTTGGAAAATTTTGCTGCCGCAGGAGATCATGGTCGAGGGCCGCAAGCTGCTGGAGGATGCAGGTCACACCATCATCGATGGCCGCGGCTTCGAGACTGAGGACGTCCTGGCTGACATGAAGGAATACCAGCCCGACGCAATGATCGTCCGCATCACCCCCATCACCCGTGAGGTCATCGAGTCCAACCCCAACCTGAAGGTCATCGTCCGTCACGGCGCAGGCTTCGACGCACTGGACGTCAAGGCTTGCCACGACAACGGCGTGCAGGCACTGTATGCCCCTGTCGCAAACTCCACCTCTGTTGCCGAAACCGCTCTGCTGCTGATGCTGGAGTGCAGCCGCAATGTCACCGTGCTGCACAAGACCTGGGTCAACGAGTTCTATAAGGCAAAGCTCAAGGTCCGCAAGAACACCCTGAGCGGCAAGACCGTCGGCGTCATCGGCTGCGGCAACATCGGCAGCCGCCTGGCAAAGCGTGCGCTGGCCATGGAGATGAACGTCCTGGCCTACGACCCCTTCAAACCTGCTAAAGATTTCCCGGATGGTGTCGAGGTCGTCCGTGACCTGGACCGCATCTTCACCGAGAGCGATTACGTCTCTGTCCACACCCCCAACACCCCGCTGACACACCACATCATCAACAAGGACTCGCTGGCTAAGATGAAGCCCACCGCCTTCCTGATCAACACTGCCCGCGGCGGCTGTGTCGACGAGGATGCCCTGTACGATGCATGCAAGAACGGCGTCATCGCAGGTGCAGGTCTGGATGCCATCAAGCAGGAGCCCGTCAGCCCTGACTTCCCCCTGCTGGAGCTGGACAACGTCATCATCTACCCCCACATCGGCGGCAACACCACCGAGGCTGCCCACCGCGCAAGCTACTTTGCAGCCATGGGCGTTGAGGAGGTCTACGAAGGCAAGACCCCGACCTGGCCCATCAACGATGTAGACTACGCAACCGCTACCACCTACACCGACACCAAGAAGCCCGACACCAAGCCCGCCGGCATGTTCGATTACTAAGCCTGGATATCCTGATCGGTGTGAGTTTTAATTTTGCGTTTCCCCTGCTGTGAGACAACACGGTTACTTCTCTATCACGCTTGCCCAACCCAAACCCTTTTACAAACTCTTACCTACCTCCTTTACCCTACCTGATTTTCAAAATTCTCCCTTCGCATTCTTCTTTTGACTGTTTTGTTTATGCCCAAGGCAGCCAAAAAGCTCACAGCAGTACAGCAACACCCCACGGTCGAAGAGCCGTGGGGTGTTGCTTTTGTTATTTGATCTTCTTTTGCAGCTCTTTCCGCACGGCACACAGGCTATAAGCAGCGGCAGCATAAGCGGGACAGCCATCGTGTACAACAGCGGACGGATCGGCATTTCCGCCAGTTTATTTTTTGGTTCATGTGTGCGTCTCCTTTTTTCAGGCAAACAAAAAAGCGCAAAATCATCGAGGACGAGCAGGTCCTCAGGATTTCACGCTTTGTAAGCCGGCTTTTTTATTCGTAACACGGGCTGCTATAACCGCAGTTTGGCAAAATTGCAAGTCGGCTTACCATAATTTTTTCGGTCACCTTGTCAGAGGCATAATATTCTCCGGGGTTACGCAAAGTGCATCCGGCACCTCTGGCGCTGTGCTGGACAGGTTCGCCTTGCTCACCTTCCACCACAGCATCCCCGTGCCGTCGGGCGAGGCAAAAACAATGTTCCAGTCAAACGGGTTTTCGCTGTCCGAGCGCTTGCGTACCGACAGGGCATTTGCCGCACCGGGTGCACACGGGGCAAAGTCATGCGCACGGATGCCCACAGCGGTGCAGTTTTCAGGCACTGCGGCAGCAACCCGCAGGGGCGTGTCCCACCCGGCAGGCTTTACGGTATGCGCATCGACCCGTGTGCAGGGCAAAATGTTTTTGCAGCCGGTCAGCCGTGCCGCCGCCACACTGCCCGGGTCGGCGAACACCTGTCGGGTCGTGCCCGCACGCAGCACATGTCCGCTGTCCATTACGATCATATCGCTGCACAGGCGGTACGCCTCGTCACGGTTATGTGTGACGAGCAGCACTGTGCCGCAAAAGTCGTTCAGGATGCTGCCAACCTCGCCCTCAACCTCCTCACGCAGATAGCTGTCCAGTGCGCTGAAGGGCTCGTCCAGCATCAGGATGCCCGGCTTGCCCACAAGGATCCTTGCAAGGGCGGCACGCTGCTGCTGCCCGCCCGAAAGCTGCGCAGGCAGGTGCTGTGCCACGGCATCCAGACGCATGGCATGCAGCATCTCGGCGCAGCGGCTGCGGCGCACAGCGGCGTCCTTTTCGGCTTTGAGCCCACAGAGCACGTTTTGCTCCACCGTCATATTGGGGAAGAGCGCATAATTCTGGAACAACAGGCCCACGCCGCGCTGCTGCGGCGGCAGGTCAATGTGCTGCTCGCTGTCAAACAGTACACGCCCGTCCAGCACAATACGCCCCTCGTCGGGTTTTATAATGCCGGCGATGCACCGCAGCGTCATGCTTTTGCCGCAGCCGGATGCGCCCAGGATGGCCGTTGCCGTGTTATGCGCCGAAAACTGAACATCCAGCGTAAAACCGGCAAATTTTTTGATAATCTTTACCTCAAGGCTCATTTGCGCACACCTGCCTTTTGCTTTTTCTCAAGCAGATTTACCGCCAAAAGCACCACAGCAGAGATCACGATATCCACCATGACCCACTGCATTGCCCCGGCCTCATCGTTGGTGCGCCACAGCTGGTAGACCGTTGTGGCGATCGTTGCCGTTTTGCCGGGGGTGTAGCCTGCAATCATGCTGGTTGCGCCGTATTCGCCCAGCGCCCTGGCAAACGCAAGCACCGTACCCGCCAGGATGCCCTGCCGGCAATACGGCATACGCACACGCCAAAAGATCCATATGTTCGAGAGCCCAAGCGTCTGCGCCGACCACGCAAGCGTTTCGTCAAAGCTTTCAAATGCACCTCTCGCCGTGCGGTACATCAGCGGAAATGCTACAACAATAGAGGCAAAAATAGCGCTGTACCAGTTCATGACAAGCTTAACGCCAAAGTGCTCCATAAAAAACACGCCGAGCGGACGCTTTGCGCCGAACAGCAGCAGCAAAAAATAGCCCACGACCGTCGGCGGCAAAACCATCGGCAGGGTAAGCACCACATCAAGCACGCCTTTTACGGCACGGGGGAGCTTCGCAATATAATAGGCGGCAAAAATGCCGAGGAAAAACACCGCTGCGCAGCTGATCAAGGCAATGCGCAGGCTGTTCCATAACGGATACCAGTCCATAACGATACCTCTGTATAATAATAGCTCCCCACAGGGGGAGCTATCGGGGTTTGCCTAATACGCAAAAATCACAAAGCGGTAAAGCCGACACCCTCAAACACGGTGCCTGCCTCCTCGGTCTGCAAATAAGCCAGGAAGGCCTTTGCGGCGTCTGCGTGCAGGGCGTTCTTCATGACGGCAGCCGGGTAGATGACCTGACCGCACATCTCCTTGGTCGCCTCGTCAACAGGGGTCAGGCCTGCGCTGTAGGCATCGGTGCAGTACACGACACCGGCATCCACGCTGGCCTCGGTGACCTGCGTGGTGACCTCTTTGACGTTAGAGCCGTAGGTGATGACGCCGGCAGCAGCCAGGGCCTCCTCGTCCAGCTCGTAGTAGGCAAGGATCTTCTGGGTGTACTGACCGACAGGCACATCGCTGTTGCCCATGCAGAACAGCACATCCTGTGCCTTCAGGTGCTCAGCCAGTGCATCAAAGCTGTCGATGCCCTTGTCGCTGCCATCGGGCACACACAGCACGACCTTGTTTTCCAGCAGGTCCACACGGCTGTCACTGTCAACAAAATCCAGGCCATCGGTGTTGACCTCGGCAGAGGCGTTGATGTCCAGCTGGTTCATCTGCTTTTGACCGGCAGAGATAAACAGGTCACAGTCTGCACCCTCCTGGATCTGGGTCTTCAGCGTACCGGACGAGTCAAAGTTGAAGCTGAAGGTGACGCCGGGGTTGCTTGCGGCGTAAGTCTCGCCGATTGCGTTCAGGGTCTCGGTCAGCGATGCCGCTGCAAACACGATGAGCTCAACCGTCTCACCGGCAGCCTCAGACGATGCGGCAGAGCTTGCCGCCTCAGAGGACACCCCAGCGGAGGATGCTGTGCTGGAGGCAGAGCTGCCGCATGCAGTAAGTGCGGCGGCGGCGCCGGCAATGCCGGCAGCCGCAAGAAAGCTGCGGCGGGAAATCAGATTGCTTTTCATTGGTACTCTCCTGTCTTGTTCTCGTTCCTGTTCGGTATATCAGGGTATCAGGCAGCTGCTTGCACTGTATCCGCACAGAATAACGCCCCAACCGCAAAAAGCCCGCCGAAAGCAGGCACTGCTCCCTTAACGGCATAAAAAGCGGGGGTGTTTTGTTTGAAGTCCAAAACACCCCCGCAAATACACATATCTTTGCACGGCACAACAAAACATGCCGCGCCGGCGGCAGCACTGCGCCCGGTCTGGCACAGCACCGTCATGTGTGCAGTGAGAGGAGTTCTTTTTTTCAAGTTGCAGCGTTTCTTCTGCGGGAAGGCGGTCGGGTTTCCCCTGCCACCCTTGAATGCCGGCCCTTTACCGCTGTGTAAAAGACCCTTAGCATTGCGGCGCGGTGTCAATGCCGTTCGGTTTAGACACCTTTGCTCAAAGAAGCTCTTTTGCCCTGATTCAATTGTAATGGTCACGCAAAGCGTCGCCACGTACATTATACCTCAATCCGCCCGCAATCACAAGAAGCAAATCTGCCGCGGCACTTGACAACCTCCACACACAGAAGTAAAATATAGCAGTGTTATATCAAAGTCGCCGGCTTTTCAGGCATCATCTTACAGGAGGCAGACATGAGGATCGCAGTAAATTACGACAACGGACAGATCTTTCAGCACTTCGGACGGACCGAGATGTTCAAGCTCTATGACGTGGAAGACGGCAGGGTCGTAAAGACGCAGCTGCTGCCGGCCGTGGCACAGGGTCACGCTGCGCTGTCACAGCAGCTCGCCCTAAACCATGTGGATGTTTCCATCTGCGGCGGGCTCGGCATGGGTATGCTGAATGCGCTGGAAGCTGCCGGCATCAAGGTCTGCGCCAACGTCAGCACAGGCGCGGATGAGGCTGTGCAGGCATACCTTGACGGCACCCTGCAATACTCCAGAGATGCACACGCCTGCGGCGGACATCACCATTGAACACAACAGTCAGGAGGCAGTGACATGAGCAGAAAAGATTTTGGTGCAAAGCCGGTCATGTACCCGATGCCGGTGCTGATCATCGGCACCTACGACGAAACCGGTACGGCAAACGCTATGAATGCCGCATGGGGCATCATCACAGATGCAAACGAGATTTCCATCAGCATGGCAGAGCATAAAACGACGGCAAACATCGCCAAAACCGGCGCCTTTACGGTCAGCATGGCAACCGAGGACACCGTCATCCCCTGCGACTACGTAGGCGTTGTGTCCGCCAACAAGGTGCCGGACAAATTTGCCAAAGCCGGCTTCCATGCAACCAAAAGCGACAAGGTCAATGCGCCGCTGATCGATGAGCTGCCGATGGCGCTTGAGTGTAAGCTCAAGAGCTTTGCGGACGGCATCCTGGTCGGCGAGATCGTCAATGTGACCGCAGACGAGAGCATCCTTACAGACGGAAAGATCGACCCCAAAAAGCTCAAGCCGATCACCTATGACCCGGTAAACAATACCTACATCGGGCTTGGCGATGTGGTGGGCAAGGCCTTTAGCGATGGCCTGAAGCTGAAATAACCGCACCACCCATCTAAAACGCAACGCAAAACGACCTGCCACCGGGAGACGCCCCGGCGGCAGGTCGTTTTGCGTTGATTATTTTTCTGCAGCTGTGTCCGTGACGGAAAGCTCACGGTATGTCTGACGGATAAAGAAAATCGCAATCAGGAACGTGAGCAGGTCTGCCGCCGGGAATGACCACAAAAGCCCGTCCAGCCCGAAAAACATCGGCAGGAGAATCGGCAGTGAGACACCGAAGATGATCTCACGGGTCAGGGAGACGGCAGTTGACGCAAATGCCTTGCCCAGCGCCTGCAAATAGATAAAGGTACCCTTGTTCAGCGTTGCCAGCGGCATCAGGCACAGATAGATGCGGAAGCACTTTACCGTAAAAGATGCGTAGTAGGCACTTTCGTTCGCCGCACCAAACAGCATAGCAATCTGCAGGGGGAATATCTCCACGATCACAAGTGCGACGGCGCCGACGATAAACTCTGCCGCCAGCAGCCGGGAGAACAGCGCCTTTGCACGGTCCTTTTTGTTTGCGCCGATGTTATACCCCGCAATCGGGATACAGCCCGCTGCCATGCCGATCGCGATCGAAATTGCGATCTGGAAAAATTTCATCACGATGCCAAGAACAGCAAGGGGGATCTGCGCATATTCTGCCTGTCCGAAAACCGGGTCCATTGCGCCGTACTTCATGCACATATTCTGCACGGCCGCCATCGATATGACCAGCGAGATCTGCGCAAGGAAGCTTGTAAGCCCCAAAACCAGAAATTTTGGTATCAGCTTGAAGTCAGGCACAAAGCTGCTCTTTTCCAGGGTGATGACCTTCATGTGGCACAGATACCAGACCGACAGTGCTGCGGTAAGCACCTGCCCTGCCACGGTAGCAACCGCCGCACCCATCATGCCCCAGTGCAGCCCATAGATAAAAACAGGGTCGAGGATGATGTTGGCAACCGCACCGGACACCGTGGCGACCATGGCAAACTTCGGGCTGCCGTCGCTGCGGATCACCGGGTTCATCGCCTGCCCGAACATATAAAACGGGATGCCCAGCGAGATATAGAAAAAGTACTCCTTTGCAAGCACATGCGTCTCCTCGTTGACCGTGCCGCCAAACAGCGCCAAAATCGGCTCGCTGAAAATCAAATACACCGCCGTCAGCACAAGGCTGCACGCCACGCACAGCACAACTGCGTTGCCGACCGACTTGTGCGCATCGCCGTGGGCATTGCGGCCGAGTGCGATGCTGACAAATGCACAGCAGCCGTCACCGATAAAAACAGCGATGCCGAGCGCCACCACCGTAAGCGGGAACACGACGGTGTTTGCGGCATTGCCGTAAGAGCCGAGGTAGCTGGCATTTGCAATAAAAATCTGATCCACAATGTTGTAAAGTGCGCCCACCAGCAGCGAGATGATGCAGGGCACCGCATACTGCCGCATAAGCTTGCCGATGCGCTCTGTGCCCAAAAACTGATTTGTGTTATCCATCCAATTCACCTTTCGTCAAAAAAATAATGCGCAAGCCCTCAACAACCCGGACTTACGCATTTCTGCTACACGATTTACCTATTAAATTCACGTTCACCTGTACATTTCTCACCCATTTCAATAAAAAAGGTGCGGCGTCTCTGCAACCGGATTTACGCAGAAACGCCACACGCTGTACGGGTATTGTACCAGATTCGACTCAAAATTTCAAATGGATTTTTGAAGCAGCGCAGCCGCCTGCGGCACTCAGATCAGCATCAGGGACTTCATTAAGAAGATCCAGAAGAACAGTGTAAACAGTGCCAGCACAGAGCTCAGCATCACCAGCTGCCCGGCAAGCTCGCCGTCACCGCCCATATTTTGCGACATCGGGTACGATGCCGTTGCCACAGGCGTAGCATATACCATAACCAGCATAAACAGCTCGGCACCCCGAAGCCCCAGCAGCAGACCAAGCGCCAGCATGATCGCAGGGATCACCATCATTTTGATGGTAAGCACGCTGGCAATGTAGCGGATGTTCTTTTTGATCGCCGGGAACTGCAGCGTTGAGCCCAGGATAAACAACGCCAGCGGCGATGTCATGTTGGCAAATGCCGACACAACCTTTTCAACCGAGGCAGGGATGCGGATGTTCAGCGCAAAAAGCACCAGACCAAGCACCGCACCGCGCAGCAGAGGGTTTTTGGTGACGTTGATCAAAAGCTTCCTGATATCACTGCCGCCTTCGCCGTTGAACGCCTCCAGCACGATCACCGCCATGATGTTGTAGATCGTAACGCAGACGATCACAACCACAGATGCCACAGCCGAGCTTTCATCGCCGAACAGACTTGCCGTCAGCGGCAGGGGGTACATCAGCACATTGCTGCGAAAGATCGCCTGCACCACGACGCCCTTGCGGTTTTGCACCTTGACGATGCGCGGTACAATCAGGCACAGCAGACCGATCAGCGAAAAAAGGCTGATCACGATCGCCGCAATCAGTTTTGCGCCGGGCATCGCCTCCATCTCTGCATTGTAGATGTTGTTAAAGGTCAGGCACGGAAAAAACAGCCGGAACACGACGTTATTGAACTTGTTGGCAAACTTCTCGTCAAAGACGCCTCTGCGGCGGGCGCAATAGCCCAGCCCGAGGTAGAGCAAAAAAGGTATTATCGCATTCAGCGATATCATAAAATTTTCCATCTGTTACTCCTTGCTTTCCGTGTGGGAGGCACCGCTGCCCCTGTATGTATTATATTAACATATTGCCGCCTGAAATGCCACCGTGCAAAAGAATTTTGCCGCCTTTGCGGCGCCATTTGCAAGCCGGCAGGTTGACGCACACGGCACATTTTTGTAAAATAGCACCGACACCATGCACGCACCGCCGTCTGCATGGCAAAAGGAGGCACGCAGCATGGATTACGAACAGCGGGCAGAACAGCTCTTCCGACAGGGGTACAACTGCGCACAATCGGTTTTTATCGCCTTTGCCGAGCAAAAAATGCCGCAGGCTGAGGCCGCACGTCTGGCGTCCGCCATGGGCGGCGGGCTTGCCGGCATGCGCACCGTCTGCGGCACGGTAAGCGGCATGGCCATGGCGTACGGTCTGCTGCGCGGCTACAGCGACCCCAAAGCAAAAGAGCTGAAAACAGCCGAATATGCCGCCGTACATGAGATGGCCGATGAGTTTGAGCGGCTCAACGGCTCTATCATCTGCCGCGAGCTGCTCGGGCTTGACTGCGGTGTAAAATACATACCGCCCTCCGACCGCAGTGCCGAGTACTACCAAAAGCGCCCCTGCCCCCGGCTTTGCGCCTGTGCGGCAGGCATCCTTGCACGCTACCTGGCATCGCACCCCGAAGACGACCAAGGCTGACAAAAACAACAGGCACAGTGCTGACCTTACGGTCCGCCTGTGCCTGTTTTGCGTTATATTTGCGTTATAATTTGCTGTGCCTTACTGGTAGGTCACTTCGCCGTCAAACGTTGCAGCATCCCAGCCGCGCTGTGCATCCGAGCCTGCCTCTGCCTCATCAAAGTGACCGGGGTACTCGTCCTCTGCACCGGCAAACACGTAACGTCCGTCCTCGCCCTGCGTGTAGCTCAAGGCGTAGTCGCCCATCTCCTGTCCCAGCGAGCAGTACAGCAGCAGCCCGTCCTCGCTGAACTCAAAGCGCATTGCGGCGCCGTCGCAGGATGCGTTCACGTACTGGATGGCACCGCTTTCAAACGTTTTGACCTCGTAAATTTCGGGGTACTCCATATACTGCGGGTCCGTGTACGCTGCAACCAGCTCCTCGTTGTATGCCACATTTGCCGCACCGTCTGTGTAGTCGACATGCAGGGTGTAGTCTCTGGTTGCGTCCTCAGGTGCCGTCTCAGCACCTGCATATGCGCCCATGGACTGTACACGTCCCTGCTCGTCATAGCCGATGATAAAGGTGGTGTCCATCTCGCCGTGTGCCGTCAGCTTGATCTGCTTGAGCACGCCGGCGGTCTGCTGCTCCGAGGATGCTGCCTGCTGTGCCGCTGTCGAGCTTGCAGCCGTGCTGCCTGCACTGGACACACAGCCCGTCAGCATACCGGCAGCCATAGCGGCTGCAACCGCAAAACATACTACTTTTTGTAATTTTTTCATCTTGTTCTCCTTTTTGTTTCAGGTTTGGGCGTCATTTTCCGCCTGCAAACCTTGTGACTTCATTATATATACTTATACGTTCCAAATGTCAAGTTTGTTGCACCCCGCCCGCAATGTTTTTTGTAATCGCCTTTCCCCTTGACACCGGCATAAGAACAGAGTATATTTCTGCATGGTGTAGGCGGCGTTTTATGCGTCCGGGATAGGAGATTTGGTATGGAAACCTTAAAAAATGCGTTCTCGCAGGAGAATATGCTAAAAAATCTTAAGTTTTTTGCCCTGCTCAATCTGGGGCTCATCCTCACGGCGATGGGCATCGTGATGTTCAAAAACCCGAACCATTTTGCGTTCGGCGGCACATCCGGTCTGTCGATCCTGCTTGCAGACCTGTTCCCGTCCATCAACGTGGGCGGCTTTATGTGGATCATCAACGCCGTGCTGGTCATCCTGGGTTTTGTATTTCTGGGCGTGCGATGCATGGGCTGGACGATCTTTTCTTCGTTTGCGCTGTCGTTTTATGTTTCTGTGTTTGAGTTGCTGTATCCGCTCAGCGTCTCCATCAGCGGCGACAAAATGCTGGACCTGATTTTTGCGGTCATGCTGCCCGCACTGGGGTCTGCCATCGTGTTCAACATCGGCGCCTCGACGGGCGGCACCGATATTGTGGCACTGATTTTGTCAAAGCACACCTCCCTGCCCATCGGCAATGCGCTGATGCTCAGCGATATTCTTATCGTGCTTGTCGCCGCATGGCGGTTCGGGCTGGGCACGGGACTGTACTGCATCCTGGGTCTGTTCGGCAAATCGTTTGTCGTGGACGGCGTCATCGAGCGTCTGCGCCTGCGCAAGGTGTGCACCGTCGTCACCGAAAACCCGCAGCCGATCCTGGACTTTATCATTCAAAACATGAACCGCTCTGCCACGGTCGAAAAGGGCTACGGCGCATATACGCACCACGAGCAAAGCGTGCTGGTCACCGTGCTTACACGCCGGCAGGCCATGATGCTGCGCAACTTTTTGCGTGTGCATGACCCGAAGAGCTTTATGACCATCGTAAACTCAAGCGAGATCATCGGCAAGGGCTTCCGCTCGTTCAACTAAAGCACACTCCACCTCCCTGCGGGGAGGTTTTTTGTTTTCGGTGCAGTTGCTAAAACGCTATCCTTGCGGTATACTAAAGGGGATTTTTTACAGACCACTGAGAGGAGGTGCCGCCATGTCCATCGGAGCAGTGCGCCCGCTCGCCCTGCCAAAGCCTGAAAACGTTGATCTGGCTCTGGCGGCACGCTATTTTGGCGCCCGCGGCGAGCCGGACGATGCCACCATGGCACTGCTGATGCGCTGCGCACGCCCGCTGCTTGCCGCCGCTACGCCGCGTGCCGTATGGCTGGAGACGGACACCGCCGGCCTTGCCGAGGCAGGCATCCTGCGCGGCAGCGACGTGGCACACCATCTGGAGGGCTGCTCTGCCGCCATTCTGCTGGCAGTGACCGTCGGTCCTGCGGTGGATGCGCAGATCCGCCGGGCCGGTGTGGGCGATATCGCCGCCGGTGTGGCGTCCGATGCCGTGGGCAGTGTGCTGGCCGAGCAGGCGGCAGATGCCGCCGAGGCTGAGCTACGGCAGTACGCCGCCGGCACAAACCGCTATCTTACGGGGCGCTTTTCGCCCGGGTACGGTGACTGGGACCTTGCCGTGCAGCCGCTGGTCGCCGCCGCGCTGGATACCGTGCGGCGTGCGGGGCTGTGCGTGACCGCCAACAACCTGATGACCCCGCGCAAAAGCATAACCGCTGTCCTGGGGCTCAGCGACCACCCTGTAACGGGACATCCGGCGGGGTGCGGACATTGCGTCCTGAGCACCCGCTGTGAATATAGAAAGAGGGGGAAAACCTGTGCAAGTGAGTGAACTTTTTAAGCAGAGCAATACCATCCTGCTGGACGGCGGTATGGGCACCATGCTGCAGGCAGCCGGGCTGAAGCTGGGCGCAAAGCCTGAGGAGCTGAACATTACCGACCCTGCCATGCTGGAGGGCATCCACGCAGCGTATGCCGCTGCGGGCAGCCTTATTTTGAACGCCAATACGTTTGGCGCATCGCCGCACAAGCTGGCAGACAGCGCCTACACCACCGAGCAGATCATCGCCGCCGGCATTGCAAACTGCAAGCGTGCCGCCGCACCCTACGGTGCGCTTACCGCACTGGATGTAGGCCCGCTGGGCGAGCTGCTTGAGCCAAGCGGCACCCTTGCCTTTGAGGACGCCGTAAGCGAGTATGCACGCATCGTGCGTGCCGGTGTGGACGCCGGCGCCGACCTCATCTTTTTTGAGACCTTTACCGACCTGTACGAGCTTAAGGCAGCTCTGCTTGCCGCAAAGGAGAACAGCACCCTGCCCGTTTTGGCAAGCATGAGCTTTGAGGCAGGCGGACGCACCTTTACCGGCTGCACCGTCGAGAGCTTTGCCGCCACCGCACGCGGACTTGGCGCAGATGCCATCGGCATCAACTGTTCGCTCGGCCCAAAGGAGATCTACCCCATGGCAAAGCGGCTGACGCAGGCCGTGCCCGGCGATTACCCGGTGTTCGTCAAGCCCAATGCCGGTCTGCCCCGTGCCGACGGCAGCGGCTACGACATCACCCCACAGCTGTACGCCATGCAGATGCAGCCCTACCGTGAGCTGCACCTGTTTGCCGCCGGCGGCTGCTGCGGCACCACGCCGGAGTTTATCAAGCTGCTGAACAGCGTGTTTGCAGGCTGCACCCCCGGCAGACCGGCGCACGCCATGCGCTCAGTCATCTGCACCCCCGTTGACTGCGTCGATGTGGACGGCATTACCGTGGTCGGCGAGCGCATCAACCCCACCGGCAAAAAGCGTTTTCAGCAGGCGCTGCGTGACGGCGATATGAACTACATCCTTGAGCAGGCGGTCAGCCAGGCGGAGGCAGGTGCGCAGATTCTGGACGTCAACGTAGGCACACCCGGCGTGGACGAGCCAGCCCTTATGGAGCAGGTCGTCAAGGCGCTGCAAAGCGTTGTAAGCCTGCCGCTGCAGCTGGACTCGTCCCATGCGGATGCCCTGGAGCGCGGTCTGCGTGTATACAACGGCAAGCCTATCGTAAACTCGGTCAACGGCGAGCCCGAGGTGCTGCAGCGCATCCTGCCGCTGTGCAAAAAATACGGTGCGGCTGTGGTGGGGCTTGCCATTGACAAGCGCGGCATCCAGCCCGACGCCGACGCCCGTGTCGAGATTGCCGGGCGCATCGTAAAGGCCGCCCTGGACGCCGGCATCCCGCAGGAGGACATCTACATCGACTGCCTGACGCTGACGGCGAGCGCACAGCAGCAGGACGTGCTTGCCACGGTGCAGGCGCTGGAGCGCTGCAAAAAGCAGCTGGGTGTGCGCACCATACTGGGTGTGTCAAACATCAGCTTCGGTCTGCCCTGCCGCACCTACCTGAACACTACCTTTTTGACCATGGCGATGTACGCCGGGCTCGACCTTGCCATCATGAACCCCTCCAGCGAGGAGATGATGGCTGCCGTGTATGCCTACAACGTGCTGACCAACCGCGACCAGCAGAGCACAAAATACATCGAGCGCTACGCCGACCGCATCCCTGCCTCGGCGGCACTGGCAAAGGCGGCGCAGACTGCCGCTGTGCAAGACACCTCTGCACACGATGCCTTGCCTGCCGCAGACGGTCCGTATGCCGCCCTGATGACCGCTGTGGAAAAAGGCCTGAAGGGCGAGGCGGCCGCCCGCACCAAGGCCCTGCTGGAGCAAAAGGACCCGCTTGAACTGGTAGACGCCGCACTGATCCCCGCATTGGACATCGTGGGCACAAAGTACGAGAAGGGCAAGCTGTTTTTGCCGCAGCTGCTGCAGGCTGCCAGCGCCGCACAGAGCGCCTTTGAGGAGATCAAAACCGTCATCGCCAAAAAAGGCGGTGCGGGCGCAAGCAAGGGGCGCATCGTGCTTGCCACCGTCAAAGGGGATGTACATGACATCGGCAAAAACATCGTAAAGGTCATACTTGAAAATTATGGCTTTGACGTGATCGACCTTGGGCGCGATGTGCCCGTGGATACGGTCGTTGACACCGTACGGGAGCAGGGCATCCGTCTTGTGGGGCTTTCGGCGCTGATGACCACCACGCTGAAAAGCATGGAGGAAACCATTGCCGCACTGCATACAGCCAAGCTTGACTGCAAAGTCATGGTGGGCGGCGCCGTGCTCACGCCGGAGTATGCCGAAAAGATCGGCGCTGACTGGTACGCAAAGGACGCAAAGCAGAGCGCCGACATCGCAAAGCAGTTTTTTGGCGTAAATTAAAATTCGATAAGTGCAATACCAAAGCCTGTCATGCCCAAAAGGGTACGGCAGGCTTTTTTGCGGCTGCCCCGTGCTGGGGCAAAAAAATACACCCGACGCTTTGTCGGGTGTACGACTGGCTGTTATACGATTTTTTGCAGCATGTGCGAGTGCTTTACAAAGTGATCCGTCAGGTACTTTGCGGCAAAGCCGAGCGCAACCCCCAGCACGATGCCCGCTGCAACATCGGACGGAAAATGCACATACAGGTACATCCGTGTAAAACCGATAAACAACGATGTCAAAAGCACGGCAATGCCTGCCCTGCGGTGGTGCAAGAACAACGCCACCGACGCCGCAAATGCCGAGGCTGTGTGCCCGGACGGAAAGGACGAGCCGCCGGGGCGTGCCACAAGGATCTGCATTGCACTGTTGACATCGCACGGGCGTGCACGGTTAAAAATCGGCTTCAGGATATAATCGCCCGTGACCAGGTACAAAACCAGCGCAACCGCCATCGAGATGCCTGCCTTGCGCGTCCTGCGGAATGCAAGCAGGACAAGCGTAAGTACGATCCATATCTCGCCGTGCTCGCCGTAATTGTTAAAAAACACCGCAAGTGCATCCATCACCGGTGTCCTGTACTGCTGCAGCCAGTCCAGAAACGCAAATTCTATGGGCATAAAGTCCCCCCCCTGCGCAAAAACGCCTTTTATTTACATACAAATAATAACACACATGCACAGAAAGAGCAAGCGTTCAACCGGCTGTTTTTATCAATTATTGACAAAAAACAAGCAACAAAAACAGCAGGCCGTCGCAAAATAACCGGTCTGCTGCTTTTTGCGGTATTTGGTTTTTAGTAGGAGGGATCCTGTGCCCAAGGTGTGCTTGCGGCCGCACACCTTGAGCGGTTGCATTGTACAACAAAGTTGATGCGTTTTTATGCCGCTTCTATGACGCCTTCATGAATTTGCCGCAATTACTCCGGCGCCTTCATGCTTTCCACCATGCTGATGCGGCGCACATGACGGCGCATGATAAAGCATACCACCACGGTAAACAGCATTGTCAGGGCAACGCTGATCACATAGCTGCTCGGTGCGATCGTGCGGATAAACATCATCTGGTCCATCTCCACCGTGCGCACGATAAACTGATGCAGCGGTATACCCAGTGCAAGCCCGACGACCGAGCCGATAAGCGACAGTAACTCGATCTCACGGAAGATATAGCGGTAGACCTCCTTGTCATAGAAGCCCAGCACCTTGATGGTCGCCAGCTCTTTTTTGCGCTCGGCAAGGTTGACGCTGATCAGGTTGTACAGCACAACGGCTGCCAGAGCCGCCGCACAGATAATAATGAGGATCACCACGTAATTCAGGCTGCCGATCAGGTTGTTGAACACCGCCGTGGTGTCCGCCGTAAAGCTCACGCTGCTGGTGTAATTGCAGCTGAGGATCGCCGTGCGCAGGGCGCTGCATTCATCCACCGTCTCGCACGTTGTCCTGCCGTAGACGGTGTTCCATGCGATATCGCTGCCGTCCAGCAGCTTTTCCAGCTGCGCCTGCGACACATACAGCCGTGTGAACATGTAATTTTCGGTCACGCCCGTCAGCGTAAGCTCTATGCGCTCACCGCTCGGGTTTTCAACATAAAACGTATCGCCGGTGGAAAGTCCGAGCGACGACGCCGTCTTTTCCGTCAGGATAGCACTGCCGGTGTCAAAGTCGATGCTCTTATGTCCGATGCGGGTGCGGAAAGTGACGTACTTGGTCATAAGACTTTCGTCTTTTGCGGCGATCACGCTGACACTCGCCTTTGCACCGTTCTGGTTATAGATGGAGACCGACTTTGTGTAGAACACGCCCCAGTCCTCCACCTGCGTGGCACTATTCAGCGCCTGGGTCAGCCCACCGTCAACCGTCAGCGCCTTTTCATCGCTGAGCGATATGGTCATATCGCTGTGCGTCAGCTCCGTGGACTGCTTGGAGATGATAGGCAACAACGAATCCTGTATGCCAAAGCCGATGAGCAGCAGCGCCGTACAGCCTGCCACGCCCAGCACCGTCATAAAAAAGCGCTTTTTGTAGCGGAACATATTGCGTGCCGTCGTTTTTTGCGAAAAGGACATGTGCCTCCACAGCGGCGTGATATGCTCCAAAAAGATGCGCTTGCCGGCGACCGGTGCACGCGGCAGCAGCAGCAATGCGGTTTTTTCGCGCAGGCTGCTGCGGCACGCAAACCACGTAGCAAGCCCGATGACAGCCGCACTGATCAGTACGCTGAACACGGCAAGCCCCGGGTAAAACTGCAGCGTAAAGGTAGGCAGGCTGAAGATCATAGTATAGGCTTTCCAGATGATCAGCGGGAACACCACAAAGCCGACTGCCATGCCGGCAATGCTGCCCAGCACGCTTGTCGACAGGGCGTAGAACAAATACTTTGCGGCAATTTTGCTGTTGGAGTAGCCAAGCGCCTTCAGCGTGCCCATCTGCAGGCGGTTTTCGTCCACCATGCGGGTCATGGTTGTGGTGGCAACCAGCGCCGCCACCAGGAAGAAGAACACCGGGAACACCCTTGCGATGGCGTCCATGCGGTCGGCATACTCCTCAAACGTGACAAAACTCATCGTGCTGCCGCGGTCCAACACATACCACTCGCCGTTTTTGATCTCGCTGATCTTTTCCTCGGCATCCGTGATCTGCTGTGCGCCGTCCGCAAGCTGCTGCTCGGCGTCCGCCTTTTGGGTCTCGTACTCTGTACGGGATGTCTGCAGCTGCTGCACACCGTCGTTGTACTCCTGCCAGCCGGCATCCAGCGTATCCCTTGCCTGCTGCAGCTGCTGCTCGGCGCTGTCAAACTGCGTGTATGCGGTCGCCGTGCCGGTGCTGAGCGCAAGCTGTCCCTGCAGCACCTGCAGCTTCATCTTGCGCAAGGCCGCCTTTGCCTGCGTGACCAGCGCATCGTTGTCCAGGCTTGGCGAGGAAATGAGCCCGTTTGCGTACATCTGCTTTTTGCCCTCGTCCAGCTGCTGCTGGTAGCCGTCGAGCTGATTTTTGATGTTGTCGTAGGCGTCCCTTGCCTTGGTCAGGGCGTCCTGCAGCTCGGTGTAGTCCTCGTCCCCGGGCTGTGCCTCGTCCAGCGCCTTCTGGGCATTGTTCAAAGCCGTTTCGGCGTAGCTCAGCAGCGGGTCTGCCACCTTTTTCAGGTTGACCAGCAGCTCGATCTGCTGCAATTGATCCTCAAACTCCAGCAGCTGCTCCTCGCCGCCCACCAGCTCGTCTGCGCCGCTCTGCATGGTATCGGGCAGCTTTTGCTTTTCGGCATCCAGCTGCGCCTTGCCGTCCTCGTATTCCTTTTCGCCGGCGTCCAGCTGCGCCTTTGCGTCATCCAGCTTCTGCTGTGCCTCGTCCAGCTGGCGCTCGGCGTCCGCAAACTGCTGCTCGGCATCCGCCTTTTTTTCGTTGTAGGTCTGCTTTGCCTCGTCCAGCTGTGCATTTGCGTCGTCGATCAGCTGCGCACGGCGGCTGACACACTGTGCCTCGCTGATATCCTCCAGCCGCTGCGCCACAGCGTCCACAGCCGCCTGGTATTCATCCGAATAGTTATCATACAAGCCGGCATTTTCCGCCTTGATATAGCAGGTCGTATAGTAATCGTTCGTCAAGCTGCCGTCGGGGACGAACACGATATCATCCAGCTGTCCGTCACCCGCCGTACTGCTCTCGCTGTCAGACGAAAAATGCAGCGGGTCCTGCACGGTGCCCACCACAGTAAAGCTCGTGCGTGTCACACCCTCGGTGTCCTCCGGCAGCGTCAGTACGCTGCCCAGCTCCACCGCGCTGCTGCGACCCACCACGTGCACCACGCACTCGTCGGCCGCCTGCGGCATACGCCCGCTCAGCAGCACAAGGCGGTTCATATTGTCATCCGTGTCCGCCTCGGGGTCTGCCTGCAGCTGCTGCAGCTGTACCACAACAGCCTGCTCGCTGCCCGCCCAGTGCGCCTCGGTGTCCAGCGACTTTACCGGCATCACCTGCGCAACGCCCTCGGTGCTGCGTATGGCGTCAATGTCGTCCTCGCTAAGGCCCAGCGTGCTGAGCACCCGCAGGTCGAACACATTTTGCTCCACATAGTATTTCTGTCCTGCGCGGCGCATGCTCGGGGCAAAGCTGACAAGGCCTGTCAGCATCATCACGCCCAGCATCACAATGCCGAACAGCGCGATCACACGGCTCATGCTGCCCTTCATCTCACGCAGGATGTTTTTACGGTAACTTTTCAGCAAGGCTATCACCACTCGATCTCTTCCACCGGCACAGGGTGCTCGTTGACGACGTTCGACATAATTTTGCCGCTGCGCACCTGAATAATGCGGTCAGCCATGCCCGTAAGCGCCGTGTTATGGGTAATGACGATCACCGTGCGCCCCGTCGTACGGCAGGTATGCTGCAGCAATGCCAACACCTGCTTGCCGGTGCGGTAGTCCAGCGCGCCGGTGGGCTCGTCGCAAAGCAGAAGCTTCGGGTTTTTTGCCAGCGCACGTGCTATAGACACACGCTGCTGCTCGCCGCCGGACAGCTGTGCCGGAAAGTTGTTCAGTCGCTGCCCCAGTCCCACATTTGCCAGCGTCTCGGCAGGGTCCAGCGGGTTGCGGCAGATCTCGCTGGCAAGCTCCACGTTTTCAAGCGCTGTCAGGTTTTGCACAAGGTTGTAAAACTGGAACACAAACCCCACATCATAGCGGCGGTAGCTCGTCAGCTCGTGCTGCGAAAAACGGCTCACATCCTGTCCGTCCAGCCATACGTGTCCCTCATCGCAGCTGTCCATGCCGCCAAGGATATTCAGCAGCGTGGTCTTGCCGGCACCGGACGGCCCGACAATAATGCAAAACTCGCCCTTATCTACATAAAAATTCAGGTGGTCAGCCGCAGCAATTTTTACGCTGCCGGACTGGTAAAATTTGCACACATCCTCAAACTGCACAAAATGCTCCATGGTGCTCCATCCCCTTTCGGTTCACATTGTAATTCAGCTTTAATATAACACAAATTTACGGCAGAGTGCACCGCAGCTGCGGCAAATTTGCAAAAACTTAACATTGCCCTTATGCAGCCGCACAAAAGCCCCCGCCGTTGCGATCACGGCGGGGGCTTG
>CAVBNV010000026.1:0-7458 GCA_963596815.1 Oscillospiraceae bacterium
TTCAATATGCCATCCAGGGCAAGCTGGTGCCGCAGGATCCAGCGGAAGGAACCGGTGAGGAATTGTATCAGCAGATACAGGAAGAAAAGCAGCGGCTGATCAAGGAAGGCAAGATCAAGAAGGAAAAGCCTCTGGCAGAGATTACAGAGGACGAGATACCATTTGATATTCCAGAGAGTTGGAAGTGGGTGAGAGTTGGTGGATTATTTAACCATAATACAGGAAAGGCAATGAACTCATCCGCGAAAAAAACTGATAAAGAAGGATCTGTTCGAAAATTCATAACAACATCAAATGTCTACTGGAATACATTTGATTTTTCAACTGTGAAAGAAATGTTTTTTTCCAACGATGAACTGGAAAGATGCACAATAACCAAAGGTGATCTCTTGATGTGTGAAGGCGGGGCCTATTTTGGAAGGACAGCAATCTGGAATCTGGATTATGATATCTGTTTTCAAAATCACATTCATAGGCTTAGATCCTATCAAGAACTGGACCTGTTGTATTTTTATTATGTGTTTTATTTCTACAGAAATACCAACATGATGAAATCAAAAGGAACAGCTATGCCAGGTTTATCATCTATCACATTGCATGAAATGATTGTTCCATTGCCCCCGCTCGAAGAACAGCACCGCATTGTTGCCAAAGTGGGAGAAATTCTGCCGCTTTGTGAGAGGTTAAAGACCTGAAAAATTGAAAGAGCTTCTGGAACAATAAACTATGGGGAGGTCCAATGTGCTGGCAAGATTAGAGTTAAAGCTGAATGGTGAAAATTGCATCCATCGGCAAATGGTTTCGGCTTTCCATGGTGCCCTCATGGAGCTTTTGCCGCAGGATTATGCGGATGAGTTGCACATTTCAAAATTACATCCTTATGCACAGCATTTGGAAAAGCGTGGTGAGGATTGGTATTGGGTGGTTTCGGCGTTAAACGAAGAAGCTGCAAATAAAATACTAAAAACCTGCCTTATAGGACAAACCGAATTGGTGCTGAAAAAGCATGATCTTGCGATACAAATTCTTGATAAAAGATATTATGAGCTGCCGGATGAGAGGCTGGCGGATGCGTTTTACAACGGTCAGGCAAGTAAATATATTACACTGCAATTTGTGACGCCGGCAGCGTTTAAGCAGAACGGCAAATATGTAAATTACCCGGATGTACGTGCGATGTATTCCGGGCTTATGAAGCGATACGACTCTGTCAACGAGTCTGAAAGTATGTGCGATGAGGACACTCTCGAGCAGCTGGTTGAAAAGACTGCTATCAGCCGGTATGATCTGCACAGCACAGTGTTTTGTCTCGAAGGCGTACGGATTCCGTCCTTTGTGGGCAGGATAACGCTGCGAATAGACGGATCACAAACAATGCTCAATTTTGCAAGAATGTTGTTTCAGTTCGGCACCTTTTCCGGTGTGGGTATCAAAACATCACTCGGGATGGGTGCGATTCGATTGGTTGACGAAAGGACGGAAGGCAATGGACGATAAACAGATCAAGCTTGTTATCGGAAGCCTTTTGCACGATGTCGGCAAGGTTGTCTATCGTGCGGGAGACCACAGGCAGCACAGTGACAGTGGCTGCACTTTTTTGCGTGAGGTGCGTGCGGATTTCGACGCTGAAATTTTGAACTGCGTGCGCTACCACCATGCCGCAAACCTGCGTACTGCGTCCATCGATACAGGCTCGCTGGCATATATTACGTATTTTGCTGACAATGTTGCAGCCGCAATGGACAGGCGAGAAAGCTCGGACGCTGAGGATGGCTTTGACCGCTCTGCTCCGCTGGAAAGTGTGTTCAATATCCTAAACGGCAACGCCGGCAAAGCGCACTACAACAGGCAAATGTTGGACCCGCAGAAGGGGATAAACTACCCTACAACCGACAAATGCACGATGGATGAAAGTTTTTACCGTGAAGTTGTGGACAGAATACGCGACAACTTAATGGGCATTGAAATATCGGATGAATACATCAATTCTCTTCTTTCTGTTTTGGAGGCAACAGTAAGCTATATCCCGTCATCAACCAGCAAGCGTGAGCTTGCGGACATCTCGCTTTACGACCACGTTAAAGTGACCGCCGCCGTTGCGGAGTGCTGTTACCAGTATGCAGAGCAAAACAATATTGCGAATTATCACGATTTCTTTTATAAGGATGCCGCTAAAACGCTTTGGCAGCAGCAGATGTTTTTGCTTTATTCCATGGATATTTCCGGCATACAAAGCTTTATCTACACCATAAGCAGTGCAGGGGCGTTGCGTGGCCTGCGTGCCCGAAGCTTTTACCTTGAGCTTGTAATGGAACACATTGTTGACGAGCTGCTTGCCGCTCTTGAGCTTTCACGCTCTTGCCTGATTTATACCGGTGGCGGACACTGCTATATGCTGTTGCCGAACACGGAAGCAGTAAAGCAGAAGATAGCAAAGCAGAAGGACATTGTAAACCAGTGGTTTATGCATCACTTTGACACCGCTCTTTATATTGCTGATGGCTATGCCGCTTGCAGCGCATCGAACCTGAAAAACGAGCCAAGCGGCAGTTACAGTGCGCTTTTTCAGGCAGTGTCACGCAGTATTTCTGCGCAAAAAACACACCGCTACACAGCGCAGGAGCTGCTTGCCCTGAACAGGCGGCACATAGATGGCCGTGAAGAGTGCTGTGTTTGCCGTAGGACAACACATGTAAACAGCGAGGGACGCTGCCCTATCTGTGCCGCGCTTGAAAAGCTCTCAGGCTCGATTTTGTATCAGGACTACTTTGTAACGGTTTCTGCGGCTGAAGATTCCGATAATCTGCCGCTTCCGGGCAACAAATATTTGCTGGCGGCGGACAAGCACCGACTTATCAAGCTTATGCAAAGCCCGAATTATGTGCGCAGCTACACTGTGAACGAATCTTATACCGGCAAGCATGTTGCAACAAAGCTGTGGGTCGGGCGGTACACTACCGGAGATACCTTCGCAGAGCTTGCCCAAAAATCAGAAGGTATTGAGCGCATTGCCGTACTGCGTGGTGATGTGGACAACCTTGGCAACACCTTTGTAAATGGCTTTAAGATAACAGGCGGCGGCGCATACGAAACGCTGTCACGCACGGCAACGCTCTCCCGGCAACTGTCGCTCTTTTTTAAGCTGTACCTCAACTCTATTTTAGAAAGCGGCAAATCAAAGGCAGTTTCAAACGGAGGTGCACGGAATGCCTGCATCGTGTATTCCGGCGGCGACGACATCTTTTTGGTGGGCGCATGGAACGAAGTGATCGATGCATTTATTGATATCCGCAATGCGCTTGAAAAGTTTACGCTGGGCACGCTTACCATTTCCGGCGGCGTTGGCATCTACGATGCTTCCTACCCCATAAACTGCATGGCATCGGAGGTGGCAGAGCTTGAAGATTACTCAAAAGAGCTGCCGACCAAAAACGCTGTGACGCTTTTTGACGCAAGCGGTCGTTACGGCTGGCAGTCGTTTACGCAGCAGGTGCTGGCAGAAAAATACACAGCCATAGCAGGCTACATGGCAATAACGCAAAACCGTGGCAAGGCATTTTTGTACAACATACTAAAGCTTCTGCGTGATGACGGGCAGCGGTTCAACCGTGCAAGGTTTGTATACTATCTTTCCCGCATGGAGCCTGACAGCAGGGATGAAAACATCACAAAACAGGAAAAAGACGCATACAGCGTATTTTCGTCAAAAATGTACCAATGGTCTACCGATGCGGAAAGCCGCAGGCAGGTAGTAAGTGCCATTTACCTTTACGTATATACACAACGGGAAAAGGAAGGAGAAAGCAACAATGCGCATTGACGAAACAAACTATGTCGACAAGGCAGAACAGGCAATTAAAACCCTGACACAGAAAAAAGACAAGAGTGGCAACACCGTTCCCATTGCTACGACGTCCAAAATAAGAAACCTGCTGGCAATGGCTGCCGATATTTACAATGAGGTGGTAAACGCCAAAAGCGAGCAGCTGAGCAACGATATCATCGGGCGCATCAATTATATGAAGCTGCGTTTTTATTACGAGGCAGGGCGTGAAAGCAGCGTCAAGACCTTTTTGGAGGAAGCACAGGCTTTCGAGATCATCAACGAGATCAACGGCAGCCGAAAGAATTACATCCTGTTCAGCCGCTACATTGAAGCGTTGGTGGCATTCCGTAAATTTTACGGCGGCAAGGACGATTAAGGGAGGGCATTATAATGTTTGCAAAGCTTGAAATTACAGGTACACTTGAAGTTAAAACCGGTCTGCACATTGGCGGCAGCGATGCCTTTGCGGCTATCGGCGCAGTGGACTCACCCGTCATACGTGATGTGCGCACGGACGACCCGATTATTCCCGGCAGCTCGCTGAAGGGCAAGATGCGCACGCTGCTGGCAAAATATTACAACGAGAAAGTGGCAGCTAACCCTGATGAGGATGCCGAGTGCATAAAATCTCTGTTTGGCTCAGCTAAAAAGGGCGATGTACACACGGCACGGCTGCTGTTTTCCGATATGTTCCTGCAAAACAAAGAGGAGCTGCGCAGTGCCAACATCTACCGTGCTACCGAGGTCAAGTTTGAAAACACGATCAACCGTACAACTGCGGTTGCGAACCCCAGACAGCTGGAGCGTGTTATCCGTGGCGCAAAGTTTGGCTTAAACCTTGTGTACGAGTACAAAGATGACGAGACTATGCTGCGTGACTTTGAGATGCTGAAAAACGGCTTCCGTCTGCTGCAATACGATTACCTGGGCGGCAGCGGCTCACGTGGTTACGGCAAGGTTGCGCTTTATGATATCGAGGTCGACCCCGTTATCGGTGAGGTAGACGAGGATACGCTGGAGCAATGCAGGGCTATGCTTGCCAACTTGTAAGGAGCCGGCAATGAATTATAAGATCTATAAGCTTGAGTTTACAGCTCCTGTGCATTTCGGCGGCGGTGCATTGGATGCAAGTGCGCTGAACTTTTGCGCAGACACTCTCTTTTCGGCACTTTATATCGAGGCGTTAAAGCTTGGCATGGCAGATGAGCTTTACAATGCCGTAAAGGCGGAAAAGCTGCTTTTTTCGGATGCCTTCCCGTATATGCAGGTGCAGTATTTTTTGCCAAAGCCCATGCTTTACATCGAGCCGAAGGAGCAGGGGAGCTCCAAACAGAAAAAGCAGTACAAAAAGCTCAAATACATCCCTGCTGAAAAGCTCGCCGACTATCTTGCAGGCAAGCTTGAGCCGGAAACGTGCAGTCTGCACGGGCTTGGGCAGGCATACAGCCAAGTGATGGCGGCAGTGCGCAGGGAGGACGATACTCTGCCATACCGTGTGGGCAATTATTTATTCAACGATGGCTGCGGCCTATATATCATTGCTGCACTTGAAGACGCCGACACGCAATACATGTTTGAAGATTTGCTGGACAGCCTTTCTTACACAGGCATTGGCGGCAAGCGTGGCAGTGGCAAGGGACGTTTTATTTTCCGCAACGGCACAGCAGCCGAGCCTGTATTAAGGCTGCTTGCAAAAACAAGCGGGCGGCACATGCTGCTTGCCTCCGCCTTGCCGCAGGAGGCCGAGCTTGAGCACGCCCTTGAGGGCGCATCGTACCTTTTACAAAAGCGCTCTGGCTTTGTCTATTCGCAAACCTATGCAGACGAGCAGATGAAAAAGCGTGACCTTTACACGATGCAGGCAGGCTCATGCTTTGCCACCCGCTTCCACGGTGATATTTACGATGTAAGCGAGGGCGGCGCACACGCAGTATATCGGTATGCCAAGGGTCTATTCATGGGGGTATAACGATGCAGGATTATCTAAAACACTACAATATGCGCATCACGGCGCAGTCACCCATCCATGTGGGCGACGGCACGAAACTGAGCAAAAAAGAGTATATCCGCCAAGGCTCACGCATTACCGTGCCAAATACTGCCAAAATGTTCCGTGATTTACAATTGCTGCACCTAGACAGAGCCTATGCCGAGTTTGTGCTTAGTGCTAACTACGACCGCACCGATTTAGGCTGGTGGCTGAAAAAAAAGGGCGTTATGCCCCAGCGCATTGACAGCTGGAGGCTTTACAGCATGGATGCCGGCGATGCGTTTGTGAAAAAGCCCGGCGGGGGAGGCGACACACCAAAGGAGATACTCACCTTCACAAAAGACCCCTACGGTTTGCCCTACATACCCGGCAGCAGCTTAAAGGGCATGCTGCGCACAGCCATTATCTGCTGGCGCATCCACAAAAACCCCACCCTCTATGCGGACAAAATCAAAGACCTGATGCAAGCCGCATCGCTGGGCGGCAAGCGCAACAGCTTTTTAAGGCGGCAAACCGATGACCTTGAGGCCGCCGTGCTGCACACGCTTGCTCGCACAGACAAGCGCAGCAACGCCGTAAATTCCATCATGTCCGGCTTTATCGTCAGCGACAGCAAGCCATTGCCGCTTACACAGCTGACGCTTGCGCAAAAAATCGATTACACCCTTAAACGGCGGGAAAAGCCGCTTCCCATCTTACGTGAGGCGTTAAAGCCGGGCAGTCAAATCGATTTTGAATTGACAATCGATACCAAGATATGTAATATTACCATAGAGGAGGTTTTTGCTGCCTTAGATTACTTCCAGCAGGTATCTTTTGACAGCTTTTACTCAAAGTTCGGTCGCGGCAGCAAGGTCAAGGGCACGGTATGGCTTGGCGGCGGCGCAGGTTTCGTTTCAAAAACCATTCTATACCCAACCTGCGGTGCGCAGGCGGTAACCACCACCGACAAGGTTTTTCAAGCTACCTTAAGCAGAAAAATATACGACAAACACCATCATGCAACCGATGTTGCAAACGGCGTTGCCCCACATGTTTGCAAATGCACCCGCTACGGCGGGCAACTTTACGACATGGGCATGGGCAAAATAGAGCTGATTTAACCAATTTTGCACCGCAGCCAGTGTTCATGCGGGTTTATGGGGGTTTTTGCAATGCTTTTAACACCAAACCGGCAGCCGATTTACGTTTGCACCGCAAACCGGCCATTTGACCCGCATGAGCACTACGTTTGCGGACACAGGATATAACTACATAATTCCCCTTATGGGGACGGAAACTAGGGCTAGACTTGTGCAAGAAAAACGTGTAACCGCATATAACTACATAATTCCCCTTATGGGGACGGAAACTGTTTTCAATCATGTTTCGTTCTCCTTTTTGCTTCGATATAACTACATAATTCCCCTTATGGGGACGGAAACCTTTAGCGGAATGCCCTTGACAGGTGCGATGCGATATAACTACATAATTCCCCTTATGGGGACGGAAACTTTTTGAAAGCGTCCGGGATGTACTTCACTGTGGCGTTGAGATATAACTACATAATTCCCCTTATGGGGACGGAAACTTCGCCCGTTTCGTGCCAACCGTCAACCCCGCAACAATATAACTACATAATTCCCCTTATGGGGACGGAAAC
>CAVBNV010000026.1:7561-20248 GCA_963596815.1 Oscillospiraceae bacterium
GATATAACTACATAATTCCCCTTATGGGGACGGGATACAATTAACATATAAGGAGGCGGCTATGAGCTATCTGTACATATGTGAGCAGGGTGCAGTTATCGGGTACGAGTGATGTCGCTTTGAGGTAAAATATAAGAATGGGATGCTTAGAAGCATCCCTGCGGAAACGCTTGAGGTGATACAGGTTTTTGGCAGGGTGCAGCTTACAACACAGTGTATGGAGCAGTGCCTGCAGCGTGGTATAAATGTGGTGTTTTACTCTGCCCATGGGTCGTACTTCGGTCGGCTGGTTTCAACTAACCACGTTAATGTTGCAAGGCAGCGTATGCAGGCGGCTATGCCAGAGGATTTTAAGCTTGCAGTCTCCAAAAATATCATCAATGCAAAAATACAAAACCAGATAGTTATATTGCGGCGTTATGCCAGATATCGCTCGTATGATGTTGCGCAGGATGTTGTGCAGATGTTAAGCCTTAGCCGAATGCTGCCGCAATGCAAATCGGTTGAGGAGATCATGGGCTATGAAGGTGCCGCTGCAAGGTGCTATTTTGCCGCACTCGGTAATTTGATTGACCCTGAGTTTCGCTTTGAAAAGCGCAGCAGACGACCGCCGCAAGACCCGTTTAACTCAATGATAAGCCTCGGATACTCGGTGATTTTGAATGAGATTTACGGTAAGCTTGAAGGTAAGGGCTTGAACCCCTATTTTGGTGTTTTGCATCAGGACCACGAAAAACACCCGACGCTTGCAAGTGACCTTATGGAGGAATGGCGGCCTATATTGGTGGATTCGCTTGCGCTTGGTTTGCTGAATGGGCATGAGATAGGCGCAGAGGAATTTTATAAAGAAGAAAACGATGACGGAGTTTATTTGACAAAGCAGGCTTTTAAGACTTATATCGCAAAGCTTGAGGAAAAATTCCACACAAGCAGTAAGTATGTGCCTTATGTTGATTACGCTGTAAGCTTCCGCAGGGCGATGGACTTGCAAATACAGCAGCTTTGTTATGCAATAGAAAAAGGCGACCCTGCGCTGTACATGCCTGTGCGCATCCGGTGATAAAAATGGAAAACTATTTTTGGAACACGCAGGAAAAAGCCTATTCTAAAAAAATCTTTGTGTTGATCATCTATGATATTATCAACAATAAACGTAGGACCAAATTTGCCAAAATGATGTGCGGCTATGGCTATCGGGTGCAAAAGTCTGCGTTTGAAGCCTTGCTTGAAGAAGCACAGCTGCGCCAACTGGCAAAGGAGATACCGCACTATATGGACGCTGAAGAAGACAGTGTGCGCGTTTACCGCATGTCCGGCTCGGGTGAGGTTATGTTGTTTGGACTTAATACTAAGGTTGAAGCAGAAGATGTTATACTTATATAGATGCGTTTAAGGAGTCATCATGAATAAAACGATACTTTTTTCTCCTGTCGGTGGGACGGACCCTATCTCAAGCGGCAATCTTCGTGATGGCTCTATGCTGCATATTTGCAGATGCTACAAGCCGGATATGGTTTACCTGTATATGTCCGGTGAGATATTGCAGTTTCAGCAGTTAGACAGCCGCTATACTTATTGCCTTGATAAGCTGGGCGAAAAGCTTGGGTGCAGTATCGGGTATAAGATAATCCCACGCCCTGATATGAAAAACGTGCAGGAATTTGACCCGTTTTACAGCGAGTTTCGCAAAATCATACTTGATATCCGCAAAGATATGGACGACTCCGACACGCTGCTGCTGAATATTTCATCCGGTACACCTGCCATGAAAAGTGCGCTTTTGGTGCTAAAAACGCTAGGCGAATTTGCCTGTAAGGCTGTGCAGGTATCCACGCCGGATGCAGCTATGAATGCGCATGAGGGACATGCTGCCCACAAAAAGTATGAAGTAGAGGACATGTGGGAGCTTGACGAGGATAACGCAGACGATTTTGCAAACCGTTGCTCTGAGGTAAAGTGCCCGACATTGACGCAAATACAGCAGGAAAGCTATATCCGTAAGCTGTTGGATGAATACGACTACGCCGCAGCATACGAGATTGCAAAAATGCTGCCGGAAGATGTAACCGCAAATTATATCGACCTGCTTCAAATGGCATCACGCCGTGTGTTGTTTGACTTCACCGGAGTGAGTAAGGTGCTGCAAAAAGATAAACGATACGAATTGCCAGTAAAAAATGCAGCAGAAATGAAGCTGTTCGAGTATGCACTAAGCCTTGAGCTAAGGCTGCGCCGCTGTGAATATGCCGATTTTATACGTGGCATTACACCGCTGCTGTTTGATTTGTACGAGAGGATACTTGCCAAACACGCAAACATCAATCTGGATGCGTATTGTACTTCCGGTGATAAAAAGCGTTGGTCAGAAGCAAAGCTGCAAGGCACAGAGGTACTTACAGCACTGGAGGGAGAGTTTGGATTCTTCCGCTATGGCGATGTATCCTCCAGCCATTTGAACACGCTTGTGCAGGCCTCTGCCGCACCTGCTGATGTGAAGCAACTTGTGCGTGATCTACGTTCGGTTGAAAGCAACCTGCGCAATATGGCAGCGCATCAGATTATTTCCGTCACAGAGGATACCATTAAAAAAAGCACCGGGTTTACCGGTGCTCAAATCATGAGTCGTATTCAAAAAGCGTTTGGCTTTGCGGGCTATTCCATCAAAAAAGAATATTGGAACTCTTACGATGACATGAACGATGTTATACTTGCAGAGATGGCAAAAGGCTGATGACACGTAACTGCCTAATGAAAGAAGGTAAATAAGGTGAGGCGTCCGATATAATAATCGGACGCTCCTTATCTTTTTACGGACGTGCCTTTGCTTGGCGTTTACGTTACGCATAAAGCAAAACAAGGACGCCCGGCTGGAGAAAGCTCCGTAAGCGCTCTATAAGCCCCCGGCTTTCAGGCGACTCCATTTCATGAGAAGTAGATTCTAAAAAACAACCAAAATCTGAGAAAGGACAGAGAAAGTCCTGTTTATGGGACGAAGTGCCTGTTATGCTTGTCTTACAAAGGACAAAACGGCTTTTGAAAGATGAACTATTAAAAGTCAAGACCCAAAATAAAAAATCCGTCAACCATTCGCTGCCCACGACGATTTGCTGAATCGAATCTTCGATAGCATAGTTAAAACTGTTCTTGCATCCACGCGATCGAGTTTGGTTTGCTGTGGTTGGGGCCTTTCAAAAGCCGTCTTTGCGGTAGGATGTGAACACCAATCCACAGCACCATGATTATCCGCTGGCGAGCAGTCTATAAATAATGCTCTTTTATAATACGAGGAGGAGGTCTATGGATACCCGTTTGAAAAATACGAAGCTTCTTGCCGGTAAAACGGACCCGAACGACACCAGTCAATGGCTGCCGCTGTGGATGCATCTGTGGGATACGGCCGGGATCATGGAGCTTTTGGTGCGTAGGTGGCTGCCGAAAAGCGTGAGGAAAGCCACCAGGCTGGACGAGGAAGAACTTATTCGACTTGCCCGCTTTCTGGGCTGGGTGCACGATCTTGGAAAGGCTATCGTAAATTTTCAGTGCGTGATCCTGCAGCTTCTGCCGGAAGCGAAGCAGCGGCTGGAGTGCCTGACACCGCTGTACTGCCCGGAGCAGAACCGGCGCGAAACGCCCCACGCCCGTGCCAGCGAGGCAATCTTGCGGGAACGGGGCTATCCGGGCGGCGTTGCTTCCATCGTGGGTGCCCATCATGGCAGGCCGCAGACCAACGCGGAGGTGGATAAACAATTTGACTGCTGGGAGGGTAACTACTCCCCCGCAGGGCAGGAGCTGGTATGGCAGGGCTTCTGGGAGGAACTGCTCAGGGTAGCCTTGCAGGACTGCGGCTATTCCGGCCCAGTGGATTTGCCGGAACTGAACCAGCCTGAAGAGATTCTTCTGACAGGTCTGTTGATCATGGCGGACTGGATCGCCAGCAACACGGAATATTTTCCGTTGATCCCGGTGGAAGAGCTGGGCAGCGAAGCAGCTTACCCGGAGCGCGTGATGCGCGCATGGGAACGATGGGATAAGCAGGAGACAGCGTCTCCCTGGGAGGCACAGACCTTTATTGCCGAACCGGAAAAGTTTGCGGACCGATTTGGCTTTGCACCCAATGCGGTGCAAAAGGCCGCCATGGAAGCGGCCAGCACGATGGAAACGTCGGGCGTTTTGATTTTGGAAGCGCAGATGGGTGTGGGCAAAACCGAGGCGGCGCTGGCGGCGGCGGAGATCCTGGCGGCACGGTTTGGGGCAGGCGGCATCTTTTTCGGTCTGCCCACGCAGGCCACGGCAAACGGGTTGTTTCCACGGCTGGTGCAATGGGCGGAAAAACAGCCGGACGACCTGCCCAAGTCCATCCGGCTTGCCCACGGCATGGCGGAACTGAACGACGAATACATCCGCCTGCAGGAGCGTTCCGTGCGGGTGCAGGACGACTGGGATGACCCGGAAACGGAAGAACAGCGCGTACAGGTGAACCAGTGGTTCCGGGGCAGCAAACAGGCTCTGCTGGCGGATTTTGTGATCGGCACGGTGGACCAGCTGCTGATGGCGGCTCTCAGCCAGAAGCATGTGATGCTGCGCCACCTGGGCCTTGCAGGCAAAGTGGTGATTGTGGACGAATGCCACGCCTACGATGCGTACATGAACCGCTATTTGGATCGCGCGCTGGAATGGCTGGGCTGGTACAAAGTGCCGGTGATCCTGCTGTCGGCTACGCTGCCCGCACAGCGGCGGGCAGAACTGGTGGAAGCGTACCAGCAAAAGCGTCACCCCGGCTCCGATGCGCCTTGGAAAACCAGCTGCGGCTATCCGCTGCTGACCTGGACGGATGGGACCCAGGTGCGGCAGACCGCTATTCCGCTGGACACACCCGGCCGGAAGGTACAGACGATTGCGCTGACCGGAGATATACTGCCGGATTTCCTGCGCGAAAAGATGCAGACGGGCGGCTGTGCAGGTGTGATCGTGAACACGGTGCGCAAAGCGCAGGAAGTGGCACAACTGCTGCGGCAGGCACTGCCGGACAAGGAAGTGCAATTGTTCCATGCACAGTTCCTGATGCAGGACCGTGCCGCGCGAGAGCAGGAACTCATACGCCGGGTGGGCAAGCACTCCACACCTGCAGAGCGTGATGGGCTGATCGTGGTGGGTACACAAGTTTTAGAGCAGTCGCTTGACCTTGATTTCGACGTGATGGTCACAGAGCTCTGCCCGATGGATTTGTTACTGCAGCGCATCGGACGGTTGCAGCGTCACCCGGACCGGTGCCGCCCGCAGCCGATGCAGCAAGCAGTATGCGCTGTGCTGGACACGGGCACAGAAGAATTTGACAAAGGCAGCGCCGCCGTGTACGGCGACTGGCTGCTCTGGCGCACCCGGGCCTGCCTGCCGGAGTGCATCCGGCTCCCAGAGGACATCTCGCCGCTGGTGCAGAACGTCTATGGCTGGGCACTGGCGGATGACCTGCCGCAGACGGTCATGAGCGAGGACATGCGCCACGCTTACGAGCTGGAACAGGCCAAACGGAAGGATCGGGCAGGAGCGTTTCTGGTACCGCAGCCGAAGGTGCACAAGCGCTTTCCACAGCGCAATACACTGGACGACTGGATGCAGGATGTGGGGGCTGCCTCCGATGCGGCAGCCCGGGCGGCAGTGCGTGACGGCGACCCGTCCATCGAGGTGCTTGTGATGCAGCACTGGACGGATGGGAGCATCCACTTCCTGCCGTGGCGGGAGGGCGGCCGGGCTGTTGCTTCCGACTGTCCGCCCCAGCCGGAGGACGCGCTGAAAATCGCCCGGCAGAAGCTGCGGCTCCCGGCGGTGTTTGGCAAGGCGTGGAATGTACGGCGGGTCATTGAGGAGCTTGAGGCGGACAACCGCCGTTTGCTGGCACCGTGGCAGCTGTCGCCGCTGCTGCATGGAGAGTTGGTTTTACTGTTGGACGACGACCTGACCGCCCATCTGGCGGACCAGGTGCTTGGTTACAGCCGCGAAAGCGGCCTGACATATCGGAAGGAGGAAGCTGATGCAGGAAATTGAGTTCAACCTGCTGCAGGAACCGTGGGTCCGGGTCCGTCTGCCGGACAACACCGTGCAGGAGGTCTCGCTGACCGATGCGCTGGTGCACGCACAGGACTATGCGGACCTAGCAGGCGAGATGCCAACGCAGGACGCCGCCATGTTGCGGCTGCTGCTGGCGGTGCTGTTTACCGTGTTTTCCCGCGTGAATGCGGAAGGTGAGTACGAACCGCTGGAAGAAGAGGATGATGCGCTGGCCCGCTGGGACGAGCTATGGAAACTGTGCAAGTTCCCAGAGCGGCCTCTGCGGGACTATCTGGAGCAGTGGAAGGACCGCTTTTGGCTCTTCCACCCGGAGCGGCCTTTCTGGCAGGTGCCGGAAGCGGCCATTGGAACCGAGTACAACGCAGCAAAGCTCAACGGCGAAATGTCGGAGAGCAGCAACAAGCTGCGACTGTTCCCACTTTATGCCGGGGTAGGCAAAAACGAGCTGACCTACCCGCAGGCCGCCCGCTGGCTGCTGAGCGTGAACGGCTACGACGATACCTCGGCCAAGCCCAAAGGGAAAGGGCTGCCCTCGGTGGGCGCTGGCTGGCTGGGCAAGATTGGCTTTTTACAGGCAACGGGGGAGAATCTGTTTGAGACTCTGATGCTGAACCTCACGCTACTGCAGGACAGCCAGAAGTGCTGGGGCGAGAACCTACCCTGCTGGGAACTGGATGTGCCTCGGAGTGGGGAGCGGACGCAGATTGTCTGCCCGGACAACCCGGCCCAGCTGCTCACGCTACAATCCCGGCGGCTGCTGCTCCACCGGGAAAACGGAGCGGTCAACGGCTTTTCGCTGCTGGGCGGCGACTTCTTCCCTCGGGAGAACGCCTTTGCAGAGCAGATGACCATTTGGCGCAATACCGCCAAAAAGAACGAGGCGACCAGCTTTGTGCCCTGCCGCCATGACCCGGCCAAACAGTTCTGGCGGGAGTTTCCGTCGGTGTTCTGCGGCGGAAAGGAAAGCGTCCACCGTCCGGGTGTCGTGTGCTGGATCGAAGCGCTGCAGGACAAACGGCTGAACATCCTGGACCCACAGCGCAAGATCCGTTTTCGCATTTCTGGGATGCAGTACGGTGACAAGGACTTTTTTGTGAACGATTCCTTTGTGGACAGCCTGACCTTCCAGATGGCCTTGCTGGACGAGCTGAGCCGTGCCTGGCAGGAGCGTATCACGAACGAGATTGAGTACTGCGAGCAGGCGGCGACGCTGGTGGGGCACTTGGCACAGAACATTGCCACGGCTGCCGGCGACAAAAACGAGTCGGCAGGGGACGCTGCACGGGCGCAGTTCTATTTCCGGGTGGATCAGCCTTTCCGGCAGTGGCTGCAAAAAATTGATACCGAGCGGGATAAGCCAGACGAAGCCATGCTGCGCTGGCAGGCCGAGGCCCGTGCCATTGCGGAAACGCTGGGCAGACAGCTGGTGATGGAGGCCGGCAGCGCGGCGCTAGTGGGCCACCGTGTCAAGCTGGATGCAGGCAAAAAGACCGAGCGCATGGAGCTGTACACTGCGCCCAAGGCTTACAACTATTTCCAGGGCAGGCTGGACAAGCTCTACCCGAAAGCAAAAGATTAAGGAGGAACGGCATGAACAACACACAAGAGGTGCGCATGTATGTGAGCCGACAGCTGCAAAAGCTCTGGAAACTGCCGCCCAACCAGCGGCGCGCGGAGCTGGCAAAGCTGCGCCGGGGCATCGGGCACCGGCCCGGAGATCTGCCGGAACTGTGGGGTGCCTTTTTGCAGGACATGCCCGAAGCGTTCCGGGGTGGGGCAGACCCTTCCCACGAGGAATGGGCCGTTTATCTGGCCCTGACCCTGTACGCCATGCACCAGCAGAGCAATGAGACGGACTGTATGAACCAGCCCGGAAATACCCTGGGCCGGGCCGTGCGGCAGCTGGCAGAGCGCACAACGCCCGCAGGGAGCGACTGGACAGACAGCAGCGTGCTGCGGCGGTTCAACGCACTGGCAACAGCGCAGGAGATCACCGAGATCAGCCACCATCTGCGGGGCATGGTCCAGCTGCTGCGTGCCGCAAAGGTTGGGAGCATCCCGCTGGATTACCCCCAGCTGGCAGCAGACCTGTACGGCTTGCAGTGCGATGCCCCGCGGTATTCGCAGGTGCCGGCCAATGTCCGGCTGCGGTGGGGACAGGATCTGTACCGCAATGAAAGAACAGAAGCGTCTGAAACGCAGGAAAAGGAGAATTGACCTATGAAAAACCGTCTGTATGTTGACTTTCATGTGCTGCAAACCGTGCCGCCAAGCTGCATCAACCGAGATGATACGGGCAGCCCCAAAACGGCCGTGTACGGCGGCGTGACCCGTGCCCGCGTGTCTTCGCAGGCGTGGAAGCACGCCATGCGCAAAGCATTTGCCGAGGAGTGTCTGCTGAATGATGCCGACGTGGGCAAGCGCACCAAAAAGGTCGCTGACCTGGTGGAAAAGGAGATCACGGCCCTTGCACTGGAGGCCGATGCCGCCAAGCTGGCCAAAAAGGCGCTGGACAATGCAGGCATCAAAAAGGATGATAAAGAGGGAACCACAAAGGCCCTCTTCTTTATGAGCCGTGCACAGGCAAAAGCACTGGCGGAGCTGGCTGTGGCCGGCAGCACCGACAAAAAGGAATACAAAGAAGCCCTGCGCAAAGCGCCCTCGGTGGATATGGCACTATTTGGCCGCATGGTGGCGGATGACCCTTCCCTGAACTACGACGCCGCTGCGCAGGTGGCCCACAGCATCTCCACCCATGCGGTGCAGAACGAGTATGATTACTTTACCGCGGTGGATGACTGTGCTGCTGAGGACAACGCCGGTGCCGGGCATCTGGGCACGGTGGAGTACAACTCTGCTACCCTGTACCGCTATGCGGCGGTGAATGTGCTGGAACTGGTGCAGCATCTGGGCGTGGAAAAGGCGGCTGAGGTGGTGCGCAGCTTTGGCGAAGCGTTTATCCGCTCTATGCCCACCGGCAAGCAGAATACCTTTGCTAACCGCACCCTGCCGGATGCCGTGTATGTGACCATCCGGAACGATCAGCCGGTGAACCTGTGCGGTGCCTTTGAGCGGGCTGTTGGCCGCAGTGCCGAGGGCTACGCGGAGCCTTCCAAGAAGGCGCTGCAGGCCTATGCACAGAAACTGTATGCCACTTACAGTGCCCCGGCACAGGGCTTTGTGGTGGGCACCGGGCTGGAACAGCTGGGCGAGGCAAAGCCATTGTACACGATGCTGGAAGCGCTGGAAGCTGCTGTAAAGGAGAACCTGACCGGAAACGAGGTGGAATAATGGCAACGTTGTTGCTTCGACTGGCAGCTCCCTTGCAGGCATGGGGCGCAGACTCCAAGTTCGAGACCCGCAAAACGGGTCGGGAACCCACCAAAAGCGGTGTGCTCGGCCTGCTGGCGGCAGCGCTGGGCCTGCGGCGGGACGAAACGGAACCGCTGGCGCAGCTGGCACAGCTGCAGTTCGGTGTGCGGGTGGAGCGGGAAGGCCGCCTGCTTGTGGATTTCCACATGGCCCGCAATGAGGAAAAGGACCGCTCGTATGTGACCTACCGCCATTATCTGGAAGATGCCGTGTTTCTGGTGGGCGTGAGCTGTGCGGATGCAGCGTTTTTGCAGGAACTTGAACAGGCGCTGTGCCATCCGGCGTTCCCGCTGTATCTGGGCCGTCGCTCCTGCCCGCCCACGTTGCCGCTCTGCCTTGGCATGCGGCAGGAAAACCTGCTGGATGCCCTGCAGGCAGAGCCCGCACTCTGCGCCGAAACGGGCGGACCCACCCGTATCGTGGTGGATGCCGCACCGCAGGAGCCGGGCGCGGCGGCTTTGCGGGATGTGCCTCTCTCGTATGACCCGCGGCACCGGCAGTACGGCTACCGCTCCGCGCGAGAAATTCCGTGCCGGCAGCGGACGGAAGAGGCTGAGATGACCGAACATGACCCATTCTGTGAATTGTGAGGTGAAGTAGCAATGTATTTATCCCGTGTAGAATTGAACCTCACACGCCGCAGCACCATGACGGCATTGGCGTCACCGCAGAAGATCCACGGAGCGGTGGAAAATGCTTTTTCCGGTGCACGTCGCCGCAGGCTGTGGCGGCTGGACCGTCTGGGCGGAAAACTGTATCTGCTGGTGCTCAGTGAGGATGTGCCGGAACTTTCCGGTACAGTGGAGCAGTTTGGCACTGGCGCGGCCCCGGAGACCCGCTGCTACGATCCGCTGCTGGAACGCATCACGCCGGGCAGCTGCTGGCAGTTCCGGCTGACGGCGAACCCCACCAAAAGCCGCAAAGACCCGGCAGACCCGCAGGCCCGTGGTGCTGTGCTGGCGCACTGCACCACGCAGTATCAAAAAAAGTGGCTGCTGGATCGTGCGGCAAAGCATGGCTTTGCTCTGACCGAGGATTCCTTTACCGTCACGCAGGTGCAGTGGCAGCACTTCGCAAAACACGGCACCCGCCCGGTGTCGCTGCTGAGTGTAACATACGAAGGCGTTTTGCAGGTGACGGATGCAGAAGCATTCCGGGCCGTACTGTGTCAAGGCATGGGCCGGGGCAAAGCCTACGGTCTGGGTCTTCTGACTGTAATGCACGGAGGGCGGAACCATGGCTGAGATGCCGGGCATGATCCGACCGGACTTACAGGCTCTACCGCAGGTGCGGGATCGGATGACCTTTCTCTACCTGGAACACTGTACCCTTGGCCGACAGGATGGTGCCATTACAGTAACGGACGAAAAAGGCATCGTACAGATCCCAGCTGCGGGCATTTCCGTGCTGCTGCTGGGGCCGGGCACCCGTGTTACCCACCGTGCTATGGAGCTGCTTGGCGACACCGGTGTGGGTGCTGTCTGGGTGGGCGAGCACGGTGTGCGCTACTATGCCCACGGCCGTTCTCTGACCACCCATTCACGGATGCTGCTGCGGCAGGCAGAACTTGTGACCAACACCCGAAAGCATCTGGAAGTGGTGCGCAAGATGTATCAGCTGCGCTTCCCGGAAGAAGATGTGTCCAAACTGACTATGCAGCAGCTGCGCGGACGGGAGGGCAGCCGGGTGCGGCAGGTGTACCGCAAGGCATCCAAAGATACCGGCGTGCCGTGGAACGGGCGGTTATACCGTCCGGAGGATTTTGCCGCCGGAGATGCTGTTAATCAGGCGCTTTCGGCTGGGCATGCCTGCCTGTACGGGCTGGCCCATGCGGTGATCGTGGCGCTAGGCTGTGCACCGGGGCTGGGTTTTGTGCATGTGGGCCATGAGTGCTCTTTCGTATACGATATCGCCGATCTTTATAAGGCGGAGGTGACCATTCCCATCGCGTTTGATGTGGCCGCGCATGCACCGGAAGATCTGCCTGCGGTGGTGCGCCGCCGTGTGCGGGATGCTATGGTAGAACACCACATTCTCGAACGGATGGTGCACGATATCCGCTGGCTTTTCCTGACGGAAGAAGAGCAGAGCGAGGCAGAGGAAGCTGTCTACCTCTGGGATAACCAGCTGGGCACTGTGGCCAACGGCATCAACTACTTTGAACAGGAAGCGGGGGATATGTCATCGTAGTGCTGACCATGACCAACTGCCCGCCCCGGCTGCGGGGCGACCTATCCAAGTGGCTGTGTGAAATCAACACTGGCGTTTATGTGGGCAATGTAAGCAGCCGTGTGCGGGATGCGCTGTGGGACAGGGTGTGCCAGAACCTGAAAAACGGGCAGGCGACGCTGGTGTTCACGACGGCAGGGGAGCAGCGGATGGATTTCCGCACCCACAATACCACATGGGAAGCTGTGGATTTTGACGGTATCAAGCTGATGCGCCGTCCGCTGCCGCAGGCCCAGCCGGAAAGCGTTTTACTGAAACCCGGTTTCAGCAAAGCAGCACAGCAGCAGTATGCCCGCCGTGCGGCAGGCAGAACACACAGCCCGAAACCGGAAAGGTATACCGTGATCGATCTGGAAACGACCGGCCTGAAACCGACCTCGGATACGATCATAGAATTCGGTGCCCTGCGGGTGCGGGACGGAAACCCGGCGGAGGAGCTGAGCCTGCTGGTCTGTAGCGAAACGCCATTGCCGACTGTGATCACACGGCTGACCGGTATCCGGGATGCGGATTTGCAGCAGGGCCGGGACGAGCGGACAGCACTGGAGGAGTTTCTGACTTTCCTCGGCAAGGATCCGCTGGTGGGGCATAACATCTCGTTCGATATGGAGTTTCTGCGGGCAGCCTGCAAGCGGCACACACTGCCCATCCCCACCAACCGCTGCACCGACCTGATGCAGCTAGCCCGCCGCAAGCTTTACCGGGTGGCAAACTACAAACTTTTAACGCTAGCCCAGTACTTTGCACTGGCCGATAAGGTGGAGCACCGCGCCCTACCGGACTGTCGCCTGATCCAGCAGGTCTATTGCAAACTGAATGAACCTGATGTAAAATGACAGTGGAAGCGACGCAGCTATGGGATCTTTTTAGTCTTTTCCCCGCACTCGCGGGGGTGATCCCAGAGCTGGAGCAACAAAAGTACATGGTAATTTCTTTTCCCCGCACTCGCGGGGGTGATCCCCTGATTTCCAATTTCATCAAGGGCATGAAAGGCTTTTCCCCGCACTCGCGGGGGTGATC
>CAVBNV010000027.1:0-20114 GCA_963596815.1 Oscillospiraceae bacterium
AAAAAAGCTGCCCATGCATTGCACAGACAGCTTTTTTCTATGTGGATATTCTGGTTTTAACGCATCTCAATGCCCAGCTTAAACTTCAGGTTGCCAAGGACCTTTTTGATAATGCGGTCCACCTGGTCGACACCAATTTCTTTTTCAGGGTCAGTCAGCGTCAGCGAGAAGGCCATGCTCTTCTTGTTCTTGCCGATATTTGCACCACGATAGATGTCAAACAACTTAACCTCGCTTACCAGCGGGCTTGCGCTCTTGATCGCATCCTCGATGGTGCCGCAGGCAACATCCTCGTCGCAGACGAGAGCCAAATCACGCTTGACAGCCGCATATGGGCTCAACGGCTTATAGCGCAGCTCGGGGTCGACGCAGGTCATCAACAGCTCATAATCAAACTCACCCAAGTAGATGTTCTGGCTATCCTTCTGGTCTTTGGGGATATCCAGCTCTGCACGAATTTCGTTAGACAGCTTGCCAAATGTGCCCAGGCGCTTGCCATCGCAATAGACAGCAGCGCTGATGCCGGGATGGAGCCAAGGTGTGCTCTCACGCTCATAGGTGAATGTCAGGTCGAAACCTGCCGCCAGTTCTTCAAGAGCTCCCTTCACCGTAAAGAAGTCCTCATCCGGGCCGAATGCGCCAATGCACAAGGTTTGGCGCTCGTGCGGGTGCTCAGTGATTGGCAAGCTCTTGGCGAGATAGACCGGTGCTTTTTCGAACAGACGTCCATCATTATTGCCTTTCTTCAGATTGTCAACAATGATGTTCAGCATGGACGGTGTAAGCAGTGTGCGCATCACAGACAGGTTTTCGCTGATGGGATTCAGGATGCGAATTGCATTGCGGGCAGGATCATCCTGGGAGATGTGAAGCATATCAAACTCTGCATTTGAATAGAATGCGAGTGAAGACGCCTCATAAAAGCCTTGCGCAGCAAGCAGACGCTTTGTCTTCATCTCAAGCTTTTGTGCTTGATTCAGGCCGCCATTGGTGACCGCAGCCGTCTTAAGGAAGGTGGGCTCGATGTGATCGTAACCGTATTCGCGGATAACCTCCTCCGCAAGATCCGGGAAACCATCCACGTCCTCACGATACAGCGGAGCAGACACATCCCAGCTGCCATCTCCCTGCACATCGACTGTAAAGTCAAGGCGCTCAAGGATGTCAATCATCGTCTGGTCAGGGACGATAATGCCCAAAACACTGCAAATTGCCGCAGGCGTTGTCTGGATATGCTTGCGCTCAAGAGGACGTCCGTCTGTCAAGTCGTATTCCAGCGTTGTGATATCGCCACAATCCAGTTCCTGGATCAGATGCAGGGCACGTGCAAGACCAAGCTCGGGGGAATGGCGGTCAACGCCTTTTTCGTAACGTGCGGAGGAATCGCTGCTTTGACCGAGTGCACGGCTGGTTTTGCGCACAGAATCACGCGCAAAGGTCGCACACTCAAACAGCAGACTCGTTGTCTTGTCATCCATGCCAGAGTTTGCACCGCCCATGATGCCTGCAAGTGCGACCGGCTTTTCTGCATCGCAGATGACCAGATTGTTGGGATTCAGGGTAAACTCCTTCTCGTCGAGGGTCACGATTTTCTCGCCCTCGTGGGCACGACGCACGTCAATCGTACGTCCCTTTACCTTGTTCAAATCAAATGCATGCATGGGCTGACCCATTTCCAGCAGAGTGTGATTTGTAATATCAACAACATTGCTGATAGAACGAAGTCCGCACAGTGCCAAATGGCGCTTCATCCAGCGGGGAGAGTCGCCCATACGAATATTGCGCACATAATGTGCCATGTAGCGGGGGCACAGATCCGGTGCTTCAACTTTAACGGTGATAGGCTCGTCTGGCTCGCAGACAGCCTTGTAATCCGTTGCCGGCATGTGCAGAGGTTTGCCCAAAACAGCTGCAACCTCACGTGCGATGCCCAATACAGACTGGCAGTCCGGTCGATTTGCCGTGATAGAGATGTCAAAGATGTAGTCATCAAGACCAACTACCGGCGCAATATCGGTTCCGGGCACGGTATCCTTTGGCAGAATCAGCAGTCCATACACCTCAGAACCGGGGAAAAGATCCTCGTTCAGCCCAAGCTCCTCGCCGGAGCAAAGCATACCATTGGACTCGACCCCCTGCATTTTGCGTGCCTTGATTTTAATTCCACCGGGCAGCGTAGAGCCGTCCAACGCCGCAGGGACGTGATCTCCGAGCTGCATATTAGCCGCACCGGTACTGATGCGAATCTCATGACCATACGTTCCGCAGTCAACAACGCACTTCGTCAGGTGTGTGCCCTCCTGCTTCTCCATGGATGTAATCTCGCCAACTACAACCTTGCTGATGCCCGCATCCAGCGGAATCAGCTCCTCCACTTCAAAACCGCAGGAGAAAAGCTTTGCCTCCAACTCCTGTGCCGTAATGTCGATATCTACAAGCTCTTTTAACCAGCTGAAAGGTACTTTCATTGTATGTTCTCTCCCCTCTTATTCATGGAACTGCTTGAGGAACTGCAGGTTATTCTCGAACATCAGTCCAATATTGTTGATGCCGTATTTCAGCATGGCAATGCGCTCGATGCCGATGCCAAAGGCAAAGCCAGAGTACTCATCCGGGTCAATGTTGCAGTTTTCCAGGACCTTGCGGTTTACAACACCGCCGCCGAGGACTTCGATCCAGCCGGTATGCTTGCAGAGAGGGCAGCCCTTGCCGTGGCACTCAAAGCAGCTGACATCGACCTCCACGCTCGGCTCAGTGAATGGGAAGTAGGACGGACGCAGGCGGGTATGTGTATCCTCACCAAACATTTTCTGTACAAACGTGTTCAACGCACCTTGCAAATCACCCAGAGTGATCCCCTTGTCGACTACAAGACCCTCCATCTGGTGGAACATGGGGCTGTGCGTTGCGTCAGAGTCGGAGCGGAACACGCGGCCGGGAATCAAGACCTTGATCGGCGGTTTTTGCGAATCCATGGTGCGGATCTGACCACCGGAAGTTTGCGTGCGGAGCAAAAATTCATCCGACAGATAGAAGGTATCCTGCATATCACGTGCCGGGTGATCCTTCGGTACATTCAGGCGTGTAAAATTGTGGTCATCGTCCTCAATCTCGGGGGCATCTGCAACGGCAAAGCCCATGCCGGAAAAGACGTCAATAATCTGGTTTGTGACAAGCGTCAGCGGATGAAGTCCACCCACCTCACGTTTTTTTGCGGGCAGTGTGATGTCGATTGTCTCTGCCGCATTGCGTGCTGCCAGCTCAGCCTGCTTTACCTGCTCGGCAGCTGCATCGTAATCCGCCTGTACCTTTGTCTTGAGCTCGTTGATAATTTTACCCATTGCCGGACGCTGCTCTGCCGCGACCGAGCGCAAATTCTTCA
This sequence comes from Oscillospiraceae bacterium, assembly GCA_963596815.1. GTDB lineage: Bacteria > Bacillota > Clostridia > Oscillospirales > Ruminococcaceae > Faecalibacterium. Next base: position 3,383 of record CAVBNV010000027.1, read on the forward strand.
TCAAAGCAGGAATCTTGCCGTTTTTGCTGAGGTATTCCTGCCAGAAAGAGGCCAGTGTTTCCTTGCTGGACACTTGACCAAGGCTTTCAGCCGCCTGCTTGGCCAGCTCGTCGATCATTGCTTGCATGGATATTCTCTCCTTTATCTCTTCGTGTTCATGGTGCGTCGCAACAAAAAAGCCTCGTCCCCTTGCCCGATTTATCAGGCAAAAGGGACGAAGCACTATAACATTCTGCTCCGCGGTACCACCCGGTTTCCGTCTGTACGCAAAGCGCAGACGGCGCTCAAAACGCCGTAACGGGGCGCACCGTCCTGCGTTACCGGATGCCCTGCATCGTTCACACAGGCCGCTCGGGAGCGAACTTCAGCGCAGTTCCCTCGGAAGCCCTTTCAGCCGGTGAAGCTTCTCTCTTTACCAGGAAGTTGTACCTACTCTCTCCGTCGCTGCGTTTAGAGTATTGATAACCGAGAATTATGTTACCACATTTCATGTCCGTTTGCAAGCGCCAAAATATCCGCAAAGCAGTTTCAGGCAGCAAGCCTTACGGCTCACGATCGACTGCACTTTCCGGCAGGGATGCACGCACAGGCTTGCCGGGCTCTGCGTCCAGCTCCAGCAGAGTCGCCGCGCTGGCCTCATCCAATGTCTGCACCGAGCGCAGCTTGCGGCTGATTGCACGGCTGCGCACCCCGATAAGGTTATCCAGCTCTTCATCCGTTTGCCGCAAACGCTGCTGCATACGGGTCAGACCTTGTCCGAACTTATCAAACTCCGTTTTGACAGCCCCCAGAAGCTGCCATACCTCACCGGATCGTTTTTGGATCGCAAGTGTCTTAAAGCCCATTTGCAGGCTGTTGAGCAGCGCCGCCATCGTGCTGGGACCTGCCACATTGATTTGATAATCACGCTGCAGTATTTCCATCATACCCATATTGACCGCCTCGGCATACAGACCCTCAAATGGTAAAAACATGATGCCGAATGCGGTTGTGTATGGCACCTCAACATATTTTTGACGGATGTCTTTTGCCTCGCTGCGCAGCACCATCTCCAGAGAGTGGCGGGCGCTCTCCACTGCCTGCGCATCACCAGAGGTCAGCGCATCCTGCAGGTGCGCATAGGTGTCACCGGGGAATTTTGAGTCGATGGGCAGCCATACACTGCCTCCGTCTGCTCCCGGCATTTTAATGGCGTACTCTACACGCTGCGTACTGCCGGGTATTGTTGCAACGTTGGTCTCGTATTGCTCAGGGGCGAGAATCTCCTCCAGAATCGCTCCAAGCTGAATTTCACCAAGAATGCCGCGCGTCTTGACGCCGGAGAGCACCTGCTTGAGGCTGCCGACATCAGCAGCAAGGTTTTGCATCTCTCCAAGTCCCTTATACACCTGCTCCAGCTGTTGGTTGACAGCTTTGAAGCTTTCGGTCACACGTTTTTGCAGCGCGTCCTGCAGCTGTTCGTCCACAGTATGGCGTATCTCATCAAGCTTTGCAGTATTTTCGTCCTGCAGCGACTTCATGCTTTGTGCAAGGGCAGTGCGCATCTGCTCCAGCGCTGCGGTGTTGGCTTGCTCCAGACTGCGCAGACGGTGTTCCATCATCTGCTGCTGTGTTTGCTGTCCCTGCGACAGAGTAGCGCTCATACCCTGCACGGCTGTCTGCAATGTCTCGCTGATGCTGCGCATCGCCTCAAGGTTTTGTGCTGTCAAGGCAGCCTGTTTTTCCTCAAGCTGTCGGCTCTGCGCTGCGAGCTGCTCGGCGAGCCACTGTTTCAGTGCCGCAGTATCCTGTGCAGTTTTGCCGGTCCGTGCTGAGCGGTAGAGCAAAAGCGCCTGCAGCAGGCAAATCGTCACCAGAAGGACCGTGTAAAGCATCGCCAGAAATTCCATATAAACCTCCTGTAAAAAACAGACAGCATCCGCCGTACCGCAAAAGCTGTACAAAGCAGGATGCCGCCGCTTTATTTATTCAAATTTGACGGTTCGATGTTCTCTCCTTAATACTTTTCTCCTTAAAGCATACGACGGTCTGTGTGCTGACCACATCGTCGCCGTAAAGCCCAACGCCGTCCACCTCGATCTCGCCGGTCTGGTTGTCAGTCGGGTCGGCACGGAAAGAACGCATCGGGGGGTCAAAAGGTGCGCACATCGCATTGTTTGCAATCATGCGGTCAGTATCAAGGCTGCCAAAATAGTGCTGCCGCAGCACTTCATCTCCGGCACGCGCTGCCGAAGCGCCAAACGAGCAATCCGCATACATCCAGCCGCGCGGCGCCACGTAAAACGTCGCCCAATCGTGGCAGCCTGCCCCCTGCGGAGTGACAGAAAGACCGCTCTGCCATTGTGCCGGAATGCCTGCTAGCCGGCACATGGTAACAAAGGTAGCCGCCATAACGCCGCAATCGCCGCGGCGGTTGCGTACGCAGTAGTCAGCGATGCTGTCAAGTACAAAATACCGTGGCTGAAAATGATATTTGATGTTCAGCGTAATAAAGTCATAAATGCGTCTTGCCTTCTCCATCGGGTCTGTGATGCCTGCTGTCAGCTGCTGTACCAGAGCCCTCAGGTATGGCGTAAACGCAATGTGCGGCGGCTGTTCCTGGGTATCAAAAGCAGGCTGCTCCGGCTCACCGATGTATGCGGCGGTGTTGGTATAATATGCCACAGATCGGTAACTGTACTGCGCGCCAAACAGACGGTTCTGCGTAAGGTCAGCCTCCCAGTAAGCGGTGCGCTGCGGCGCAGTTTCGGCTGCAATGTGCGTAGGCTGCTCGGTAAAGCTGTCCAGGGTAATATTGCTCTGTGCGCTGCACAGCACCGGCAGAGGCAGCCATGCCCGGACGTGCACACTGCTACGTCCATTCGCCTTTGCCGCTGCGAGTGCCTTCTCAAATGCTTCGTCCGACATCCCGACATTCGTTTTCAGGGTGATGTCTGCTGAGTCGATACCATAGTGTTCCATTTTTTCGTGCAGCATGTGGCGGCGCAGGCTGCTGTCTGCACCGACAGGGGACTTGCTGCGTGCGGCAATATCGGCATGTGTATAGAGCAATGTCTCTGCAAAACGCTTCATATACCGTTTTTCGCCGTCCACAAAACGCCAGTCCATGTCACCCGCCTCATCCAAAAGGCGAAATTCCTCATCGGTAAAATCACGCACCATGCTCTGTACACGTGCCAACGCCTGCTCCTCACTCCAGCAGTACTCACCTTGCAGACGCTTTATCACCTCCCGCTGAAGCATCAGCGAGTCACGCATGGCATCCACTCCGTGCGGCGCCGGGTTTTGCGGTGCAAGCGGCTGTCCCTTTGGGTGGTTTGCGCTCTCGCACCAGTCCTCGGCCAAGTATGCATCGATGCGGGCAAGCGCCTGCTTGTAATAACCGGCTTCCTTCAGTCTGCGCACGTCATCCGGTACACCGACATTCATACTTGCCAGACACTCGTTCATATCTCTCATTTATATATCTCCCTGTGTTTTACTTTGTTTGCTCTTCCCAGAAAGCGACCGCCTCATCAAGCCAGCCCTCAGCATCAGTACCTGTAGCGAGACCAGACCCGTGCGCCGCCGTTTCCACCAGTTTCCACGTATAGGTAACATTATGCTTGATGAGTGCCTTTTCCAGTGCCGGTGTTTGCAATGGGTAACCCAGCAGTGTAAGCGGCAGGTCCTTGCGTGAATTCCAGAAAAATGTCGGCGGGTAGTCATCTGTCACTTCTCCGGAGATCGTGTAATCATAATAGGCCGGCGGCAGTCTACCGGTGTCGATAATCGCATGGTATACCGGTATTGCCTCCACAAAGTTATTGATCGGGTATGCCAAAACCAGCGCGCCGGGTTTTGGCAAATTATAATTTTTATAGCCAAAGGTGCTACCGCAAAACAAGCCCGCGATATGTCCGCCGGAAGAATAACCAACAATTGCATAATCCTCCGTATCAACGTTAAATTGTTCTGCATGCTCTGTGATGTATTGGATTGCGCGTGCCATATCCTGCATAGGGGCATCGTCATCCATCTCCATCCAGCTGCGATATCGCAAAACAAACGCCGTATAGCCTTTTTTATTCAGTTCAGCGGCAGTAACTGTGCCCTCTTTGATTTCTGCCGTGCGGTCAGCAATGTTGCCTGCAAGGACAACCGCATACTTCGTTTTGCCGTATTCAGCATCTGCCGGGAAGTAGTACAGCTCGGCATTGTCTTTGCTTGCGTCCTGAGCAATCTCTTCCTGCGAATAGATTTTATATGTGATCTGAACGCCGCTGTTGTAATTGTCTACAATTTTATTCAGCGAGTCAACGCACTCCTGCACCATGCTCTCGCCGTAGTACTCGGTCAGGGTCTTGCCCTTCCACTTATTGCGTTCTATGATATTTTTATCTTTGCTGTAGGTCATAATGCCGGCCGCCTGCAGGGTGGCATCTTCATGCAGCTCATCGATTGTGGATTCCGGCGTAAAATAGACCGCCTGTTGTGCAAATGCTGCTGTCCCTCCGATAGACAATGTACAAAACAAGCCGACACCGGCAAGAACGGATGCCCAAAAACGTTTCATGGTGAGTACCTCTCTGTCAATGTGTTATTTCGTTTGTTCTTCCCAGAAGGCGACGGCCTTATCGACCCAGCCATCCGCATCGGTTCCATGCCCCGTGCCCACACCGTGTTTTGCATTTCCATACACGATCACCTCATGCGGGACATTGTATTTTTCCAGAGTTTTCTTCAGCATTTCACCCTGCAGCTCCCAATCCAGCATGGCAAGCACATGGTCATTTTGGCCGTACCAGAAAAACGTTGGTGTGTAATTTTCATCGATCACATCCGAAACATTTTCCCAGTAATAGCGCCAGTTATACTGCCCCGGGTCCATAATCAGATGATACAGCAGCTTTACCTCGGCAAAGTTGTTTACCGGATAAGAAAGAAGCACTGCGCCCGGCTTTGGCACGCCATAGTGTTTGTAGCCGTAGTCTTGATCGGATGCCATTAACCCGGCAAGCTGTCCGCCGGAGGAAAAGCCAAATATTGCATACCCTTCTTTTTGTATTTTCAGCGCATCTGCGTTATCTTCAATCAGGCGCAGAGCATTGCCGACATCCTGCAAGGGGGCATTGTCGCTCGCCGCCAAAAAAGTACGGTAGCGCAAGACAAACACCGCATAGCCACGCTCGTGCAATTGTGCCGCTGTTGATGCGCCCTCGCCCAGCTCAGAGGTGATGGTAAAACCATTTCCTGGTACAACCAATGCAAATTTGGCATTCTCAGTCTCTGCCGGAAAGTAATACAGCTGTGCACCGCCGAGCGATGCATCCTGTGCGATCTGCTGTTCGGTGTACACCTGCCAGGTCACTTTGACGCCGCTGTTGTAGTTTTCTTCCAAAAGATTCAGCGCATCAATTGTGTCGTCAAGCTCCACTGCTGAAACATATTCGCTCAGCAGCTTGTTATTTGACAGCCCCTTGCCTTTGAAGAACTTATCGCCGCCATACGTATAGAAGCCCGTACCCGTTATGGCGGGGTTACTGCGCAGCTCCCCCATCGTCATATCCGGTGTAAAGCTGCCGGCAAAAGCCGGCATTGCCATTGCAGCAGCCATGCAAAGACCGAGCAGACACCCGCATAATTTATGTTTCATGTAAAAAAACTCCCTGCACTTAGTAACAGAACAACCAGCACCAGCCATGTGTGCCTTGAATTTATTGTATCACATTGCGCAGCAATGTCAAAGCAAATCGCAGCAAGTCGGTGTCTTGTACCATGACGCAATTTCTGCTATACTACTGCTATACTTTTGGATGCACGGTAATCGGGGCAACGGCCCTTGCGGATGGGAAGCAGAAGGATATCATGGGTAAAACAGTGATCCGGGCAATGAGACCGGAAGATTGGGATGCGGTCTCTGAGATTTTTTTAGAGGGTATCGCTACCGAATGCGCAACGTTTCAGACGACGTGTCCGCCTTATAATGCCTGGGATGCGTCCCACACAAAGGACTGTCGGCTGGTAATTCTTGCAGATGACGTGCTTGCGGGCTGGGCGGCGCTGCACCGTGTAGACCCCCGGTGGTGCTACCGCGGCGTTGCCGAGGTAAGCATCTACGTGGGCGAGCAGTTCCGTGGGCATGGGCTGGGCGCACAGCTTTTGACCGCACTTTGTGCTGAAGCCGAGCGCTGCGGCTACTGGACGCTGCAATCCGTCGTTTTGCAGGACAACGCCGCAAGCCGTGCGTTGCATACCAAGTGCGGCTTTCGGCTTGTCGGGCGGCGTGAGCGCATCGCACGGGATTGCCATGGGCACTGGCTGGACACTTACCTAATGGAGCGCCGCTGTGTCAGCGACGAGCCCACCGGCTACAAAAAAATATAAATCATTTTCGTTACAACAAGAAACCGGGGCTGTTGCACTGTGGTAAAACCATGGTGGCAGCCCCGGTTATTTTTTGTTCCCAAAAGCACGCTTTTCACGATTGCGCCTCAAGCTGACGCTCGATCCATGCCACAAGCAATTTCACGATGCGCTCCTGCTCGCTTGCGGTCAGTTCACGCCCCTGCGGGACACGATACCATTTATTCAGGCAACCCCTGCAGCAACAGGCACATGCGTGCTGTGCGATAAACACCGGATGCCCGCGCATAGGCGTTTGCTTGCCGTCATTGGATATCTCTGCGGGGGCAAGCCGTGTACGGACAAAATCTGCGGCGTGCCGCCGGATCGTATCCATCCCCTTTTCCGCTATGTACTGTCTGTCCTTTTCCGTCAGATGAAATCTGGCGCGGAAAGTCGACTTTTGCAGGCGGGCAAAGGTCTCCTCCAACGTTTTTGCCATTAAATGCCCCCAATCAACTCAAAACATACCGAAACCATCGTTTTACAGGATGTGAAGCTCGTAAACCAGCAGAAAAACTCCGTAAATCACCGGCTGATGCAGCATGTAAATCAGCAGTGAATGACGCCCGATCCAGCCAAGCGGCGCACAAAACGATCGCCGAAGGAAATCCATCACCCTACCGGACGCAAGATCATACAGGAAGTACCCTGCCCAAAACAGAAACAGCCACGGCAGAAGGGCAAAGTAATCTGTCGAATAAAAACCATCCGGGTAAAAGCCAAAAAAGGCTGTCGCATAATTTGCGTAAAGTGCATCCGGAAGCATCATCACATGAGACCCAAAACCGATATAATGCTGTGAAACATTCCGTGTCAGCGCAAACAGAAGCATGCTTGCACCAAACCCGGCCATCGCAGGTATCCTTTTCAGCCCTGCCTGCACAAGCCCGGTGATCAGCATTGCTGAACCCAAAAATGTGAGAATGCCAAAGACAACACGGTCATCCGGCATAAAGATCACCGTAACCGCCGTGATAAGTGCACCACAGCCAAACACTACGCCGCCACGGCGCAGTGTACGGTGCCCCAGATGAACGCAAAAGCCAGACAGAAGGATGAAGACCCAGCAAATCATCTGCTGCCAAAGCTGGCCCTGCCAATCTCCGTACCAGCTGATCTGCACACCAAACAGGCTTACAAGGTCCCAACAGGCATGGTAAAGTATCATACTGATCAAATCAAGTCCCCGCAGCTCATCCAGCAGAGCATAACGTTTTATTTCGTTGTTCTTCATGTACCTTCCTCCGGCGAGCGATTCATAAATCATGCTGTCAGCAATTTTATCACGTTCGTCATTGTATCGCAATGCCCCCACAACACAATAGCGGGGCAATACCTGCATTGCAGATACCGCCCCGCTTGTTTTGCAATAATACAAAAAGACCTTATCAGACTTCCGTGTTGAAATAGCGCTTCAGCAGACCCTCAAAACCACGGCCATGACGTGCTTCATCTTTTGCCATCTCGTGCACAGTATCATGGACCGCATCCAAATTCAAGGCCTTTGCTTTTTTAGCCAGCTCCAGCTTGCCGGCGCAGGCACCGCACTCCGCTTCGGCACGCATCATCAGGTTGCGCTTTGTGCTGTCCGTCAGCACCTCGCCAAGCAGCTCTGCAAATTTAGACGCATGCTCTGCCTCTTCAAACGCATAACGCTTAAAAGCCTCCGAAACCTCAGGGTAGCCCTCACGCTCGGCCACGCGTGCCATTGCAAGGTACATGCCAACCTCGCTGCATTCGCCCTCAAAGTTTGCGCGCAGACCGTCAGTGATCTCCTGCGGGACACCCTCGCCTTTGCCAATACCGACCACATGCTCGGTAACATAGTTATTGCCCGTCTTTTCGGTAAATGCGGATGCAGGTGCTTTGCAAACAGGACACTGCGCAGGGACCTCGCCTTCAGCAATATAGCCACAGATCGTGCAGACATATTTTTTCATAAGAACAACCTCCATTTTTTGACTTGACACAGTTGGTTTATGTAAGCTTCCTGGTACGGCGAAGCTATATTCCACACCTGAATTATAGCGAATGATTCTCAGGTAAGTCAAGGCAAACAAATGATAATTATTCCTATTTAATATTTTCTTTACACTTGCAGGCTTCCGCTTGCCGGGGCGTCGTCACCGTCGGCTGCATCAAACTCGTAATCGTTGCCCGGCAGGATAGCGTTGAGCAGAATGCCGGCAATTGCAGCAATAGCAAGACCGGACAAATTGATGCTTACGCCGCCGATTGCAAAGGAAAGGCCCCCTACCGAGTCAAAGCCAAGTGCGCTGACCAGTATGACAGCTGCAACAATAAGGTTGCGGCTGTTGGTAAAGTCAACACGGTTTTCAACCACGTTGCGGACGCCGATTGCCGAAATCATACCGTACAAAACAAAGCTGATGCCGCCGACAATGCCGGTTGGGATCGTATTGATAACCGCCTCAAATTTCGGGCTGAAGCTCAGGACAATTGCCAGCACCGCGGCGATCCTGATTACGAGCGGATCGTAAATCTTGCTCAGCGCAAGCACGCCCGTATTTTCGCCGTAGGTCGTATTTGCAGGACCGCCAAGCAATCCTGCCATCGCCGTTGCCAGTCCATCGCCCATCAGGGTGCGGTTTAAGCCCGGGTCATTGATGTAGTTATGACCGACCGTTGCGCTGATTGCGGCAATATCGCCCACATGCTCCATCATGGTAGCCAATGCGATCGGAATAATGGTAAACAATGCGCTGATAAACTCCGGGCTGCCGTCGATTGCAAACAGACCCATAGACTCTTTGTGCAGCGGAATTCCAAGCCAGGCCGCCTCGGCGATTGGCTGAAAATCAACAGCGCCCGCCAGCAAGGCCACTGCGTACGACACCAACACGCCGATAAGGATCGGCAGGATTTTTATCATGCCCTTGCCCCAGATGTTGCAAACAATGACAACGCCCAGTGCAACAAACGCCAGCATCCAGTTTGACTGACAGTTTGAAATTGCAGAGGGTGCAAGGATCAGACCGATTGAAATAATAATGGGACCCGTCACGACCGGCGGGAAGAGACGCATAATGCGCCGAATGCCGAACGTTGAGATAAGCAGGCTGACAAGAAGGTACAGCAAACCCGAGAAAGCCACGCCGGCACAGGCGTACGGCAGCATCTCGGTATTCGGCACTGTCAGGTTGCCATCTGCGTCTGCCAGCATCGGCGCAACGATTGAAAAGCCGCCAAGATACGCAAACGATGAGCCAAGAAAAGCCGGGACCTTCTTTTTTGTAACAAGGTGAAACAGCAGTGTACCCAGACCTGCACAGAGCAGCGTTGTAGATACGCTGAGCCCGGTAAGAAGCGGCACCAGCACCGTTGCACCAAACATTGCAAACATGTGCTGAATGCCGAGCACCATCATCCTGCCGACGCCCAGCTGCCGGGCATCATAAATGCCCTTGGAATAATCGATTTTTTCGCTCATGGATCGCTCTGCCTCCTACAGAATCTGCCCAAAAAAAGAGGCATTGCCGCTGAAACGACAGTGCCTCGATTTTGGAAAAACCATCTCCGTAAAAAAGGTGTCTGCATTTACGTCTGTGTAATGTCGCATGCGTCGCATCCTTTCTGTACGGTCATTCAAACCCCGGAATCACTTCCGGCAGGTCCGCTTTTACAAGCAGCAGACCTCCGTGGCATTATATCAAATAAACGGCACAAGCGCAACACCCTTCTGACAGCAGAGCATCCGTGTTTTGACGGACCGCACTTGTAATCTGCGCAGGTTTGCACTATAATATTGCAATAACCTACTGCATTTGTATGAATATAGTGCTATCCGCTCGGGAGGATTTTATGATATACCTTGACTATTCCGCCAACACCCCTGTTGATGAGGATGTTCTGCGGCACTTTTGCGAAATCGAGCGCACCTGCCCCGGCAACGCAAACTCACGTCATACCGCTGGTACAGCCGCCAAAAAGGTCATCGAACAGGCAACGTTGTCCATCGCACAAAGCCTAAATGTGCAGCCAGCCGAGATCATTTACACATCAGGAGCGAGCGAATCAAACAATTTTGCCATAAAAGGGCTTGCACGTATGTCTCGCCACATAGGGAAGCATATCATTTCAACACCATTGGAGCATTCCTCTGTCAGCGGAAGCTTGACATGGCTGCAAGAACAGGGATACGAGATCGATCTGGTCGATATCAAAAGAGACGGAACGATCGACCTGGAGCATCTGCAAGATCTGCTGCGTCAGGACACAGTCCTTGTCGCCATCACAGCTGTAGACAGCGAGCTGGGTGTTGTGCAGCCCATAGAGCAGATCGCAGATATCCTAAAGGCTTATCCAAACTGCCGTTTGCATGTGGACGCAACGCAGGCCGCAGGCAAAATACCACTCTGTTTTGCGGGCATTGATACGATGAGCCTTACCGCCCACAAATTTTACGGGCCAAACGGAATCGGTCTGCTGCTGAAAAGGCGCACGCTGGCATTGGAGCCGTTGATCCACGGCGGTGAAAGCACAACGATTTACCGCAGCGGGACACCGACAATTGCCCTGGCATCATCGATGGCTTATGCATTAAAAAAAGCTATCGATTCCATGGGTGGGCGGGCAGAAGATGTCCATTTGAAAAACCAGTACCTAAGGGCAGCCTTGTCACAATACCCTGGGGTACGCATCAACAGCCCTGAAAATGCGATACCGCATATTTTGAATTTGAGTGTCAGCAACGTAAAAGGGACTGTTTTTCAGCGAGAGCTGGATGGAAAGGGCGTGTGCGTATCTGTAAAATCAGCCTGCTCATCCGATGGTCTGCCGTCACGAGCCGTCTTTGCCGTCAGCCATGACCGCAGGAACGCTCTTTCCTCGTGGCGTATAAGCTTGAGCCACCTGACCACGCAAGCCGAGCTGGATGAATTTTTGCATGCGTTCGATGCATGCTACACAGCATTGGTTAAAGAATGATATGTACGCGCAGGTGTGTACAGACTGGGGAACTTTTTATGAAAAACCTTGAGCCATATCAGTTGATCGAGCACAGCTTTTTGGAGCGCTTTCAAACGCAGAGAACATAAAAAGGCATAGCTTTCGCTATGCCAATATGCCCAGTTGCAAATATTATTTTAGGACAGAGACCTCCCGTATCCGGTAGTGCTGCATCAGTGCTGCCGCAACGGGGGTTATTTTTTCGCCGCTTACAACAATTGGAATCGCAGGCGGGCAAGACACGGTCGGCATCGCACAAACAAGACCGACCGCCTCTTCCACCGGCAGCCTTACTTGCGGTGAAAAAATCGCTTCTCGGATCGTGCAGACTGCCTCTGTATGCCGCTCCAGCGTTTTGAAGGATTCCGTCAGATCCTCAGGCAGCGGGATCGTCGGCGGAAGAGATGACATAACAGCATTCAGGGTAAGCCTCAGCCGCTCAAGCTCTCGCCCGGTATTCTCCGGGGTGAACATCAAAACAACATAGCGTGGGTCAGCATATTCACACTCTATGCTGCTGCTGCGCAGTACATCTGCCAGCGAAAGCCCGGTCATACCGAGAGCTGCAGCATCCAACGTCACCTTGAGCGGTTCACATGCGGTAACAGCAAGCGGAAGCGGACAGCCCCTGTTTTCTGCCGTCATGTTGAGCTCTGTGCGAAAGATAGCAAGAGAATCGCAAAAGCTGCCAAGCCTTGCAGAATATCCATCGTCCAGATAGCGATTACAGCCATCCAGGGACTGCAAAATGAGGTATGATGGGCTGGTCGAACCAAACAGCGACATCGCATTGTGGATGGCGTCACGGTCTTTTATCGGAGCATCCTTGCCAATGTGAAGGTATGCCCCGCCAGTCAAAACCGGAAGCGTCTTATGTGCAGAGTCGCAACACATGGCAGCACCCAAATTGATTGGATGAAGGCTGCCGCCCTGCGGCAAAAAGCGAAGATAGGCGCCATGCGCATTGTCCGCCAGCAGCGGGACAGAATATTTTTTGCACACAGCAGCAAGCGCCGAGACATCCTGCATACCACCCAGATAATCCGGGCTGGTGATGTAGACTGCAAACGGAGTGCTGCCCTTTTGCAGCAGCAAATTCAGCTCAGTGTCCAGCTTCTGCCCTGTTACCGGACAGCTGCACAAGGCATTTGCGCCGCCCCAAATCCAGCAGATGTCAAAATCCAGCAGTGCAGCGGCGTACAATAAAGACTTGTGCGCATTACGGGCTGCAAGCAATACCGGTCGGCGTGTGCTTTTTGGGGCGCTTTGCAGCGCAAGGTAAAGCATTGCACGGATGCATTGGGACGAGCCCTCTGTGCCATAGCACGTATAAGACGTGTCAAACAGCTCTGACGCCGTTAATTCACTTGCAGCAATGATACCATCCGGCTCGTACAGCTCATCCGCACCTTTTATCTCTGTGATGTCCAGCGGCTCACATCCCAAAAAAGACGTCCCCTTATGGCCCGGCATATGCAGTCTTGCTGTGCCGGATGATGCATACTGCTTTACAAAATCAATAATCGGTGTCGTGACACTCATCAGGAACAACCTTCGCCGTCTGCGCAGGCATTACAGCTTGAGCCAAGCTCGATCGGAACCTCGATGCCCTGCTTCGCAAGCTCCTGGTTTTCTGCAACCTTGATCATAATTGCGCACTCCATGCGCTTTTTGAAAAGCTCGCAGCCATACTCATAAACACCGGTGATACTACCTGTCGCATGGTAGGAGTTGGCCGAGCATCCACCGGAGCAATACAGCTTTGCCCAGCAATTTTTACACTCGGCACGGGCATATGCATTGCAGTGCTTGAACTCGTCCCGCACAGCTGTGTTGGTAACGCCCTTCCAGATGTCGCCCATCAAATACTTTGGGTCACCCACAAATTGATGACACGGGTACAGGTCGCCCCACGGCGTGACTGCCATGTACTCGGTACCGGAACCGCAGCCGGAAATACGCTTGTAAATGCACGGACCGCCTGTCAAGTCGATCATGTAGTGATAGAACGTGAATCCGCGTCCCTCGCGGTTGCGCTTCAGCATTTCCTTTGCAAGGATCTCGTACTGTTCCTTCAGAATCGGCAGGTCCGCTTCGGTCAATGCACTTGGGTCTGTCGGCTTTGACACCACCGGCTCCATGCTGAGCTCTGTAAAGCCGAGATCCGCCATATGAAAGATATCATTCGTGAAATCCGTGTTGTAATGCGTATAGGTGCCACGCATATAGTAGTTTCTGTCTCCACGTTTTTTTACAAATTCCTGAAATTTAGGGACGATTGCATCGTAGCTGCCGTGCCCTGCATAGTCTTTGCGGAATCGATCATGGACCTCTTTGCGGCCATCCAGGCTAAGCACAACATTGTGGCATTCCTTGTTGCAAAAATCGATCACATCGTCATCGATCAGCACACCGTTTGTTGTCATAGTAAAGCGGAAGTTTTTGTTATGGATCTTCTCCTGCTCACGGCAGTATGCCACAAGCTTTTTGACCATATCAAAGTTCATCAGCGGCTCGCCGCCGAAGAAATCGACCTCAAGGTTGCGCCGCGTGCCCGAATTTTCAATCAGAAAGTCCATTGCACGTTTGCCGACTTCAAAGCTCATCAACGCGCGGTCGCCCTGATAACGCCCCTGTGAGGCGAAGCAGTATGAGCAATTCAGGTTGCATGTATGTGCCACATGGAGGCACAGCGCTTTGACCACAGTGTTCCGGTTTTTGAAGTCAAAAGCCATGTTTTCGTATACATCCGGACTCCACAGCTTGCCCGCATCCTTCAGCGCCGTCACATCATCGATGCACAAACGGAGATCCTCTTCTGTCACATCCGGGCGTGCACCGTATTTTTCCAGCATAGCTGCTACAATTTCGTCCTCAGAGCTCTGCTGATACATGGCAATTATGTCATACGCCACATCATCCACCACATGTACCGAACCGCTGCAAGTATCCAGCACAATGTTATATCCGTTCAACTGATACTGATGTACCATTTCTACCTCCATGCCAAAAAAAATGCCGCCCGGCAAAGGCGGCATCAAGGTTCTTCAAAAAATCACTTGTTGCTGTTCTCGCACTGCTGGTTAGCCACACCGCAGGAGGTCTTGCAAGCAGACTGGCAGGAAGTCTGGCACTCGCCGCAGCCGCCGGTCTTAACACTCTTGGTCAGGTCACGAGTAGCGATCGTCTTAATACGTTCCATAGTTAAAAACCTCTCTAGCTCTAATAATTCTATGTACAGAACCACCCGTACATTATTTATCTTTATGTATGATATCACGCGCAGGCACATCTGTCAAGATTTTTCAAAATCTCTTCGGCGGCTCACACTTTGCCGCCGTGGAGCTCGGCATACATGTTAGCGCGGCACTCTGCAACCGCCGGAGTCATGTTTACATAGTGCTTATGCGGACATTCCAGACGGAGCTCACTTTCCCACGTTTCCTCCGTAAGCTGCTTTGCAATGTACGCTTTCTTTTCGGCAATGCCAGGCAAATCAATTGCAAGCTCACCGCCAAGGATGTGCGGCACCAAAAGCTTTTTTACAGCGGTAGGCACGATCGTAACCGTGCGCTCAATTGCATCCGAGTCAAGATTGACCATTTTCACTGGCTTGCCCGCTTCAATTTCTTCTCCATCCATTGCAATAAGGTCGCACTGTGCCTGACCGTTTTCGTCATACAAACGCCACGGCATCTTTTTGCCCGGGATAATCGCTTTGCTTGCCGAATCCGAGCATTTCATCTTCGGCTGGTATGATCCGTCCGGCTGCTTTACCGCAACCAGCTTATACACACCGCCGAATACAGGGTCGGATGCGGATGTGATCAGGTTTTCGCCAACACCGTAAGAGTCAAAATGCGCATGCTCGTACAGCTCCATATTCGCGATCTTTTTTTCATCCAGACCATTGGAGGCGACAAGCTTGATATACGGCTTACCGGCCGCATCCAGTGCCTTGCGCAGACGTTTCGACCCGCGTGCAAGGTCGCCGGAATCAATACGTGCACTCTTTACGCGGCGGTTCGGGTCATCCGGGTACTTCTCGATGAGGTAATCATCCAGCTTGATCAAATTCGGCAAACCGCTTTCCATGATGTTGTAGGTATCCAGCAGCAGACTGACAGAGTCCGGGTACGTATCCGCAAAAGCCTTGAACGCATCAAATTCTGTCGGGAAAAACTCAATAAAGCTGTGCGCCACCGTACCGACAGCCTTCACTTCCGGTCCGAATTTCATTTCCGCCAGACAGTTCGCTGTGCCGACACAGCCGCCCAGAACAGCGGCATATGCACCATCATTACCGGCGCTTTCACCTTGTGCCCGGCGCGTACCAAATTCCATGACGCTGCGGGGCGTATGGGTATTCAAGCCTGTAATGCGCGTTGCCTTTGTGGCAATCAGGCTGTGGAAATTCATGGTCTGCAGCAGGTAGGTCTCGATCAAAATTGCACCCACGAGGTCACACTCGATACGCACCATTTGCACATGCGGGTAGCACACCGTGCCCTCAGGCAGAGCGTACATATCACCCTTCCACCTGTAATTGCGCAGGTACTCGCAAAATTCCTCGCTCATCCCTTTTGTACGCAGCCAGCAGATATCCTGCGGGTTGAAGTGATAGTTGAGCAAAAAGCGTGTCAGCTTGCGCTGTCCTGCACTGATGGAGTAGCCCTGACCGTCCGGATTCTTGCGGAAGAACATGTCAAACACAAGCTTCGTATCCTTGAATCCGTTCAAAAAAAGGCAGTTCGCCATCGTAAATTCATAAAAATCGACAACCATAGCCGGGTTGTCGTAGTCCTCATCCGGGAGGTACGGTTCCACCTTGATATTATCCATAAGTGTTTTCCTCTTTTCTGTTCAACAAGCAATCTCCGTGCAGAGCAGTCGACATGAACGCACGATCTGTTTATTGCATCAAGGCTCTCTGACGGCTGTCTTGACAGGGTTTTCTAACATAATAGCATCATTCCCTGCTCTGTGCAAGTTCTTTTTGCGCAGACAGCAAAAGACCGCCTGTACGCACGCACAGACGGTCCTTTGGTTGCCAGTGTTACTTGAATCAGCCGTTGATGATGTTCGGCGTTGCATTCTTCAAAACAACGTCATGGCTGCCGCCCTCTACGATTGAAGTAGAGGAGACCACAGTCAGCTTCGCCTTTTGCTGTAGCTCGGGGATGGACAGTGCGCCACAGTTGCACATCGTGCTCTTTACCTTGTAAAGCGTCGTCTGCACACCATCCGCAAGGGGACCTGCGTAGGGCACATAGCTGTCAACGCCCTCCTCAAAGCTCAGCTTCGTTGAGCCGCCAAGGTCATAGCGCTGCCAGTTGCGGGCACGGTTGGAGCCTTCGCCCCAGTACTCCTTCATGTA
>CAVBNV010000028.1:0-19545 GCA_963596815.1 Oscillospiraceae bacterium
GCGGCAGCCTGACCGAAATCATCTGCGATGCCAACGGCAGCGAGCTCGCCTCCGGCACACTGAGCATCACAAAGTGATTCCATTTTTCCACAGTACGAAAGGACTTTGGTGTAAAACATGACACACAAAAACGCAAAACCCCTGCTGCGCACCCTTGCGGCGGTGTGCTGCATTGCATTTGCCATGGCTTTCTCGGCAGAGGCGACAGACGGCAACGCCCATACACGCCCCGACCCCGCCTCGTCAAGCACAGCGTCCAAAGCAAGCTCCAAGGCAAACACATCAGCCAAAAAGAAAGCCACCCCCAAGGCGAGCAGCAGCCCTGCGCCTGCGGCAAGCAGCACACCACAAACGCCCTACGTAGTGCAATCAGGTAATTGCGGCAGTGATGAACTTACTTTTGAGCTATACAGCGACGGCAGGTTATACATCCGCGGCAATGGCCCAATGCTTACCACAAGCACTTCTTATAGTTCTCATGCAACATTTTTCGGCATTCACACTTCTTACATTAAAAGCGTAATCATTGAAGATGGCGTCCGTTGCATTGCTGAACACGCATTTTACTATTGTAAAAACCTTACAAGTGTAACCATCCCTGAAAGCGTAAAGATTATTTATTCTGGTGCTTTTTCAAGCTGTCAAAGCCTAAAGAGCGTCAACATACCTTACGGTGTAACAACTATTGAATACCTCGCTTTCAAAGAATGTATCAGTCTGACGAGTATCGCACTGCCCAGCAGCCTTACCTCTCTTAGCTCCTCAGCTTTTGAAAATTGTATCAGCCTGACGGACGTATATTATGCTGGTACAGAGGAGCAGTGGAATTCTTTACGAAAATACGTCAGCACGTATGACAGCCTGAAGGATGTAACCGTCCATTACAACGCCAATGCCTGCGGCGCAAGCGTTTATTACGAGCTTCAAAATACCGAAAGCTTTATGAATTCTACCAGCACATTGCACCTTATGGGCAGCGGTGCAACCCATGACTACGTTGACCCCTATCATGCGCCGTGGTATGAAAAGCACAGCGCACTAAAAAGCGTGACCATCGACGCAGGTGTCACCCGCATCGGTACAAATGCTTTCAGGGACTGCTCTGCCCTAAAGGACGTATACTACGCCGGCACGGAAGCACAATGGAACGCTGTTGCCATTGCAGACGGCAACGACGCATTAAAAAATGCCGCCGTCCATTACAACAGTTGATTTAAGCTGTCAAAAGGAGATTGGTGTGATATGAAAAGAAACCTTTTGAAAAATGTTTGCAGCGCCATCGCAATGGTGTGCTGTATTTTTCTTGCATGCGGTGTCATTGCAGCCGCCGCACAAAGCTCTGACCCAGCTATTATAGATTCCGGTGCATGCGGTGTATCCAAATTAACTTATGAGCTGTACTCGGACGGAACCCTTCGCATTTATGGCAAGGGTGCAATGGACTTTGTCGACCCTTCTTCTGGAAGTCATAGCAGCCTTGATGTACCTTGGAATTGGAACCGAGGAAAAATAAAAAAGGTTACCATTGAAAACGGTGTGACAAGCATTGGAGTTTATGCATTCTGGGATTGCATCGGTTTGACAGATGTCACCATACCAGACAGCGTTACCGAAATTGAATGGGGCTCTTTTAGTGGGTGCATTCGGTTAAAAAACATCCATCTGCCTTACGGTGTAACAACTATTGAATACTCCGCTTTCGATGACTGTCGCAGCCTGACGAGCATCGCACTGCCCAGTAGCCTTACCTTTCTTGCCTCCTCAGCTTTTAAAAACTGTATCAGCCTGACAGATGTGTATTACGCCGGCACAGAAAGTCAATGGAACGATTTGCGTAAATATGTCAATGCTTCTGATGACAGCCTGAAGGATGTAACCATCCATTACAACGCAATCACCTGCGGCGAAAACGTATACGGTGTTATCGAAAACACCGGTGGCTTTTTTGAGACATCCTGCTCCCTGCACCTTATGGGCAGCGGTGCAACCTATGACTATGTTGAACCCTACAATGCACCGTGGTACGGCAAGCGCCGCACCATGCAAAGTGTAACCATCGACGCAGGTGTCACCCGCATCGGTACAAACGCTTTCAAGGACTGCGCCGCACTAAAGGACGTATACTACGCCGGCACGGAAGCGCAATGGAACGCTGTTGCCATTGCAGACGGCAACGACGCATTAAAAAACGCCGTCATCCACTACAACAGCTAAGGCAACCCGTACCGGATACAACAGCAAAAAAAGAGCCTGTCACCGTTTGTTCGTGACAGGCTCTTTGGTGTTTTGGTTATGGCTTTGGTGCAGCTTGCGCTTAGCCGCCGCAGCTCTCGCAGTGGTCGCAGTCCTCTTCCAGCTTGCCGACGATGGGCTCGGGGTCGATGCCAAGGCGGCGGTAATAGTCGGACAGAGCCGCCTTAACAGCCTGCTCGGCCAAAACCGAGCAGTGCACCTTGATGGGAGGCAGACCCTCCAAAGCCTCGACAACGGCCTTGTTGGTCAGCTTCAGGGCGTCATCAATGGTCTTGCCCTTGATCAGGTCGGTTGCCATGCTGCTGGTGGCAATGGCTGCGCCGCAGCCAAAGGTCAAAAACTTGACGTCCACGATCACGTTGTTCTCAATCTTCAGGTACATGCGCATGATGTCGCCGCACTTGGGGTTGCCGACCTCACCCACGCCGTTTGCATCGGGGATCTCGCCCACGTTGTGCGGGTTTGCAAAATGCTCCATGACCTTTGCGCTATACATACTTGCCATTTTACTTATCTCCCTTCATGCTGAACTGGCGGGCGGTATTCTGCCCCTGCAGCCACATACAACTCATCGCACGGCGGCGGGGGATCACTTCCTCCAGCACGTCGCACAGGTATTTTGCTTCTTCCATGGTATTCTGCGGGCCAAAGGTAAAGCGCATCGAGCCGTGGCCGATCTCTTCCGGCACGCCGATGCTCAGCAGCACATGGCTGGGGTCCAGGCTGTCGGAGTTGCAGGCAGAGCCTGTGGAGGCGCAAATGCCGTGCATATCCAGATCCAGCAGGATGGTCTCGCCCTCCAAACCCGGGAAGCTGATGTTGGCATTGCCGGGCAGGCGATGCTCCATGCCGCCGTTCAGGCGTGCCTCAGGGATGTTTTTCAAAACACGGTCGATCACATAGTCACGCAGCTCCTGCTCGTGTGCCATGCGTGCCTCCAAGTCACCGGTCGCCATTTCCAGCGCCTTGCCCATGGCGGCAATGCCCGCCACGTTCTCGGTGCCTGCACGGTGGCGTGCCTCCTGGCTGCCGCCGTCGATCAGGTTCTGGGGCCAGACGCCCTTGCGGCAGTACAGCGCACCGACACCCTTGGGGCCGTTAAACTTGTGGGCGCTCATGGACAGCATATCCACGCCAAGGTCCTTGACATCGACCGGGATAGCGCCCACAGCCTGCACGGCATCGGTGTGCATCCACACGCCGTGCTTATGTGCGATCGCAGCGATCTCTTTGATGGGCTGGATAGTGCCGATCTCGTTGTTTGCCATCATCACGCTTACCAGTGCCGTGTCGGGGCGGATCGCCGCCTCCACGTCCTCGGGGCGGATATACCCCTCGGCAGTCGGCTTGACATAGGTGACCTCAAAGCCCATGCGCTCCAGCGCAGCCATGCTGTGCATAATGGCGTGGTGCTCAAATGCGCTGGTGATCAGGTGCTTTTTGTTCTGGCGTGCCTTGGTAAAAGCGGTGCCCTTCACTGCCCAGTTGTCAGCCTCTGAGCCGCAGCCGGTAAAATAGATCTCCGACGGTGCGGCGTTGATCGCCTTTGCAACCTGTGCACGACCAGTATCTACAAACTCTTTTGCATCGTAGCCGACGCTGTAATGGCTGCTGGGGTTGCCGCAGGCAGCGCTCAGCGCCTCCACCATGACAGCCAGCGCCTCGGGTGCACAGGCAGTGGTGGCAGCGTTGTCCAGATAGACCAATTTCTGATTGTTCTCCATGGGGACGATTCCTTTCTCTCTGGTCAGAGCCGACCCTGCAAGCCCGGCTCCGCTTGTTGTGACAAGCATAGTTATACCGTATAATCCCCTAGTATGTCAATAGGAATACTGTAATTTTATAACGATTTACTTACTTTTTTCACGCTTCAGCAGTTTGCCAAGGATAACCTTCCAGCGGGGGTAGCCCCAGCGTTTATCCTCGACAAAATCGTCCGCCAGCTTCCACGCAAACGGGCTGCCGTCAAAATAGAGCCACCCGTTTTCGTCCACACGGTCCAGCTTGCGGGGCAGCGCCTCAGCGTCGTAATAGCCGTGCTGCGGCAGCTGCCAGTGCAGTGTGCCGTCCGCATCCATCCCGGATGCCCATACGCCAAACACAAAGGTCGCCGCCTCACCGTAGCAGTGCTGCTCCATACGGATCGCACCATCGTAGTAAAACTTGATGACCTCCAGCGTACCGGACTCTTTTTTGCCGTCCCTGCCAAGGGTGGGGCGGTAGTCCTGCTGGTAGCGGCAGCCGCAGTGACTGCCCGCAAATTTTGCTGCTTCAAACGCCACGTTGCATCCCTCTTCCTGTCCTGTAATTTTACCTTAAAAATGTCCTTCAAAGTCCCCTTCGATCTCGTACGGCCAGCTTAGAATGCCGCCAAGGTCGTAAATGTTTGTGTAGCCAAGGGTCTCCAGCTTTTGTACGGCGTCCGCACTGCGGCGTCCGGTGCGGCAATAAATCAGCCACGCCGCATCCTTTTGGGGCATGACCGTACCGGCATCCGCCATCACCTGCCCAAGCGGCAGCAGCTTTGCGCCGGGGATATGCCCCACAGCAAACTCGTCCGGCTCGCGCACATCCACCGCCTGCGCCTTGCCGGCATCCAGCATGCGGACAGCCGCCGCTGCATCAATTTTTACACTCATATGCTTTGCTCCTCGTTCGATGATACCTTTATATGATAACAAACCTTTTTTGTTTGCACAAGTGCCGCCGGCAAAAGTGAAAACCACACGTGCAAAAATCCTTGCAAATCATGCCGGGTGTGTTATACTTAAAAGAACAAGGAGAGAAGCAGCATGAAGTTTTCGACCAAAAGCCGCTACGCTCTGCGCCTGATGGCGGAGCTGGCATGTTACAAACCCGGCTCCACGGTCTCGCTCAAAGAGATCAGCGAGCGGCAGAACCTGAGCCTGAAGTACCTTGAGCAGATCGTCACACCGCTGGCACGGGTCGGGCTTGTCAAAAGCGAGCGCGGCAGCCAGGGCGGCTACCGCCTGACAAAAGCACCTGCCGACTACACCGCCGGCGAGATTCTGCGCGCGATCGAGGGCAGCGTTGCACCCATCCCCTGCCTTGGCAGCGAGACAAACGACTGCCCCATGTCGGAGCAGTGTTTTACCCTGCCGTTTTGGGCCGGGCTGGATGAGGTGATCAACCATTACATCGACAGCGTAACGCTGGAGCAGCTTGCAAGCCAGCTGCCTGCCGCCAAAAAAGAGGGCTGCGGTGGCTGCAACACAAAAAATTGCTAAAATCTAAAATCAACCCTTGACATTTCGCAGGATATCTTTTATAATAATCAAGCACTCAGCGAGTGTTGATATTTAGGGGTATAGCTCAGTTGGTAGAGCAGCGGTCTCCAAAACCGCGTGCCGTGAGTTCGAGACTTACTACCCCTGCCACAAGCGCACAAGACCGACCGATCTTGTGCGCTTTGTTTATGCCGTCCGCACTGTCTGCGTAAAAATCAGACTTTTCTTGATTTTCTGCTTGACAAGCACTTCTCTATCCGCTATAATATACATCGTTCCGGCGGTGAGAGCTGGCCGGCACGATGAACTTGAGCGATCATGGCCCGGTAGCTCAGTTGGTTAGAGCACCAGCCTGTCACGCTGGGGGTCGTCGGTTCGAGCCCGATCCGGGTCGCCATATGCTGCTATAGCTCAGTTGGTAGAGCGCATCCTTGGTAAGGATGAGGTCTCCAGTTCGAATCTGGATAGCAGCTCCACACGCAGCACCTTGACTTGGTTACAAGTCAGGGTGTTTTTTCGCTTAGGAGCTTTGAGCACACAAAAAAGCACAGCGCCGAAAAACGCCGTGCCTTTTGTGTGCTTTTTTATTCTTTTGACCGCAATGATCACGAGTGCTCTTCTGCGGTTGGCTCTTCTGCGGTTGGCTTCTCTGTGATGTGCTTCTGTGCAAAGAAGAAACCGACAGCGCCGGCAGCAAATACAAAATAGTAGCTGGCAATGCGGTACAGCATCATTACGCTCATCATCTCACCCTGTGCCAGAAAACTGCCGAACACCAGTGCAAACGCCGTCTCGATCGAGCCCATACCTGCCACGTTCGGCAATGCGTTGGAGACAAACAGCACCAAACTTGTAAGCAGCTGCACATGCCAAAAGCCGATATCCGTAAGCCCCATAAACCGGATGCTGAGCCAAGGCAGGCAGAACAGCAAAAACAGCTTTAGGACCTGTACCGCAAAAATTGCAGCGCATCGCGGTTTGTCTGCCAGCAGGCGGCGGCTCTCCGCACTCAGGGTGTCGAGCTGCTGCTGCCATGCATCACGGCGTTTCTGCCACCGGTCGGTTTCGGGCAGCAGACCCAGCAGCCACCGTGCAAGGCGCTGTATCAGCGGCGACACGCACACCAGCACCAGCGCAACGATGATCAGCGCAACCACGGCATACGCCGCCGGCAGATACCGCAGGATGCCGCTTGTGTTTTCAGCCAGCCAGCCGTGCCAGAGCAGCAGCATTGCCGTGGCATACAGCAGCACCGTGCTTTTATGGAACACATATTGCAGCGTCAGCATGCCCACAGCGGGCCCTGCCGGCACCCCGCAGTGATACAGGTAAAAAGCCTGCATCGGTGTCGTGCCCACGCCAAACGCCGCCACATTGCCAAACACGCCCACGCACTCGGTGTCTAGTGCCTGCCGCAGACGGAAGCGGGGCAGACGGCTGCGCACGATCAGCCATGTAACGCCCCCCTCCAGCAGCGGGTAACTCAAGCCCACCGCCAGTACGAGCACGACCTGCCATATGCCAAGACGCCCAAGGGCGCTTGTGATCTCGCCCCAGTGATCCTTAAAAATATAAACGATGATACCGGTAAGCAGTACGAGTACCAGCACCGAGAGCAGCGTCTTTTTGCGGGAAGGCTGCGCAGATGCGTCCGGTTGATGCATAACGTGTGTTCTCCTTTTCTATAATTTTCTGCATTTTTCAGCACTTTTAGTATAGCACAATCCGCACCCTTTTTTTGTGAACAAAGACGGAATTTAGTACTTCGATTTGTCAAAAATGATAAAAACGCCCCTCTGAACAACATCAGAAGGGCGTTTTTACGTTATCGCAGCTTTCTTATAGACAAAATTTTACCGTCGGAGCCTGTGGGGGGACAGGCTTTATCGGGTCAGTATAAGCGTCCGGTATGGTCAGTCGACTGTTCAGCCGTTGCGCACAGCATCAAAGCCGGTCTCCAGGTCTGCAATGATGTCATCGATGTGCTCGGTGCCGATGGACAAACGAATCGTATTCTGGTAAATCTGCTGCTCTGCAAGCTCGGCATCGTTCAGCTGGCTGTGGGTAGTGGACGCCGGGTGAATGACCAGACTCTTTACATCGGCAACATTCGCCAGCAGCGAGAAGATCTTCAGGTTATCGATAAACTTAAAGGCCTCCTCTTTGCCGCCCTTGATGTTGAAGGTAAAGATGGACGCACCGCCGTTGGGGAAGTACTTCTGGTACAAAGCATGGTCGGGGTGGTCGGGCAGCGAGGGGTGGTTGACCTTTTCCACCAGCGGGTGGCTGGACAGGTACTCCACGACCTTTTTGGTATTTTCGACATGGCGGTCCAGGCGCAGGCTCAGCGTCTCGGTGCCCTGCAGCAGCAGGAATGCATTGAACGGCGAAATGGTAGCGCCGGTATCACGCAGCAAAATCGCACGGATGTAGGTGACAAATGCGGCGGGGCCGGCAGCATCCGCAAAGGATACGCCGTGGTAGCTCGGGTTCGGGTCGGCAATATTGCCAAACTTGCCGCTTGCCTTCCAGTCAAACTTGCCGCTGTCCACAATGATGCCGCCCAGCGTTGTGCCGTGACCGCCGATAAATTTGGTTGCAGAGTGCACAACGATGTCTGCGCCGTGCTCGATGGGACGAATCAGATACGGGGTGCCAAAGGTATTGTCAATCACCAGCGGCAGACCGTGTTTATGTGCAATCTCGGCGATAGCGTCAATGTCGGGGATGTCGCTGTTGGGGTTGCCGAGGGTCTCCAGATAGACCGCCTTGGTGTTGGGCTGGATCGCACCCTCCACCTCTGCCAGGTCATGTGCATTTACAAACGTGGTTTTTACACCGTATGCGGGCAGGGTGTGCTCCAGCAGGTTGTAGCTGCCGCCGTAGATAGTCTTTTGTGCGACGATGTGGTCGCCTGCCTGCGCCAATGCCTGGATCGCATAGGTGATGGCTGCTGCACCGGATGCCGTTGCCAGCGCTGCCACACCGCCTTCCAGTGCGGCAATGCGCTTTTCAAACACATCCTGCGTAGAGTTGGTCAGGCGGCCGTAGATGTTACCCGCATCTGCCAGACCGAAACGGTCGGCGGCGTGCTGACTGTTGCGGAATACGTAAGAGGTTGTCTGGTAGATAGGCACTGCGCGGGAATCGGTTGCGGGGTCTGCCTGCTCCTGACCAACGTGAAGCTGAAGGGTCTCAAATTTATAGTTAGACATAGTATTTTACCTCTCTGTTATTACAATTTGTATAATAAATTTGTATAAAAACACCCGATGCGGTATACCGTACGCATCGGGCAAACCAAAAGTCTGTTTACAATGTGCGTGTCATATGCGACACATTCGCCCGGCGGAGGGCAACGCACAGTTAACAGCCAGATGTCCTGCCCGATCACCGCACATTCGCCCACAGCGAACATTTGCCTGCAGCAGCTCGTACCAAATCAATGTCATAGCAGTGCCCTCCCTTCTCAGCATTTCCGACCGTCAAGCGTATTACCTACTTGTCCGGTGGATTTAATGTCTGCATTATATTCCCATATACCCAGTTTGTCAATAGGATTATCAAAAAATTCTCAAAAAAGTTTTCCGTGCACTGTACCAGTTAAAACCCTTCCGCTCATCCACAGACATGCAAAACGCCCGACAAAAAGCCGGGCGTTCGTCTTATGCTGTGCAGTTATTCAACTTAGTTTGCCTGGTAGCCCTGGGGCGTTTCGTCCTTGGGGTCACGAGCCATCAGGGTGTGTACGGCATCGGCAGCGCTCATGCCCTTGTTGACAATGGCATTAACCGTCTGCACGATGGGCATCTCCACATGGTATTTTTCTGCAAGATTTAATGCGGCAGGCAGGGCATTCATTCCTTCCACAACCATGCCAACCTCCTTGACGGCCTGTGCTGGGGTCTTGCCCTGACCAATCAGGATACCCGCACGGTTGTTGCGGCTGTGCATACTGGTCGCCGTAACAATCAGATCGCCGATGCCGGCAAGACCCGTAAATGTGTGGATATCACAGCCCATTGCGACGCCAAGACGGGCAATCTCGGCAATGCCGCGGGTGATCAGTGCCGCACGGGCGTTGTCTCCGTAGCCAAGGCCGGACGAGATGCCCACGCCCAGTGCGACAACGTTTTTCATCGCGCCGCTGAGCTCAACGCCCTTGATGTCGGGGTTTGTGTACACGCGCATACAGGTGTTTGTAAACACCTCCTGCACATATGCCGCTGCCTCGGCATCCGGGCTGGATGACACGATGGTGGTGGGCATGTCCAGGGCGACCTCCTCTGCATGGGTCGGGCCCGACAGCGCCACCAGACGCACATTTGCCGGGCCGCCTGCCTTGCCAAACTCATCGGCAAGGATCTCGGTCATGGTAAACAGGGTGTCCGCCTCAATGCCCTTGGCAACATCAACAACAATCTGCCCGTCCGGGACATACGCACGTGCGGCAGCAGCCGTCGAGCGGACAAAAACAGACGGAACCGCAAACAGCAGCACATCCTTGCCGGTGCACACCCGGCGGATTTCTTTGGTGAACTGCAGCTGCTGCGGGATCTGCATCCCGGGCAAATTCGGGTGCACGCGCGCTGCGGCAAGGCTGTCGATTTCTGCCGGCAGCGCAGACCATACCTGCACATCGTTGCCGCTGACGCAGAGCATGCGTGCGAGAGCCATGCCCCAGGTGCCGGCACCCAGGACACCGATTTTATGTTGAGACATATTGTATCCCTCCGTTTGTGCCGCACAGCAGACGCTGCACGGCAAACTGTCGGGGTGCGCCGACGGTTTCGGCGGTGACCCGCAGATTTATTGTACACGAAAGCCGTCTTTGCGTCAACCGGCGACCACTTTGCACAAAGTTAGCACGTGTTATTTTTCCGTTTTGTACACTTTGGGCGATTTGCACAAACCAATTGCACTTGTCTGCTTTTCATGTTATAGTAATTTGGTAGGAAATAATTTTTTTCAAAAAAGAGCTTGACCTAAAGCGCAGTTCAAGGCTTATAATGGCTGCGTCGTGCGCTTTCCGGCCTGCTGACGCACCCTTGCCAATAAGGACAGGTTTTTCATGTTAGAGAGTATCTTATCCAACCGCACGGCAGGCATCCTGCTCGAGGCGCTGCCGCGCATTCTTTCCGCCGGTGTGACTATGACCATCCCGCTCACGCTGGTCTCCTTCTTTTTTGCAATGATCATCGCTGTGATCGTGGCGCTGATCCAATATGCGCATGTACCCGTGCTGCAGCAAATTGCGCGTTTTTATATCTGGGTTGTGCGCGGCACACCGCTTCTGGTACAGCTGTTTATCATTTTTTACGGGCTGCCGAGCGTCGGTATCATGCTGGACGCCTTCCCTGCCGCTGTCATCGCCTTCTCGTTCAACGAGGGAGCATACTGTGCCGAGACGATGCGCGGTGCGCTGGAGTCTGTGCCGCAGGGACAGCTTGAGGCAGGCTATTGTGTCGGCATGAGCTGGTGGCAGATCATGCGGCGCATCGTTTTGCCGCAGGCTCTGCGCACTGCGGTGCCGTCGCTGTCCAACTCGCTGATCAGCATGATCAAGGACACCTCGCTGGCATCCAACATCACCGTTGCCGAGATGTTCATGGCCGGGCAGCGTGTAGCCGCACGCACCTATATCTTTTTGCCCATCTATTGCGAGATCGCCGTGGTGTACCTGCTGTTCTGCACCGTTATCACAAAACTGCAAGCCGTTGTCGAGCATCGGCTGAACGCCCACGGCTTCCGGTAAAAAGGGGGATGCAACATGGCAATGCTGACGATTCAAAACGTACAAAAAACGTTTTACACCTATGCAAAAGCTTCCCCTGCGGGCGGTGTGTTTGCGCGCACACAAAAGCCTGAGCGCACCCTGCATGTACTGCGTGGCGTCACGCTAGAAGTTGAAAAGGGCGATGTCGTTGCCATCCTGGGGCCAAGCGGCTCCGGCAAGACGACCCTGCTGCGCTGTCTGAACTTTTTAGAGCGGGCTGATGGCGGCACAATGACCTTTGACGGTGAGCACTTTGACCTTGCAAACGCCTCCCGGCAGGACATTGCACGGCTGCGCAAAAAAACTGCCTTTGTCTTCCAGAGCTACAATCTGTTCCGCAACAAAACGGCCCTGCAAAATGTGACCGAGGGGCTTATCGTGGCACGCAAAATGCCGCACGAGCAGGCGGATGCCATCGGTATGAAGATGCTGGAAAAGGTCGGGCTTGCCGACCGTGCCACCTATTATCCGCTGCAGCTCTCGGGCGGGCAGCAACAGCGTGTGGCGATTGCACGTGCGCTGGCAACCGACCCGGAGATCATCTATTTTGACGAGCCCACCAGTGCACTGGACCCGGAGCTTACAGGCGAGGTGCTTACCGTCATGCGCAAGCTGGCACAAGAGGGCATGACGATGCTTGTTGTCACGCACGAGATGGGCTTTGCACGCAACGTTTCTTCCAAAACCGTCTTTATGGAGGACGGCGTCGTGGTCGAGCAGGCACCCTCGCACACCTTTTTTGAATCCCCCAAAGAAGAGCGCACACGCGCATTTTTGCGCAAGATCGAACATACAGAGTGACCCATACATGGGCACAAACGAAAGGAACACGAACAATGAAAAGAAGAACTTTTATTTCCCTGATGAGCGTTATGGCTGCCGCCGGTGTGCTGACACTGGCAGGCTGTTCATCCAGTTCCGCCTCCGGCTCTGCGGCGTCATCCTCCGCTGCCGGCTCTTCTGCCGGTGCGGACAGCGCAGCCGCTGACCAGCTGAGCACAATCCAGAGCAATGGCGAGTTGATCGTTGCGCTGGAGGGCGACTGGCAGCCGTGGAGCTACCACGACGAGAGCGATGCGCTGGTGGGCTACGACGTAGAGGTCTCCGCCGCCATCGCCGAAAAGCTTGGCGTCAAGGCCACCTATGTAGAAAGCAGCTGGGACAGCCTGTTTGCAGGTCTGGATGCCGGGCGTTTTGATATGGTGTGCAACGGCGTTGAGGTGACGGACGAGCGCAGCGAGACCTACGACTTTACCGAGCCTTATGCCTATATTTACACAGCACTCGCCGTGCGCACAGACAACACCGATATCACGACCTTTGAGGATCTGGACGGCAAAACCACTGCCAACAGCCTCGCTTCCACCTATATGGAGCTTGCCGAAAGCTACGGTGCAACTGTACAGGGCATCGATACCCTGGAGGAGACCATCCAGCTGTTGACCGCAGGACGCATTGATGCCACACTGAATGCGGATGTTTCGTTCTACGATTATCTCAATGTACACCCCGAGGCAGACTTCAAGATCGTTGCAAAGACCGAGCAGTCCTCGCACGTTGCGATTCCGCTGCGCAAGGGCGACGACAGTGCCGCCCTGCGTGAGGCCATCAACACCGCCATTGCCGACCTGCGTGCAGACGGCACCTTAAAGACCCTGAGTGAGAAGTACTTCGGTCAGGATATCTCCAGCGAAAGCTAACCTGCGACCCACACATATCATCCCGCACCCGCTGTACGATGTACGGCGGGTGTTTTTGCGTTTTGCCGCTTTTGAACAAATATTAGGTTGTATTTATCCTAGAAAATGATATACTACAAAGTAAGAGGTGATTGTTATGATGATCAATACAGACAATCTTGTTTCTATCACGGAGGCAAACCAAAACTTTTCCAAAGTAGCACGTATGGTAGACAAATCCGGTGCAGCCATCATCCTTAAGAACAACGTGCCGCGCTACATCCTGATGGAATTCAATCAGGCAGAAAGTGAGCAGAAGACCTCCGACGAGGATCTGCTTGCTGTATCCAAACGATTGATCGAAAAAAACAGACAGGCCTATAAGGAGCTCGCAAAGTGAAGCTGCTCAATCAAAACCAAATCCTGAGACTTCATGACGCCCTGATCGCTGAGTTCGGCGGCATTGATGGCGTACGTGACCAAGGGATGCTGGACTCGGCACTGAACGCTCCCTTTGCAACCTTTGGCGGAAATTATCTCTATCCCTCAATACAGTCAAAAGCAGCACAGTTATGCTTCGGTCTAGTCTGCGACCATCCGTTTGTAGACGGCAACAAGCGTATCGGTGCACATGCAATGCTAGTCTTTCTTGCCATTAACGGCATCGAGCTGGAATACACACAGGATGAGTTGATCGACGTAATATTGCACATTGCTGACGGTTCCATTCAGGCTTCTCAGCTCTTGCTATGGATCATTGAGCATCAAATTTAAGACTGTATCGCCCGCACCCGCTGTACGATGTACGGCGGTTTTTTTGCGTTTTGCGCAGATGTGCGACGCAAAAACAGTCATTTCGTCAGGAAGTGTAAAATCAAAGGCTATGACTTTCACCTTTGATTTACACTTTTTTTGCATTCCTGCCAAACCACAGCAGAAAGCTTTACGTACATTTTGCGCAGGTATGGTCGCGGCAAAAATACGGTTGCAATACAATAGTGATGTTCCAGATAAAAACAAATGTCAACCGGACAGACGTGCCGGAATGTATGGAGGACTATTGATCATGAAAAAGATTTCTCGTCGTTCGTTTCTTTCTGTCTGCGGCACTGCCGCAGCTGCTGCAGCTCTGACCGCCTGCGGTGCATCTTCCTCTTCTACAGCTGCTGCATCCGGCACCGCATCTTCTGCCGCCGAGACCGCCGCACTGAGCGGCAACGTTGCAACCGGCGGTTCTACCTCTATGAAAAACGTAATCGCCGCCCTGACCGAAGGCTTTGCCGAGGTCCAGCCCGACGTGACTGTCAGCTATGACCCCACCGGCTCCGGCGCAGGCATCACAGGTGCTACCGATAAGACACTGGATATCGGTCTTTCCTCCCGTGCACTGAAGGATGACGAAAAGAACGATGTCGAGGGCACCACCATCGCTCTGGACGGTATTGCAATCGTTGTCAACAAAGCGAATACAGTCGCTGACCTGAGCGTTGATCAGCTCAAGCAGATGTTTACCGGCGAGATCACCAACTGGAAAGATGTCGGCGGCGAGGACGGCGAAATCGTCCTGATCGGTCGTGAGGCCGGCTCTGGCACACGTGACGGCTTCGAGAGCATCGTCGATGTCAAGGACAGTTGCCTGTACGCACAGGAATTGACCGCTACCGGTGCTGTAATCAGCGCTGTCGAGTCCAACAAGCTCGCCATTGGCTACGCCTCTCTGTCCGCTGTGGGCGACACCGTGGCAATGGTCACCGTTGAGGGCGTCGAGTGCAGCGAGGACACCGTAAAGGACGGCAGCTACCAGGTGCAGCGCCCGTTCGTGTTTGTCACCAACAAGTCTGCTTCTCTGTCCGAGCAGGCACAGGCATTTTTCGACTTTGCATGCAGCGCTGATGCTGCTGAGCTGATCCGCACTGCCGGTGCTGTTCCTGTAAACGAGTAATGTGAACACCTGCCTGATTTCCAAGGTAAGAGCCATGAAGAAAACATTCTCTCTGCGCCAGATCCAAATGCCTCGCACCCCTGCCGAATGGCTGGAAGCGATCATGAACTTTGTGTTCTTTTTATGCGGCATGCTGGCTGTGGCATGTGTGGTGCTGATTTCTGTCTACATGATCCTTTCCGGCGTGCCCGCCATCCACAAGATCGGTCTGTTCCGCTTTCTGTTCGGCACGGTGTGGGCATCCACAGCAGCTGAGCCGCTGTACGGCATCCTGCCGTTCATCCTGTCCAGTGTATACGGCACGCTCGGCGCAACGATCATAGGCATCCCCATCGGCCTTTTAACTGCTGTATTTTTGTCCAAGGCGGCAACGCCTGCCGTGCGTACGGTCGTTGTCACTGCCATCGAGCTGCTGAGCGGCATCCCAAGTGTCGTGTTCGGTCTTTTGGGCATGCAGGTGCTCGTGCCCGCCGTGGCAGGCATCTTCGGCAAGGCATCCGGTGCGTGTCTGCTGTCTGCTATCGTCGTGCTTTCCATCATGATCCTGCCAAGCATCGTGTCGGTGTCCGTCACTGCGCTCAACGCTGTCCCGCCGGAATATGAGCAGGGCAGCCTTGCGCTGGGTGCGACCGATACCGAGACCTGGTTCAAGATCAGTGTACCTGCCGCAAAAAGCGGCATCGCCGCCGGCATCGTCCTCGGCATCGGGCGCGCAATCGGTGAGGCAATGGCGGTCATGATGGTCGCCGGCAACAGCCCCAATATGCCCACAAGTCTGTTTAAGAGCGTCACCTTCCTGACGACCGCCATCGCAAAAGAGATGAGCTATGCAAGCGGACTGCAAAAGCAGGCACTGTTCAGCATCGCACTGGTGCTGTTTGTGTTCATCATGATCATCAACGTGGTGCTGAATATCGTGCTGAAGGGAGGTCCCGGCGATGAAAAATGAATTCTCGTCCGCCCGCCGTGTGTGGAACGTATTTTTTAATGCCGCTGTATGGGTCGCCGCTGTGTTGGTCATCGTACTGGTCGCCGGCATCATCGGCATGGTACTGGTGCGCGGCATCCCACACATCAGCTTTGCGTTTCTGACCACTACCGCAAGTGTGCTGAGGGGCACGGACGGCATCCTGCCAGCTGTCCTCAATACACTTTATGTCATCCTGCTCACCCTGGTCATCGTACTGCCGCTCGGCGTGGGCGCAGCAGTCTACCTGACCGAGTACGCCTCCAACCGCCGCATGATCGAAATCATCGAGTTTACCAACGAGACACTGGCAGGCATCCCCAGCATCATTTACGGTTTGGTCGGCATGCTGGTGTTTGCGCAGTCGCTCGGCTTCAAAACCTGCCTGCTCTCCGGCTGTCTGACCCTTGTCATCATGAACCTGCCCACCATCATCCGCACCACGCAGGAGTCGCTCAAGACCGTACCGCAGGGCTACCGTGAGGGTGCCATGGGTCTGGGTGCCGGCAAGTGGCATATCATACGCACCATCGTGCTGCCCTGCAGCATCGACGGCATCGTGACCGGCTGTATCCTTGCCGTGGGACGCATCGTGGGCGAAAGCGCTGCACTGCTGTTTACCGCAGGCGCTGCAGAGGTCATCGCCGGCAACGTCCTCAAGGCATACGCCTCAAACGGTGCAACGCTGTCGGTCCTGTTGTACCTGCGTGCCTTTGAGGATGGCGACTTTGCATCTGCCTGGGGCATCGGCGCTGTGCTGCTGGTGCTCGTGCTGGTGATCAACCTTGCCGCACGTCTGGCCAAAACAAAGCTGAAACAAAAGCAGTAAAGCGAGGTATCATATATGGAACAAACCGAAATGCCGGTGATCTCGGCAAAAGCTCTGAACCTCTGGTACGGCGATTTCAAAGCGCTGAAGGGCATTTCACTGGATGTGGGCGAGCGTGAGATCACTGCCCTGATTGGACCCTCCGGCTGCGGCAAGTCCACCTTTTTGAAGACCCTGAACCGCATGAACGACCTTGTGCCGAATGTGCGCATCGAGGGTGATGTCCGCCTGCGCGGCGAGGACATCTTCAGCCGTGATATGCAGCTTACCACCCTGCGCCGCCGTGTGGGCATGGTATTCCAAAAGGCAAACCCCTTCCCCATGAGCATCTACGACAATATCACCTACGGTCCAAAGCTGCACGGTGTACACAGCAAAGAGGAGCTCGACCATCTGGTTGAAAGCTCACTGCGCGGCGCCGCCCTATGGGATGAAGTCAAGGACCGCCTGAAAAAAAGCGCTCTCGGTCTTTCGGGCGGTCAGCAGCAGCGCCTGTGCATCGCACGTGCCCTGGCTGTCAAGCCCGAGGTGCTGCTGATGGACGAGCCCACCAGTGCACTCGACCCCGGTTCTACCATGAAGGTAGAGGAGCTGATGAGCGAGCTGAAAAAAAATTACACCGTCGTGATCGTCACGCACAACATGCAGCAGGCAGCGCGCATCAGTGACCGCACCGCATTCTTCCTGCTGGGCGACCTGGTTGAGGTCGGCCCCACCGGACAGATCTTCAGCAGCCCGCAGGACAAGCGCACCGAGGATTACATCTCCGGTCGTTTCGGTTAAAAGCAACAGGGAGGTTTTACCATGAGTATCCGCAAACAGTACGATACCGCTCTGAGCGAGCTGCAGGCGCTGCTGACCGAAATGGGCAAAAGCTCAGCAGACGCCGTAGAGTCTGCCCTGGAAGCCCTGTGCACCGCCGATGTCAATGCCGCAAGAGCCATCGTTAAGGGCGACGAGCAGATCAACAACATGGAGCGTGAGATTGAGCACCGCTGCATGACATTGCTGCTGCGTCAGCAGCCTGTGGCTGGCGATTTGCGCCACATTTCCGCCACGATGAAGGTCGTGACAGATATCGAGCGCATCGCCGACCATGCCGCAGACATCGCCGACATTGTGCCGCACCTTGTCAACGCACGCAAGTCGGGTGACCCTGCTGTAAGCATGGCAATCAATATGGGACGCAAGGCGTACCAGATGATCAACGATGCCCTTGCCGCCCTGACTGCTGAGGACGAAAGCGCTGCCCGCAAGGTGATTGCAGCAGACGATGAGGTGGATTACGACTTCAATTCCATCAAACACACCCTTGCGCAGGAGATTGCCGCCACCCCCGGCAGCATCGATGATGCGCTGGACCTGTTGATGGTGATCAAATATCTGGAGCGCATCGCCGACCATGCCGTAAACGTGGCCGAGTGGGTGCAGTTTGTGCGCACCGGACGCTATAAGGACGAAAACCTGTTTTAAGGCGTGCGCTGCTTGTTAAAATTGCCTTTCCCTTTGTTTTGTGTTTTCCTATGTGAAAGACCGCTTTGCCGCTGTGCAGGGCGGTCTTTCCATTTTGGGATATCTTGCAAACGCCAAATCTCTGATTTCAAATATTATTTTGGCGCAAGTCCACATTGACAAACGCATTGTGGTGCTGTACAATATAACAGTGCTATATAGCGGCGTTATATTTTGAAACGGAGTGTTGCAATGTCGACCAAAGCAGATCATACCAGAGAAACCATATTAAATACGGCAAAACGGCATTTTTTGACGGATGGACTCGATAGCGCCTCTCTGCGCAGCATTGTAAAGGATGCAGGGCTCACCACAGGTGCATTTTATAAATATTTCCCTACAAAAGAAAGCTTGTTTGATGCGCTGATCGACCCGTATGTGGAGCACATCTATCAGATTTATGATGATGTGCTTGCGGGTTTTGAGGTGCTTTCGGCTGAGGAGCAGACCGCTCACATGATGTCATCCTCCGAGGACGGCATAGAGCGGATCATCGATTATGTTTACGATAACTATGAAAGCTTCCGCCTGCTCTTAAAATGCGGCGACAGCGGAAAGTATGCAGACTTTATCCACAACATGGTAGAGCGTGAGATGCAGTCAACCGAAAGGTATATGGATATCATGCGCAAGGCTGGTTTCGATATTCCGGATATGGATAATATCCTGCTGCATATGGTCAGCACCGGCTTTTTCTCATCGGTTTTCCAGATCATCGAGCACGACATCGACAAAGAGACCGCCAAGAAGAACATCTCGCAACTGAAAGAGTTTCAGACCGGCGGGTGGGAAAAGCTACTGGGCATCAGGTTTCCGCAACAGCCCAGGCAAACCACTCACTGACAACAAACCGCATGTTTTCGACATAAAAACACACGGTCGGCATAAGGCCGTTTGTTTTTTGGACTCAAGTTAGCTTACCCTAACTAAAATACCACATTACAACCTCGCAAAGGAGCATGCAAACATGGAAGAAAAGAAAAAGTCATCGACAAGCTGGCTGCTCGAGTGGTCAGCACCACAAAAACCGCTTTACTTATGGAGCTTATTGCTCGCCGCAGGCAACGTCATCCTAAAGATTTTGCCTTATTTTTTAATTGCGGACGTTGTAAAGATGCTCTTGAACAGTGAAACCGAGCTTTCAAGCTATCTGACAAAGGCGTTGCTGATCGCTCTGTCGTTTATCGCGGCAGAGCTGCTGCACTCTGTGTCAACGACGCTGTCCCATAAGGCAACCTTTGCTGTCCTCGCCGATATCCGCAAAATGTGCTGCGACAAGCTGGCAAAGGTTTCGCTGGGCTATGTCAAGGACACCCCGTCCGGCACATTCAAAAACATT
>CAVBNV010000029.1:0-19416 GCA_963596815.1 Oscillospiraceae bacterium
TTGCGGCAGCTGCCGTCAGCAAACTCCCCGTAAGGGGTAAGGGGATATATAGTCTTAATATATAAGTCTTTATTGTGCGCAGGATCTTGCGTTAGTGAAATACCGGATTTTGCGTTAGTGCTCACGCAGAAATCTGCGTCAGTGCCTGCCGGTACACGCACCCGCCCCCTGGGGGAGTTACCTAACGGCATCTGCCGCCAACTTTTTTGTAACACCGCACCTGCGCCGTGCGTATGTATAGGCATAAGGCAGCAAAACAACACACAACACAAAACTTGAAATAAAGGGAGATAACCGCCATGACAAACCAGAAAGAAAGCACCGCTAAAAATTACCTGACCGTTGCAAAGTGCGGCGGCTATTACGACGCAGACGGCACGGGCATTGTGCGCATCGGACGGCTGATCGCAAAGGTATCGCCGGACGGCACTGTCAGGTTCGAGCGTGCGCCGCTTGTACGTGCCCCGCGCCCGGTCGCAGCTGTGTGACCCCGGCAGATAGATATCTATAATATGGCAAAGGGCTGTTGCACTCGTTTTTATTCTTGTGCAACAGCCCCTTTTTGCTGTGCAAAAGGGCGCAGCTGGGGGTTGCCCCCGCCTTATGCGTGTGCGATGCTGTGCCTGTAAACACAAAAGCACCCGGAAACCTGTGTCTCCGGGTGCTTTGTTTGGTGGACGGTACAGGACTCGAACCTGTGACCTCCTGCACGTCAAGCAGATGCTCTACCAGCTGAGCTAACCGTCCATATTGCGCTGAACAAAATCAGCTTGATTATATTACCACACTTTGTGCCGGATTGCAAGGTGTTTTTCAAAAAAAGTGAAACTTTTTTGACACACCGTGCGGCAGGGCTGT
Organism: Oscillospiraceae bacterium; assembly: GCA_963596815.1. GTDB lineage: Bacteria > Bacillota > Clostridia > Oscillospirales > Ruminococcaceae > Faecalibacterium. The sequence continues at coordinate 859 of CAVBNV010000029.1, forward strand.
TTTTTGTCGGGTCAGCGTGCTTTCCGCCGTGGGCAAGGGCGGATTTTGAGTTGCTCACACCCTATAGGTGTGGTATAATAAGCTGATTCATTATCAGAAAGGGCTTGCAAAATGAGAGTTTTGGGCATCGACCCCGGCTATGCGATCGTGGGCTGGGGCGTTGTGGACTATGTGGGCAACCGGTTTGCGCCGGTGGATTTTGGTGCGGTATGCACAGACGCCGGCATGCCGTTTGAGCAGCGGCTGGACGAGGTGTACACGGGCATCCGCGGTGTGATCGAAAGCACAAAGCCGGAGGTGCTGGCGATCGAAAAGCTGTTTTACCAGCATAACCAGACCACGGTGATCGGCGTGGCAGAGGCGCGCGGCGTCATTTTGCTGGCGGCGGCGCAGGCAGGGCTGCCGATTTACGAGTACACGCCCATGCAGGTCAAGCAGGCCGTCACCGGCTACGGCAAGGCGGTCAAAAAGCAGGTGCAGGAGATGACGCGCATCCTGCTGCATTTGCAGGCAGTGCCAAAGCCGGACGACACCGCCGATGCGCTGGCCATGGCGATCACGTTTTGCCACACCAACGGCAACCAGCTGACACGCTTTGCAAAACGGGGCGTAGGCCCGATTTAAGCCCGCAGAGCTGTGCGATAAAAGAAAGAAGAACGCAATGATCTACTGCTTGAACGGAAAAATCGTAAAAAAAAGCCTGAACAGCCTGGTCGTCAGCTGCGGCGGCGTGGGCTACTTTGTGCAGTGCCCAACCAGCGTGGCAGGCAACGCCCCTGCTGTCGGCAAAGAGATGACGCTTTACACGGTGATGAGCATTACCGAAAATGATATAGCACTGTACGGCTTTGCAAACGAGGAGCAGCAGGCCTGCTTTGAGATGCTGACGGCGGTGTCCGGCGTGGGACCAAAGGCGGGGCTGGCAATTTTAAGCGTGATGGACCCGCAGCGTGTGGCACTTGCCGTGTCGGCAGGGGACCACAAGGCGTTCAAGGCGGCAAACGGCGTGGGGCCAAAGCTGGCGCAGCGCATCGTGCTGGAGCTGAAGGACAAGGTGGCAAAGGGCTTTGTGGACGGCATCACGCTGGACGATGTGGGCATAAATGCGGCTGCTATGGAGTCGCAAGGCGGTGCGCAGGCGGTGGCGGCGCTGGTGTCGCTGGGCTACTCGCAGAGCGAGGCGGCGGTGGCTGTGTCCAAAATCGATGCCGCACTGCCGGTGGAAGAGATCATCAAGCAGGCACTGCGCGGTATGGCAGGCAGGAGGTAAGAGATGCGGGACGAAGCGGCGCTTTACGGCGCAAAAATGATGCAGCCGGGCATGACGGCGGCGGACAACGAAGAAAACAACCTGCGCCCGCAGCACCTGGAGGACTACATCGGGCAGGATAAGGTCAAGCAGAACCTGAAAATATACCTGGAGGCCGCCAAGCGCCGCGGCGAGCCGATGGATCACATTTTGCTGTACGGTCCGCCGGGTCTGGGCAAAACGACGCTGGCGGGCATTATCGCCAACGAGATGGGCGTGCAGATCCGCATCACAAGCGGACCGGCGATCGAAAAGCCCGGTGACCTGGCGGCACTGCTGACCAACCTGCAGGAGGGCGATGTGCTGTTCATCGACGAGATCCACCGCCTGTCCCGTCAGGTGGAGGAGGTGCTGTACCCCGCACTGGAGGACTATGCGCTGGATATCATGATCGGCAAGGGTCCGAGCGCACAGAGCATCCGCATCAATCTGCCGCGCTTTACGCTGGTGGGTGCCACCACCCGTGCAGGGCAGATCACAGGGCCGCTGCGTGACCGCTTCGGCGTGCTGCTGAAGCTGGAGCTGTACGGCCCGGACGAGCTGTCACGCATCATCCAGCGCTCGGCAGGCATCCTGGACCAGCCCATCACGCCTGAGGGCGCATACGAGCTGGCAAAGTGCAGCCGCGGCACGCCCCGTGTGGCAAACCGCTTTTTGAAGCGTGTGCGTGACTTTGCCACGGTGCTGGGCGATGGCGTGATCGACCGTGACGTCGCCCTGCTGAGCCTGAAGCGCATGGATGTGGACGCTTTGGGGCTGGATGAGCTGGACCGCAGCCTGCTGCGTGCCGTGATCGAAATGTACAACGGCGGTCCGGTCGGGCTGGAAACACTGGCGGCCGCCCTTGGCGAGGAGGCTGTCACGCTGGAGGATCTGTGCGAGCCGTATCTGATGCAGATGGGCTTTTTGACCCGCACCCCGCGGGGACGCTGTGCCACACGCCTTGCCTACGAGCACCTTGGCATGAAGGCCCCGGACGAGGACGGACAGCAGAGCATGTTTTGACAAGGGCATGCAAAAACAGACGAGTTGACGGAAAGAGAGATAAAACTATGGGTAAATATTTCGGCACGGATGGTGTGCGCGGCGTTGCCGGCGCAGACCTGACTTGTGAGCTGGCGCTGAAGATCGGCCGCGGCGCAGCGGCTGTGCTGGCCGGCAGCGTGGGGCACCGCCCGCGCATTTTGATCGGCAAGGACACACGACGGTCCGGCGATATGCTGGAGGCTGCCCTGACGGCAGGCCTGTGCAGCGTGGGTGCAGACGTGGAAAGCCTGGGTGTTCTGCCGACACCTGCGGTGGCGTACCTGGTGCGCAAATACAATGCGGACGCCGGCATTGTGATCTCGGCGTCGCATAACCCGATGGAGTTTAACGGCATTAAAATTTTTGCCGGCTCGGGCTATAAGCTGCCCGATGAGGTGGAAAACCAGATCGAGGCGTATATCGACAGCGACTGCCGCGGCATCAAGCTGATGACAGGCGACGACGTGGGGCGTGTGTACCGGCGTCAGGACGGCGTGCGGGACTACGTGGACCACCTGTACGAGTCCATTGACGGCGATTTGACCGGTCTGAACGTGTGCATTGACTGCGCCAACGGTGCCTCTGCCGAGGTCGCAAAAATACTGTTCCCCCGCCTGGGCGCAAAGTGTACGTTTATCGGTGTGGAGCCGGACGGCGTAAACATCAACCGCGGCGTGGGCAGCACACATCTGGACAACCTGGAAAAGGCGGTCGTGGCAGGCGGCTACGACTGCGGTATTGCGTTTGACGGCGATGCCGACCGCTGCCTTGCCTGCGACGAAAAGGGGCAGGAGATCGACGGCGACAAGATCATAGCGCTGCTGGCGATGGCAATGCGTGACGAGGGCTGTCTGGACGGCGATACGGCTGTCGTCACGGTCATGTCCAACCTGGGCTTTATCAAGTATATGGAGTCGCAGGGCATCAAGACCGAAAAGACCGCCGTGGGCGACCGCTATGTGCTGGAAAACATGCGTGAAAACGGATATGCGATCGGCGGCGAGCAGAGCGGACATGTCATCCTGATGCACCACGCCTCAACGGGCGACGGCGAGCTGACAGCCGGCAAGCTGCTGAAGCTGCTGGCGCAGAGCGGCAAAAAAATGAGCGAGCTGAACGGCGTGTATGCACAGTACCCGCAGGTGCTGATCAATGTGACGGCAAACAGTGCGCAGAAGGCAGCGTATAAAGAGGATGAGGTGCTTGCCGGCTTTATCGAGAACGAGCAGCAGAAGCTGATGGGCATGGGACGTGTGCTTGTGCGTGTGTCCGGTACAGAGCCGAAGATCCGTGTCATGGTAGAGGGACAGGACCTGGATGCCATCGACCGCTGCGCCAAGCGCATCGTGGAAAAAATCAACAAGCGGATACTGAAGCAGTAACCGCCGACAAGGAGGGAAGGACACTATGCGTCCCGCAGATACATGGAAGGATTATGAGCTGCTGGATGCCACCGACGGCAACCGGCTGGAGCGCTGGGGACAGACGATCCTCATCCGCCCGGACCCGCAGGTGGTATGGAAGACGCCGCGCCAAAGCCCGCTTTGGGCAAAGGCGGATGCGGTGTATCACCGCTCGAATCAGGGCGGCGGCGAGTGGGAATACCGCCGCCGACTGCCGGAAAAATGGAAGATCACCTGCGGCGAGGGGGCGGATAAGCTTACGCTCATCGTCAGCCCTACCGGCTTTAAGCACACGGGCGTCTTCCCCGAGCAGGCGGTAAACTGGGCGTGGTATGCCGAAAAGATCCGTGCGGCGTCCCGCCCCGTCAAGGTGCTGAACCTGTTTGGCTATACCGGCGGCGCAACGCTGGCTTGCGCGGCGGCAGGTGCTGCCGTGTGCCACGTGGACGCCTCAAAGGGCATCGTGGCGTGGGGCAAGGACAATGCGGCGGCAAGCGGCCTTGCCGACCGCAACATCCGCTGGCTGGTGGATGACTGCGCCAAATTTGTCGCGCGTGAAAAGCGCCGCGGCAATGTGTACGACGGCATCATCATGGACCCGCCCAGCTACGGGCGCGGCCCGGGCGGTGAGATCTGGAAGCTGGAGGACTGCATCTACGACCTTATCTCGCAGTGCGAAGAGGTGCTTAGCGATACACCGCTGTTTTTTGCGGTCAACAGCTATACCACAGGCTTGTCGCCGGCAGTCATGGAATATATGCTCAAGACGACCCTGGTACCCCGGTTTGGCGGCAGGACAAGCTGCGACGAGATCGGGCTGCCGGTATCGGCGACGGGCGGTGTTGTGCCGTGCGGCGCTACGGCCATCTGGGAAAGCGTATAGTTTACAACGATCAGAGAATGGGGCACAGCCTTGCTTGGCAGGCGCGCCACCAGAAAGTGAATTACAAATGCAAGATACAATTTTGACAGCAAAGGAATTGAAATTCCGCTATGACCCGGAAACCCCGGTTTACGCACTGAACGGTGTTTCGGCAAGCGTAAAGCGGGGCGAGTTTGTCGCCGTTTTGGGCGCAAACGGCTGCGGCAAGTCTACGCTTGCCAAGCATTTTAATGCGATCCTGCTGCCGGAGGCGGGCAAGGTGTATGTAGAGGACATGGATACCGCCGACGAGGACAAGCTGTATGACATCCGCCAGAAGGTCGGTATGGTGTTCCAGAACCCGGACAACCAGATCGTTGCGACCGTGGTCGAGGAGGATGTTGCTTTTGCGCTGGAAAACCTCGGCGTTCCGCACGACGAAATGCGCCGCCGTGTGGATGATGCCATGAAGATGGCGGGCATCTACGAGTACCGTGAGCGTGCGCCGCACAACCTTTCCGGCGGACAAAAGCAGCGTGTGGCCATTGCAGGCGTGGTGGCGATGCGTCCGGACTGCCTGATTTTAGATGAGGCAACGGCAATGCTGGACCCGCGCGGACGTGAGCAGGTGATGCATACCATCCACCATTTGAACAAGGACATGGGGATCACGGTGGTGTCGATCACGCACTATATGGAGGAGGCCGCACAGGCAGACCGTGTGATCGTTATGAGCGGCGGACATGTGGTGATGGAGGGTACGCCGAAAGAGATCTTCAGCCAGACAGAAAAGGTGCGCTCGCTGCGCCTTGATGTGCCGCAGGCTGCGGAGCTGCGGGATGAGCTGGTGAAGGTCGGCATCCCGATGCCGGAGGGCATTATCGACACAGGCGAATGCGCACAGGCTCTGTACGAGCTGCTGAAGTAAGGGGGCGGACAGAATGGCAGATATTATTCAGGTAGAGCACCTGAGCTACGTCTACAACCCCGGTATGCCGAATGCGGTGACAGCACTGGACGATGTGAGCTTTACGGTGGAAGAAGGGGACTTTGTCGGCATTATCGGCGCAACAGGGTCGGGCAAAAGCACCCTTATCACGCATATGAACGGTTTGAACCGCCCGACATCGGGCAGGATCCTGATCGATGGGCGTGATTTGTGGGCGGAGCCGGATAAAATCAGGGAGTTTCGCTTCCTTACGGGGCTGGTGTTCCAGTACCCGGAGTATCAGCTGTTTGAGGAGACCTGCTACAAGGACATCGCATTCGGTCCCAAAAACATGGGCCTGAGCGATGAAGAGGTGGATGCCCGTGTGCAGCGTGCGGCAGAATTTGTCGGCCTGGATCGGGCATTGCTGGAGCGCAGCCCGTTTGAGCTTTCCGGCGGACAGAAGCGCCGTGTGGCCGTGGCAGGCGTCATGGCAATGCAGCCGCGCATCCTTGTGCTGGACGAGCCTGCCGCAGGGCTTGACCCGGAGGGACGGGATGACATCCTGTCGGAGGTAAAGGAGTACCACAAAAAGACCAAAACAACGGTGCTGCTGGTATCACACAGCATGGAGGACATTGCAAAGTATGCCAACCGTGTGCTTGTGATGAGCAACAAAAAAATCGCAATGTACGACACGGTCGAAAATGTGTTTGCCCGCGCACCGGAGCTGCTGAGGCTGGGGCTGTCTGTGCCGCAGGTGACAAAAATATTCCTGAAACTGCGCGAGATGGGGATCGATGTGCCGGCGGATGTGTATACCATCCCCTATGCGGTCAAGATGATCGAGCAGGCAAAGCGGCGGCGTGATGCCGGCGAAAGCCTGGTGCTGCCCCGCGCCGGAAAAACGGAAGGGGGCAACGCAAAATGCTGAGAGACATTACCATCGGACAGCACATACCGGGCAACAGCCCGGTACACCGTTTTGACCCCCGTCTCAAGCTGGTGCTGACGATCGCCTTTATTGTGCTGCTGTTTGCGGCCTCCAACCCGCTGGGGCTGGGGCTGTCGCTGGTATTTTTGACGGCGATGTACACTGTGGCGCACATCCCGGTCAAGATGATCCTGAAGAGCCTGAGGCCGATTTTGCCGATCGTCCTGTTTACGGCGGTGCTCAACCTGTTTTTTGTTGCGGGTGATGGCGAGCCGCTGCTGGAGATCTGGTTTTTTACGATCTATGCAGAGGGTGTGCGCTATGCAGTGCTTATGGCGGTGCGTGTGGTTGCACTGATTGCAGGCACAAGCCTTTTGACGTATACAACAAGCCCCATTGTGCTGACAGATGCCATCGAGCAGCTGCTTAAGCCCTTTGGCAAGCTGCACCTGCCGGTGCATGAGCTTGCCATGATGATGAGCATTGCGCTGCGGTTTATCCCGACCCTGATCGAAGAGACCGACAAGATCATGAATGCGCAGAAGGCCCGCGGTGCACAGCTGGATACCGGCAATATGATGCAGCGTGTCAAGTCGCTGGTGCCGGTGCTGGTGCCGCTGTTTATCTCGGCATTCCGCCGTGCAGATGAGCTTGCCATGGCGATGGAGTGCCGCTGCTACCACGGCGGTGACGGACGCACCCGCTTGAATGTGCTGCACTGTACAAAGCAGGACTATATCAATGCGGCCTTATGCCTGGTGTGGTTTGCTGTGATCCTGTCGACAAGGGCGTTGTTCCCGGATTTTTAAGCCATGAACTATTTGCTTACACTTGCCTATGACGGCACAGAATATTGCGGCTTTCAGGTACAGCCAAACGGGCGCAGCATAGCACAGACCTTTCAGGATGCGCTGCAGGCGCTGCTCGGTGTACGGCCGGACATCAAGGGCTGCAGCCGTACCGATGCAGGCGTGCATGCGCTGGGCTTTATGCTGAGCTTTCATGCGCAGACCGCCATCCCGCCGCAAAAGCTGCCGCTGGCGCTCAACCGGTATCTGCCGCAGGACATCCGTGTGCTGGCGGCGCAATGCGTACCGGATGATTTTCATGCCCGGTATGCGGCGCACACAAAAACCTACCTCTACCGCATCCGCAACAGCCCGATCGACTCGCCGTTCGATGCACGGTACTATGCCCGTGTGCCGCACCGCCTGGATGAAGTACAGATGCAGCAGGCGGCGCAGTATTTTGTCGGCACGCACGATTTTCTGGCGCTGTGTGCGGCAGGCAGCTCGGCTGCGGCGCATGGCGACACGGTGCGCACGGTTACGGCCTGCAGCGTCGTGCGTACAGGGGACGAGGTGACGGTTGAGGTGACTGCGGACGGCTATTTGTACAATATGGTCCGTATCCTGGTGGGTACGCTGTGCGAGGCCGGTGCAGGCAGGCTCTCGCCGGATGCGATACCGGACATCCTGGCAAGCCGTGACCGCACCCTGGCAGGGCCGACAATGCCGGCAAAGGGCTTGTTTTTGAAGTGTGTGGATTACCAATTCAAGTAAGGAGAGCGCATGAGTAAAATTCATCGCGGCGATACCCCGCCGGACGGGGAGCCGCTTTCAACCGGGAGAGTGGAATATCTGGAGGCGGCCCGTGCCCGTGTGCGTGGGCGCAGGGTCCGCAATGCGGTCATCGTTGTTGTGATCTTAACAGCGGTGATCGCCTTTGCAACGGGGCTGGTGGGCACATCGGTGTCCCGTGCAAAGGATTTTGTGGATACGGTCCAGATTTCACTGGTGCAGGGGGCAGGCTGGCCGCAGCAGACGGGCATCACCGATGTTGCAGCTGTGGCGTCTATGTCCGACAGCTTTGTGGAGCTGGGCGGCGATACCTGTGTGGTGTACAGCCTAACAGGCAAAAGGCTCAACAGCATTCAAAGCGGGTATGCGCGCCCGGCACTTGCAGCCGGCAGTACACGCTTTGTGCTGTACAACCGCTCCGGCAACGAGCTGCGTGTGGAGAGCCGTACGCAGAACCTCTATACCAAAACGACAGAGAACAGCATCTATCTGTGCGCTGTATCAGATGCCGGACACGTGGCGGTGGTGACCGGCGACGTGAACAGTGCTGCCAGGCTGACCGTGTATTCGCCTGCCATGGCAGAGCTGCTCAGCTGGAACCTGACATCTGAGGACGGTGTGCCGGTGCGCATGGCATTTTCGTCCGAGAGCCGCCGCCTTGCGGTTGCCGCAGTCAGTGCAAGCGGCGGACAGATCAGCGCAAACGTTTACGTTGTCAATCTGTCGCAGGGCGAGCCGGTCAGCATCGGCACTGCATCAAGTATCCCGCAGTGGCTGGGCTGGGTTTCGGGCGACAGCATCCTTGCCGTCTATCAGGACCGGGCTGTGCTGTATGCTGCCGGCGGCGGCGAGCGTGCCGTCTACGATTTCGGCGGCAGCCAGCTGCTGTGTGCTTCTGCGGATACAAACGGCATTGCCCTTTTGCTGGCAAACGGTCAGATGTGCACGGCAGTGCTGCTGGATAAAAGCCTGAACGTGCAAAATACCGTCAGCGTGCCCAGTGCAAGCCGCATCGTGCGCACAGGCAAGCAGTTTTATCTGCTGACAGACCGCACGGTGGAGTGCTTTGACCTGCAAGGCAATTTTGCATGGAGCCAGAGCTTTGACACCCGGCCGCAGGCATTGCTTGCCGGCAAACAGCTGCTGGTGTTCTGCGGCAACACAATACAGCAGGTCGAGCCGCCGCAGCAGGACGACTCTGCCGGCACATGAGGGGGAGAGCGTGCGGCATTAGCACTCAGCGGCAGAAAGTAACAGGGAAAACAAGGTATGTTCAAGAATCCGTCATTTCTTTTTGATATCATATGCACCGTGGTCTGGCTTGTTTTGGTCGTCCACTATGCCCGCAAGGGTTTTTTGGCCTCCGTGGTGGGCTTTGCAGGCAATTTTCTCAGCCTGTTTGGCGCACGGCAGTTTTCGGCAGCGGGCGCCGGCTGGGTGTTCGATAACATGGTGGCAGATAATTTCCGCACGCAGATCGCAGCAAGCCTCTCGCAGGGGGGCATTGTGGATCTGTCCGGTATTGCCGATAAATATGCCGGTTTTCTGCCGGCATCGTTCCGCGCATCGATCGTGCAGGCGTGTGAAAAGTCCATTGATACGGCATTGGCAAACAATGCGGCGGCGCTGGCAGATACGATCGTAGACAAGATCCTGCAGCCGCTGATCACACCGGTGATCATGCTGGTGTTGTTTTTTGTGTTCTATGCGCTGCTGCGCATGCTGGTCAGCCTTTTGATCACGGTGCTGGGGCTGGTGAACCGTCTGCCGGTGGTCGGCACGGTCAACCGCTGCCTTGGCTGGGTGATGGGCGGCATTACGGCGCTGCTGGATATTTACCTTGTGCTGTGTGTGATCTGGGGTGTGATCGTGATTACCGGCGGCAACCTCAGTGTGCTCAACGACACTGTGATGAGCAGCAGTCTTTACTATAACGTATTTAATTTGTTTAACCCCTTTTTACAGGGCGGGGTTTGATGACAGGAGGAAATATGGTCTGCATTCGATGCCAGAAACGGCCGGCGATCATTTTTATTCAGCGGATGGAAAATGGTCAGATGAAACAGGAGGGCTACTGCCTGCACTGCGCACGCGAGCTGCATATTAAACCAGTGGATGACCTGATGAAGCAGTTCGGTATGTCAGATCAGGACCTGGATAATATGGAAAACCGCATGGAAAGCGTGATCGAGGAGATGGGTGACATGAGCGACATGAACCCGCTCTCGATGATGATGCACATGGGGCAGGGCGATACAGATGGCGGCTCTGATATGGACGATGATTTGATCCCGGGCAGCAATGCCACCTTCCCGCTGGGGATGACCAGCAATGAAAAACCGGAGGATGACCGTAAAAACGAAAGGCGCAAGGGCGGCAAAAAGCCCCCGAAGCGCAAATTTCTGGACACCTATTGCGACAACCTGACCCGGAAAGCACGGGAGGGTAAGCTGGATGATATCATCGGGCGTGACCGCGAGATCTACCGTACCATCCAGATTTTGAGCCGCCGCCAGAAAAACAACCCCTGCCTGATCGGTGAGGCGGGCGTCGGCAAAACGGCCATCGCCGAGGGCATTGCGGAGCGCATCGCAAAGGGACAGGTGCCGGCAGGGCTGAAGGATAAAGAGATCTACCTGCTGGATCTGACGAGCCTTGTGGCAGGTACGCAGTTCCGCGGGCAGTTCGAGCAGCGTGTAAAGGGTCTGATCAGCGAGGTCAAGGCGGCCGGCAATGTGATTTTGTTTATTGACGAGATCCACACCATCACATCGGCAGGCGAAAGCGAGGGTGCAATGAATGCGGGCAATATCCTTAAGCCCGCTCTCTCCCGCGGGGAGATTCAGGTCATCGGGGCAACGACCTTCACCGAGTATCGCAAGTACATTGAAAAGGATCAGGCCCTGGAGCGCCGCTTCCAGCCCGTCCGTGTGGAGGAGCCCAGTGTGGCCGATACCCTTGCCGTGATGAACGGCATCAAGCGCTATTACGAGCAGCACCATCACGTGCAGGTCAGCGCCGAGGTGCTGCATGCGACGGTCACGCTGAGCGAGCGCTATATCACGGACCGCTACCTGCCGGACAAGGCGATCGACCTGCTGGATGAGGCCTGCGCCTGCTGCAATCTGGCGCATCCGGTCATCTCGGAATACATCGAGATGCAAAAGGAGCTGGATGCCCTCAAGCAGGACGAGGCGGATATGGAGGGCTCGTCCGTCAATGATACGGTAGACTACGAGCAGGCCGCCGAGCGCAAGATGCGGATCGCACAGCTTGAAAAGGAGCTGCCGGCAAAGCAGGCGGCCGCCAGCGAGATCCGGGTCAGCATGGACGATGTGGCAAAGGTGATCGAGCTTTGGACGGGCATCCCCGCGGTAAAAATCCGTGAGACAGAGTTTGTCAAGCTTGCAAACCTTGAGGACGAGCTGAAAAAGAAGATCGTCGGACAGGATGAGGCAGTGCACCTTGTGGCACAGGCCATCAAGCGCAGCCGTGCAGACCTGTCCGGTCGCCGCCGTCCGGCAAGCTTTATCTTTGTGGGTCCTACCGGTGTCGGCAAGACAGAGCTTGTCAAGCAGCTGGCAAATCAGCTGTTTGACGGTCCGGACCCGCTGATTCGCCTGGACATGAGCGAATACATGGAAAAATATGCGGTTTCCCGCATGATCGGCTCGCCTCCGGGCTATGTCGGCTACGAGGAAGCCGGTCAGCTCACCGAGAAGGTGCGCCGCCGCCCGTACAGTGTTGTGCTGTTTGACGAGATCGAAAAAGCCCACCCGGACGTGATGAATATCCTGCTGCAAATCCTGGACGAGGGCAAGATCAATGACGCACAGGGCCGCACGGTGGATTTCTCAAATACCGTCATCTGCATGACGTCGAATGCGGGCAGCAGCGACCAAAGTACAGGCGGTCTTGGCTTTAACAAGAGCGAGGAGCAGCTCAGTGAAGAAAAGACCCGCAAGGCACTGTCGCAGTTCCTGCGGCCGGAGTTTTTGGGTCGTGTGGACGAGGTGATCGCATTCAAGCCGCTGTCCGAGCAGACATTGCAGGGCATTGCGGCACTGATGCTGGATGAGTACAAGCCCGGTATGGAGGCAAGAGGCATCACATACAGCTACACACCGGCGGCACTGCACGCTCTGGTGAAAAAAAGCCAGGGCGGCAAGTTTGGTGCCCGCGACCTGCGCAGGGTGATCCGCAAAACGGTCGAGGACCCCGCCGCCGAGCGCCTGATCGACGGCACACTTGCATCCGGCGGCACATTGACCGTAGATGCAGACGACGAAAACGAAGTCGTGCTGAAGTAAAACAGCAGTCATTTATACGCAAACAAAAAGCCTTACGTCAGCGGCTCTGCCGCCCGGGACGTAAGGCTTTTTCTGCGTGATAAATTTTTAGTTAAACTTGAAGATCTTGCGTGCCATGCGGTAGCAGCCAAGTACGATCTGGTCACCGCCCGGGAAGTTCAGGTTTGTAATGCCGCCGATGTTGACCTTGACATTGCGGTAGACGCTGGCGCTGGTATTTGCCTTCAGGTAATCCCACAGCTCGCGCTTTTTCTGGTGTGCTTCGGCGCTGCCGTCCAGCAGCAGGAAGATGTCGCTGACAGCCATCATCATGGACAGGTAGTGCAGCATATAGGCACGCAGACGGCGCTCGCTCTTCAGCTCGTCCAGATTCTGGCAGTCGATCATGTGTCGTGTGACACGCAGCTGCTGGTCGACACGCTTGACCATGACGCTCTCGTTGACGCTCTGATCCGAGCGGCCGATAAAATAGCGGTACAGATCGAGGTCCATGTAGTACATGCTCTTGACAAAGGGCAGCGGCTGGTAGACAAAGATGTTGTCAACATAGAAGGTGTGCTTGGGCAGGACCATGCCGCAGTCGCGCAAAACCTGTGTGCGGTAAATGACAGAGTGCATCAGCAGGTTCTGATCCGGGCGGAAGTGACCGACGTGCGTCCAGCTGAACAGACGGTTCACGGGGAACACATTGGTATAGCGCACAGTGTGGCTGGTGCCGTCCTCTACGTGCTCGTAGACGTAGTTGCAGATCATCAGGTCAGGTGCCGTGTGGCGCTCGACCAGGACCTTCAGCCTTGACAGCACCTTTTTCAGGCAATCGGTGTCCAGCCAGTCGTCGCTGTCCACGACCTTGTAGTACATGCCGGATGCATTGCGGATGCCCTGGTTGACACCCTCACCGTGTCCGCCGTTTTCCTGGTGGATGGCCTTGACGATGGTGGGGTACTTGGCGGCGTATTCGTCGCAGATGGCGGGCGTCTCATCCTTTACAGAGCCGTCATCGACCAGGATGATCTCGGCCTGCTCGCCGGCGGTAAGCAGCGTCTCGATGCAGTGGCGCATGTAGGCGGCAGAGTTGTAGCAGGGGACGGCAAAGGTGATCAGTTTTTGTTGCATACAAAATGCTCCTTATCGTTTTTGCATCCGGGGCGGAGCAGTCCCGCCGCATCAGATGGAAAGATGTGTCACTATTATAGCATTTTCGTGCCATAATTGCTACTGCTTCGCCAAAATAGCACCGACTTTTCAGACCTTTGTCCGAAATTGTCGTTTGTTCTGCGCAAAAAATGCGCACATGTGGTATACTGGGTACCGAATTCAACCTTTGTGGAGGACCCTATGGAAAACCAGCACTCTATTTTGAAGAAGGTGTTCGGCTACGACAGCTTTCGACCGGGACAGGAAGAAATCGTAAAGCGGCTCCTTGCCGGGCAGGATGTGCTTGCCGTTATGCCTACGGGTGCCGGCAAATCCATCTGTTACCAGGTGCCGGCACTGCTGATGCCGGGCATAACGCTGGTGATATCGCCTCTGGTCAGCCTGATGAAGGATCAGGTGGGCGCCCTTGTACAGGCCGGCGTTGCGGCGGCTTTCCTCAACAACAGCCTGACGGATAACCAAAAGGCACTCATGCTACGCCGCGCGAGAGACGGCTGGTATAAAATCATCTACGTTGCGCCGGAGCGCCTTGAGATGCCGGGCTTCCGGCGCTTTGTTCAGGAGCAGCAGATCAGCATGGTGACGGTGGACGAGGCACACTGCATCAGCCAGTGGGGACAGGACTTCCGCCCGAGCTATTTGCGCATCCGTCAATTTGTCGACAGCCTGCCCGTCCGACCTGTCGTGGGCGCATTTACGGCGACGGCAACAGCGCATGTGCGGGATGACATCCGCACACATCTTGCACTCCGTGACCCGTATGAGGTGACGGCAAGCTTCGACCGCCCGAACCTTTACTTTGAAACACGCAGCATCCTGCCCAGCCAAAAGCCTGCCGCTCTGCTGGAGCTCGTCCTGCGTGAGCGTGACAATGCAGGTATTGTATATTGCAGCACCACAAAGCAGGTGGATGAGACCGCACAGCTGCTGCAAAGCCACAGCATCCGTGCGGCGGCGTACCATGCAAAGCTGCCGCCGGATGTACGGCAAAAAAATCAGGACGACTTTTTGTTCGACCGTGTACAGGTCATGGTAGCAACAAATGCGTTCGGTATGGGGATCGACAAGCCCAATGTGCGCTTTGTCATCCACTACAACATGCCAAAAGACCTGGAGAGCTACTACCAGGAGGCAGGTCGTGCCGGGCGTGACGGTGAAAATGCGCGCTGCACGCTGCTGTATTCCGGTACGGATGTCCGCACGATCCGCTTTTTCATCGAAAAAGAGATGGAGGCGGAAAACGACCTGCCGGCAGATGTCAAAGCGGAGGCGGCCCGCAAAGCAGAGGAGCGGCTGAAGTACATGACATTCTATTCCACCACACAGCGCTGCCTGCGCGGGTTTATCATGCAGTATTTCGGCGAGGCGGCGCCGGCAAAGTGCGGTAGCTGCTCGTGCTGCCTGGCGGCGGAGCAGGAAGAACGGAATGCACAGCAGCGTGCGGTGGCTGCCAAGCAGCGCGCGGCACAGAGCGCAAAGCGTCTGGACCGTGTTCGCAGGGCAGCTGCAGAGGACACCGCGGACATGAGCGAGCACGAAGAAAAGATTCTGTCGGCACTTTATGCACTGCGCAAGCGTCTGGCAAACAAGCAAAAAGTACCGGCTTTTATGGTTTTCAACGACGCCACGCTGCGTGAAATGGCACATAAAAAGCCGTCAAACATGGATGAGCTGCTGAACATTACAGGTGTCGGCGAAAAGAAGGCCGCCCATTACGGCAGCGCAATTTTGCGCGTGATCCATGATATGTCAGACGAGGCCTGATACGGCAATCAAAAAACGCAGACCGCTCATTTCGGGCAGTCTGCGTTTTTGGTTAGTCCTGCATGCTGTGCGTCGAAAATACCTTTTTGTCCTCCCACCAGACTGGCTGACCGGCGGCAAGGCTTTTTGGCACGTCCAGCAGCCGCTGGTTACGGCTGCCGCGAAAGCGCAGGGAGATGTCGTATTCAGACTGCACAAAGCGGCCGTCGACCAGTACATCGAGCAGGGACAAAAATGCATCAGTTGATGCGCAGCGTGCATGGCACTGCTGTGCGCCGGTCAATTGCTCCCACGTATAACCGGAGTAGCACCAAACGGTTTTATTGGGGTACTGTGCCTTAAAACGGCGGATAAAGGGCAGCAGTCCCTGCTGGTTTTCGGGCTCCATCGGCTCGCCGCCGAGCAGCGAGATGCCTGCGATGTAGTCCGGCTGGCAGGAGCTTAAAATCTGGCTGCATATATCCTCGTCAAAGGTCTGTCCGTAGGTAAAGTCCCATGCGACCGAATTAAAGCAGCCGGGACAGTGATGACGGCATCCGGACACAAAAACGCTGGTGCGCACGCCGGGCCCGTTTGCGATATCGTAATACTTGATGGTTGCGTAGTTCATAGACGATCCTGCCCTAAAAAATACGTTTGCCGCGCTTACAAACTGCGGCAAACGTAAAACCTGACTTGAATTTATAAGTGCAGCACACGGTCTTTGATTTCCTGTGTGCGTCCCTGGTTCCAGAATTGCGTGCCGATGTAACCGCAGGTGCGGCGGGCAACATTCAACTTGTTTTCGTCACGGTTGCCGCACTTCGGGCATTCCCAGACGAGCTTGCCGTCATCCTCAACGATCTGGATCTCGCCGTCGTAACCGCAGCACTGGCAATAATCGGATTTTGTGTTCAGCTCGGCATACATGATGTTGTCGTAAATGAACTGCAGCACGCTCATGACAGCCTCTAAATTGTCCTGCATGTTCGGCACTTCCACGTAGCTGATTGCGCCGCCGGGAGAAAGCTTTTGGAATTCGCTCTCAAATTTCAGCTTGGTAAATGCATCGATCGGCTCAGAGACATGTACATGGTAGCTGTTGGTGATGTAGTTCTTGTCAGTAATGCCCGGTATGATGCCAAAACGCTTTTGCAGGCACTTTGCAAACTTATAGGTGGTGGACTCAAGTGGTGTGCCGTAAAGGGAGTAGTCGATCTTTTCGCCGGCCTTCCATTCGTTGCAGCGGTCATTCATATGCTGCATGACGCTCAGCGCAAAAGGCTTCGCGCCGGGGTCGGTGTGGCTCTTGCCGGTCATGTACTTGACACACTCATACAGTCCTGCATAGCCAAGGCTGATCGTGGAGTAGCCGCCGTACAGCAGCTTGTCGATCTTTTCGCCCTTTTTCAGTCGTGCAAGTGCGCCGTACTGCCACAAAATGGGTGCGGCATCGCTGGGTGTCCCCAAAAGGCGTTTGTGGCGTGCCTGCAATGCGCGGTGGCATAAGTCAAGCCGCTCATCAAATATTTTCCAAAATTTTTCAAAGTTGCCCTCAGAGCTCAGGGCGACATCGACCAGGTTGATCGTCACCACACCCTGATTGAAGCGGCCGTAGTATTTCGGCTTGTTTGTTTCGGGGTCGACGTAGGGCGTCAAAAAGCTGCGACAGCCCATGCAGGTATAGCAATGCCCCTCGCCGTTCCGGTCAACCTTCAGCTCCAGCATCTTTTTCTCAGAGATATAGTCGGGCACCATGCGCTTGGCTGTGCACTTTGCGGCAAGCTCGGTCAGGTAGTAGTAGGGCGCACCGGGGCGGATGTTGTCCTCCTCCAGCACATAGATCAATTTCGGAAAGGCGGGTGTGATCCACACACCTGCCTCGTTCTTCACACCCTGATAGCGCTGGCGGATCGTCTCCTCGATGATGATGGCAAGGTCGGCCTTCTCCTGGGCATTGCGTGCCTCACCAAGGTACATAAATACAGTAATAAAAGGTGCCTGACCGTTTGTTGTCATCAGCGTAACGACCTGGTATTGAATGGTCTGTACGCCGCGGTTGATCTCGCTGCGCAGCCGGCTCTCGACGATTTCTTTTTTGCGCTCGCTCGGAACGTCCAGCCCGTCCATTTCTATTTCAACTTCATTGGCAATTTTTTTGCGGGAGACATCGACAAACGGCGCAAGATGTGTAAGGCTGATGCTCTGTCCACCGTATTGGTTTGAAGCAACCTGTGCAATAATCTGCGTTGCAATGTTGCAGGCGGTCGAAAAGCTGTGCGGCTTTTCGATATAGGTGCCGGAGATAACCGTCCCGTTTTGCAGCATATCCTCAAGGTTTACAAGGTCGCAGTTGTGCATGTGCTGCGCAAAGTAGTCGGAGTCGTGGAAGTGGATCAGACCGTTTTGGTGCGCTTTTACGATTTCAGGGTCCAGCAGCAGGCGTGAGGTCAGGTCTTTAGAGATCTCACCGGCCATATAGTCACGCTGTACGCTGTTGACCGTAGGGTTTTTGTTTGCGTTTTCCTGCTTGACCTCTTCGTTCTGGCACTCGATCAGGCTGAGGATACGCTCATCTGTGGTGTTTGTCTGCCGCTTGAGGTTCTGCACATAGCGGTAGGTAATGTAATGACGTGCCACATCGTGTGCCTGGATATCCATCAACTGGTTTTCCACCATGTCCTGCACTTCCTCGACATTGACAGCACGATTCAACGCCTGGCACTGGTCGGTCACGTCGGATGCGATCTGAGTGATCTGGTCCTTTTTCAGCCGGCTGGTCGCACTGACGGCATCACTGGCCTTGGTTACTGCTGTAATGATTTTAGTGATATCAAAAGGAACCTCTGCACCGTTTCTTTTTATGATCTTCATACCTATATCCTCCACTACTCCATTGGCAAACGGAACGGGCGTCCCCGAATACTCAGAGACACCCGCCTGTACGATAGTATACAGAATGTGCCTCTATCTTATCACTATTTAGTAACAAGTCAATGAAAAAACCACTACATTTTGTGTTTTGGAAGTTTCACCAAAATTCATGCGGAAATTTCGGAACAAAATCGGATGCCAAAAAGCTTGACAAGACATGCCCATGTGCCTACCCCTCGGGTATATATACAATATGTAGGGGGCGTATTCCCGCACGAGCAAAAAAGGCAGCAAAAGCGGAAAAAAACTATACGATGTATACAAAGAGAGAAAAAGGCAGAAAAAAGTTCAAAAAGGGGGTTGCAAAAGTAATACGGATGTGGTAATATACTCAAGCGCCAAGCGAAGCCCGAAAGAATGACTCTTAAGGG
>CAVBNV010000030.1:0-17978 GCA_963596815.1 Oscillospiraceae bacterium
TTTCCGTCGGTCCATTCCATATGTATCCCGTCCTTTCTGCCGGTGGGAGAGTGGTTTACGGCATCTCCTCCGGCGTTTGTTCTTCAGGTGCATTCATCATTGCGCACCAAATATCGATAAGTTCAATTAAACCTCTTTTTAGAGCAATCCTTCACGGAGCATTATGTTGATTGCATCGAGTGTCGGAGTACCAACAGCCTTGCTTACCCTAAGGCGGTTCAGAGCATCATTGTAAACCTCCAATGTATCATCATCAAACAGTGCCCATTCCACAAGATCCAGTTTGCCAGGATGTGCTTCCACAAATTCGTTTACTGTCCGGACAGCAATCTCTGCGGCTTGATCCTTGGGATAAGAATATACCCCGGTCGAGATTGATGGGAATGCTACAGATCGAATTCCGTTGTCAACTGCCAGACGAAGCGAATTAAGGTAGCAATCCGCCAGTTTCTGCGCCTCTTGTTGATTTCCGCCATGCCAAACCGGACCAACTGTATGGATGATGTGCTTGCAGGGAAGTTTGTATGCGGCAGTGATTTTTGCTTCGCCGGTTTCACAGCCATGTAGGGTCTTGCACTCCTCCAACAGTTGATGCCCGGCAGCCCTGTGAATAGCACCGTCAACACCGCCACCTCCCAACAAACTCTCGTTAGCTGCATTCACAATGGCATCCACATCGGAAAGCTTTGTGATATCCGCCTTAATCATTCTGATCTCTGTTATATTGGCTTTCCGCAGATTGCTTCCTCCGCCAAACTCTGCACGCAGTTCCATCAGTATCTTGCCAAGCAGATTCTGACCCGGCCAGTCCTGCGGATTCATATCGGCAGCATCGGCTGCAATAAGAGCAATGCCCCAGACTTTGTCCTTAGGACTTGCCTCAGCCAATATACTGTCTCCTGTCGTCAGAAGTCTGGCCTTCAGGTCCGGATTCTGCTCATACTTGGCACGATTAGCGGCCTTCACAATCTCATATTTTGCGGCATCCCATACTGCAGAATCAAAAGGTGTGACCAATTTGCCCAGATTCTTACATCCGCCCGGTGTGTTTGCGCGGAGAATCTTTGTGTAGTTCTCAGCATCATGGAAGAGCTTCGCTTTCTGCGCCATCATATACTGCTCTACGCAGAAATATTGAAAATCGTCTATGATGAAGTCTCTTCTGTACCAGTTACTGAACCACCCGTTCTCCTCGTCATCCTTCCAGAAAAATGTACAAGAAGGTTTTATAGGGACAGGCTGGTAGCGATGCATCTCCATATACTTAGAGATCCACGCGGGATCTGAATAATGGCTGAACTCATCCATCTGGCAGCCATGGCACAGGTCATCGGCCATCTCCAGGATCACATCATGCAGCTCTAGGTTCTTTTTCCATTTCGCATCAATTGCCTCATATCCGACCAATGCACCGAGAATGTTCCCGGTCACAGCACCTGTAGAATCACTGTCGCCTTTGTGATTGACAGATACTACGATTGCCTTGGAAAAATCATGTTGATATTTCAATGCGCAGTAGAGAGCTATGCCTAGGGTTTCCTCAGCCACCCAGCCTTCACCCAAAGCGTGGATATTGTCCAGATCCGGCTGGGCATTCTCGGACAGGCGAACCGCCCTGTCAATGATATCCGTAAGTTCCTGCAGATGTTTATCCCCTGCAAAAAGCTTTGCAACAGTATCCCGCGCTTCCAGAATCATTTCCTTTAGCGTCATGGAATCCGAGGACGTGATGCATCTGTTTATAACATGAGCTGCAACTGCTGCCGGCATGTAGCCCAGAGAATGACTATGCGTGATAGCTGCGATCTGTGCTGCCTCCATATCCAATTCCGCAATGTCCCCGTAGTAGTTTTCTCCCGCGCGGTATTTCAGGGCAATTGGAGCGATACGCATAATGCCTCCGCAGCCCTTGCTGTGATTGATCGGATTCGCAATAAAATCTTCGACACAACCTGTGTTAGCCCTAACTTTAAGCGCCGACAGGCAGGTATTACCCGGAGCCCGAAGGGCATAAAGTTCAGGGACATCCCGCAGCCAGGAACGACCGCCTTCCTTCGTGCATCGCTCATATTTGTTGAATGTTTTGATGTCAGAGTGCTGCGTCTTTAACCAATCCTGATAGGCATCCGCAACATATGCTCTGGGATTCGCACCGATTCCACGCATGGACATTCTGGTATCGCCAACAAGGATACCATTTCCGGTAAAAAGCGTCATCTGTGTATCATCTGAAATCAGGGCTTTTCCATTTGTGAGCTCATACTCTGTGATACCGTCTTTTCCATAGTGACCGAATATCTGGGTCTCGTTCTTGAATTCAATGGCGTAACCCAGAGCATCACCGATTGCACCGCCAATCAAGCTTCCACGGATTTGATCCAGATGCACCTCTGTCTTTCTCAATGCATTCAAAGCTCTTGTATCTTCTTCTGCATTCTCTTTGCGGTAGAAGTTGCTGAAATTTCTGGAGAACTCATTGAAGTTATAAGATTTCTCGGAACGGTCCAGCACGGCAAAATCGATCCTGCGGAAGAAATCTTCCAGTTTCATTCCGTCGTAATCAAATTCTTTCATAGCCTTGTAGAAAAGGTCTGATACGATACGGGCGTCATTACCGAATGCCCCGCAACCAAATGCGCCAAAAATCACCATCTGATAGCCCAGATGAGCAGCACACTTAAGCATAGCGGTAATCCGCTGATAAAGCACATCTTCGTATTCCTGCTCTGTCGTTCCCTCTATGCCATACGAAAGCACGGGAGCCGCACATGTCATGACAGACACAATTGCGCTCTCTGGAAGCAGGTCTCCATTCTCATCCTTAATGATCTCCACCTTGGGAGTAATCATAATAGCATCGGAACCCATATAGGTATGAAGAGACTTATTATAGCTATAATAAGCTTTTGCAGTGTCCGACTCGAGAGACAGCAGAAGAGAACTCTTTCTGCAGAGATCCTCCTCCTGAGCTTTTGCACCTCTGCGCACTCCACCACCCGGATTCACCGGATTAGCCAGATTCAATACTAACACCGGAAGATGTCCCTTACCAAGCAGAAAATCGGCATCCTTAGTGCGCTTTCGGGCAAGTGTGTAAGAATCGACATTTTCACAGCCAATACCTACACGGCCCATGAAATGAATGTGCTGAAAAGAGGTATCCGCCTCTATTCGTTCAATATCCTGCGGAAGGTATACGAAGATATCCTCCATCTCAGCTCGAGAAAGTTTTAGCTGTATCGTCTTGTCATTGATAGAGTAATGTCCTCTACGAAGGATATCCAGGGTATCGGTCAGCATCGCTATATTGTCCTGTCTCATATAATGATTGCCTCCTCCTGCTTTTCCAAGTTGATACCATTGTAATTTAACACTTACATTGTACCAGAATGGTGCACAACTTTCACCAGAAAGTTGATTAAATCAGCATCTTCATAGATAAAGTCCGTATAATGGTGTAAATTCAAAAAACAAAAGCGCAGCGCTGAACCTACCACAGTATGAATCGGTGGAGGATCAGATTGCTGTGCTTTTGTTAAAGGTGTAGTCAGGCGGCATTTACAGGCACTGAATGCGTGTAAACAATCAGCTCCGGTTCACAGTCATCACCATTCGACGTGAAGGCGAGCGCCAGTGCCGAAGTTTGGGTCTGTTACGGACACATAGTATTCCTCGCAGTCCTCCGGCACAACGTAGATAAACATGCCCGCTTTCTCCTCGTCGGGCTCAATCTCGGTATACAAAAAGGTCTCGCACTCCTCAAGCGAGTACATGGTATAGTACGGGTCGTAGCATTGCCCCTGACTATCCATGAGAGGATACACATTGCTAAAAGCAATTTCCTCATCGGTAGTATTTTGCACTTCGACATAAAAAATCACAAATTTATTGCCATCCGGAGCCTCCTCGGGGTTCATATCCCAATTTGACAGATCATCCGTTTCCACACAGGCACTGACATACAGCCCGAACGTGCCGAGATTTATTGGGCTGCCGAAGGACACATCTGCCCATCTTGTAATACCCGGAGCGGCATCGTTTTCCTCGTAGACATAGTTGTAGTCGTCCACGTCGTCATAGCTGTCATCAATATCTCCGTCGCATTCCCCATCGCATTCCTCATCCTGTCCTGCGGCGTAGCTGTCTACGGCCATTTCCACCTCACTGGTCATAACGCCGGTGATCAGCCATTCGCCATCATACGAGAAAGGAGCGATCTTCCATTCGCCGTTTGCTTTGATGCACTGGAAATCTATATCGAGAGTTATGGTATCTGTCTCCACGGACTGGACTGCCTCTTCAATGATGCGGTCAAGCAGGGCATCCAGGTCTGCTGCATCCGCTTCGTCTTCTGTCATGCTATCAACTTGCGCATAGTATTCGTCCCACGCTGTAAACACAACCGGTGTGGCGTCTACATATGTGAAGGTAACAGTCGTCGAGGCGTTATCGCCATTCTCCTTTACCTCGCCGATTTCATAGGTCATTTTTGCAGCACATTCAATCAAATATTTTAATAGTGCCTCTGACTGTGCCAACCGGCGGCTGTCATTCAGGTTTTCCCAGTCATCTGCACCGTTTTCCATACAGGAAGCAGCCTTCTCGTAGTCGCATTCCTTTATAGCATCGCAGAAGGTTTCCACTACGGCGGCAGAACCTGTTTTTTCAGCGATAGAAGCGGAAGTCGGGTTTTCCGAGCTTGCAGCGGTCGAGCTTGCCTGATTGCCGGAGCAGCCGGCAATGGACAGTGCAAGCGCAAGCACAAGTATGCTCGAAACAATCTTTTTCATCTTTTCAACTTCTCCTTTGCATCTGCTTTACGAATTGTCTTTCCAGTCTGCTCGTTATACCGCTCCTTAAAACGGCGTCGTTTCAAGACCGATTTGCATCTTTGTTCAAGCAATACCGCAGCACTCGGCAGGAATACTGCGGTATCACTTTTTTGTTTTTTGAGATTATCCGAATTTACTTCGTGACAACTACGATCGATTCAAGGATTGCTTTAACAAGTGGATCGTCTGCCTCCATCTTTTCAGTGTCAACCTTAACACGGATAAAAGCTCCCCCTCCGTAGCTGTTCCCGTTCTCGGCATAAGCGGTAAAATATGTTTCCTCAATATACTCGGTAGAAATATCGATCCGGGTATATGTGTTTTCGCCGTATGTTGCGGTATCGCCGATCGTGTACTTGCCTTCCTTGGAGGTTTGGAGATTGCAAAGGTCGATCGTACGCTGAATCGCATCGTCCTGGCTGTAGACCATACTTTGCGTATTAACATCAACTCTGACGGGGGTGCCATACGAACCTGTTTCGTTTATATCGATTATTATGTAGCCGTGCAGAGGTTCATCCTCGTCGATATAGAAATCATAAGCCTCGTAGCTGTAGCCTTCGGGGACTGTAAACTTGACAAGGCCCGCGTCAAGGTCGGCAGGACCGTCACCCGTGTCGCCCTCTTGCATTCCCGCAGGCTCCTGAGTTTCCTCAGGCTGCTGAGTTTCCACATTGGCCTCCTCAGGCTGCTGGGACTCCGTCTTCTCATTGGATGTGTCGGGCACGCTACTTTCAGATCTTTCAGATTCGGTGACATTTGCGTCGGTACTACCACTGCTGCTGTTTCCACAGGCACAAAGGCTGACAGCAATCGTGAGTGACATAAGTAATGCGATAAATTTTTTCATAAGAGCAGTTCCTTTCTCAAAATGGTTATTATTTCATTGTAGAGGCATTTGATTGATCCGTTCTATGCTTCTCAGAACTTTCCGCTCCTGCCGGAGCCACCGCCGCCGGAATGCGAGCGGCTGCCGCCGGAATGCGAACTTCTTTGGATCTTTCGGCGTGTCTCGGTGCGATATGCAAAGACATCGGTTTTACCCAGCAGGTTCAGATTTCCGGCGATATAGTCGGAAGCAGTTGCCTTTTTTGACACGTTGCTCATGAGCATCCAGAGAAATGCCACAGCCAGCAAAGCAACAAACAAAGACATGCCCACCACGATGATGATTGCAAACGCCGGACTTTCGCGCACCGGTTTGCCGTCTGCCGCCTTTTGCAGATAGACAGAGCATTGTGTGATATAGTCCGCAAAACCGCCGTACCAGTCATTTTCGCTAAAGTTGTCAAGGAAAGCTTCCTCAATCTTTTCCTGCCCATACGAATCAAACGCATATTCGCATTTTTCGCCGTAGCAGAACATCGCCCAATCACGATCAGACATGCTGAGAAGCAGCATAATGCCGTCTCTGCCTTCCCCTTCACCCATGGTGTATGTATGGTAGATGTCGCTCGTTGTCTCGTAAACATCCCCGAAACCGTAGTCACGATAATCATCCAGCGTGATAACGTAAACACCTACGCCATATTGATGGGAAACATCTTCTGCCAACTGCTCCAGCTGCAGATCTTCGTCTGCAGTGAGCAGCCCGGCATCATCTGTAACATGGTACAACTGTGCCTCGGCGTACGCTGTGCTCACACAAAAGACAAGCATTGTCATAGCAGCAAGCACAAAACAGAAAAATTTTCTTTTCATAGCGTCGCCCCCTAACTCATCAGCCACAGCGTTATTGCTGTGCCGATGACAATGAGCGGCGCTGCGATCGCTGCATATATGCAGAGTGCCCGCTTTATACTTGCCGGAAGCGCACCTACAAGCTTACCGGTCTGCCCGTTCATCGCAAAGAGAAAATCCTTTTCGTTCCACTTTGTGTTCAAAAGCCAGACAGGCATCAGTGCATAATGCACCTCGCCGCGGTTTAGATGGATATCAGAGGCTTTCTCCGTACAGCTTGCATAGCCAGAGGCAGTACCTGCCAGTGCGCTAACAAAGGAGCCCTTGCAGCGTGTGTCTGCCCGCTCGAAGCAGTCTTCAGCGGAAACATCGTATTTATCTGCCAGAAAGCCGGGCAGATATGCCGTGGAAAACGGCTTTAGCTCGGAGTAATCGTACGGTTCTATCGAGTCCATGTAATCATCCGGCATTCGGCTGGATGCATCCACCGGCACCTTTTCAAATGCAAGCTCGCCGGAGCGCCACACGTTAAAATGATCTGTCTCTGTGATCTCGTAGTCGCCTTCTCTATGTGTATGCACACGGGTGGCATCAAAGGTGACGCTGCCCTCGGCCTTGCCGTCAAACATCCAGAAAGGCACATACACACCCTTGATTTCTTTGATATGATTTTCGCTTGTAAATGCCCTTGGCAGCAGAGGCTTGTGACGGTAATATTTTTTGAGTGCCGCAATTGCGTCCTCTTGGCTGAGCTTGAATGGTAAAACATAATCCGGCTTCAGTGTCCCTGCAAACTGCCCCGGCACAATGCTCGGGTTGCCGCAGTACGGACAGGACGTCGCAGCGGTAGTTGCGTCACACACAAGCTCTGCGCCGCAGGACGGGCAGGAATATGCCTTCATCCCGTCTGCATCGACATCCCAGTCATTTTGTAGTCCGGAAACATCCCATCCAGACTCACCCGTTGCGGATGCCTCCGCCGCTTTGGCCTCTTTTTCAGCATACAGCGCTTCAATTTCAGCGACATCAAAACTAGAGCCGCAATAATCGCATTCCAACCGTCCGGAGTTGCCCACAAAATGCAGCGGTCCGGTACATGCAGGGCATTGGTAATTTGTTACCTGCGTTGGCATCTGTGCGTTCCTCACTTTCTGAAACAGATTTCACGCAACTATGAAATCAAAACCCGCTAAGCTTAAAAGCAAGCAGCTCGGTTGCAGATTTGTCATCACGATCAGCGGCCGCAATCGCAAGGAAGCTGCCATCGCCGAAGGGAGCAGCATGGAATAAATATACACCCTGTCTGCCAAACAGCTCATCGCAATCCATATCAGAAACATATTCTCCGTATTTATCATAGGAGATCACACACATCTTACCGCCGTCCAGAACCATAAAACCGTTATCTGTTTCAGCAACAAATATCACATCGTCAATATCCGGCAAGTCAACACCCGTCAGCAGCATCTCGAAGTTTCCGTTTTCGTCGTAGACAAATATCGTTTCTCCATTTCCGTCAGCAGCATAGCCAATGACATAAATATGGTTTTCGTCTATAAATATATCACTGACATCCTCAACCTCGTCAAAAGCAATCGTCTGAGTTGTGTACGTCCCATCGGAGAATATGCATTTTTGCCACTGAGAATAAGGCAGAGTGGAAAGGCCCCACGTGCCGGATGGATGCATAATAATATCACTAATACCCGGGCAGAAGGCTGTCTGCACACCGTCCTTTAAGGTGATAGGCGGTTCGCCAAATTCAGAAGAAAGATACAGCGTCCCATTTTCGTCAGCAAAAATGTCATTGTATTCTCCGCCCAGCTCAATCTCCTCGGCAAATGTCAGAGAAGTACCGTCGTACTCGTAACGCTCAAGCGAATCATAACACAGAATGTATACATCATTGCCAACGGTTGCCACTCCGCGCCTGAACCACTCTATTGTAAGGCAGTCTTTAATTGGCAGCCACTCGCTGCTTCTCACATAGCCTTCTATATTTGCTTTGAACGAATCGCAGGATATCGGTTCGCCCTCCCAAGGCCAAGGTGGGTCGATGTTTCCAGTGTCCTCAAGGTCGAAGGTCAAACCAGAAAGAAGCTTATCAACACGCTCGTCTCCGGGCTCTGCACCAACAATCCAAATGTAGACCGATGCATTTGCATTTTCCACACGACCCATATAAAGCTGTTTCGTGACGCCCCAGTTATCAGCTCCAAGCAGTGCACAGTCTGCACCGCCGATATTTGTAAACTCATAGTCGTGGTCGGCAAATTTGCGCTGGTCAAAGCCGTACCACTCAAGATTGCTGCGGAAGGCGGATGCTTCCTCTATCTCAACGATGATGTCAACGTACACCTTCTGATCGTAGACGCCTTCCCCTTCCTGCTCCAGGACTTCATCCCGATCAACGACAGCGCCCTCTTCAAACGGTATAGCCAGTTCAAGCTCCGAGTATGTTTCCTCATCATACACATCTTCACCCAAAACCCAGCCATCCGCCTCATCGTAAGTCAAATCCACAAAATCTGTACTTATGCTTTTCGGTGAGGCAAACACATAAGCAACCTTTTCCTGCTGTTGTGTTTCTGTCTGCGTTGCTTCGGCAGACGCGCTGTCCGTTTGTTTTGCTGACTCCGGTTTGCTATTGCCACAGGCAGCGAGGCTGAGCAGCATAACCGCTGCAAGCAACGCAGAAAGTCTCCTTTTTACAAGTGTTTTCATAATTTCTCCTTGCTCTATCCGTAACGCACACACTTCAAGCACACAAAAATGCAGCACAGTCCTAAAAACCGAAAGTACCTATCAAAAATGCCACTCTCTCATACCAGTGTATGATTCAGCCATTCACCGCGCTGCCGCAATACTCGCAGCAGCCGCTGGCGTCCGGTGTGGTGGTAGCGCCGCAATAGGGACATGTAACCGCCACTTTCGGGGCAGCAGCCTGCTCTATCTTTTCACGCACATCTTCGCGCACCTGCGTAAGCGCCTGCTTGATTTCTTCGCCGAGTTTTTTGTAATTGCGGTACTCGACATTGGTTTCCGGGTTGCAGCCGGATGTCGTGCCGGGACGCACCGGAGCCGGCGCAATGTCCACAGAGGAGGAGTTGAGCTTAAACCGAATCTCGTTAAAGTAGGGGTTGTTAACAAAAATGGTGAAATAGAAATCGTAGGAATACTCGTACCGCGGGGGATTGTAGCTGACCTCCTTGCCGTCCTTATCCTCACGCTTGATCTCCGAGCGGCTCTCATCAATATCGAGGTTACAGCCGGTCACATCTGCAAAGTCCAGGACATCCGGGTTTGCATCCGCCAGATTACGTGCTCTCGTCACCATAAACTTTCTGGCGTCATCATCCAGCAATACCTTCATGTCTGTGCCAAGCGTCCGTGTCGTGTGGAAAGCCGCCACTTTATCCTTGTTTTCCTCACGGTAGGCGAGCTGTTCCCTGATATCGTCGACCGTACTTCTGCGCCGGTCAGAGAACCAGGGAGACAGCTTTTGTGCACAATTTTTGCAAAGATTTCCGTTTTCCAACTTGCGGTTGCCGAGCAAACCAATCTTTTCTTTGCAAATGTCACAATACTTTTTATCAAACAGTCCCATAAACAATCACTCCTGTATTTTTTGAAACGTTGTCATTTCATCCGTTCCGTCCGGCAACTCTAGCCCCATACGAATCTTGCATCTGCCGCCATCGGCAAATGCTTCAGATGCTTCATACAGTAATATCACCGTCATCAAACGGGTCGCCGCATTCAGGACAGAATTTCGGCGGATGCGCCGGGTCTGCCGGCTCCCAACCGCACTTATCGCACTTATACTGCGGTATACCGGCAGGCTTTTTCGCACCGCATTCTGAGCAGAACTTGCCCTTATTGACTGCGCCGCAGCTGCATGTCCAGCCGTCCGACTGCTCCTCCGGTTTTTTGGTGCCGCATTCGGGGCAGAATTTACCGCTTACCATTGCACCGCACTTGCATTTCCAGTTGCCTGCCATAACCTTTGGCTCTGGCTTTTTGGCACCGCAGTTCGGGCAGAATTTGCCTGTGATGCCGCCCTGACCGCAGCTGCATGTCCAACCGTTTGCGGGTGCTGCCGGTGCAGGCTGCTGAGATTGCTGCTGTGCCCCCATCTGATAGAGATTCTGTGCATTTACTCCGCCAGCCTGACCGGCCATACCCATGCCCATAAACGCCATTGCAGGGCCTGCGTTCTGGTTGCTTGCCGCCGACTGCATAGCAGCTGCCTGTGCGCCCACAAGATGTGCTGCGGCACGTGTCGGGTCCATAAACGCCGCATTGCGCTGCATTTCCTTGATCATCTGCTCGTCCTCGTCACTCGCCTTGACCGAGGACACACCGAACGAGACAATCTCCAGACCGCGCAGATTGCGCCATTTTTCGGAAAGTACCTCATTGAGTGCATCTGCCAGCTCTGCCGTGTGTCCGGGGAGCGCAGAATAGCGGATGCCCATCTCGGAGATCTTTGCAAATGCAGGTTGCAGTGCCGTCAAAAGCTCGGTCTTGAGCTGCCCCTCCAGGCGATTTCGTGTATAATCCTCGCTGACGTTGCCGCAGACATTTGTATAGAACAAAATCGGATCGCAGATGCGGTAGCTGTATTCGCCGAAGCAGCGGATGGAAATATCGATATCGATGCCAGCACGCTGATCAACCACTCGGAAAGGAACAGGGCTCGGCGTACCGTACTTGTTGCCAATGAGTTCCTTTGTGTTAAAGTAATAGACACGCTGATCCTTGGGCGCCTCGCCGCCAAAAGTAAAGCGCTTGCCGATGCTCTTGAATGTATCGAGGATGCTTGTGCCCAGATCACCGGAGAAAATGGTCGGCTCTGTCGAGGAATCGTATACGAACTCGCCCGGCTCGGCACACAGCTCCGTGACCTTACCCTGATCGACAATAATCATGCACTGCCCATCGGCAACCGCCACGACCGAGCCGTTGGAAATGATATTTTCCGAGCCCTTGTAATTGCTGCTTCGACCGGAGACACGGTGTGCGCCCTTGACTGCCATCACGTTTTCAGGGATAGACTCACAATAAAAATACTCTTTCCACTGGTCGCTCAGTACGCCGCCGGCTGCGCCCAATGCTGCTTTCATAAGTCCCATATATATCTCTCCTTACTTTTCATCTATTTTCGTAATTTTAGGCATTTCATGTCTGCATCTTATGCCCACGGATCTTCACTGACCGGGGTACGTATGCCAACGAGAACACTGGTATAATCCCAGAGAAACCACTCGCCGGTTGAACCCTTTTGCCGCAGCTTTACAGGTCGCGGAGAGTCCGCACCCGGTGTCTGCACAAACACACGGCAGTAGCCTGGTTCGGCGTCCTGCTTTCTCGGGTCCGCTTTGACATCCAGGACATACGGCACATTCGGCTTGTAGCCATTCTGCGGTGTTGCGCCCTCAAAATATGCCAGCGGCAGATATGGCTTGCCGCTAAGCCTGTCGCGCATGAACTGGATGTCATACGGCGTCATTGGGCGAGGCCCGCGCAGAAGGTTCAGCGCCGCCGTGCCTGCCTCCTTATCCTTGTCAAACAGCGAGATTGCGCACAGAAGCAACGCACAGGTCTTCTCCGGCGTACTCAGCGTCCCGGCAAGCTCTTCGAACTCCTGTAAATTCTGCGGGATTTTGCCAATCGTGACTTTCATAGTATTCACTCCTTCCTAAAGCGTATCGATAACACCTGCGAGATAAGTAGGTGATATGGATGCATAAATAAAATTATCAGCCAATTGATCCTTCACAGCCTGCCGCACATCGGCCGCAAGCAGTGCGTCCGCCTTTTCATCCACTAACAGCAGTACTTTGCATCTTTGCCCGCTTTCGCTGCTTCGCAGCTCTCTGAGAAGCTGTATTCTTCCGTCCAGACGCCAGACGCCCTGCCGGGTGACCTCCATCACCAGCACATTTGCACGGGTGCTGCGGCACAGCGAGATCGTTTCCTCCGGTTTCAAAGAACGGTACACCAAATAATCCGGGCTTTCATCTGTAAGCACCTTTGTAATTGCCTGTGCATACAGCTCACTTTGCATATCCAATACGATCCTCCGCATGCCGCCCTGTCACCATCTTTCTTTTTCGCTTCTGTCATAGCAGAATGCTTTTGCAGCGTCCCGGCCAATTGGCTGGGTTTGCTTTTTAGTCTGAATATGAAATCCCCACAAAGATGTCATTCAAGCTCTCCCCGTTGACCATTTGCGAGAACTCCGATGTGTCTACCTGTACACGGTAGAGGGGCTTGTCCATATCAACCACTTTTTCTATATTTTCTGTGAGAGAGTTCAGGGACCATTCTTCGTTATCCGGGTCTGACCAAGAATTGTCGATAAAGCGGCTGTCAACGATTTGCAAATCCGCAACGCTATCTCCATCTGTGCGTACAACAACCAAATAGCTGTCGGCAGGTATCGTTGCCTTACCTGTTGCGTTCCCGTCTTTATCTACCGTGTCGCACTCAAAGTCCACACGTGTCTTAAAGGCAGTTGTGACCGCAGCTGTATAAAGCTCATCATCGGACACAGGACGGCCGTCTGTCCCGACGTGATAACTCCGGTATGCACTATACGTGCCGAGAAGTTCCAGCCGAGAGACCAGTGCAAACTGTGACGGATCTGTAAATGCCGTATTCCCTTCCACGCTCACGTACCCATCCTGCGTATCATCGCTGTGGTAGTCTCTCTTCAGAGAGACCACCATCTCGGCTTCACTAACAAAGCATTTATTATCCGCATCAACAACACTCAAATATGTACTGTCACCAATCGTACCCTGGAATGCGTAAATATAATTTTTCCCGTCCGCATGAACAAGAAAAGCATTCACATCATAGATAAAGTCCTCCGATGACAAAAGCCTAGTATCACCTATAGTATACGCCACTTTGTGTATATCGAATTCGTTGCTTACAGCGTAGTCCATTTCTGCACTGATTTCTTCACGTTCTCCTGAAGACGACAGGATGCCAAGCGGTTTGCGGTCGGTAATCGGCAGCACGTAATCGTCACAAGCCGTCGTATAATGTTCGTCAAAGACTTCCGGTGCATCATCAAAATAGATGCTTACAACCTGTTCTCCCTGCGCATAAGTGCCGAGATTGTAGGGCTCAAAATAAAGACTTACGCACACAGGGTCTATCGTCCAAAGGATGCCCTCATCGGAATCAAAGTCGCATTCTTCAAGTGCCTCGCCAGCGTTTGTAAGCTCGCCATACATTGATATATCGCTGTATTTTTCGTCAAAAGCTTCAGATACGAGCTCTATGAAGGCGTCCTTATCCTTTACTACATCGCCAAGTGTGAGCTCTTTTCCTGTTTTTGAGTCATAATTCACACCATAGGCGTAGCAGTAGTCATGCGCACCGCCAATGTATGTATAATATTCGCAAAGAAAGCTCACAACATTGCTGTCAGCTCTTACCGCTGTGGCAGTTGTCTCCACGGACATGACATACCATGTATCAGCCCCTGTGTCGATTTCTTCGTAGTTTTCCTTGAGCTCTTCCAGCACCAAATCTGTTTTGGATTCCTGCTCACTGTTATAGCTTTCCAGTGCCTTACTAAGAGCCGGATAACCCGCTTTGTCTGCTTCTGACAGGTAAAATTTCGGGTATTTGTAAACTTCATACCCGCTGTCTTCAAAAACGGTATTCTCCACATGCTCGACCGTGACCGATACGGGGACTACGCCTGTCTGCGCATCGTCCCCTTCCTTCGTTTCGCCGGCATTCTCCTGTGTCACGCTCTGCCCTGCTGTGCTCAAACCTAACGACTCAGCTTTCTGCTCGCTCTGGCAGGCAGAAAGCATTGCAGCCAAAACTGCTGCTATCATGATGCAAAATATTCGTCTTTTCATTTTGCTCTCCTCCTTGTTTCTTGCTTATATTTATTTTAGCAGAACGCCTTGTGAAATGCCCCCGCCAATTGGCTAGGTTTTGCGAAAGGCCTCCACAAAAAAGTGACGAAATTTTTGGCAAGATTGAAAGAAACACATTGCTGTTTTTGCGTCCGCATGATACCATATAAAAAATGCAGCCGCGAGGAGGATGTACCGTGAACAAATTGGCTAAAAAAAGGTCGCTTGCATTGTTGAGCGCGCCTTTGCTCGTTGCACTTACCATGTGCATACGGTATTTTACGAAAACCGGCGCACTTCCACCGTACGTCACTCTGCTGCGCAATGCAATTCATTTAGCCATGCTGACGGTGTGGGGCATTTGTATCCACACACGCATCATTCAGATTCAGGTGCGTCGGTATCTGCTTACCGTTGACGCCATGATGGCACTATGGCTGGTGCTTAAAATCGTAAATTATTCCATCGATAACATTGATGTAAACCGTTATCTCTGGTACCTCTACTACATTCCTATGCTGTTCATACCATCCGTCTCGCTGTTTATCAGCATGTCACTCGGCAGGGCGGAAGATTACCGATTGCCGCAAAGGACCAAACTGCTGTATATACCAACGACAATCCTCCTGCTGCTTGTCTTGACCAACGATCTGCACCAGTTTGTTTTCTCATTTCCGTCACACATCATGACACCGCGCAGTTACCGGCATGAGGCAGGTTATTACATTGTATTCGGTTGGATTATGCTGTGTGCACTGGCAGCCTTTATCACGATGCTAAAAAAATGCAGGATCTCACGCAGCAAAAGCATCCTCACTCTGCCGCTTATACCGCTTGCGCTGTCAGCGGCATATACCGTTGCATACATACGCGGCGTCCGTCTGGTGATGCTGCTGGCAGGTGACATGACCGTCACACAGTGCCTGCTGATTGCCGCCGTTTTTGAGGGGTGCATCCAATGCGGTCTGATCCAGTCAAACCTGGGCTATAACGAATTGTTTGAGGCTGCCACTCTCCCGGTTCAAATCACGGACGCAGACTTTTCGGTTCAAAACATATCCGCTGCCATGCGGGAAGCGCTGCCGCAAAACACGCTGCGCCAAATGACGGCAGACACTGTTTACCTGGATGACGATACCCTTTTGAAGAGGCATCCGCTACACAGCGGCTGGGTATTCTGGAAAGAGGATATTTCCGAGCTGAACCGTCTAGGCGAAGAGCTGGAGCTGGCTCGAGACGAGTTGCGCGATACAGGCGGCGTTCTTGCAGCAGAAAACAAACAGCGAGAAAAATACCTGCGATTGTCAGAGGAAAACACGCTGTATGACAGGATGGAAGAGCAGACAGCCCGGCAGATCGCAATGCTGCGGGATCGTCTGGCTGAAATACGGGCAGCAACAGACATCGGCAGAGCCAGAAATCTCCTTGGTCAGGCGATTGTTATTGGAACCTACATCAAGCGAAGAGACAACCTGATTTTTGTCGGTGCACAGCGCGGCGTGATCTCGGCACAGGAGCTGCGGTTATGCTTCAACGAATCCGTAGAGAGTCTGGTCCTGTACGGCGTAACATGCAGGGCTCTTGTAGATGGAGAAGGACAGCTCACCTCACAGCAGGCAGCACAAATCTATGACCTGTTTGAAGCGGTCATTGAGGCAGGATTGGAATCGATCAAATCCATGTTGATCTCTGTTGAAATCAAGGAGCAGATCGAGGTCAACATCTGCGTTTCCTGTGGAAAATCTCTTTGTTCACTGAGGGAGCACTTTCCCGCTTTGGAATGGACACAAGATGAGGACGGTCTGCAATATATCATGCAGCGGTTGGAAAACAGAGAGGCAGAACTGAATGGACAAAATCAAGGAGAGCTTTGACAGCCTGCCCATCGCAGCCTGTTTTTTTGACAAAAACGGCATCGTTCAGCTCGTGAATCACAGGATGCTTGCTGTAATGAATAATCTGCGGCCGGACGGTATACAGACACTTGCGGAGATGGCAGCTGCCATCAAATCACCGCCGGCAGACATTTTATGTATAAATCCGCAACTTCGAATTTACCGTTTCCCGGATGGCAGAGCACTGCGTTTTTCGCACGAACAGATTACGACAAAAGCCGGACTGCGTTACACGCAGGTCACAGCTGCTGATGTGACGGAGCTGATGCAGCAGCAGGCAAAGCTTAAGGAGGAGAATGAAAAGCTGGCACAAGCCAATGAACGTCTGCGAAGGCTTTTTGAGCAGATGCCGGAGATCATCCGCGAAGAGGAAACACTTCAAATGAAGCTGCGCGTACATGATGACATCGGGCACAGCATACTTGCCTCCCGCAGGGCGTTGCTGCGGCAGGCGGGGCTTGAGGAAATCAAAGAAAACGCAGTACTGTGGGATCAGGCCATATCCGTGCTTTACCGCTCCAACCAGATACGTGCGGATTCAGATTCATTGGAAGCGACGATCAGCAAGGTGAGCAAGATGGGCGTACGTGTGCTGACAGAAGGCAGCACGCCCGATATGCCGAGTGTACGTAAGCTTGCAGTGCTATCAATCACCGAATGTGCGGCAAACTGCGCACGCCACGCCGACGGCACAGAGCTGTATGTGCGCTTTGGGCAGAAGTGTGGATGCACGGAGTTTATTTTGACGAACAACGGCACACCGCCGCGCGAGAAAATACGTGAGGGCGGTGGACTTTCTATGCTGCGTCGGCGCGTAGAGGAGGCAGGTGGCCAAATGGAAATCCAGAGTTTTCCGTGCTTTGAGCTTATGATCAGTATTCCGCAGGAGGTAGCACAGCATGAAAGTAATGATCGTTGAGGACCAGCCCATGATACGCAGCCTGCTGGAAAGCTATTTCCGTGCAGAGAACGGGCACAGCATCGTTGCGTCTATCCCCGGTGCAAAGCAGGCAGTCGAAATCTGCCGTGTCAGCGATGTCGATCTTATCCTGATGGACGTGCAGACCGAACATCGTGAAAACGGGCTGACCGCTGTGCGAGAAATAAAAGCCATGCACCCAAACATCAAAATCATCGTTGTAACATCGCTGATTGACACAGCGGTTTTGGACGGTGCGAGGTCCGCCGGAGCGGACAGCCTGTGGTACAAGGATTCCGCAGAAAACCGCCTGATGGAGATCGTGCAGCAGACAATGGACGGCGAGCGCATCTTTCCGGATGCACCGCCGCCGGTCAAGATCGGCATGGCCCAAAGCACCGAATTTACAAAAACAGAGCTAAAGGTGCTGCGCCACCTCCTTCGTGGACTGTCTTACTCGCGTATTGCGTCAGAGATGGGCATTGAAATGTCCACTGTCAAGTTTCATGTGGCTAACATGCTGCAAAAAACAGGACTTGAAAACAAGCTTCAGCTAGCATTGGCTGTCAGCGAAGTGAAGATGATCGTTGATTTAGATGAAAGGTAGAAGCATTCCGTTCATGGGTTAAGCCAAAAGTCAAGTACAAAGTAAGCGCTCTATAAGACCCCGGCTTTCAGATGATGTAGTATAAATAGAGTTGACAACTTACGCTCATCGGCGGGAAGGATCCGCAGGTTCAGTGTGCCGGCATGATGCAATTCC
>CAVBNV010000031.1:0-12824 GCA_963596815.1 Oscillospiraceae bacterium
CTATAACATATTTTTTCTCGGTGTTAGTGGTGAGGCCCAGCGGTTTGCTGCGGTTGATGGCACGGCACTTTAGTGCGCTCTCTCTCATACCTCGCCGCATTTTCTCGGCAAGCTCGGCGGAGTAGTACTCAGCCAGAGACTCCATGAGCCCCTCGATGATAATGGCCTCTGCGCCGTCTACGTTGCTCTCGGCGGCATAGATTATGCTGACACCGTTATCACGCAGACGCTTTTTATAAATTGCACTGTCGTAACGGTTGCGGGCAAAGCGGTCCGTCTTCCAGCAGATGACCATATCAAATGCGCCTTTGTCGCTGTCGGCGATCATCTGCTGAAATGCTGCACGGTTATCCGTCTTGCCGCTGATGTGCCGATCAACATACTCGTGCGTGATGACCATGCCATGCAGTCTGGCATACGTCTCACAGTCTCTGCGCTGCCCCTCGATAGACTGCTCGGTCTGGCTGGACCCTCCCGAATACCTGTAATAAGCCACCAGGCGGCACGTGCTGCCCTCGGCCTGCTTGCTCTTGCCTTTTGCTTTTGCCATGTTTGTACCCTTACTTACCTTTCCGTTTGCAAATACACGCTGCATGTGTTAAACTTGCATTGCGCCTACTCTAACAGCGCACGTGTACCTTACCTACACATTCTTTTCATCAGAAAGCACTCTGCAGTCCGACAGCAGGGTGCTTTTCTTTTTGCTGTGCTTTGCTCGCAACCTCGAATAAAGCCCTTGCCGCTTGCACAGCTGCCATACAGGCACAACCGCTGCGGCCTTGCGTAACTCTTGCGTAGCTGCTGCGGCCTTACTTGAACACTGCCGCAATAACATTGCCGCTTACCCACATGATGCCCCCCTTGCCTTGTATTTGTCGGCCTCAAGCATTGCCTCCATCTTGCCGATCACCTTCCCCCTGTCCAGCTCATCCAGCTGCTCGAATAGCTCCATTGCTTCCTCCACTTCCGGATCCGCTCCGCTGGTGGGGGCGGAAGATAAATTGACTGGCATATCATCAACTTTTGCTAGTAATTCCTCTAGCGTCATGCCTATACCGGCGGCGAGCAGCTTTAGCTTTGGGAGCGTTGGAGTGAATGGCAGTTTTGTATTTGGGTTTACGCCCTTCTCTAACATAGAGATATAACCGTTTGAAAGCCCGCAAATGGCTGCGAACTGCCGCTGCGAAAGACCATGTTCTGTGCGATAGCTCGAGATTAGCTCCTTTAACGTCATGATAAACACCTCCGTTGTGTAATTTATTATACAGTGCGAGAAAAACAACGTCAATGTTTTTTGCATAATCGGTTAAACAAAATTTTTGAAAAAGCATTGACAAGCAGAGAAAGACGTGCTATTCTTGATGTGCAATCAATTAAACAGCGATTGCACACGGACGAAAGGAGTGAAACGAACGTGGGGTACAAGATTAAAGAGATGCGCAAATCACTGAACATGAGCCAAGAGGAATTGGCCGAGAAAAGCGGCGTGAGTCGTGGAACCATAGTAGCTTTGGAGTCTGGCAATGAACGCACAACGACAACCAAAACGCTGATGGCACTTGCCGCCGCTATGAATACGAGCGTTGACCGCTTATTTTTTGCCGAAAGCGTTTAATCGATTGAACAATGATGAGGAGAAGCGTTATGAAAATTACAGGTAAGTACTTCGAGGATGACAACTTCATTATGGTTTATACAGAGAATGCTCTGTACAGCATAGCCCGTAAAACGGGTGATTGGGGTAGGGTAGCGGTCGGCCAGTGGCCTGCCGTGGGCCCAAAGCTCACGCAGGAGCGGCTCGACGAGCTGCGGGCACAGTGCCCCACGGAGGGCGCGTTTGAGCTAGAGGAGGGCTAAAGATAGTACAATACAATCACAACAAACGCCCCGGCAACCCACATGGTAAGATTGAAGGGCTGCACCGCAAAGCAACCCTATCCCACGCCAAAAAGGCGAACAAAAAACGAAGCAAAAAGGAGAACGAAGCATGAAAACTTACACTCGTCATAGCGTCGCCGGATGGGACGTTTACACGGATGATGAAACCGGGCGCGTTCACCATCTCGTCAACCCCGATTCTAATAACCCTCGTACTCTGTACCCCTATGTTCCCGCCGCCGGGGGCGGATGGGATAACGCCTGCGGTGACCTGACGTTATCCGCCTTGCGCGGTCGCATGGCGCGAAACACCATCGGCTTTTTTTAACCCCGTGCCCCGGCAACCCACATGGTAAGAATCCCATTTCGCATATTTAACCCACTTTTTGATACAAAACCTACAATTTTCGGGCTTAACTGCCCAAAAGGAGGCGTTATGTACGACAACGAAATGTTCTTTGCGCCGTGGCGTCTGGTAGCTGAGTTTTCGGACGGAGCGCGCCTGACGTTCGACGGACTTACCGAAACGCAAGCCTATGATGCAATGGTGGCGGCCTGCGACGAACACGGCAATCTTGGCTGGTACGACGGAGTTACAGATGTAAACTACGAAAAAGGGCAGTACTACAAAACGCTGCCTCGGCCGCCTTGCGTGGATATTGTCGATTTTTCGGGTTATGATGGTCCACTTGACAAAAACGGCTTTCCGCCCGGTCTGCTGGACGAAATCACGCAAAACCGCATCGACGACGGACGCGATCCGGATGAGCCCCAAATCATCCTGAAGCGAAACGCACCGCCCGACAACGAAAAGCCAAACGAAACGCAGAAACGAAGCATGTAAACAAATTACCCGGCAGGTTATTCACCCGCCGGGTAATTTGTTGCCTCGATACTCATATTTCAGCAGATTCGTGTTTGTTTTCCTCGCAGCCTTGCACATAATCACGGAAGTGCATTCGCGCAAGAACTCGTCAGTCGCTCTCTCGTATAGTCAAACGCCGTCGTCTACGTTCTGTGTGTCTCGCATCGTCTGACGGTTCGCATTATACGCGCGCGATACTATCGCGCCGCATTCCGGCAGACTTTCCAGGCAGTTCCCGAACATAGCAAGTGCAACGTTCCGCAGCCGTTTCATGTGACGGACGCTATAGTTTATTTTATCCCCGATTTTGTCCCATTTTTTGTGCTCAATGTAGTAACCGGACAAAATCAAATTGTGCACACTTGGCAGTCTATCAATTTGTCTCTGAATGGTCGCCCAGTCAGATCGCAAAATCCTTTTTCGCTCTTCAAGTTCACGCAGCCGGTCTCCGATTCCCAAATCCACCATTTTACATGCCATGGAGCAAACTGCATCGCCGGGGACTCCGCTTTTTGGCATCCCGTCCATAGCAACGCCGTGCAGCGTATCTGTTTCGTCCTCCAGCTCTCTTTGGCTTTGATTTATAATCGCAATGCGGCACGGTATGTCCGCGCAGTATTTCAGAACCGTTTCCGCATCATGTATCTTCATCATCAGCCTCCAGTGTCAAAATTCTGTACCAAAGATAGGTCCTTGCCCATCAACATGTTCTACCATGGCTCCTACGCCATAAATATCTTCTACAACGCGCCGCAGTTTTTCATATGCAACTTCTTCACCGTCTTCCGACCAGCCTAAAAACTGGTCAAAGTTTGACCTTGTCTCACGCATCACTGCAGCGATTTGTTCCACGGTGAAGCCCATATCGTGCAAAGCCTCCACGCAATATCTCGACACCATGTCCGCTGCATCTCTGCGTTCGGCAAGTATCTCGCGTTCGTTTGCCGTCTTGCCCAGTTTTCCCGCAGGGAGCAGAAATTTTTCCAGCATCAGCGGTTCCGTGCGCTGTTCCAGGAAAATGCGTGCTTTTCTTGCTTTATATTTTTCTCTGTCCAGCATGTACCGTTCCGCTGCGTTGTTCATCTTCACAGTCAGCACCGCAGCATTCCCCGCGTCAAAATCAAGAATGTCATGAGCCGCTGCTACAAAACAGTATGATACAACCTGTCCGATCGCCTCGCGGTTCAAAGTTACCGCCTTCTTGTTACGCCCCAGGTTGATTTGACGCACAACAGCATTCTGAATATTCTGGCGGTAATATGCCGGCATTCTTGCTTTACTTTTGCTCATAGCGTACCCCTCTCTGTCTGCTTTGCAAGACGTTTCCACTCTTTTTCTTCGCTTTTTGTGTCTGGCGTTATAATTTCTCGAAATTTGTAACCGTTTGGCTCTGCAACAAGGTCAATAAACAGCCTACGCCGGTAAACGTAGTCTCTCTGTTGCCGCCGGGTGAATTTCGACTTAATTTCAACAACTTCAACCATCCCATTGGCATACACAAGCACATAGTCAGCCGTGTAGCGCGCCGCTGGCAATCGAATGCCGCAAAAATCCTTTTCCGGCAACAGAGCAAAGGCAACGTGCGGCATTGCCTTGATGATCTCACCGGATTGCAGTCCCGGCAGCACTTCACCCACGTAAAAATCATACTCGCCCTTGCTGTCAAACTCTTTATTCAGTTTTCTCGCGGTTTTTATTGCACTTTCGATTTCCGTCTTTGTTCCGCCGGGTGCCTTTCTTCCTTGCGATGCAATCTGCGCCTCGGCCTGCGCTCTGTACCTTGGCGGCAGGTCGTTCAGTTCCAAACGAAAAGACATCGCTAAATTCTCCGGTTTCCTGTAACGGAAATCAGGTCCTTTCTGTACAAGTTCACGATTAAATGCCTGGTATTATTCCCCGTAATCGCAACATCGCACCGATGCAGAGTATACCCCGGGTACATCTTCTCCCAGAAGTCGCGATCTTCCAGGCAGTTCTCGCACATGAGCTTCAGTTTACTTCTGCTCACCTTGCTGTCATTCGGTCGCGGCATGAGCGGCTCTTGCAAGCCTCTGCTTTGGCGCCAATGTCGTTTGCATCTCTTGTTTTTCGTGATATACATCGCGAGACTTTCAATACTGCCATGGTCAAAATGCAGAGGTTCGCACCGTACAAGTCCCATTTTCCATATCTGCTCCACCATTTCTCGGGTCAGCCCGATCGTGTGCTGCAGAGCAACATGATGATGGTGCCTTCCAAGCACTTTGCCGGTCTCTTGATCCGTTGTGCAATATTCGGACACAACGACCCATTTCGGTCGTTCTATGCCTTTCTTGTCGCAAAGGCGGTAAAGACGATTCTTTGCATTTGTAAAGTCCTTGTCAGCCCTTGCAAAGTCGTCCGGTGCCGGGTGATGTTCGCTGTCGTAGGTAAACGTTACGCTAAAATCGCCCGGTCGGAAATTCGTATTGAGCAACAGTACAAGATACCGCCTCGATTCTTTCATGTTGTACGCTTCTTTCGCCATGCTGGTCGCCAGTTCTCTCTTCTTTCTCGTTGTTGCCTTGTGTTCGGTGTCTGTCACTTCAAAAAAGTCTGCCTGCATCGTTAATGCAGTAGCGTAACCTTTGCCGCAGATATATTTTTGCTCTCTAACGTAGAAGCCTCTGCTCATCTGTTGCGCACCTCTTTCCGGTAGGCTTTATCAATCGTTTCTTTTCTGTGGACCAATCACACCAGACGGAGGAACGCGAGGAACGCAAGGGTGAGACAACGCCGGGCAGGGAATATAGCTTGCTTTTCCATTGACTGTATCGCCCTGCCCTCTGTTTTCTCCCCTTGACCCCTCTTTCCCCGGCTGCCATAGCTCTTAAGTTATCTCTGGTATACAAGCCCCTTGCCGCCTCGTCAGGGCGGCAATTTAACGACGGGCTTGCTTATTCAATCGATTTCCAATTCGTAGTTGCTAATGGCGTTTTCGGTATCCGCTTGCTGCCAGCATTCGCAGCAGCTATTCATATCGGTGAAGTCTGCACACTTTTTCGATCTCCCGTTGAAACAAACTTCTGAAAAGCTTTCGTGCCACCTGCACGCACCGCATGTTTCTCGCTGCATTGTTTTCTCCCGGCTCATTTTCAGCTCATCATGTAGATGTAAATGCCAATGCTGTTGATCACCGTTCCAAGTGTAATCAACAGCATTGCAGCATCTTTCAGGTCATCTTTTTCCTGCGAAACAGCACCCAGCCAGACTATGATCAATCCGACGATTGAAATGTAGCCTCCAATCTTGCGGATCATTCTGCCCCCTCCGTCACTTCAACATCCGGTGTCGGCTGGTCCGAGCGGTTCAATGGGCTGTCGTACCAGTAAGCAGACATGTCTTTTTCTCGGTCATCATGCCGTTTAAGCCCGTTTCTGATGGCAAGCCATACAACTTCCGCTCGGTACGCTTCGCGCATTTCTTCGTTTGACAGACTTCCGACAAGCTTTTTGTACAGCGTATTCATCAAGTCTTTCATAAGGTCTTTGCGGTACACAGCATCACAGAGCCCTTTGTTCTTTTCGTACTCGTTCGCATATCCGCCCTGCATCTCTCTCGTGAAATGCGGTGATATGCACAGTGCCTCAGCAAGCATTCCAAATTGCCCCTTATGCAGCCTCGCATACATCTCGCACGCCATCTCAACGGCTTCTGCTTCTTCTCTTGTCATGGTCAGTGTTACGATTTGCGGTTTTGTTGTGCCGTTCATGGTTTTCATCCTCGCCCTCATTCTGATTTTGGCATTTCGCAAATTTCTTTGCCATCGCGGCAACTTGTATCGCCTCAACAGCCAGATTAACTGCCGTTTCCTGCATTTTCGCCAACCGTTCCGGTGCGATCCGTTTATTGCACTTTACGCTGTTCCACATGTTGGTAAGCGCGATTTCCAATCGTGTTATTTCCACCTGTGCCTCGTCCGTCTCTTCGCGTATTACGGCCCAGCCTTCATGCGAACTTGCAAACGGCCCGAATTGCGCGTTGGCTGACATCAGTTCCTTCTTAACCAGGCGTTTAACATCTCTTGATACCGCATCCATCAGTTATGCACCTCCCCAACTGTTTGTAGTTCAAATCGTTCAAAACAGATATAGTGCGTAGATGCCTGTTTCCTTGCATTTTCAATTGCTTCCAATGCGGTCAATGCATACACCCTATATTGCAGCCATTCCGGCCAGCAGTTGCCTCCGACAGCCTTCAATATTACCTGATACTGTTTTACGCCTGTTCTCATCTCATCACCGCTTCAAACTGAGCCACCGGGTTTGCAAAAACCTTTAGCATCGGTGCATTTTTTGACTTTGGGAATCGCACCATCCGCTGTTCAACGATCATAGTTTTCGGTCTTTCGTCATCCGGGTCGATCGGATGAAGCGTCCCGTCCTTGATTGCATCCTTTGCACACCGGCACAGTTTTTCAAGTGCGACTTCCATGCCGTCCTCGTGTCCCCATTGGTTCAGCTGGTCAAAGTTCGCAATGCTTGCTTTCTTCAGACGTTTCAATCTGTCGGGGCCAAAGCGCAGCACTTCAACTACAGCGCTTGCATATATCTTCCACGTTAAGTCCGCCGCATAGTTTCCCGTCATCAGCAGTTGCTGCTCTTTTCGGTTTTTTGGTGCTCTTAAAACAGGCAACCTGTATTCACCAGCCTCAACGCCTGCCGGTTTTATGTAACCAAGTTTGTCAGTAATAATTCCCAGTCTTTTTTTGCCGACTCCAAATTCCTGATGCAGGGCAATCGTAGTACACCAATACACGTATTGGCTGACCGATTGTCGTGTCTCTTCCATAGCCTCTTCAAAGCTTACTTTACCGCACATGTTTTTCTCCTTGTCTTAATCTGTGTCGTGCATCATGGTTTGGATGATCCATACCCGATGCGTTCCATATCCGCTCCATGCAAGCGCATTGCTGTGTGTATCGACGGCTACATCCAACTTGTTTCCCTGGATAGCTCCACCTTTGTCCTGAACGATGCGGATGCCCACATCCTCGATATACAGCACCGTTCCATACGGGAACATGCTTTGATCCGCTGCTACCGTAACCCCTGCCTGAATCGGCTGGCCGCTTGCTGTAATGCCTTTACCCTCTCCACAGATATGTTCATACTGTTCCGTGCAGTATGCCGTACACAAAAACTCTCC
Source organism: Oscillospiraceae bacterium (assembly GCA_963596815.1). GTDB lineage: Bacteria > Bacillota > Clostridia > Oscillospirales > Ruminococcaceae > Faecalibacterium. Next base: position 7,910 of record CAVBNV010000031.1, read on the forward strand.
GGCATATTGTACATCGACTTCATCCGGCAGGGCTTCCGTTTCCATTGTCATCTGTACACGGTCCAGGTTTTCTTCTGCCTCCAGCGCTCTCTGCTGCCAGTTTTCAAACCTGCTTTTGTAGATATCTCTCTGAGCTGCCAGGTCGTCAATGCGTGCTTGCTCTTCACAATAATTCACAGCCGATGCAGCCACTACCGCCGTGCAAAGTGCGGCAATAATCGCCTTTTTATATCCGCAGTAGTTACTTTTCATGCCGTTTCTCCCACAGCTCCATCACTTCTTCCGCTGTCAGCCCTCTCAGCATTCCGCTTCCGCCTGTCAATTCATCGCCTATAGCTTCCAGCAAGCCGTATACTCCCATGTATACGCCATAGGCGGTTACAGCGTCCCAGAGATATTTCCCTTTTTCGTCTGTTACCGTAATTTGCCAGCCCCAGTCTGTATCAGGGAAGTCTCTGTCCATTTCAGGAAATCTTCTGTGCAGATTGTGTGGGACACGTTTTTTCGTCAGCATTGCATCCAGCATTTCAATTTCAGTCATGGCAACCTCCTGTTGTTTCTTGTACGGATAGCCGGAGTCGAACCGGCATTACTAAGAATCGGGGTGAAAACTCAGTAGTCGCCTTGTATCCGCATATAAACCACCGCCGAAAGGTAAAGTGGTGGTCGGCTTAAAGCCTGTTGCCTTTGTTCTGGGCAATTTGGACAGAGCGCATTGCGCTGCGCAGCGGCGAGCCTCTCCAGGGTGTGCCTCCCCATTGCCGAGGATCGACTTGACGTTCAAAGACAGCCCGGCTTTTCATCGGGCTTGTGCGGAAAGGAGGTATCGCTGCTGTACAGCATCTCTGACGTCCTGCTCAAGCAGGTAAAATTGCAAAAAGCCTGCTCGAGTTCCGGCAAAGTGGTTTCTGGTAAAGTAGGCGCATTCCGGAATTGCACCGGAAAAGCGGGTGTCGCAGCTCCCGCCTGGCTTTCTGCGCCATGAACGCCGTCTTGACCAGCAGCAGTCAAGGCGGCTGTTATCAGTTGCTATGCAGGCAGTGCCTTCGTTTATGCTCCCGGCGCCATGATGCCGCCGTCCTTCGGTTCTACCTTGCGCAGCGTCTTTTGATCTCCCAGTACTTCAAGATCTGCGACCGGTATAACATCATGCGCTGCAAGCTCAATAACGACACTTGCACACAGGCAAGTTTTGATGTCTTTCAGCTTTTTCTTTGCCTCTTCAACCGTTGTGCTATTCTCCGCGATCATAGTTTTCGGTCTTTCGTCATCCGGGTCGATCGGATGAAGCGTCCCGTCCTTGATTGCATCCTTTGCACACCGGCACAGTTTTTCAAGTGCGACTTCCATGCCGTCCTCGTGTCCCCATTGGTTCAGCTGGTCAAAGTTCGCAATGCTTGCTTTCTTCAGACGTTTCAATCTGTCGGGGCCAAAGCGCAGCACTTCAACTACAGCGCTTGCATATATCTTCCACGTTAAGTCCGCCGCATAGTTTCCCGTCATCAGCAGTTGCTGCTCTTTTCGGTTTTTTGGTGCTCTTAAAACAGGCAACCTGTATTCACCAGCCTCAACGCCTGCCGGTTTTATGTAACCAAGTTTGTCAGTAATAATTCCCAGTCTTTTTTTGCCGACTCCAAATTCCTGATGCAGGGCAATCGTAGTACACCAATACACGTATTGGCTGACCGATTGTCGTGTCTCTTCCATAGCCTCTTCAAAGCTTACTTTACCGCACATGTTTTTCTCCTTGTCTTAATCTGTGTCGTGCATCATGGTTTGGATGATCCATACCCGATGCGTTCCATATCCGCTCCATGCAAGCGCATTGCTGTGTGTATCGACGGCTACATCCAACTTGTTTCCCTGGATAGCTCCACCTTTGTCCTGAACGATGCGGATGCCCACATCCTCGATATACAGCACCGTTCCATACGGGAACATGCTTTGATCCGCTGCTACCGTAACCCCTGCCTGAATCGGCTGGCCGCTTGCTGTAATGCCTTTACCCTCTCCACAGATATGTTCATACTGTTCCGTGCAGTATGCCGTACACAAAAACTCTCCGGCATATTGTACATCGACTTCATCCGGCAGGGCTTCCGTTTCCATTGTCATCTGTACACGGTCCAGGTTTTCTTCTGCCTCCAGCGCTCTCTGCTGCCAGTTTTCAAACCTGCTTTTGTAGATATCTCTCTGAGCTGCCAGGTCGTCAATGCGTGCTTGCTCTTCACAATAATTCACAGCCGATGCAGCCACTACCGCCGTGCAAAGTGCGGCAATAATCGCCTTTTTATATCCGCAGTAGTTACTTTTCATGCCGTTTCTCCCACAGCTCCATCACTTCTTCCGCTGTCAGCCCTCTCAGCATTCCGCTTCCGCCTGTCAATTCATCGCCTATAGCTTCCAGCAAGCCGTATACTCCCATGTATACGCCATAGGCGGTTACAGCGTCCCAGAGATATTTCCCTTTTTCGTCTGTTACCGTAATTTGCCAGCCCCAGTCTGTATCAGGGAAGTCTCTGTCCATTTCAGGAAATCTTCTGTGCAGATTGTGTGGGACACGTTTTTTCGTCAGCATTGCATCCAGCATTTCAATTTCAGTCATGGCAACCTCCTGTTGTTTCTTGTACGGATAGCCGGAGTCGAACCGGCATTACTAAGAATCGGGGTGAAAACTCAGTAGTCGCCTTGTATCCGCATATAAACCACCGCCGAAAGGTAAAGTGGTGGTCGGCTTAAAGCCTGTTGCCTTTGTTCTGGGCAATTTGGACAGAGCGCATTGCGCTGCGCAGCGGCGAGCCTCTCCAGGGTGTGCCTCCCCATTGCCGAGGATCGACTTGACGTTCAAAGACAGCCCGGCTTTTCATCGGGCTTGTGCGGAAAGGAGGTATCGCTGCTGTACAGCATCTCTGACGTCCTGCTCAAGCAGGTAAAATTGCAAAAAGCCTGCTCGAGTTCCGGCAAAGTGGTTTCTGGTAAAGTAGGCGCATTCCGGAATTGCACCGGAAAAGCGGGTGTCGCAGCTCCCGCCTGGCTTTCTGCGCCATGAACGCCGTCTTGACCAGCAGCAGTCAAGGCGGCTGTTATCAGTTGCTATGCAGGCAGTGCCTTCGTTTATGCTCCCGGCGCCATGATGCCGCCGTCCTTCGGTTCTACCTTGCGCAGCGTCTTTTGATCTCCCAGTACTTCAAGATCTGCGACCGGTATAACATCATGCGCTGCAAGCTCAATAACGACACTTGCACACAGGCAAGTTTTGATGTCTTTCAGCTTTTTCTTTGCCTCTTCAACCGTTGTGCTATTCTCCGCGATCATGCGTCCAATTATATTGCAGCACAGCGCTATAACTTCATCCGTTTCGCCGTCACTGGCATAGCTCACGCCGTCGTCATCTCCGACAGACGCATAGATATAAGACCTTGCATTTTCTCCGATTTCCATACCGTTTCCTCCTGTTGATTCATAGATGTTATTCGTATATTCGTGAGGCTTCTCGGGGTTGCACCGAGATGATACTGACAGCCTCATATAAAGCCGACGCCCACACTGTAAAGGCGTCGGCTGCCCGTGCGGGCCGCCCTCTGTATTCTTTTAGTCCTCACAAGGTAGGACTTCATCTCCCGTCGGACTGGAGACGTGCGACCGAAGCGCCTCAGTTGCGGCCGCCATGGTGGGCGGGTAGGTCTGCCCATGCCGTTTGCGCTTCTTATTCAGGTGGCGTCTCGCTTTACTCCTGTCGCAAGCAGCATGTCTTTTCTCCAATTTCCGTAAGATTTTCCCGCCGCATCTGCCGCTCTGACATCATTAGACAGGTCGCTTAGCGGTTGCTTTGTGTTGGCTTTGCGTACCTTTCTCTTTTGGACTTCCTTTTGTTTGCAAACTGCGCATAAATTTTGATTCTTTACGGTCGCTTCGAACTGTTGGCCGCATCTAATGCATGTCGTTATTTTCATTATATTTCTCTTCCCACTGATGCTTTTTGTTTTTGATGTACAGTCGAATATGTTCTTCAAACTCCTTCCGATCGCGCCGACGCTTTATCTCAGCGATCATGGTACATACAAACACCGTCGCCAATCCGCTCAAAAGGACAATATCTATATTGTCGATCAGTTCCATTCCCGCATCAATCAGTCTCATTTTTCATCCATCCCTCACCAGGTTCATAATCAACCGTATAAAAATCTTTAGCTACGAATATGCTGCGCCTTCCTTCTTCGTCGACCACACCTCCAACCAGCTGTCGCCCTGCGATGTAAAAGTAGTCCGGCTCGCCCGTTTTAGCGTATTTGCGCAGCTGCTTTTGCACTCTGGCGACATCTCTTTGAAGCTGTTCATCGTCAGCATCGTTTCGTGTATGGTAAAAATCCTGCGGAAATTTAAGCATTTGTTTCATCTCCATCCTGCAAGTATCGATACGACATAAACAGCTCTTCGGCGTACCGCTCTTCCAGCTGGAGAATAATCGCCTCGCCGTATGAAACGCTCATGTTTTCGCCCCCGACTTATTGTGAATGCTGCGTTTTTTGTTGTACAGTCTCTCCTGCGCCAGCTTTGCGCTGTATCCCGCGCGCCCATTTCGATCCATTTCTCCTGTGTCGCCTCGGCGCAATTCCTTGTAAATCGTCGATTCACTATATCCAAGCTTTTCAGCGATATCGATTGCCAGCATTCCTTCATTGTACATAGTCTCTATCTCTTCACGCTCGAGTAGCATCATATGCCTCGACATTTTGTCCCACCTCCTTAAAAAACGCAAAAAAATAATGCAAGGAAATCCATTGCGGATTTTCCTTGCATTTAGTGTACAATTTTGGGTATGAAAATTCAATCATTAAACGCAACAATTTTTGACGTTTGAAACTGTGCATTTTTGCCAAACGTTAACAGACCGTCAAACTTTTTCGTTTGCAGG
>CAVBNV010000031.1:12834-16955 GCA_963596815.1 Oscillospiraceae bacterium
AATTTGCACATATCTTTTTGTTTCCGCTTCAGTCGTTCCGCCGTTGGTCAGGCTAATCGTTCTATTTCTTCAAGACATTCGCGGTATACCATCGCCGCCGACTTGTACCCATGAATTTTTCGCGGATAATCATTGGTCCATTCTTCTGTCGCTTTAATTTCTTCCTGTGTCACCTCTGCAAAGTTCGTTCCTTTCGGGTGTCGCCGCCGGATCATGCCGTTGACATTCTCATTCGATCCACGCTCGCAGGATGAGTACGGGTGGCAAAAGTAAAGCTTTGTTCGGAGGCCATCGGTGATGCACGACTTTTCAATTTCGTCCGCCTGAGCAAACTCGCTTCCGTTGTCCACAGTGATGCTCTTGTAAATTAAACGGAATTTTTCCGCCCCAAGCCTTCGTTCAAGGTTGTCAAGCGCCTTCACTATCGTCTCCGACTTTCGATTAGGCACCATGATAATATTTTCGTATCGGCTTTTTCTCTCTGTCAGCACCAAAAGAGCCACAGTGCTTTTGCTCTTGCCGCTGTAAACTGTGTCCATCTCCCAGTGCCCAAATTCTTTCCTTGTTTTTATCTGTTCCGGTCGGTTTTCTATGCTTTCTCCTGCAGGCGCCCTGTTGATTTTAACAACCTTTTTGTAGTAGTTCTTTCGTGCGCCTCGTCTTGGCAGCGCTTTCTGTGTCAGGTTTAGAAATACGCCTTTCTTTATGTAGCTGTAAATTGTTGGCACTGAGATATGCGTCTTAAACGTTTTCCCTTCCTGCATTGCATAGCCATATATCGCCGCCGGGCTGCAATGCTTGGATAATATCGTGTTCTCTATATAACTTGCCAGTTCGTGATCCTTTCCTATTTTCAGGTCAGTTCCTTTTTCTCTTAAATGCGTCTGGTAGCGTTGCTCCGCTATTTCAGGGCTGTAGGTTAAAAAAGTTTTCCACGTCTTGCCGTCCAGTCGGTTAAAACTTCCGCGTTTAATTTCTCTGTACACGGTCGATGGCGCCACGCGCAGCAGATCGGCGATCTCCTGCTTTTTCATTCCCTGTTTTAGGCATTTTTCAATGCGCAGCCTGTCGGTAAACGTCAGTTGCTTGAATGTTCGCATGGTTTTCATTCTCCTTTCCTTGCTTTTCTTTGCATTTTTAGTGTAAACCACGCAAAACATTCTTGTCCATTCGCAGCGTCTATACTTTTTCGTTCGCAGCTTTGTATAAATTCCCCATACTACGCAAAAATCCCCGCCTACGCTCCAGCTGTCAGAGCATAGACGGGGGATTTTTTACTTTTAGGCTTCGCCACCCCACGCAGGGTAAGCGCCGGGATAAGTGTCGCCCATGGCGCTGAAGTCGTCTGACGTGAGCTCTGTCCATACGCCAGAGCGCTTTTGGAGCATCCGGTAGAAGGGCACAGGCTTGCCCGACAGCTGCACATAGCCGATAGGCGTGTCAGCTGCTTCTTCCGTGAAAAGTGTAGCTATCTCATCCGAGGACAGGCACTTGCTCCAGATGCGCATAGCATAGACAGCACCGGAAAAGCGTCCGAACCCCTCGCTGTTATAGAGATAGCGCTTTGTGCCACGCGCTGTGCTGCTGGTGGTCGTGCCGCTGGCAGTCGTGCTATTGATGTATAGTGTGGTCGTGCTGCTGGTCACCGTCACCACGACGTGATACGTGCCAGCGCCGTAGACGCCAGAAGTCACCGTGCCGGAGCTGCCGATATCAAGCTGCAAGCCGTTAGAACTGATTTTCGAGTAGCAGCAAATGCCGCCCCAGTAGCCGTTAGAGCTGCTCCAGCCAAATACGTTGCCGGGGCTGGAGTTTGTCCACGCACCGTCTATGCGCCCGATCCACTCAAAGGTCGCAGGATAGGTCACGCTGGTCAGCTGCGCAGACGTGAAGGTGATGGAGCTAGTCAGCTCGATGCCATCAGCTGTCTTTGAGCTTGGCGCAGAGCTGAAAGTGATAGCCTTGCTGCCGACTCTGTCTGTCCATGTCGTGCCGCTTGACCAGTCCTCACACTCCCAGCGATGGATTAAGCTATCAGTCACTACCTGTGTTGCCATCGGTCTCCTCCGTCTCGCTGCCTGTGTCGGTGCTGCCTGCGTCGGTCTCGGTCTCGCTCACGCTTGCGGCTGACGTGTCGGCTGTGATGAGCACGATGTCGCCCTCATTGCCGAACGCCTCTGTCGGGGCTTCAGCCTTGGCATAGATGTGCAGCGGATAGATAGTCCCAGTGATGAGCGCTCCGGTCGCATCGTGAGCAGTCGTACCGAGCATCAAGTCGTCCGCAGTGACCGTGTCCTCAGTCAGGTCGACCAGTACGGTCGTGCCATAGACCACCTTGCTTACTGCCACTCACATCACCCCGCAATCGTGACAGTCGTGCCGCCCGCGGAGTTAGTCGTCTCTGTGTAGGGGATAGCTGCCACGGTGACGCTCGACAAGTAGTTGTAGCCAGAGTCGGGGCTGACTGTCTGCGAAGCGGTGGATGGCGTGACACTCTTAGCTTGAGCCTTGACGCTCTCGCTGCCGCTCATCGTACCAGTCACACCCAAAATCTGCACTCCCTGCCTGATGTTGGTAGCGATGATTTTAGCAGTTTCGGTGCTGTTGATGCTGACCGTGCCAGAACCGTCATGGTAGCCGATGGGGATGGTCACTTTCTGCGCCACGCTGCTGATCGTGCCGACATAAGCGCCGTTATCGACCATCGTGCCGGTCAGCTTAGCGCCACGTGCATAGGCGGTCTTGCCCTTGAGCATCTCTGCTACTGCGACCGTGGCGTCACTGGTGTCGCTGTCCTTAGTGGACGTGCCTGTGATTGTCTCGCCTGCCTTGTCATGTGCTGTCACGCCTTTGGCAAGGTCTGCGGCGGTCACGGTGTCCGCAGTCAGGTCGATTAAAGTGGTGTCGCCGTAGATAATCTTATTATATGCCATAGTACTTCTCTCCCCCTATCAGGCAGGTTGTCCCACCTGCGTCGTTGCTGGTCTCCCAGACCGGAATTTTCTTGACGGTCACATCGTCGGACATGCTCTTTGCTTTTGTTTTCAAGACAATAGGCTCAATATCAGGTTCCACGACGTACTCCCCATCATAAACATCGATCAGCTCGGTGTTGATAATAGGCGGCGTTTTTACAGTAACGTTGCTTGTTGTAGTCGATACTGTCACATGGATCACGTGATTTCACCTGCCTTAAACAGAGAGCGTCCAATGCGGAATGTCGTCAAGTCCGTCTCTGGGTTATACTCGCTTCCCGTCAGGGTAATGCGTGTATCCATTTCCACATCCATATTCGGCTGAAACCGTGCCGTCTCCTCCGGGTCCCATTCCACAAGCACAGCGTTTTCGCCGGGGGCTCGTTTTGCCTCATCCGATGGATATTCAACCTCTCTGGTCACATTCCTTTGTCGGAACATAAACTCGATTTTCGAAGCGTCGTCCAGGTCAAAATCAAAGTCAACTCGTAGCTGTTGATTTATCGCTTGCTTCATCCAGCCTCACCTCTCAATCTTCTTTAAGCGGTAAAGCTTTTAGCTTCTCGTAAAGCAGCGTCCCCGTTCCGTTGCCGCCCAAAGCGTGGTAGCTTTTATATACAATACTTGCATTTTCAAGCCCGTCCGTGTCCACATAGCCAAGGCCGATATAGTATTTGCATGTCTGGTATAGTCTGTCATGTAATACTGCTTGCAAGCCGTTCTTTATCGCCTTATTTTCTTCTTTTTGCTTCTCAATCTTTTTCGACAGGTTGCGGTAAAGTCCTGCCAGCACAGCGGCCACAATGCCAAAAATCCACTCCAGCCAATATTTTGCAGCAATCTCCAGCATTATCAGTCCTCCAGTTTTGCCTTGTCCACTTCGTTCGCAGCATCGTCCTTTGGCGCTTCGGCATTTTTCTTTTCTACATAAGCGCTCAGCTTTTTCTTGGAAAAATCAAATACCAGCTGTACAATGGCGTCAATCGTTTTCGTGTTGATTGCCCAGTCAAGCCAATCAGGCGTCAGCTCTTGCAAGGCTTTTACTACTTGTTTCTTTCGTTCCTCACCTTTTTTGCTGCCAACGACATTTTCTTCGGCATACACAATCAGCTTATATGCAGTTTTCGCCACAACCAATCCGTATCC
>CAVBNV010000032.1:0-16835 GCA_963596815.1 Oscillospiraceae bacterium
CCGAAATCAACGACCGGCAGGCTGGCAAAGGCAAGCGGCAAAAACTGCAGCAACAAGTACTTGAACACCGTGATCAGGTTTGACACGATGACAAACAGACCGCCCTCGCGCACCCACTTGGCAGCGGCAGGGTGCTTTTCCGCAAAGTTGTTCCAGAAATTCATATCGTTCCTCCCGTGTCACTTGGACTGTTCGTCCAGCTTGGCCTGATAGCGGCTGTTGTTTACAAAGTTCTGCACCAGTCCCACCAGTGCCCGCAGGATGCCGATGATCCAGAAGCCCTTTGCCTCCAGCACCAAACCATCCACGAACTCGTCCCCAATCATACCATTGGTCATCTGTGCCAGTGCGCGCAGCGGCATGTTGTACTGGAACAGGATATTCAAATCAGGCTTGCCTTTTTTCTCGCCTGCTTTCAGCAGCAGCGTCAGAACTCCTGCAATCAGCCAGCACAGCGGGCTGCGGCTGTGGTTCAGCTCACCCAGCGTCATGGTGCGGTCAATGGTGGTTTTGTCTTCTGGAATAGCGCATCCCAACAGTGTCTCAAATTCATCATCCGGTACAGACTTGATCGTTGCAGTACGGTAACAAGCAAGCTTTTTACCGGCATAGGGGTCGGGCGCATCGGTGCCTTGCAAGGTGATTTCGGAGCTCAGGCGGATGTCCTGCACGCTGGCACCTATCAAAATCTGATAGATACCGCCTTCTACTTCCCACTGATTCGTCTGTACGTTCCAATACCGGAACGCTTTATCATCCAGCGGGACAGTTACACTCTGGCTTTCACCGGCTTTCAGGAACACTTTGGCAAAGCCTTTCAGCTCTTTAGACGGGCGAAAAACGGTAGCATCAGGCTTTGCAATATACAGCTGCGCAATCTCAGCACCATCACGATCACCAGTATTCGTGATGGTAAATGTCACCTTATCGGCAGTTACTTTGATGTCCGAATATGCAAAACTTGTGTAGCTTAAGCCGTAGCCGAATGGGTACCGCACAGCCTTGCCCGCTGTTTCGTAGTAGCGGTATCCTACATACAGCCCCTCACGGTATTCCACGTTCTGCTTTTTACCGGGGAAATAGTTGGCAGCAGGCGTATCCGCGTAATTCAGCGGAATGGTCTCAGCCAGCTTGCCGCAGGGGTTCTGCCAGCCGGTCAGCACATCCATCATGGCACCGGCACCAGCCTGCCCACCCAGATAGCCGTGCACTACCGCCTTGCACTTCGTGACCCAATCGGTTTCGATGACACTGCCCGCACTGACCACGACCACCAGATTTTCATTGACTGCGGCCACAGCATCCAGCAGCTGCTTCTGCACCGCCGGAATGCAAATATGGCTGCGGTCCAATCCTTCGCTTTCGCTGGATTCATCCAGACCAATGCACACAACGACCGTATCGGCCAGTTTTGCCTGTGCCACGGCCTCATCCAAATATGCCTTGTTCGGTTTACCGCTGCGCTCATAGCCGGAGCAGCAACCAATCAGGTTCAGTCCAGCTGTTTCAGCAGCATCTTTCAGGCTGTCCAGCTTTGTCGGGTTCACCATGCTGGAGCCTGCTCCCTGATAACGTGGGGTCATAGCAAAATCGCCAATCAGAGCAATCTTCATGCCATGTTTCAGCGGGAGAATACCGTCCTCATTTTTCAGCAGAACAATACTTTCTGCCGCCGCTCTTTTTGCCAGCTGATGATGGGCAGCTTCATCAAATTTCCGAGGTGCTTTCTGAATAGCCTCGTCCGTGGAAAGTGCAAGGTCTAACAACTCATCCACACGTTCGTCAATGGTTTGTTCGCTGATTTCGCCCTCGTCCAGTGCTTTCAGCAGTTTTCTGGCAGCACCCAGACCCGGCGAAGGCATTTCCAGCGTAGAACCGTTCTTCACGCCTTCCACATGGTCGTTGGAGCCGCCCCAGTCCGTCACGACTGCGCCGTCAAAGCCCCAGTCTTTGCGCAGGATATCCAGCAGCAAATGCTCGTTTTCGTTGGCATACGCACCATTTATTTTGTTGTAAGAGGACATGATCGCTTTTGGCTTAGCCTCTTTTACCACGATCTCAAACGCCGTCAGATACAGTTCCCGCAAGGTACGCTCGTCCAGAATGGAATCACTGGCCATGCGGCGCAGTTCCTGACTGTTCACAGCAAAGTGCTTCGGACAGGCTGCAACTCCGTTGGTCTGAATACCACGCACATAACCGGCTGCCATTTTGCCGGAGAGATAAGGGTCTTCCGAGAAATATTCAAAGCTGCGACCGCACAGCGGGCTGCGCTTGATGTTCAGACCGGGACCAAGCAATACGTTAACACGGTAAGCAGCGGTTTCTTCTCCCAGTGCTCCGCCGATTTCCTCGCCCAAAGCCGGGTCCCAGCTGTTCGCCATGGTGGCAGCTGTCGGGAAGCAGGTGGCCGGTTCCGAGGGGTTCAGGCCCAAGTGGTCGGCTGCACCTGCCTGCTTGCGCAGACCGTTGGGACCGTCCGACAGCCAGATAGACGGCACGCCCTGTTTGGGGTAATACTGGGTCTGCCATGTATTTTTGCCGGATAGCAGCGCACATTTTTGCTCGATCGTCAGCTTGGAAATAATATCCTGATGTTTCATGAGAGTTCCTTTCTGTCGGGGCTGCCCGGCGTAATGCTTACAGAGCCGTGAGGACCAGCAGGATCAGGCAAACGGCTGCAAGCACCAGTGTTTTTCCACCGATCTTTTCCAGCAAGCCGGGTTCCTTTTCAGGAAGAACGATTTCCTCTTCTTCCTCCGCTTCATCGGCATTTTCAGCCTCTGCATCTGCGGAGGCTTCCGTATTCTCTGCAGCATCTTCTTCCTCGTCGTCCTCTTCTTCCTCATCGAGGTCAAAGTCATAAACGACCGGAGCCTTGCTCAGACTCACAAGCACAAAGGCAACTACACCGGCAGCTGCGCCAACCGCAAGATTCGAGGTAAACAGGGTACCTGCAACCGTCGCAAGAAACGGCACGCTCTGGTTCAGGTCGCCCCAATCCATCCCTGCACTGTGCACAGCCATGCCAAGCCCCACCAGAACCATAATGATATCCGCCACGGAAAAGCTGCACTCGGTCAGATATTGCAGTACCGTGCCATAGTGCCCATACATATTAAAGGTGACACCGTAACTGGTAACAGTAGCCAGCAGGAAGGGCACCACCCAGACAAACGCACTGATCAGCATAACGATCGCTGCCACCACACTGCCAAGACCGCTCTTTGCGTGGTCATGCGTGCCAGCAACAGATTCCTTACCGATGGCAATCGGGCCTGCGCCTACGATGGGAGCCACCACGTTAATAGCTGCATTGCACAGCAACGGCAGACGATGGTTTACATCCTCTGCATCACACTCGGATGCAACAGCAGTCAGGGTCGTGTCAGCGTCATAGAGGTTGAGCAGTAGATTTGTCAGGATACCGGTAGCAAACAGCTTGGCAACGTTGCCCCCAGCTTCCGTATAGGCAGTAAAGTCCATTCCCTTGGTAAAAACAGCACCAATAGACAAATTTTTCAATACAGCAGACAGATGAAGCTGCATGGAGTCCTCACTGCCCACCATCCATAGACGGGCCCACATGGAATCGAAAGACATGGTCATGTTCTTCCAGTTTACGCAGGTAAGAAGAACACTTCCCAGCAGGAACACCACGGTTCCGCTCAGCAGAGCGGTCAGACACGGACGATTGGAGCGGCGACGCAGCAGATAAACAACGATGGCTACCAGCACCGATACGGCACAGATCAACATCGTGGGGTGATACTTATCGGTCAGGTAAGAATACTGGTCAAAGGAAACAAAGCCACTCAGTGCCACATTAGATTCACTGGCTTCCAGCACAGAACCTGTACCATAAACCGGGATCGACGATGCCTTGACCGGGAACACGCCGCTGAGCTGAGCCGCCACCCATGCCAGAAGCAGACCAGCCGCAGCCGGAAGTGCTTTGCGAACTCCGGAAGGCAGAGCGCCTACCAGCAGACCGTAACCGCCGGGAATCGCCAGAATGACCGCATAAATCACGCTGCTCACCAGGCACAGGAACAGCAGATTATAATAAGTCAGCCCAGTGCCGATGCCTACCAGAGAAACCAGCACAGCCGACAGACCCAGACTGGACACCTGCACCAGCGGCAGTTTGGTCACAAGGCCGATCAGCAGGCTGCCTGCAAAGGAAACCAGCATCGAAACAAAATACATCTGTGCAAAGGTTTCACCATTGGCTGCCATGTCCGATGCCGCAGCAGTTGCCGCCGGACCGGAGATCTGATACTGTGCCAGCAGCTGCATGTTCATAAAAATACCGCACACCGACAGCAGACCCATACAGATACCAGCTGCGATCTCGCCGCCGGTCGTTCCGCCGCGCTGCTTGTACGGGAAAAGTTTTTCCATAAAACGCCCTCCATTCGCTTTTCAAAAAATATTTCCCCGCACCGCACCCGATGCGGTGCGGGGACGTGCCAGAATATTATCGAACGCTGTTATTCATCCACGATCTCTGCAGAAATCGCATTGGATGTACATCCATCCACACGATTGTCCTGCACACCGGGATTTGCACCGGGCATATCCATCATGGTGGGGTCCGTCCAGTTCTCGGTACGGCCGGCAGCAAAGTTCTCGCCGCTGGGCTCTGCATCCGTCAATGTAATCTCTACTGCACTGCTGACCTTGGAATCATTTGCATAATCCAGTGTGGACAGGGCCTGAATCGTAACATAGTAAGTTCCCGCTTCCAGTCCCATGTCAGCCAGCGTATACGGGTAGTAATCACCGTTGAAGTAGATATTTGTGCCATCGCTCAGTTCAATGCAGAACATGCCGTCGGTTTTTGACCAGCCCCAGTAATGGATCACGCTGGGCGGGTTCATGCCGTGATTTTCTTCATACATCTTGTCCAGGCTGACGGTATCGCTGAACACCTCATTGGTGCAGGCGGCATCGTTATACACACTGAACTTGATGTCCGGCATTGTTTCGAGGAAATAGTAGTCACACAGGCTCCACCAGTCAATAACTGCTGCCATCGTGTTTCCGCTTGAAAAGACCAGCATTTCCGGCTGTTCAAAAGTCAGGTTCACACCATAGTGTGCAGTTAACACTACAGCATCCGGGGCGGTCATATCCGTACCGGCCGCAGCAAAGCTGACCAGCTTGATATGGTAGGTGCCCCAGCCGATTTCGCTGGTATCAAAGCTGCCCGTGATCGTACCGGTCTTATCACCGTTGATGCGGCTGGAGCTGGCGGCATAGGAGTTGCTTTCCACACCGTTTTCCACCTTGTAGACACGTACATTGTAATAGCCCATGCGGTCATCGTTAGCAGTAAAACTGAACTCACCGGTTTCTGGGTCCGCAATAAAATCCGTAGGTGCGACCAGGCCGTCAGTGCCTGCTGTGGAAGATGCTGTCGCCGTGCTGCTGGAAGAATTACCGCCGCAGCCTGCCAGTACAGCAGCCGTTGCCGCCGCACCGGTCAATGCCAGAAACTGTCTGCGTTTGATTTTCATATTTTGTTCCTTTTCTGTCCGTACTCAGGATTCCAGCACAGCCGAGGTCGTCTGGCTTCCGCCAAAGTCTACTCTGTCATCATGTGCACCGGCAACGGCACAGGGCATTCCCATGACCTCCGGGTCCTGCCACAAACTGGTGGTTGCATTCGTAAAGTTGTAATCCGGAGCATCTGCCGTCACAGCAAATTCAACTGCATCGCTGGGCTGAGAATCCGAAATATCCGTCACGCTGGAAACAGCCGTGCAAGTCGCATAGTAGGTGCCCGGCTCCAGATCGCTCATCGTAACCTCAGGCAACAGGGTCGAACCGTTGACATACGGATAATTTCCGCTGTTGTTGTACTCCCAGATGTATGCGCCTGTCGGATGCGTATCCATCGTCAGGGTGCTCAAATCAAATTCTTCACTCTTGACTTCGGTGGTGCAGTCTGCATCTGAATAAACCGTAAACTTTACTGTGGGCAGATACTGATAGGCCTTGTAATCAGACAACGTATAGTGATCCACAATAAACTGGACCTCGCTGCCATCGGTAATGACCAGCATCTCCGGACGTTCCAGCACGCCGCCGACACCGTAGTTTGCTGTTAAGATCACAGCATCCGGTGCATTGGCTTCCGTGCCCGCTGCAGCAAAGCTGATGAGCTTGATATGATAAGTACCCCAGCCAATCGTGCTGGCATCAAAGCTGCCAGTCACTGTACCGGTCTTACCACCGTTGATACGGCTGGAACTTGCCACATAAGCATCCTGCTCCACCCCGTTCAGCACAGGAAAAACGCGCACGAAGTAGTAGCCCATATTTTCATCATTGGCGGTAAAACTGAACTCACCGCTTTCCGGGTCCGCCGTAAAGTCAGTAGGTGCTGCCAGATCACCACTGGCGCTGGTAGAAGACGCTGCAGCCGATGTACTGCCGGCAGAACTGCCACTACAGCCAGCCAGCAGAGCCGCTGCTGCCATAGAACCGGTCAGGGTCAAAAATTCTCTGCGTTTCATGATAAAAGCTCCTCCTTCCAGTGCTGCTCTCAGTTCTGTTCTTCGTCAGACTTCTTTGTCGCAGCAGTCTTTTTCTTGGCTTTTTTCGCAGCGGCCTTCTTGGCGGCAGCTGCCTGTGCCTTCTTTTTCTTGTTGGCGTTCACACCGACCACACCGGCTACAGCAGCAATGGCAACTACAGCCACACCGCCCACAATGCCTGCCACCGGCACACCGCCGGAAGAAGAACTGGATGCTGTAACAACACTGCTGATGGTGTTGCCGTCTTCATCCACACCCTTAGTTCCACAGTACTGGAACAGGCAGTAACGCATAACGTTGTGCAGACACTGCTGTGCGTAAGCGTACTGCGTAGCATCGCCGTAAGCAGCCTCGGTAGCAGCCGCATTGATGTAGCAGCCACGGTTCAGAATAGAGCCCTCAATGCAAAGCATCGCCTGCGGGCTGTTATAAGTATCGCCGTCGGAGCCGTCACCATCGGTGATCAGGTAGCCCTGCCAGCCCCACTCATCACGCATCATGGTCTTGTACATGCCGTAGTGGAACCAGCTCATACCGATGCGGTTCAGACTGCCCATGATGCCGTTGGCTGCATACTCCTTGCAGCTGATCTCGTAAGGCACCATGTACAGCTCGCGGATAGCCTGCTCGTTTGCCCAAGTGGTGTTGCCGCCGCGGTTTGTATCGCCATCGTTCAGCGAGCAGTGCTTGATAAAGACATTGACACCCGTGGACTGGATGCCTGCTGCCGCATTGCCGCCGATACGACCGGAGATGAAGCCATCCTCGGAATAGTACTCGAAGTTACGGCCGCCAAACGGAGAACGGTGCAGGTTCATAGCCGGAGCGTATGCGCCGCCGACACCTGCCAGAATGGCCTGATGACCATAGGCTACGCCTTCGCTGCGGGCCAGCTTGGTGTTCCAGGTAGCAGCAATGCTGACGGCGCAGGGGAACCAGGTGTTGCCTGCAAAGGAACCGTTGGCTGCCTCGCCGGGGCCGTCCTGGCACTTCTGTGCAGCCTTACCCACGCTGCTCACAGCGCTGACATTCCAGCCGGAATTACCCTGAATTTCAATTGCCTCGGAAATTGAGGTTTCCTCTGCCAACATGTCCCAGATCGCAAGACCTGCATCGGTATCGATAGGCACGTTGGTCATATCGGTGCAGCACAGCTTGTGGTAGCTGCCGCTGGTGGGCTCGGTTTCTACGACCTTCGGCAGGTCACCATCGGTCTCGCCCTCAACGACATAATACGTCTGATCCCACAGCGGGAAGTCCATACCAGCTGCATCGATTCCGTCCGGCGTTGCAGCGGAGAACGGCATCATGTTATTGCCCTTGGCATAGATGGTGCTTGTTTTGGTGGTCTTGACACCGCCAATGTAGGTCTGATAGGTGTAATCGTAGCTATCCGTACCGCTCAGGTTCAGACAGGTTTCAATGCCGCTGTCCAGCACCTCATTTGCTTCCTCATCGGACTGATGCTGCATGATGCTCTTCATACCGCCGGCAATGTCGTTGCGGGACAGATATCCATCCAGCATGCAGCCATCACCTGCAGTCACATCGTCCAGTGCATTCCGGGCTGCGACCTTATCAGAGCTGCGGGCACCGGCACCGGCATCGTCGTAAATGATAGACTCGTCCAGGGTGACCGCCAGCTGTGCGCTGGGTGCATGACCGCTGTCGGCATCACCCCACTGGTGCGCATCCTTTTGGACATTAAACTTGTACTCGCCGCTTTCCAGAACGTAGCAGCCCTGACCAAAGTTATCAAAGCTTGCCAGTGCGTCGGTGTCAAAGCTGATGGTCACTTCCTGTGCCTGACCTGCTTCCAGTTTGTCCGTCTTTGCAAAGCCGATCAGCACGACCTTGGATTTTTCCAAGCCAACACCTTTGATGCCAAAGCTGTCGGTATCTGTCTGATACGGAGCCTCCATGTACAGCTCTACAACATTCTTACCGGCCACATCGCCGGTGTTGGTGACCTTGACCGTAACGGTGTTGGTACCGTGTGCTTCCAGCTTGACATCGCTCTCGGTGATTTCTTCCGTGAAAGTGGTATAGCTCATGCCATAGCCGAACGGGAACTGCACGACCTGATCGTAGCCGGAAACACTGCCATTTTTGAAGGTCAGCGCTTTGAAATCATCCGAGTCAAAGTAGCCCACGCTGTCAGCGGTTTCGTAGTAACGGTAACCGACGTAGATGCCCTCTTCGTACTGATAGAAGGTCTGCCCGCAGGTATACTTGTTATCATCCGTGTTGTAATAGGTAGGGTTGGTGGTCATATCGTAGGCGTAGGTATCCACCAGACGACCAGAAGGATTGTTGCGTCCGGTGAGCAGTGTACCGACACCCACGACACCAGCCTCGCCCGGATGACCGATCCACAGGCAGGCATCCACGTTATATTCTTCGGAATCAATAAAGCCCAATTCCATGGCCACAGCAGAGTTGACCAGCACAATGGTGTGGGTAAAGTTTTCCTTGCAGAAAGCCAGCAGTGCTTTCTCATCATCGTTCAGTTCCAGATAAGTGCTGCCGGTCAGCGTATCACCGTTTCCATCGTAATCCATGGAAGGAGATGCACCCTCTGCACCGCTGCGGCTGAAGGTGACGATGGCGTAATCGGTGTAGCCATCTGCACAGATGGTGCTCTTGGCACCAGCGTAGACGCTGGAAGCAAACTCATGAATGCCGGTATAGCTGGTCCAACCCACACCTGCAGGATCCGAGCTGTCATCGCCGCGCTTGCCGCCGCACTGCTGTGCCAGCCAGTCCCATGCTGCGCTGTTCACATCCATGCCGGCCTCAATGAAGGCATCGCTCATCAAAACAGTGTTCTCATCATCCTTGCCGCCGGCGGAGCCGGTGCCGCCTTCCACATAGTTGTAGGACATAGCACCCAGAACGGTGACCTTGGTTCCCTCTGCCAGAGGCAGGCAATTATCCTTGTTCTTCAGCAGAACAGCGCCTTCCGACTCCACATTAACGCAGATGTTATAGCCTTCTTCATAGCATTCATCTGCCGAGAACGTCTGCTGAGCCGAACTGGTGTCGCCATCTGCAAATGCCACTGGTGCAATGCCGGATGCCAGAACACCGGCTGTCACGCCGCTTGCCTTGAGAAATGTACGACGAGAGATTTTCATAGTGTACCTCCTGTTTCTTTTCCTCTGTTTCGTGTTGTGTGCAATTTGCACAGTTTATTTTCCGCTGTACAAATCACTCTTATGCTTGTTTTATATATAATTTTGACGTACACTGCAATAAAAGCGGAACAACAGGCACTGCTTGCGGCACAAATTTTATATCTGCCGGAACAAACGGCGGCGAAATCGGAACAAACGGCGCAAAAAAAATCCCCTCGCAGAAACACTCTGTAAGGGGATAAATCATGTTCCGTTTTCAGAACAACATATTATCTTCGCTCTGCATCAGGGTCAGGAAGAGCTCCTTGATCTCACCCAGCTTGCGCCGTGCAATCGGCAGTGTCTGGCTGGTGGTAAGTAGGAGGTCTGCCTCATCAATGCGGCGTATAAAGCGGTAGTTGACCAAATATCCTTTGTGTACACGCAAAAAACCATAAGGCGTCAGCTCATTTTCCAATTCCTGCATACTTCGACGCACTTGAATGGGTGCAGTATTGTCCTTCACTACAATATCCTGATATTTGCCCACACCCTCTATATAGATAATCTGATCCATCTGAACAGACTCCATGCCGTTCTGGGTATGCAACACCAACTTGGGATGCCTTCTCTGTTCTGCACGATTTTTTAGATAAAGATTCACGATCTCCGCTGTGTCCTGCAGAAACCGGCTCTTGCGGATAAACCCTCTTGGCATAGAGCGCAGGGAATCAAACACGCGGTCTTCCCGATTTGAAATATAAATGATTTCAATGTTGTTATGCTCTGCCCGAAGATGCTCTGCAAATGTGATCCCGTCTGTACCTGGCATATCAATATCCAGCAGCAACAGGTCAAACACCTTGCTGCTCAAATCAGCCCCCAATGCATCTGCCGAACCGTAAACCTCCAGTTCCGCTTCTATGCCGTGCTGTGCAAACACACCCTTCAGCGAACTGGCGATCATATCGCGTGCCGTAATATCATCGTCACACACTGCAATGTGCAGCTTCTCCATAGGTCATTCCTCCTTCCTGCTGATTCTGCAGCATTACATCTGCAATGAATGTTTCATCTTCAATCGAAAATTTTACGGTTCCTCCATAATTTTCCGCAATACGGCGAATGATACGGGTACCGTAACCGTGCAGTTCCGGCATTTCTTTGGTTGTTTTCAACGTCAGACGATTCTTCGGTGAAATTTCACGAACATCCACAGGGTTTTCCACGCGAATCATATAGTAATCCATCTGCGGCCGGATACTGAGTGTAATGGTTTTCGACTCTGCATCGCTGTCCACGCAGGCTTCCAGCGCATTGTCCAGCAGATTGGACAACAGGCTGCAAAGGTCCGCATCCTGATACGGCATCTGTGTTGGTACCGCCAGAATCGTTTTAATCTGGACATCATACAGCTTTGCACGGGAGATATAGTTGTTGACAACCGCATCCACCATTCGATTACCGCTGCTCACATAGTGTACCAGCTCAGACGTCTTCGCCTGACAGCTTTCAAAGTAGCGGCGCAAACCATCGTAGTCTGCTGCGTCCAACAGCGTTTTCATATATGCGGTATGATTCTTGATCTCATGGCGCACCTCACGCATTGCCTCGTAAGTCTGCCGCGCCGCAACCATGTTTTCCTCATCCAGTTCCTGCTTGCGCTGCTGCGCCAGCAGCATAATTTTTTCCGTATGTTCACGGCCAATCGCATAATAGAGATAATAGCCCAGCAGGATGATGATCAGAAAGCTGACCGCAAGAAATAGGTTATAGCCGCGTACTGCAGCGTCATTTAACTCGGCGGGGTTTACCTTCATCATACTATATAGCTGTGTGGATACCGCCAGTGCACAGATTGCCGTCATCAGCAGCGGGTACAGACGGGGCAGCATCTGCGCCTCCCCTGCCCGGAATCGCCGCAGATACCACACCGTTCCCAGCATAGACATTAGCATAACTGCGTCTGTCATGGAGACATCGTAGTATTTCCAGCCTAGCTTGTCGGTATAATTGCCGATTCCCTCTGAGATGCGCAGCGTCAGGATAAAACAGCTGAAAAAAGTCACTTGTTGCACCAGCCGCTCAGCAGCGTCCGGATGCTCAACCAGCTGTCCGTATACCATCAACAGTGCAAACTGTACCACCAATGTAAGCCATGTACTATTGGGACAAAAGCTGTAAAAGATGCTGCACAGCACAAGCCATGCTGCCAGCAACAATACAAAGTCCCGAATACTGCGTAAAATGCTCCGTGATTGCTTTTTATGCACCCGGAACAGCAGTACACAGGACAGCAGATATATCAACGCTGTCAGAAGATACCCCATGCCATAAATGCGCTTTATGATATAGTCTGAAATGAATGCAAGCATCTGCTTTTCCTCACACTTTACAAAATTTTCTGTATTTAGTATAGCTGGATTTTGCATTTTCTGCAAGATTTTCAATAGCAGCTGCGAAGAGTCAAAACCACCGGCTAAGCCGGTGGTTTGAATAAGCCCTAGAAGGGCGTGATACGGACAACGTCCCTCAAGGAGCCTTGAACGATTCGGCCAACTGCATTGCCGACTCGTGGCAGGCCCTTAAGGGGCGGTTTATCCTTTGCCTGACGGCTGCCGTCAAAGGCACGGCTGGCGTTCTCCATAAACTCTGCCTTCCAGTTCCGCAGCATATTGGGGCTAATGCCGTTCTCTGCTGCAATGGTATTCAGTTCCTTCTCCCCTTTCAGCACCTCAATGACCAGCTTGGCCTTGTACTCCGGTGTGTATGTTCTTCGTGTCATGGTGTTGTCTCCTTTTCAAGTTCTTGCTGTATGTTACCATGTTCACGATATTTTTTCGAGTGTTGGTCTGAACTTATGGGACCATTATATTTTTGTTTTACTGACGTACTTTCTGCTGCACCTTTTTCAAAGCTACAATGTAGATCACATCATACACAAAGCAGATGATGCCCGTGACGGTAATGAACCAGTTGCCCTCGATTGTGCCGAAGATGGTCGGGGTCAGGGTGCCAATGCACTTGCAGACCGCAATGGTCATGCTCTGACCCTTATCGGACTTCCGCTCTTTCAGCATCGAGAGGTACAGCAGGCTCATTGCGACATTTTGCAGATAGGCGGCGTACTTCTCGCCTTCCACGCTGCCGAACCAGTAGTAGAACAGCAGCTGAAGTACCAGACAGACCGCAAATGCCAGCAGGCTCCACGGCACAAAGAATTTGCGCTCGGTTTCCGTGCGGCATTCAGCCTTACCGAACCGGAAGTAGGTGTAGACAATCACGCAGTCCAGCACAAACCAGCAGGCGTTGGCAATGGCCTGTGCGCCGATGCTTTGCCGGACGAAAATATCGGTAAAGGCGTACAAGCCTTCCCACACGATGTTCAGCCCCAGCGCAAACAGCGGCATGGCATAGGTTTTCTGTTTGAAGCCAATGCGGATGCTCTCAATATAAACAATAGACCAACAGATACCGCTGGTGACGATTAGTAAGGTGATAAGTGTACTCATTTTAGCTCCTTTTCAATTACGCCAAAAGCACATTGAGAGCAAGGCTTTTGTTCTCAATGTGCTTCTACACGGTCACAGAACGTTCATGTGATCCTTGTATTCATTTCCAATGTAGGCAAATTCATAGATCCAGTCGCTGCTGCGCTCGATCTGCTTTCCGTTTTCCGTCAAAGACATAGTGCCGTTGGCTTTATAACGCACATAGGCCGGAGTGATTTTCATGGCGTTCATGGCCAGCTGCATGACTTTCGGGCTTTCGTGGTAAATATCCTGCTTGAGGATGGGGTGCCGGATACCAACCCGATGCTCAACGGATTTTCCCTCATGCGCATAATGGTAAACGATCTCGTCCGGGTAGGATTTTCCGATTTCCGGTTCTTCGTACTCCCGGACGATATTGCAGGAGAAGCCATTATCGCAGGTAGTGTTCTCAAAAACGACATTGCCGTTTTTGTCCTCTATGCAGAAGATAGGCAGACGGACATAGCCATACTTCTTGCTGGTGATCACATCAAACATCAGAATGGTATAGTCCTCAAAGTGCTGCCGTCCCCACAGCCAGTTGTTGAAGTTGGCGGGGTTCATCGTGCCCCACTGGTGGTCGTGGTAGCCTGTACCATGAACCTTGACGGTCTTGCCACCATAGGTGATGGTTCCGCTGATTTCACCCTTGGGCACAACAAACAGCCATGTAAAATACTTATCGTTGCTGCCGAAGGAGAGGTGCCCAGTTTCCGGCCTCCACGGTTTCAGTTGATTGTGCAGCTTCAAATCACAGCCGATGCCGTTGACTGCCTGCACCTTGATGGTGTAATCTTTCAAATCGCCGCAGATGTGGTGTGGGCCAAACTTCACATCGCACTTTTCTTTCGAGAAGGACGCTTCTGATGCCGGGTAGAGCAGTGTATCGGTGTACTCTTTGCCATCCGGCGGCATGATGGAAATGACCACAGCCGGAGAGGGGCCGTTTTTAACAAGAGCCTTGCCGCTGGTTTTGGTGTTGAAGTGAACGACCACCGAAGTGCCATCGTCCATCAGGGCATCAAAATACCACCATTCCGTGTAGCCGGGGCGGTCATCATCCCGCTTGCCATCCTCCCACGGCTCGACTTCATGGGGTTTCAGGCCAAGCCGCTGATAATCTTCGGGTTTGTTTTGCAGCCATGCAGTTTTCATTTCAAACACATCCTTTACACGGTCATTGCTTCCTTGTAACTACGCGAAAAATATGCAAACTCATAAATCATATCTTCCGCACGGTGGATCTTCTTGCCATCAATTTCCATATCCAGAACGCCGTATGCCTTGTAGCGCACATAGGCGGGTGCAACTTTGAGCAGATTCATTGCCAATTTGGGAATTACGCCCATTTCCTTATAGCGGTCTTTTCGGTCGATGACCAGCTTGTTTGTCAGTTCATAGTGGATCTTCACATGCTCATTGCCCATGGTATACAGGATTTTCTGCGGGAAGTTCCGACCGATTTCAGAATCGTAGGTTTCTTCCAGAATCTCGCAATGGAAATCCGGATACATCTCCGAAGAATCAAATACAACATTTCCCTCTTTATCCTCGATGCAGAAAATCGGGAAACGCTTATTGTTCCATTTTTTCGCGGCCACAAGGTCAAACATCAAAATGGTGTAATCTTCGTAATTCTGTCTGCCCCACAGCCAGTGATTGACATTAAAGAACGTGGAAGCACCATGGCCCCACTGATGATCGTGATAGCCCTCGCCGCGAACGCTGACCGTCTGGCCGTTGTAGGTGATCGTGCCTTCGATTTCTCCGCGCGGAACAACAAACAGCCATGTCAGCAGATCTTCTTTATCGCCCCACTTCAGATGTCCGGTACCGGGACGCCAGGACTTACGAAGATTGTGGAGCTTCAAGTCGCAGCCCAACCCGGTTACAGGCTCCACATGAATGGTATAGTCCTGAAGATCACCAGACAATGTATGCGGCCCAAACCGAAGGTCACAGCCATCTTCCGAGATACGATAATCATTTTCTGCACAGGGAATGCAGTCTGTATAAATTTTGCCGTCCGGGGTCGTGATCGTGATGATAACGACCGGATGCGGCCCCTCTTTCAGAATGGTGTTCGGCTGCTTCGTTTCAAAATGAACTACAACGGAAGTACCGTCATCCATAATGGAATCAAAATACCACCATTCAAAATCTCCTTTGTGAGCCGGACTGCGCTTGCCATCCTCCCACGGTTCCACGGTGTTTTTCTTCAGATGGAGCGTTTGATAGTCCTGCTCCCGGTTCATCAATCTGCAATCGGCCATTGTTGGTGCCTCCTTAAAATAGTCAAAAGCATTTCTGCACTTTGTTGACATCTGTTACGCGTTCTATTATAATAACTCACATGAGATTTTCAACGCACAAACGTTGTATAGATGCCAATAAATTGACACACTTGCATAATTTGTTACGCAAGTAAGGAGCAGACACAATGGATTTGAGAACACAGAAAGTCTACGATTCCTTAATGGAAGCCTTCCAACAGCTTTTGGAAGAAAAACGCTTCGAGGACATCACCGTCAATGAACTTTGTATGCGCGCCAAAACGAGGCGGGCAACATTCTATAAGCATTTTTCAGACAAATATGACTTCTTCCAGTTTCTACTGAATCAAATGCGGGAGGAACTTCTGCAAGACGCCAGAGCGCAAGCCAAGACGAAAGAACCAAAAGAGTATTTTCATATCCTAGTCGATTTGGGATTGCAGTTTGTGGAAAAGCACAAGCAGCTTTTGGTTTCGCTGAAAGACAGCGGGATCGCTAATGAAATGATTCAAACCATCACGACCCAGACATTTGAGGAGCAAAGCGAATGGCCTTTGCTGGAAGATGAATTGTCGGTACAATTTCTGATCGGAGGGATGAATCAGTGTGTCCGCTGGTGGATGCGCAACATGAATAAGGCCACCAAAGCCGATGTGCAGAGCCGGTTGTATGAACTGGTGGACAAGTACGCAGAAGCAGTGCGGTAAGATAAGGAGAATTTTATGTATCATGGTACCGCAGAAAATCAAAAGGCACACAGGCAAATCGTGAGTACAATTTACGTAGCATAACGGAAAGCAGACTATAAAATATACAGCACCTCTGCCAGTGAAATGTGTGAGAACACAAAAATTGGCAGGGGTGCTTTTCGTATTTGAAACAAGATGCTTCTTCTAAAGAGGTCGCCTGCTTTGATGCATGTAAATCATAGCACCGACAGGCCACTTTTACCATTTATAGAACAATCGGACGAAGAACATTATGGTACACTACAGGTAAACCACGGGCTGACGGAACATTTGAACACAAATGCGGCATCCCTGTTCCAACATTCCCGACTGTAGAAAAAAGGCAAAGGAGAAGAAGCATGAAACAAGAAAAAATTTCAAAGAAACTGCTGTTTGCATACCTTCATCATTGACTGCATGGACTATGGCGAATGGAAAACTGGTATTCGCAGTGAGGGCATCCTTTCCTGTGCCAGAAATTTCAACTCAAAAATCGGTGCGGGCATCGGTGTCGGTATGATTGGTATTATGCTCGGTCTTGCCGGGTACGATGGCACATTAGCGGTGCAGACTACCAGTGCCAATGATATGATCATTTTCCTTGGGGCAGTTATGCCTGCCATTTGCTGCTTGATTCAGT
>CAVBNV010000033.1:0-16082 GCA_963596815.1 Oscillospiraceae bacterium
AAGCAATAGATGTTGTGGAAAATCCTGTTGAAGAAGTTGAAACAGAACGTGAGTATCATGTTGGCGATACGCTGTATCTGGACGGCAAAAAATTTGTGATCGAAAAAGTTGGGCTTTTTGATGTAGATCTGCGTGACCCGTCTGCCTCTTACCCTGTTTTCAGAGCCGAGAGTAAAGAAAACCTTGCTCGCCTGCTTAGGCGTGATGGCAATACTCATATGCACAATATCGTGCTTGGTTTATCGGGCGATGATCAGCCTGCTGAAAAACAAGAAATAGAAGAACCCGAAGCACCGGAAATCCCTGCCAAAAATTTCCGCATTACAGATGAGCACTTGGGCGAGGGCGGCGCAAAGCAAAAATATGCACGTAACGTTGTGGCAATTAAAACGCTGGTTGCCTTGGAGAGCGAGAACAGAAACGCCACAACGGAAGAACAGCAGATTTTATCTCAATATGTCGGCTGGGGCGGCTTGGCAGATGCTTTTGATGCAGATAAACCCAACTGGTCGGCTGAATATGCCGAGCTGAGAAGTTTGCTTTCAGAGAGCGAGTATGCCGCCGCACGTGCATCAACACTGAATGCACACTATACAAGACCTACGGTAATTCATGCGATTTATGACGCAGTCGAAAAGTTTGGTTTTAAGAGCGGCAATATCTTAGAGCCCAGTATGGGCGTCGGCAACTTCTTCGGGCTTTTGCCTGACAGCATGGCAGACAGCCGCCTTTACGGCGTGGAGTTGGATTCTATCTCCGGGCGCATTGCGCAAAAGCTCTACCCGAAAGCAGATATCACGGTAGCAGGCTTTGAAACGACCGACCGCAGAGATTTTTACGATCTGGCAGTCGGTAACGTGCCCTTTGGCAATTATAAAGTCAACGATAAAGCGTATAACAAGCTTGGTTTTTCTATCCACAATTATTTCTTCGCCAAAGCTTTGGAGCAGGTCAGAGCAGGCGGTATCGTGGCTTTTGTCACGAGCCGTTACACCATGGATAGCCGTGACAGTACTGCACGCAGACACATTGCCGAGCGTGCCGATCTGCTGGGTGCGATACGTCTGCCAAACAACGCCTTTAAGGCAAATGCGGGTACAGAAGTTGTTTCGGATATTCTGTTTTTGCAAAAGCGTGACAGACCCATTGACCATGAGCCTGAATGGGTGCAGCTTGGCAAAACAGACGCAGGTTTTGCGATCAACCAGTATTTTGTAAGCCACCCGGAAATGATACTGGGCGAACTGACCACCGAAAGCACCCAGTACGGCCATGACCTGACCGTTGCTCCTATCGAGGGCGCAGTGCTGGCAGACCAGCTTGCTGAGGCTGTAACGCATATCGAGGGCGAGTATATCGCCGCTGAAATGCAAACACCGGACGTTGCAGATGCCGAGGCAGAGCGCAAAACTCTGCCTGCTGACCCGAACGTCAAAAACTTCTCCTATACCGTTGTTGATGGCGATGTGTATTATAGAGAAAACTCCATTATGACGCAAATCGACCTTGCGGATAGTGCCAAAGGACGAGTTATCGGCATGGTGGGCTTGCGGGAAATCGTCAACAAGCTTATTGATTTGCAGCTTACAGATGCAGCTGAGGCTGAGATTTTCACAGCACAGGCAGAGCTGAACTCCGCCTACAATGATTTCTCTGCAAAATACGGTTTACTCAACGATCGCAAAAACGGCAGACTGTTTGAGGACGACTCCTCTTATTATCTGCTTTGCTCGCTGGAAAACCTGGACGAGCAAGGTCAGCTCAAGAGCAAGGCAGATATGTTCACAAAGCGCACTATTCGCCCTGTGCGAACAGCCACAAGTGCGGATACGCCTGCGGAGGCTCTTGCGATTTCCATCGGCGAGCATGGCAAAGTCGATTTGCCGTATATGGCGCAGCTGCTTGGCACACCTGATAATTACGGGCGCATAACGGCAGAATTGAAAGGCGTTATCTTCAAAGACCCAAGCGCAGACCCGACCGATATAGAGGCAGGCTGGCAAACGGCAGATGAGTATCTGTCCGGCAACGTGCGCAATAAACTGCGCATCGCTCAGCTTGCTGCTGAGACAAACCCTGAGTTTGCCGCCAATGTTGAAGCACTCATAAAAGCACAGCCGAAAGACCTGGATGCCTCTGAAATAGATGTGCGCCTTGGCGCAACGTGGCTTGATGCAGATATCGTAAAACGCTTTATGGACGAGACTTTCCAGATCCCGTACTATCTGCGCAGAGCTATTCAGGTAAAGTTTTCTCCGCACACTGCCGAGTGGCGTGTTGAGGGCAAGACACGCACAGGTGAATATGACATTGCCGCATATGAGACTTACGGCACGCACCGTGCAAATGGTTATAAGATTTTAGAAGAGACGTTAAACCTAAAAGACATTCGTGTTTATGACACGGTCGAGGATGCGGACGGCAAGCCAAAGCGTGTGCTGAACAAAAAAGAAACTACCCTTGCCCAGCGGCTGATGAACCCTCTTTTACCAGATGACCCTAACAGCAAGCTAAACGCCTGCGTGCAGAATGTGTTGCGCATTTACGAAGACGGCAAAGCCGATAAGCTGACACAGCTAATTTTTTGCGACCTCAGCACACCAAAGGGCGATGGCAGTTTTAATGTCTATGACGACATAAAGTCAAAGCTGCTTGCATCCGGTGTGCCTGAGGGCGAAGTGGAGTTTATCCACAATGCAGACACAGAAGCGAAAAAGGCGGCACTGTTTTCAAAAGTGCGCAGCGGTCAGGTGCGCGTGCTGCTTGGCAGTACGGCTAAAATGGGCGCAGGTACGAACGTCCAAAGCCTGCTTGTTGCCGTGCATCACTTGGACGTTGGTTGGAAGCCCAGCGACATGACACAGCGCAACGGACGTATTATCCGTCAGGGCAACAAAAACAAGCAAGTCTACGTCTATAATTACGTCACGGAATCAACATTTGACGCCTACCTCTTCCAGACACTTGAGAATAAACAACGCTTTATCAGCCAAATAATGACAAGCAAATCGCCTGTGCGTTCCTGCGATGATGTGGACGAGCAGGCACTTTCTTATGCCGAGGTAAAGGCATTGTGCGCAGGCAATCCGCTCATCAAGGAAAAGATGGACTTGGACGTTCAAGTGGCAAAATTAAAAGTGCTGAAGGCCGACCATCAGAGCAGAAAATACCGCCTTGAGGATAAGCTGTTAAAGCAATTTCCGTCGGATATTCAGTCGCAGAAAGCAAAAATCTCCTCTCTCAAAGCAGATGCCAAAATCGCAGAGGAACACCCGCAATGCAAAGAAAATTTTTGCGGAATGGTGATAAAAGGCATGGCTTACGATGATAAAAAATCCGCTGGCGAGCGCTTACTGCTTGCCTGCAAAGAGCTGCCAAATACGGAGATGCAGGCGATAGGCAGTTACCGTGGCTTTGATTTGGCATTGCGTTTTGATACGTTCAAAAATGAATTTCAGGCTGTGCTGAAAGCGGGGCTAAGCTACCCTGTGCCGCTTGGCTCTGACCCTTTGGGCTGTTTGACACGCATTGACAATATGCTTGCCGGTTTTGACGATAGAATTGCGAAAGCAGAAAACGCACTGCTCAACTTGGAGCAGCAGCGAGATGCAGCTGAAATCGAAGTGCAAAAACCATTCCCGCAAGAAGCAGAGTTACAGCAAAAAGCCTCCCGTCTTGCAGAGCTTGATGCACAGCTCAACATGGACGAGAGGCAGACTGAACCTGAACAGGAGGCAGATACAGACGAGAAAGCCTCTCGTCAATCTGTCCTTTCAGCACTCGAAGAAAAGAAAACGCAAACAGAGCCTGTAAAGCCGTTCAAAAGTTATTCAGACCGTGAGGAGGAGCGGTAATGGGCAACCGCAATAACCGCATTTATGTGCGCATTACCGATGATGAAAAACGCCGCATCACCGATAAGATGTGCGGCATGGGTATACGCAGTATAAGTGCCTATGTGCGCAAAATGGCGCTTGACGGTTACTGTCTGCATCTCGATTTGCAGGAGCTGCGGCGCATGTCGTACCTGTTGCAAATGTGCAGTAATAACCTTAACCAAGTGGCAAAGCACGCCAACGGGTACAATAAAATATACTCTGCCGACCTTAAAGACCTGCGTACCAGATTGGATGAATTGATATCCATTGGTAAGCAGATCCTCGCAAAGCTGGCAGAGCTTTAGTAATATCCCCGTGACTGAAAAGTTGCGGGGGTACATATCGATGAAGGTTGACATCCTTGCAGTGGCGCAGTGTAAAGCTTTATAATAATGACGAAAGGCAGGTGCTTAATATGAGGTTTGTTGTTAAGATGCTTCTTCTCCCAGTGGTTTTATTTGCGGCTTTTCTTGCTCTGATGGCAAAATTTGCGCTGACGCTTTCGGGTTATGTGCTTTCTCCGCTGATGCTCTTTATGTTTGGATGCGGCATCTACACGCTTTATATGCAG
Source organism: Oscillospiraceae bacterium (assembly GCA_963596815.1). Classification (GTDB taxonomy): domain Bacteria; phylum Bacillota; class Clostridia; order Oscillospirales; family Ruminococcaceae; genus Faecalibacterium. The sequence continues at coordinate 4,450 of CAVBNV010000033.1, forward strand.
TGGTGGGGACAGTTTGTCATTTTGCTCTTTGCAGAGTTTGCTTGCTTTGTGTTGCTTGTCGGCGCAACTGCAATCGTATCTGGCATGGAATACTTCAGCGAGTGGCTGATGAGTCTTGCGTAAATTATTGGGTTGAATATCTTCTGCCGCCTTCGGGCGGCTTTTCTGATTGGTGGTGATATTTTGGCGGCAACACGTATAATTACACTGCATCAGCATAAAGGCAAGTCGATTGCTGCTTGCTTAAAAGAGCGCACGGACTACGCACAAAACCCAGACAAAACCGAGCAGGGCGAGCTTGTCAGCAGCTACCAGTGCAGCCCTCTTACAGTCGATGAAGATTTTATGTTGTCCAAACGCCAGTACGACATGATGAACGGCCGAAAACAGAAAAGCAACGTGATAGCATACCAGATACGCCAGTCGTTCAAGCCTGGGGAGATAACCGCAGAGGAAGCTAACAAAGTCGGCTATGAACTGGCAATGCGGTTTACAAAAGGCGAATATGCTTTTATTGTCGCAACGCACACGGACAGAGAGCACATCCACAATCACATTGTATATAACTCCACGTCACTTGACGGCAGCAGAAAGTTTCGCGATTTTCATTTGTCAGGGCTGGCAGTGCAGCGATTGAGTGATGTGATTTGCCTTGAACACCAGTTATCAGTAATAGCGTACAAGCCGTATCGTGAGCGAAAAAAGCGCACGCTGTATCAGCCAAAAGAAAGCAATCGTGATAAGTTATGTGCCGTAATTGACGAGATTTTGCAGCAAAAGCCAGTTAGCTTTGAAGATTTTTTGCAGCAGCTTGAAGCACAGGGTTACGAAGTAAAGCGAGGCAAGTACACATCAGTAAAAGGTAAGCGGCAAAAACGCTTTATTCGCTTCAAAACGCTTGGCAATGGTTACAGCGAGGAAGAAATTAAAACAGTCATTGCAGGTGAGGCAGAGCACCAGCCGTACAAGAAGCAATTACCCAAAGAAAAAGCGTTTGGTCTGCTTGTGGATGTTCAGGCAAAACTAAACGATGGCAAGGGTGCTGGCTATGAACGCTGGGTGAAAAAACACAACCCTAAAGAGATGTCTAAGACGCTGTTTTTCTTGCAGGAGCATAAAATCAGCAGCATAGATGAGCTTGATTGCAAGGCCGAAGAAGCAACTGAAAAATATCATGAGCTTGCTGATTCGATAAAAGCATCTGAAAACAGGTTGACAGAAATTGCTGTGCTGAAAACTCATATCATCAATTATGTGAAGACACGTGCTGTCTATGATGATTACAAAAAGTCAGGCTACAACAAAAAATTTCTGGAAGCACACAGAGATGCGATCAGCTTGCACAAAGCTGCAAAAGCAGCCTTTGATGATGCAGGGCTTAAAACGTTGCCCAAAGTCAAAGAGCTGAATACCGAGTATGCTGCAGTGCTCGCAAAGAAGAAAGCAGACTATCAAGCATACCGCAAGGCACGCAGTGAAATGCAGGAGCTGTTGCGTGCGCAGAAAAATGTTGAGATGTTCTTTGATGAAGAAAAGCACGAACTCAAAGAAAAGCCAGTCTGATAAATGAACACCGCCGAGGATTTTATCCCTTCATTGGGGTAGAGTCCTCGGCGACTTTTTTAGTTTATATAGCAGCGGTCTTGCGTCACTAGCGGAAGCGCTCTATAAGCACCCATCTGTAAGGCGACTTCGTTAATAGATTCTAATAAGTACCAAAAGTCTCAATGAATGGAGTGAATAATATGGCTGGCGAATATCACAGCTTATATCTTCAAAACCATCTCCTAAATCTCCTCAACCACTGGTATACCAAGCTCGCGGTTTTCTTTGATTGTGCGTAGCATTCCCTCGCCTGGCCAGCGGACTTCGCCATCAGGTTTGGTAGGAGTGCCGGACTTAATATCTGCGAGAATGACAAAGACGGAACTGTCGTTTTCCGCAGTGTTGCAGAATTTCATTGGGTTTATTGCAATCATTATTTGCGTCAGGCCGATTTCATCGTCGAGTGTGCCGATTCCACCTTGGTACGAGTGTCTGCGTTGACGGCATCTTTGTGGTTGAGTATGCGGGACACCGTGGCGATCGAGACCACAGCTTCCCGTGCAATATCGTAATTAGTCATAGATACTTTTATAAAATCAAATGTGATTGGATGGTTAAAGCATACCCTGACGTTAGACAGCTGTCAAGATAAAGCAGATGCACCGTGCGTAAGAACTTGGCACTTGTCGCCAGAGGAAAACATGGATATAATAAAAAGTATGAGCAAAGAATTTTAACTTGGAGGATGGTTGTCAGGATGAAACTGATTCGACACGCAATGGTGTGGTTTTTGATGCTGGTGGCAGCGATATCTGTTGGCATCTGTGTGAAGGGACGTTTTATTGATGCCATACGTCTTCCGACACATAAGCATGTGATAGGGGCAACTTATACTACCTTAAGCGACCCATTTTATGAAACAATTAACGATGAAATTCAGATGCAGATAAAAAGCAATGGAGACCTACTGCTGGTGCGCGACCCACAACAAGATCAGGAGATGCAGAATCAGGAAATCGAGGATATGCTTAATAAAGGCATCGAGTTGCTCATCGTAAACCCCGTTGATTACATGGGAGTGATACCTGCTTTGGAAAAGGCAAAAAAAAAGGGCGTTCCGGTCATACTGATAGATTCAAAAGTAAATGACTCTGAAATTGTTACATGCACAATCACATCCAACAACTACGGTGCAGGGCTGTTGGATGCACGCCACCTCATCAGCCAAACAAAAAGCGCACGTATTGTGTTGCTTTCTAATAGTGATTCTTTTTCAAGCTGGGATAGACTATCTGGCTTCTGCCAGACACTGACCAAGAGTGGAAATGACTATCAGATTTTGGAGTTGCGTGATTGCGGCGGAGATTTAAACCGCGCTATGCGTGCAATGGAGCAGTTGTTGGAGACATTTCCACGCATCGATGTTGTTATGGCTGTCAATGAGCAGGCAGCATTAGGAGCAATGGCGGCACTGGAAGAAAAAGGATTGCTTTCATCCACATTGGTCTACAGTGTAGACGGTTCTCCAGAAGCAAAGGTGCTGATTTCGGAGGGGCTTATGACGGCCACATCGGCGCAGTCGCCTCTCCGTATTGGCCAGATGGCAGCAGAGGTTGTGTATGAGATCCTCGAAGGTAAACCATATCTGACCAACATCGTAGTACCGGTAAATCAAATCACGCAGGAGGATATTGTTCGGTACGGCACGGAGGGCTGGCAATGAAAACAGAAAAGTTGTCCTTACGTCTTAAGATTCTTTATCATTCCATTGAGTTGATGACAGTGTTTTTGATTTTGCTTATCTTTGCGGTGCAGATCATTACGCCAATATATGTAGTGCAGGTCGGGAGCGCAGATTCGTTTTTCTCGTCGCTTCAATGGTTGCCATATCGTCCCAGCATCATCGCGTTAGGTGTTATGCTGGCAGCAATTGGCAACATCCTAAGCAAGTGTTCCAATGATGTGGAGAATTTTTTTCTTTCACGCAGCAGTTGGAAACTCTATCTGCTAGAAGGCGTGCTGTACAGTGCATCTGCACTGCTTTTTCAGCAGAATTGTGACACAATCGCACTGTTTGCGATTGTAGATATGGTAGATGATCCACGTGTTGTCCGTCAGAAATGCTTTCTTGCAGCAATGATTGTGGTATATCTATTGTGCAACTTGGATGCTACGACCAGTACGTTGCATGCGGTGACGCTAAAACAGTATTTGGCCTTTTACAGCCTACATACTCGCAGTATTTTGCAATTTATCATCGAAGGGATGTCAGCGCTTGAAATGATTTTGTTTATCCTGTATATGGTACTGCTCATCAGTCAGCAGACAGGCGAAAAACAGAAGATACTAAGGCTTAACGAGCAACTTCGGCAAGCAAATGACAAGTTGCGCATTTATGCCAAAGAAAGTGCTCACACTGCACAGGTTCAAGAGCGCAATCGCCTTGCGCGAGAAATTCATGATACCCTGGGACATGTACTTACCGGCATTACGGCGGGTGCAGATGCCTGCATCCAGATGATTGATGATTCTCCGGAGATGGCACGTCACCAGATGGAATTGATTGCTGATACTGCTCGCAATGGAATGAATGAAGTCAGACGTTCTGTCAAGGCGCTACGGCCTGACTCTCTGGAAAATGAGAGCCTGTCTTGTGCGTTAAGCAAGATGTGTGTCAATATGGCACAAAACAGTGGCACATACATTAAGTTGGAAGAAAGCTTAAAAGAGATGGTACTTTCTCAGGATGAGGAAGATGCTGTATATAGGACTGTGCAGGAGGGAATCACAAATTCAATTAGGCACGGCCATGCAACACGCATACATGTACGCTGTAATGTGCAAGATGGAGTTCTGGAAGTGTCAGTGCAGGATAATGGTATCGGATGTAAGAGTGTAACTCCAGGCTTCGGCTTACAGCATATGCAAGAGCGAATGCTTTTATTAGGCGGAAGCTTTCAGTATATAAATGATGATGGCTTTTGTGTTATAGCGAAGATCCCTCTGCGGAAAAAGTAAAGCATTGATTAACGATCCTGGTAAGTGAGAAAATAAAAAGGAGAAATCAATATGATAAAAGTGCTTCTGGCAGACGATCAGGAGTTGATTCGTGAGAGTCTCAGCTTTGTAATAGGTAAGCAGAATGACATTAAGATGGTAGGCACAGCGGCCAACGGCTGCGAAGCACTTGAACTTGTGGAGCAGAAGCAGCCCGATGTGGTGTTGCTGGACATTCGAATGCCAGAAATGGATGGTGTAGAGTGTACTCGCCGCATCAAACAGAAGTTTCCAGGCATCAAGGTGATTATCCTAACAACATTTGACGATGATGATTATGTGTTCGATGCTCTGCGATATGGTGCATCAGGTTATCTGCTCAAAGGTGTTTCAGTAGACGGTCTGACCAATGCAGTGCGTGAAGCTGCACGCGGCGGTTCCATTATCGCTCCAGATGTAGCCTCTAAGGTGTTGCAGATGTTCTCCAGAATGGCACAGGGCGACGTATCTGTAAGAGTGAACAAAAAAAGTGCGTTGGAACTCACAAAAACCGAGAGACAAATCGTTCATGAGGTGGGCTGTGGTTCGTCCAATAAGGAGATTGCAAGTCGGCTCTATCTCTCAGAGGGTACGGTGCGCAACTACATCAGCGGCATTCTTCGTAAGCTGGAGCTTCGTGACCGCACTCAGCTAGCTATTTGGGCTGTGCAAACTCATAATAATCAGCCGGAGGCGGATGCATGAGCCACCATTGGAAAGGAATTGCCCTGTGCGCAGCAACGGTGGCAGTGATGTTGTTTATATCCAGCCGCAAGGTTGTGCTGCGCATTGGCTTTCCATGCGATAGCTATTGGAATGTGCCAGGTGAAAATTATTATGCCTTTATGGATACTGCTATTGCCAAGTTTGAGGAAGAACATCCGAATGTGAAAGTGGAGTACACTAGCGGTATTCGAGTCGAGGATTATACCGAATGGCTCAGCGGACAATACCTGCTTGGGCAAGAGCCTGATGTTGTTGTCATCCTACCGGAAGATTTTGTACAGTTCAGCGGCAAAGGTGCACTGCGTGAATTGGACGGTTTTATAGAGCATGATGATGAAGTAACGTTGAGCGATTTCTATCCAGCGGCACTTCAAGCCGGAGCCGATAAGGGAACACAGTATGCGCTGCCGCTGGAGTGTGTGCCACAGATGATGTTCATCAACAAAACACTATTGGAAAAAGAAAACATCAGCATACCGGATAATGATTGGACATGGGAGGAGTTTTACAGCCTTTGTGAGCAGTTTACAGCGGATACAGACGGAGATGGTACCATTGACCAGTTTGGCGTGTATGATTATGGTTGGGAAGAGGCTCTGATAGCCAACGGATGTTCGTTGTTTAGCGAAGATGGTCAAAGTTGTCTGCTGAATCAAACTCCTCAGAAGTCAGCTATACAATTTGCTCGTCAAATTGCCCAGTTGAGCGCAGATGCAGAACTGAGCGACAAGACTTTTGATGAAGGAAGAGTAGCGTTCAGGCCGATGCTCTTTTCCGAGTACCGTAGTTATGAGCCGTATCCGTGGCGAATCAAGCGCTCCTCAAATTTTGAATGGGACTGCATTGCAATGCCATGCGGTACTGACGGCAAAGGTGGAAATTACTCACAGCTTAGTACTCTTATGCTTGGCATCAGCAGCCGTACAAAACATTCCAGTCTGGCGTGGGAACTGCTGAAAATGATTGCGTGCACGCAGGAGATGCAAACGATGGTCTACACCGAGCTAAGCGGTGTCTCAGCTTTACGCAGTGTGACCGGATCCGTTGAAGTTGCCCAACTGCTTCAAATGGATTCACAAGATACGGCTTCACGCGGAATGTCCATTCTGCCATCTATTATGGAAAGTACTGTTGCGACACCATGCTTTGAACGATACCATCAGGCCATGGAAAGTGCTGATCGCTTAATTACAGAGGCTATGTCAGCAGATAAGAATTTTGAACTGCAGCTTCTGCAGATCCAGCAACAACTGGAACTCGTATTGACACGCTGACATGAATCAAACAAAGAAAGCCTGCTTTTGTGCAAAACGTCACATAAGAGCAGGCTTTTATTTCCACTTTTGACGAAAGAAATTACATTTGTAATTTTTATTTAGCACAATGTCACAAAGAAAATATGACATTGTGCTGATGTGAACAGAACATGAACATGGTATGCTATAACCATAGAAAGCGGATGAGCCTGCGCTGAGTTCATCTGCAAAGGAAAAATTGTTTGGAGAATTCAGGAGGAAAGTCAAATGAAAAAGATTTCTCGTCGCTCGTTTATCACTGCCTGTGGTGCCATGGCAGCAGCTGCTGCTTTGACAGCCTGCGGTAGCTCTTCTTCTACTGCAGGCGGCACAGCTTCCGGCTCTACTGCCAGTGTTGCTTCCGGTGAGGTGTATGAGTTGAAGCTCTCCACTACTCAGACTGACACTTCCATGATCTACCAAGGACTGCAGGCTGCCGCCGATAAAGTTGCTGAAGATACAGATGGACACGTTAAGGTCACAATTTATCCCTCCAGCCAGCTGGGTGGCGAGGAGGACATGATCGATCAGGCTCTGCAGGGCATGGGCATTGCTGTTTTGACTGATGCAGGTCGTCTGTCCAGCTACGTTAACGATATCGGCATCATGAATATGGCCTACATCGTGGATAGCTACGAGGATGGCATAAAGCTGATGTCTACCGATACCTTTAAGGGCTGGGATGCCGATCTGGCTGCCAACGGCATCTGTGGTCTGTGCTACAACTACTACGATGGTGCTCGCTCTTTTATGGGGCACAAGGCTTACAATACCCCAGCTGATTTGAAAGGCGCTGTTATCCGTACCCCCGGTGCTGACCCTTATGTCGAGTCGATCTCTGCTATGGGTGCCACCCCATACAACATCGCATGGTCTGAAGTCTATAACGGCATACAAACAAAATCTATCGATGGCTGCGAGGTTCAATATACTTCCGCTGTTTCCAGCAAAATCTATGAGGTATGTGAATATGTCAGCAAGACCGAGCACATAAATCTGTTCAACATGGTCATCTGTGGCCAGGCATGGTTTGATAAACTGCCCTCCGAGTATCAGGAAATAATGAAGAATGACTTCAACGGCTGCGCATATCAGAGTGCACAGGATGTCATTGCGGCACAGGCAGATATGGAAAAGACACTGACTGACAATGGTATGACTATCGTTGAGGTCGATAAGAATGTGTTCCGTGAGGCTGTCAAGTCTGCATATGAGAAGCTGGGCTGGACTGAACTGCGCGAGCAACTGTACAAGGAAGCCGGCGTCGAGGCATAAGCACATTTTTATCCGCTGTAAACTCCGTCTCCTGTATGGCAGGGCTGTGCAGGAGATATTTTAGAATAAGGGCGATTTTCTATGAAGAAATTTTACGAAAAGGTCTGTAAGTTGGAAGAGCTTATTGCTTTGATTATGGTTGCAGGTATTGCTGTCCTTGTTTTCATTTCAGCTCTGATGCGCACTTTCGGACATCCGCTGAACTGGGCACAGGATGTCGCATTGGTTGCTTTTGCATGGCTGATTTTCTTGGGCAGTGATGTTGCAATGCGCGGTTCAGGTCTGATTGGTGTTGATTTGTTTGTTAAGAAATTCCCTAAAGGTATTCAGAAGACTATTGACATTATTTTCAAGGTCGTCATTGCAATCTTCCTTTGTGTGCTGATTTATTACGGCTATGGCATGACCACCACTGGCTGGGTGCGTCAGATAACCTCACTGCACATCAGCTACGGCTGGGTCACGATGGCGGTGCCTGTCGGTTCTTTCTTTATGCTAATCTCCACCATCCTGAATATCGTCGAACGTATCAAGACGCCTGCTGATCAGGAAATCAAACACGAAGCAGGGAGGGACATCGGCTAATGTTTATTGCAATCGGTATCTTCTTCGTTTTTTTGCTGCTGGGTATGCCTGTGGCATTCTCCATCGGCCTTTCGGGTCTTTCGTTCTTTATGATTCGTAACCTGCCAATGACGGTTTTGGTTCAGAAATCCATTTCCACGTCGCAGAGTTTTACTATGCTGGCTATTCCTCTGTTCATTCTGGCCGGCAACCTGATGAACAGTTGTGGCATTACCAAACGTCTGATGCGCTTTGCCAACGCTTGTACAGGTCATATGTATGGCAACATTGGTCAGGTCTCCTGCCTTATGTCTACCCTGATGGGCGGCGTCTCAGGTTCTGCTGTTGCAGATGCTTCAATGGAGTGCCGCATCCTCGGGCCTGAGATGACTCGTCTTGGTTATGATCGCGGTTGGTCTGCTGCTATCAACGGTCTGTCAGGTCTGATCGTTGCAACCATCCCACCGAGCATGGGTCTGATTATTTACGGCACTGTCGGTGAGGTCTCCATTGGCCGTCTATTCATGGCTGGCTGGGTTCCCGGTATCCTGATGTGCGTACTGCTGATGCTAGCCGTCACCTGGAGTGCCCGCCGCTTCGGCTACAAGCCCGAGCATGACCATCCGGCTCCGCTGTCTGAGATTCTGAAAGCTCTGCTGGACAGTATCTGGGCTATTCTGTTCCCAGTCCTGCTGATCATCCTTATCCGCTTTGGCATCATGAGCCCCACTGAGTCTGGCTCTTTCGCCTGTGCATACGCTCTGTTGGTCGGCACGGTGTTCTATCACGAACTAACTTGGGAAAGCCTGCTGCAGACCCTGCGTGACAGCGTGAAGGACATCACGGTTATTACTATTATTCTGGCTTTCTCCGGTGTGTTCGGTTATGGTATTGTGTATGATAACATTACCGTAACCATTGCAAATGCTCTGCTTGGCATTACAAATAACAGTGCTTTGTTGCTCCTGCTTGTTGTTGTATTCCTGCTGATCTGCGGTATGTTCATGGAGACGACAGTCATTGCCCTGATACTGACTCCTATCCTGTTGCCTGTCATGCGCAGCATCGGCGTGGACGAGGTTGTCTTTGGCATGATTATGATGACCACCGTTACCTTCGGTGTTATGACTCCCCCTGTCGGTACGGCTCTATACGCAGTATCTGATATTATGGAGTGTCCTATTGAGGAGACGGTCAAGAAAGGCTGGCCGTTCTATGTGGCCATCCTCGGCGTTATATTGTTTATGATTTTCTTCCCACAGGCAGTGCTGTTCTTGCCGAACCTCGTCTACGGCGCATAAACCATAAGTAAACTTTTTCAAATCTCTCCAATCACTAATATAAAGCAGAGCCTGTCTTTCCGTGCCTTGGAAAGGCAGGCTCTGCGCCTTTTATGGAGGTTTTTATGGAGCAGACGACATATTTTCCTTTTTTGCTTGACAACCCGCGGGTATGGCGCACCTATCTGGGAGGGCGGACGCTGGATGCGCTGCACGGCATTCCAAGTGGGAAAGATGGACACTTCCCTGAAGAATGGATACTTTCAACCATTGCGGCTCGCAATGTCGGACGAGAGCAGTTCCAAGAAGAAGGCCTGAGCCATTTGCGCAGTACGGACATTACATTAAAATCTGTGCTGGAAAGCGACCCTGAAGGCTATTTGGGTGCTGGACACAGCGATGCATCACTCGGCGTACTTACAAAGCTCATCGACAGTGCCGAGCGCTTGACTTTGCAGGTGCACCCGGATAAACCTACAGCTCTAAGGTTGTTCAATAGCCCCTATGGTAAGACGGAGTGCTGGCATATCCTTAGCGGCCACACTGTAAACGGCGAAGAACCCTGCATCTACTACGGTTTTCAGCCTGACATGACATGTGAGCACTGGAAAGCACTGTTTTATGCACAGGATATTCCAGGAATGTTGACCGGTATGCAAAAATACTATGTGCATCCAGGAGACACGATTTTAATCGAAAGTGGTATGCCTCACGCAATCGGTGCAGGCTGTTTTCTCGTAGAAATTCAGGAACCAACGGATTACACTATCCGTGTAGAGCGTACTACCCCCAGCGGTTTTGCAGTAGACGATTTTATGTGCCACCAAGGGCTGGGCTTTGAGAAGATGTTCGAGTGTTTCCATTATGAGCCTCACAGTCATGAAGAGATCAAAGCTCGATGGTTCATTGAACCGGAAACGTTGTTGAATACAGCTGGCGGAAGCATTGCTACTTTGGTGGGCTACCGCAACACTCCGCTTTTCCGTTTGGATGAAGTAAAGGTTTCGAGCAAACTGACGGTGGACTGCCCGCCATGCGGCAGTGGAATCTATGTGCTGGAAGGTTTGGGTACTCTGAGCGCAAACCAGCACATTCTGCCGTTACAAAAAACAGATCAACTTTTTGTTTCTGCAGGAACTGGAAGATTTACTTTGCATGCAAAGACACCATTAAGGATTCTGCATTTCTTTGGGCCAAAACAGAATAATAAAAACAGCAAAGGCTGAATAATCGATATTGTCGGGTGATAATATCAGGCGGACACGATTCCTGCATATTGCCATCTTACTTGTTTTTTGTTGGGCACCTCGGTTTCGAGGTGCTCTCTTTTTTGGGGGAAGCCGGACGGGTTATTACTGACCTCTTACCCATTAGCTAGTCCTCACAAGTCGCTGTGTCTCATCCTTCTCGCGTCAGGTGCAGTTGAATGGCTTGCCAAGCAGTGAGCGGTATGTGTAGCGAATTTTCTGTACGCCGTCCTTATCTTTGAACTTTGTTTAGAATTCCTCACCGGGCATAAGATAAAGCTGTTCCATCTTGCATCGTCCTTTCCGTTTTCATGTGCCAAACACACAACGCTCTCATTTTATCACGAACACTGCAGCTGCCCCATTGACGCTTACGCCAAAAAGCAACATGAATTTTCATAGAGAGCATGCATTGACATGCGCCAAAGCGTTCAGAAAGAATGCGCAGCCTGTACCGGAACGGTGCAGAACTTAAAGGGTTTGGGAATTCCCAACAAGCATTTTGCAACGCAAAATAGCATTTGTGCGCACAAATGCCCTGCTTGCGAAGCTTATAGCGACTTCATTATAAAGACTTGCTGCTATAAAAACGCTCAGAAAGCTCTTTGGCTAAAATTGTTCCCATTTGCGATGTTAGGTGCTATAATTCTTAGTGTCTATAGTGC
>CAVBNV010000034.1:0-14731 GCA_963596815.1 Oscillospiraceae bacterium
TACCGGGATCGAACCGGTGACCTCTTGCATGCCATGCAAGCGCTCTCCCAGCTGAGCTAAACCCCCATGTTCAGGCTCATCGCCTCAACGAGTAGAATTATATCAGGTTTTGTTCTTGTTGTCAACTATAAATTTTGTTTTTTTAAGATTATGTGATGGGATATCCATTACACACAAATACATTTTGGATTGCTGTGTAAACAGTGACAAAATCTGCAAAAAAACCGCTGCAAAGGCGCAGCGGTCAGGTCTATAACGGCACAGTCATTAGTTGTTTTGCGGGTGGACGATATCACGCCAATCCAAATCGCCGCGCTCAAGACCGTGAATCAATACTTCAGCGGTTGCGATGTTGGTGGCCATCGGGATGTTGTGCACATCGCACAGACGCAGCAGGGTCATCTCGTTTGGTTCGCTCGGCTTTGCGTTAATCGGGTCACGGAAGAAGAGCAGTAAATCGATCTCGTTGCAGGCTATACGCGACGCAATCTGCTGGTCGCCGCCTTGGACGCCGGCAAGATAGCGTTGCACCTGCAGTCCTGTCGCCTCGGCGATCAGCTTACCCGTTGTACCGGTCGCAACTAATCTATGCTGGCTCAAAATGCGACAATAAGCTGTACAAAATTGAACCATCAACTCCTTTTTGGAGTCGTGTGCGATCAGCGCAATCGTCATTTGTAAACCTCTCCTCTTTCTTGAAGTCCAACAGAACATTTCTGCAATAAACATAATACCACAAACCGTACCATTTTACAACATGTTTTTATACAAAATATTCAATTTTGCACAAAATCGGTTTTGCTGATTATGTCAGGTCTTGCACCTCTGTGTCGGTTGCCTCTTGTTCTTCCGACTGTTCCGGCTCGATGATCTCGGCATCTCCGTCCATGTTTTCATATTCCGCCGTCGCATCGGTTAGAGTCTGCTGTGTGGTTTGAGATGATGCGGCTGAGCGGCTGCTTGCATTGACGGTATTCAGCTCCGCGGCCTGCGCATCAGCTTGTTCGGTATCCGCATCCGTTTCTGTTATGATATTCTCATCGTGGGTCGTCTCCAGCGTACCGCTCTTCATGGAAAAATACGCATTTGCGATATCCACCACCAGATCAGCCGAACGTGCACCATAACCGCCATACTCAATTGCAATGCCAATTGCGATTTGCGGGTCATCCGCAGGGAGATAAGCGATCATCATCGAGTTCAGATAATGGCCGCCGGATGCATTGGTCTCGCTGCGCTGCGGTGTGCCTGTTTTACATGCTATCGTGTACGGGTAGCTGCCGATTTTGCTGCTTGTAATCGTACTGGGCACCTGAACCATGCCTTGTCGAACCAGTTCAAAGGTGTTTCCGCTGCCCTCGATTACGTCCATAACTTCCGGCTGTGTTTCTTCAATCACTTCGCCGGTGTTGGTATCCAGAATCGCTTTGACAAAGTGCGTGCGGTAGCGCACGCCGTTGTTTGCCAGCGTAGCTGCATATGTGGCAAGCTGTATGGGCGTAACGACCGTGTTGCCCTGGCCGATTGCCGCCTGGATGTCCAGTGAGGACGTATAGTTGCTGTCGTTTTTTGTTGTCAATCGTCCCGAGGATTCGTTGACTTCCACACCGGTCTTTACGCCAAGACCAAGCTTGTATGCATAGGCATCGTACACATCACTGGTCAACCTGCGCCCTACATCATAGAAAAAGATGTTGCAGCTCCATTTGATCGCATCAACAACGTTGATGCTGCCGGAGTGTCCGTGCCGGGTACACTTGGGCCGATAATCTTTGTAATACTCGTATACGCCGCCGCAGTACACGGTGGAGTATTGGTTGATCAGACCACTGTCCAGCGCGGCAACCGCTACGGCCGGTTTAAAAGTGGAACCCGGTGTATACAGTCCTTGCAGGGCGCGGTTGAACAGCGGCAGATTCGGGTCCTCGTTGTACTCTGTGTAGTTTGTTGCGTACAGGTTTTGATCATAGCTCGGGTAGTTGGATGCTGCAAGCACACTGCCGTCCTTGACGTCAATTACCACAACTGCGCCTGCGGCAGCCTTTACGCCGCCCATATTATAGGTGGCATTGATTTTTGCGATGTTATCCTTCAACGCTTTGTCTACCGTGCGCTGAAAATCCGTATTGATCGTCAGCTGTACCGTATGTCCGGGCTCGGGCACCGTTGTGACCTGGTTGTCGATGATTATACCATCTGAGTTTCGGGTTATTGTTTCCACGCCATCCTTGCCGCGCAGCTCATCCTCGTAGGCGGATTCCAGACCGGACACACCGATGACGTCGTTCATATTGTAGCCCTTATCGCGCAAGGGGTACGTGGTCTCGCCGTTTTCGTCTGTCACTTTCCACTGCTCTGCCATGATTTTGCCGACACGCCCGACCACGGCCGGAAGGATGTCACCCTCCTCATAGCTGCGGGTGCTTGTCTGCACAATTTCCACACCGGGCAGGGACAGGCTGTTTTCCTTGATCATGGCAACCGTTACATCGCCGACATTTTCGGCCATGACAAAGTTGTTGACATTTGAAAACGATTGCTGATCCATTTCATAGTGGATCCCTGCCAGGATGCGCTGCCATTTGAGGGAATAGCCGCTCAGGCCGTTCTCCTCAATCAGCATCTCCATAACGTCGTCCGCGGTCGCATATTGCTGCAAACCGAGGGTTTCTTTCATTGCGGAAAGCTGCTTTTGCTCCGATGTGCTGTCATCCTGCGCCGTAAACGTGTAATGTCCGCTTGCATCCGGCTCGCTGATGAGCATGCTGTCATTCCAGCTTTCGCCGTTGCTTTGCAGTATTTCCACGATCCTCTGCAAAATTTCGTCGACGTTGCTGTCGCCCATTTGCAGTTTGTTCAGCACAACGTTGTAGCTTGTGGTCGTGGATGCGATTCGTCTGCCGTTGCAGTCGACAATGTTGCCCCGTGCGGCTGTGATCGTAAAATTATAGTTTGTGGTGTTTGTCGCCTTGGCCTTAAAGCTGTCGCCGTTAACAAGCTGCAGAGAAATCAGGCGCATCACATATAACAGGATGATCAATGCCGACACTGCAATGAGAAGCACCATACGGCGTATGACCGTTTTTCGTTCGTTAGAATTCATTCGCACATCCTCCGGCGCTTTATACCACGCCGTTATCGACCTTAAACTCTGTGAAAATGCGGCGCACAATCGCAAGCAAAATCAGGGATACAGGGATTGTCATTGCTGCTGACGGCAATACAAAGCGCACATAGCGGCTGCCGGCGGCTGCATAACCCGGCATAAAATAGAAAAATAGCCAGTCAATCGAGAGCACCAGCAAAGCGGAGCATGCGGTGATGACCGCAAAGTTGCCAGGGGCACTTTGCAGGTAAAGCTGCACCAGTATCGAGACAGCAAAGCATAAAATCATAATTTCCAGCGCGAGCATGCCCACCGTGCGGCCAGCTGTATAGTCCCACAAAAGGCCGCTCACTGCGCCAAACAGCGAGGCTTCAAACTCTTCCTCAAACACTGAGACCGATAGACAGAGCGGCAAAATATACAGTGGCTTTGCCTGCCCGAGCTCAAACAAACCCGGTGTCGTTTGCAATGCAGCACACACAAACAGAAGCAGCACATAGCAGCCCCATTTTATCACCTGACTGCGGCTGCGCTTGCGGCGAGATTCCATACAAGCTCCCCCTCAATAATCGGTAATGATAAATACATGCTTTGCCGTAAGCGGGTCGGCGCCGGGCTTTACGACTGCCACAGATGACTTTCCGCTGACCTCCGGCTGCACCTGCTGTACCGTACCTACCAGAATATCGGCAGGGAAGACACCGCCAAGACCTGTTGTGATCACCTGGTCGCCTGCCTGCGTTTCGGTGGCACGGTCCAGGTTTGTCAGCAGGCACATACCGTCGTCTGCCTGGTCTGCGCTTCCGGTGATAATGCCGTTCTCACGCGTGCGCGAGACAACACCTGCAGCGTTGAAGCTTGGGTGCAGGATCGTCATGACCTTGCAGCTCGTGACGTCCACCTCTACTACCACGCCAAGCAGATAACCCTTATCGCTGACGACCGTATCGTTTTCCTCGATGCCGTCTGCCGAACCCTTGTCCAGGGTAAAACCGCCAAATTCGTCCAGCGGGTCACGGCCGATCACGAAGGAGGATACATATGTTCGCTCGGTGTTCTGCGCCTGAATTTTTGCCAGCGCCTTATACGCTTCGTTTTCAGCCTTCAGGCGGTCATATTCCACCAGCTGCTGGCGCAATTCAGCATTTTCGGATAATAGCGTCTCGTTTTCTGCTATAATATCATCGATGCTGGCATACTTTTCCCAAATCGAGGACACGCCGTCGCTGATGGCGGCCGTAAGCTGCTGAAACGGTGTCACTACCACGCTGAGCAGCTCCTGCGGTGCCGCAGTAAGTCGTCCGTTGGCGCCTGCATAGGCCATGATGCCTGCCAGGAATACGGCTATGGCAATAAGAATCTTAAATTTCCACGTATCAAAAAAATCCTTCAAGGGATGCTACCTCCTGTCCGGGATACCGGCTGCAACAAAAAGCGCGGACAGCTATGCCATCCGCGCAAGGGTCATAGTTTGCAGCGGAAAACAATGCAGATACAAAGGTAATGCTTTTCCGCAAAAATCAGGGTCACATATGACCGCCGTCTGTATCCAGCACATCGTGCAGGATGTCTACATGATCCAAAACCGCACCGGCACCCTTTGCCACGCAATCCAGCGGGTCCTCGGCAATATGCACATCAATGCCGGTTTCCTTGTTGATGAGCTTGTCCAGACCACGCAGCAGCGCACCGCCGCCGGTCAGTGTGATGCCGCGGTCGATGATATCGGCGCTCAGCTCGGGCGGCGTACGCTCCAGGGTCTCTTTGATGGCGCTTGTGATCTTGGCAAGGCACTCCAGCAGCGCCTCACGCACATCCTCCGAGTGCACCACGACATTTTTGGGCAGACCATCGACCAGGTTGCGACCTTTGATCTCCATGGTCATCTCTTCATCCAGCTCAAAAGCGGAGCCGATCTCAATTTTGATCTGTTCTGCGGTACGCTCACCGATCAGCAGATTGTATTTGCGCTTGATAAAGGAAATAATCGACTGATCAAACATATCACCGGCCATGCGCACGCTGCGTGAGGCAACGATACCGCCCAAAGAAATCACGGCGATCTCTGCTGTGCCGCCGCCGATGTCTACGACCATGCTGCCGGTGGGCTCGCTGATGGGCAGACCTGCACCGATTGCTGCCGCCATGGGCTCTTCGATTACAGATACCTGACGTGCACCGGCCTTCAGGGTAGCCTCACGCACGGCACGGCGCTCCACCTCGGTAACGCCAGAGGGGATGCAGATCACGACACGGGGGCGGGAGAACATGCTGTTGCCGCATGCTTTTTTGAGGAAATTTTCCAGCATATTTGCTGTAATATCAAAGTCAGCAATGACGCCGTCCTTCAGTGGGCGGACAGCCACGATGCTGCCGGGCGTACGTCCGATGACAGCCTTTGCCTCGGCGCCAACACAGCGCACCTCATCGGTCTTGGTATCCACAGCGACAACAGACGGCTCGCGCATGATGATGCCCTTGCCCTTCATATATACCAGGGTATTTGCGGTACCCAGGTCAATGCCAACATCCTTTGACAGAAAACCCATTGTTCATACTCCTTCACGGTTATTGATACTCTATCCAAAACGTAATGCGGTGCAAACCCACCGCGCTGCGCAGAATAACACGCTTATATTATATCCCTGTGCCGGTTTTTTCTCAAGCATTTGTGCAAGTTTTTTCCATTTTTCTACTTTTCACGCACAAATTGCCTCAGCAATTGTATGGTACGACTTATCGGGAGACCCATGATCGTATAGTAATCGCCCTCGATTCGGTCGATCCACAGCGCTGCATGTCCCTGTATGGCATACGCTCCGGCCTTATCGTAAGGCTCGGCCGTTGCTGTATAGCGCTCGATTTCCTCTTCACCGATCGCAAAAAAACGCACTGCGCAGCTGTCCACAAAGCTCTGCGTCCTTACACCATCCGAGATGCATACGCCGGTATGCACCTGGTGCTCTGTGCCGGAGAGTGCACGCAGCATGCGCTTTGCGTCTGCCGCATCCTTTGGCTTGCCAAAAACATCGCCATTCACATCTACAACGGTGTCGCACCCCAAAACGACTGCACCGGGGTGCTGCTTTGAAATGGTAAGGCACTTGCCGCATGCAAGCTTTTCAACGAGCTGCACCGGCGTGTCGGCACGAACCGTGCTTTCGTCAAAGTCGCTGGCGCAAACTGAAAAATCGTTTGTATAAAGGCTTAGCAGCTCCCTGCGGCGCGGGCTGCCGGATGCCAGAATCAATTCCATTGCTGCCCCCACATTACTTTCCGGTCGACCCAAAGCCGCCCTCACCGCGGTCTGTATCGCCGAGAGTCTGCACCGGTACAAAAGCTGCCGCATTTGCACCGTATACCGGCGAAATGCACAGCTGCGCCACGCGCTCGCCGGGCTGGATTGTGTACGGCTCTGTGCCAAGGTTGATCATGGGCACCTTCAGCTCACCGCGGTAGTCACTGTCCACAACACCCACGCCGTTTGCCATGCACAGACCGTGTTTGATGGAAAGCCCGCTGCGTGCGTATACCAGCGCCACGCACTGTGCACCCGGCAGCTCGATCGCAAGCCCTGTCGGCACAAGGGCTCGCTGCATCGGCGCAAGCGTCAGCGGCTCGTCCAATACAGCACAAAGGTCAGCCGCAGCTGAGCCGGACGTTGCATATGCAGGCACCTTTGCCCGTGCGTCCAATACCTTATATTTTACCGTGATAGCATCAAGATTATGCATATGTTTCTCCTTGTGTGTTGTGTGATATGCGCAGCTCAGTTTGTACCTTTGAAATACAGTCCGCGTGTAAAATCATCGTCAAACGGTGCGTGTACGCGGATCTTTTCTAGGATATCAGACGCCTGCTCCTTGCTTTCAATCGTAAAATAGGCTACGCCGTAATCGACTGCCAGCGCGCCGGGCTTGTCGCCCATGTAGATCGGTACAGGGTTATAGATGGTACGCACACCAAGACCGCACCGCACCGGAAACTTTTTCGCTTTTCGGTCTGTCAGGATGCCCTGCTTGTTGCAATGTGCGCAGTCACGTACATTTTGCAGCGGGCAGGCACGGGTAAGCATCAGCGGCATGTGACCGTAAAGCATGATGCCGGTCGGCACCGGTCTACCGTTGCATGTCGGTGCGATCGTGCAAATGTCACTGTCCTTTACCTCTGGCAGAACAAGCATTGCATTCAAACCGTGATCGGCATAAAACTGTGCAGAAACATTGTTTGTGATGTTCAGCCCAAAACCACCGGACATCGGCAGACCGCGACAAAGACGCAGATGTGCGATATTGGATGCTTCGTACCCTGCAAAACCTGCATCCTGTGTTGCTTCAATGCGGCGTGCTGTGTCCTTTTCCAGTGTGCCGAACATCACACGCGGCAGCTCAAGGATCGTCCTGCTGCGCCACTCGTGCGGGACATGATCTGCCTGTGCAATGGGCAGGATCAGATATTCTATGCCGTTCAAGTTTTCTTCAGGCACCTGATCCCAGCTTTCAAAGCGGGCGCGAAGTGCTATGTGAGTCGAGCCCTCATGGTGCGGCAGCGGCGGCAGCTCGTATCTTTTTGTTTCCCATGGACGCAGCGCCTCACGCTTTTGCTGCAATGACTCCAGCGCTGTGCGGCGCAGTTCGTTTACTGCACTGCCGGGCAGGTACCACAGCCCACCCTCCATCGAGACATCGATCTGCTCGGCCGCAAACGGCGTGCCGCCTGTTTTAGCGAGACTGCGGCGCAGGCTTTCGGTTGGGTCGTTGCGTGCAGACTGTGGCTCGGTATCGCCGTAGGCAAATGCCTTGTTTCCGTCTGCATCCGTAACCGTCAGCTTTTCACCGCCATCCTCGATTTCAAGTTTCATCCGCACGGGGACACGTGACCGCTCACGGCGGTACAGCTCACGCAAGGCAGGCAGCGTTTTTTTGGTCAGCTCTGCATCCGCCTCACTGCGCACACCGAACATGGTATAATCGATTTTGCCGTCCAGGTAGCCCGATGTAAAGCCGGAGCGGCTGAATGCGTTTTTCAAAAGGTCACGGTCGTACGCATGCCCCTCACGGCCGGCGAGGCAGGCGCTGACGGCGGCGGCCACATACTCGGGTGTGCGCAGCCGACCCTCAATTTTTGCCGATGCAACGCCGATGTTTTGCAGCTTATCCAATTGATCGATTACAGAATTGTCTTTAAGTGAGAGATGATGCAGCCTACCCGGCTTGCCTGCCGGCAGCTCATTTGCCTCAAAAGGCAGCCGGCACGGTCCGGCGCAAGAGCCACGGTTGCCGCTGCGTCCGCCCAAAAACGCAGACATATAACACTGTCCGCTTACGCTCATGCACAGCGCACCGTGTACAAAGCACTCCGTCTCAATGCCGCAGTTCTTTGTAATGTGCTCCACCTCGGCAAAGCTCAGCTCACGTGCAAGGACAACACGGGTGAAACCCAGGTCTCGCAGCTCAAGTGCCCCCTGCAAGGAATGCACACTCATTTGCGTTGAGCCGTGGCGCGGCAGCTGCGGTGCAATTTGCCCGATTAAATGCGCAACTGCCAGATCCTGGCAGATCACCGCATCTGCACCGGCATTTGCCACAGCGTACACCGCCTGCACCAGCGTCTCCAACTCACCGCCGTATACCGTTGTGTTTAATGCTACGTGCACCGCTACGCCGCGCGCATGGCAAAAGCGGACGGCCTGCTGCAGCGTCTGCGCATCAAAATTGCCTGCACCTGTGCGGGCGTTAAAACCCGCAAAACCAAGATAAACCGCATCTGCGCCGCTGAATACCGCCGCACGCAGCATCTCTTCGCTGCCCACCGGGGCAAGAATCTCGATTTTAGACATACTACTCCCTTTATCCTAACAAGGCTGCCACAAATATCAGCCTTCTTCTTTTTCAGAACCCTCGCTGTCTGCCTGCTCTGCGGCATTGCGTGCAGCCTCGGCACGCTCTTCCCGACGGATCTCACGGCGGCGTTCTTTCGCCAGCTGTTCCCTTAGGGCAGCAGCCTCACGACGCAGCATCTCGTTTTCGGCACGCACCTTGTCTTCTGCAATTTTTGCACGGGCAGCATCTGCGATATAATCCTGGATTTGACTGCGCATATTTTCGGCACTGCCTGTGCTCTTGCGGTATTCGTCCAGATAATCCATCGCGCAGAACACCGCCGCCTTTGTCACGGAAAGATTTGTGTTATCCTCAAGCAGTTTTGTGATGTCCTCGTCCAGCTTTTTGGCAAGCGATATGATATATTCCTCTGAATCCGTTGTAGCAACAGCATATGGCGTACCCGCAATGCTGACACGAACCTTATTTACCATTTTGTCCTCACTTTGCACGGTTTTGTACGGAAAATCCTCTCTCTGACCGCGTCTTTATTTTTTTGAATAGCCCGGCTTGCTTATTGTGCGAATCTGTTCGCCAAAACAGCCGTGCATCAGATGCACTACCTCATTATAATATAAACATGCCTCAATAAAAAGCGGAATTTTTTAATTTTTGGCAGATTTGTGCGGCAAATTGGTGGTGCACGCGGAGTTTGCTCAAATTGCATAAACTGTTTCGAAAATATATAGGCAACACTTATTGAAAATGCCTAACGATGCTGTGCCGTTGGTGCAGCCTTCTGTGATATCATCCAAGCGTCTTCAGGACACTTGGATTTGTTTGCATACAAACTTGGACCTGTAATAAAAAATCTTGCAGGTCTATTTTATTTATCAACCATACGCACGACAGTATGATCAGCTGTCAGCGACTGTGCAGATGATTGAAGCGTAAAGTTGACAAGGCGGCCGACCGTTTTGGTGGTATGATGTGCAGAATTTGACCGTAAAAACGCAAGTCCGGACACTGTTGAAGCTGTCCTGCCGGCGCAAAGGGTATCATTACAGAAACAGCAAAAGGCACCCGAAACAAAAATCGGGTGCCTCTTGCTGTTAGTGGTATGGGATCGTGTTTGGGGATGTCAGCGAGGAACAGTTATAAGCCTTTATTTCTTGATATTACTCTACACCGCAAGGGTTGATTTTTACCTTCCCATTTACATCTCTACACAAGCCTTTATCCGAACTGTATCGTTTGGCGTATGAATTGGCGTAAATGGCGTATGGCGTATTTGGCGTACGCTTTGTTTTATTCTTCGGGGTCTTTCCACTGCGCGAACTGGCGGTCAAGGTTTTCAAATTCGGACTTTCGCAGTTCCTTGGTCACATCCGCATAGATGTTCAAAGTCGTGGAAATATCCGAGTGTCCCAGTGCGTCCTGAATCACCTTGATGTTCACGCCCGCTTCGCACATCCGGGTCGTGAAGGTATGCCGCAGGGTGTGGCAGCTGAAACGCGGCAGGAGAGTGGTACTGTTCGGATTCTTCGCCAGAACTTCATCGTTGCAGTCGCGGATGATGCGCCGGATGGCCTTGTTCAGCGTCCCCTGATGCTGGCATTCACCAAAACGGTTGACAAAGATGAAGTCCGTGTAGCCATCCACCGTTACCGTGCAATGGATTTCTGCTTCTTCCTGATAGGCACGTTCCTTTTCAAAGGCTTCTTTCACAAAGTCCATCATCGGAACGGTGTGGATTCCAGCCTTTGTCTTGGGCGAGTGGCAGTTGAAGTAGCAGCCTTTCTTGCCGCCGTTGTTCTCACGGTGGTCGTAGTTGACCAGAGTGTGATTGACGGAGATCGTGCCTTCCTCAAAGTCCACATCACACCAGCGCAGACCAGTGGCTTCTCCTACGCGCAAACCCGTTCCCAGCATGACCGCGAAAATCGGATACCAGTGCTGATACTTCGGCGTTTTGGAGAGATAGGACAACAGCAAATTCTGTTCAGAAACGGTCAGTGCCTTGCGGCGGTGGGTTTCAAACTGGTGTGCCTTTTTCAGTTCCCGCAGAACATTATCCGAGGGATTGCTCCGCAGGTAGCAGTCATCCACCGCCATGTCCAACACCTGATGCAGAACCGTGTGTACACTGTCAATCGTGGAGATCTGCAAGCCCCGCTCGTCTGCCAGCGTGTTGTAAAACTGCTTCACATCTGACTTTTTGAGCGCAGACACCTTCGATTTGCCGAAATCCGGCTCCACAAACTGCCGGTAGAGGTACAGGTAGTTCTGAAAGGTGTTGTCCTTCAAACCACGCTTTACCTTTGCCCACAGGGTGAACACATCGTTCAGGGTGACATACCGTGCTTCTGCCTTGATGCCATCCAGCGAATCTCGCTGAACATCGTTTTCCTTTTCCCGAAGCTCCTCCAAGGTTGCGGCATAAATGGAATGCCGCTTGCCATCCGGGGAAGTCCAACGGAAATCGTACTTACCATCTTTGCGCTGGGATTCGCCTTTGCGGAGAACCACACGCGCCTTGTCCTTGCGTTTCGTATTCTGATTTGTTGCCATGAGCGTCGCTCCTTTCTACATTGCAGTGCAGAAAAGAGCGTTGTTCTGTATCCATAGTACCACAGATACGCCATTTTCTGCAAGACGTTTTGAAAAATATCCGAGACATTTTCAAAGCGAGTACATTCGCTCCGTGTATTCATCCAGCTTGCGCCGCTTGATGAGCCGCTTGGAACCCACCCACAGCACAAACTGGCAATGCTCATTGTCAGACATTGTACGCAGCTTATTGATACCGATGCCGGAGTAGGCCGCAGCTTCCTCCAGTGTCAGATTGCTCTTTTCCCAAATCGGGACTTCCTTCATAGGCAAACCTCCATATCCTTGTAACCGAACGCCTGTAACTGAGCAGGAAAACTTTCTTTTCTGCATACAGGCTGTTTGATATGCTTTATGCTTTTTCTTCTCTTTTTAAGGTTACATGGTTACAGAAAGAGAAAAAAGCAGCAGTCATGCGGCTTTTACGCCGTAACTGAGGTGTAACCGAATCTGTAACCAGACGTGTAACAGCTGTCCATCAGAAGGGAAAGCCCATCTGTTCGGCTTCCGCATCCGTTATTTCGGAGAAATCTTCAGCCCCGGTTTCGGGGCTGGTTACGCGCTCCCAGCCTTTCTGAACGCCGTACTTCGGGTAACGCTTGGCGGTCTTGTGAGCCTGCCAGCCTTGGATCTCGCCGCGCGAAATTCCTGTGTTCATAATCTCGCAGATAGCGCGGGTCTCCCACTCTGCTGGGATGTTGGTGTTGCCCAGTGCTTCCGCGTAAAGCTGCTTGGAACATACCCTGTCGCCCGTGTAGTCTTCCAGAAAGGCGTAAATCATGCCCGCCTGCGTGTCCTCCTGCATGAAGTCCTGCTGGTGGGCTTGCAGCGTTTCCTGCATGGCGGGGCTGAACGCCAGCTTGTAGCTGCCGCTGTTGTAAATCGTCATGGCTTCTGCCCAAAGCTGATCGATATAGGCACGGGATTCATCTTCGTTGTCCAGAATGTGGACTTCGGCCAGTTCCGCATCCACTGGGATGGGGATGAAACGGCGGTTGCCTGTGCGGTCACGGGGCAAAAAATCCTGCCGATTGGTCGTGCCAGCAAAGACACACTGGCGCAGACGGTCGGCAGGATGGGTTTCGTAGGGGATTTTATAGGTTTCTTTCTGCTTGCTGAGAAAACTCTTGATTTCCTCAATGCTCTTGGCATTGGCGGTGGCGATCATTTCCGACATTTCAATGATCCAGTGACCTTGCAATTTTCGGAACACATTGTCATCGTCCAGCCGCCGCAGGTCATCCGAAAACCATTCGTCTTTGACAGCCAGCAGACGGAAGAAGGAGGACTTTCCAGCCCCTTGACCGCCCACCAGACAGAGCATCGTTTCAAATTTACACCCCGGCTGGAACACGCGTTTGATGGCTCCCAGCAGGAATATCTTCATGGCTTCGCAAGTGTACTCGTCCTCCGCAGCACCGAGGAAATGGTGCAGGACGTAGGCTATCCGTTCAGTCCCATCCCATTCTAGGCTGTTCAGGTAGTCCCGGATGGGATGGTAACAGTTCTCGTTGGCAACAATGCGAATAGCCGATTCGATTCTCTTTTCGCTGGAAATGCCGTATTTCTCCATCCGGCGCAGGATATACTTCATGTCGGTGTCATTCAGTGTCTTGCCGGAACGCGGCCAGCCAACAGGCTTCACAATGTCGATGCGCTCACTCAACAGGTTCAGACGGATGGCATCGGCAAGCACATGGTCATTCTGCAAAATCGTGATGCAGTTCTGAATCGTCCGTTGGATTTCACCGTTGGAGTGCTTAGTCAGCATCTCTCTCACGTCTGCAACGGTTCGGAGAGTGCGTTCTTCTTGTTTGACTTCTTTGCTCAATAAACATCACCTCATGATTTTGATTTTTTCGGCAGCAGGTGCAACAAATACTTTGCGCTGTTGCACTTGTGCCTATGTAATAAGAGCCGATACGTCTATCAGCTCTTGATTGCAAAATGCTTTAGCACTCCACATGAGTGCGCAGCCTGCGTCGCCAAGACGCAGAGCACAAAGGGTTTGGGAATTCCCAACAAGTACTTTGCAACGCAAAATAGCATTTGTGCGTACAAATGCCCTGCTTGCCAAGCTAAGGATATAATAAAAACTTGATAAGACGGCTGCAAATGTTAATTTGCTTAATATGTCATGGTCTCGCATATTCGCCCTCGGCTCCCTGCGAGTGGGGAATCGTCCGGCGGCGGATTTACACCGCACCATTGGCATTTCATCCACCCCGTCTTCATTGTGACCGGGCTGCGAGTTACAGAAGTACCTTTTGTGAAGTGCCGAACGATTGAAATATTCTGTTTTCAAGGTGCAGATTTTTATGGAAAATCTTCGGATTTTAGGGTCTCCGAAAAATTATCTCTACACTTACTAGCCCGCGAAAACGATCATTTCGTAGCATTGAGAGCAATCTTGTAATCGATCTGTAATCTTCGCAGATAAATCTGCAATAAAAGATGTCCTCACTTGGTAGGCACCAAGAAAAGCTATGGCTCTGTTTTTTCCGCAAATTTAGCTTGCGGTTTTATTTATAAATAGAAACAGCCCGGACAACATCGCGTGTCCGGGCTGTTTCAGCAAAGCAAATATGTTAAGGAGATAAGAAATTGGCTGAATTTTTCAATCTTCGAAGCCGATGTAAGCACCCTTCATGGGGCTGACAGCGTGCTGCGAGTAGAGTTTTAACAGACCCTTTGTATACTTGGGTGCCTTTGGTTTCCAGCTGGCACGGCGCTTTGCAAGGATGTCGTCCATCTCTTCAGGTGTCTTTTCCTCGCCATTCACGCCAACAATGGCAAGTTTACGAGCCGGAACGTCGATTTGAATGAGGTCGCCCTCTTCCACCAGAGCGATGGGACCGCCGACAGCTGCTTCCGGGCTGACATGACCGATGACCGGGCCACGGCTTGCACCGGAGAAACGACCATCTGTGATAAGAGCCACGCTGGATGCCAGCTTGGGGTCAGCGCAGATTGCCTCGCCTGTATAGAACATTTCAGGCATACCGCTGCCACGGGGGCCTTCGTAGCGGATAAAGATAGCATCACCGGGCTTGACCTCGCCGTGCAGAACGGCTGCAATGCACTCTTCCTCGCTGTCATAGGGCTTGGCACGGAGGGTAGCTTGGAACATATTTTTCGGGCAGGCGGTGTGCTTGATAACACAGCCCTCCGGTGCCAGATTGCCCTTCAGGAT
>CAVBNV010000035.1:0-14046 GCA_963596815.1 Oscillospiraceae bacterium
ACCCCAGTGGGGTGTTTTAGTGGCAGCGCGGTTTGCGAAGCAAATGGAGGGGCCTTGCCCCGACAAGCGATTCCCCAACAAGATCACTTTGAAAACTCGCAGGAGTTTGAAAAGTGAAGTCCCGGTGGAGCACAAGATTTTCAAGAATTGAAAATTTGTGGCCACGGGACGGTTCTTGCCCTCTACCGCTGCGCTCAAAACGCTTCATCAACAAATGTTTCCGAATTGTTAAGACGCGCAAAACGCAAGTGAGGGTTTTCTCTGCTCATGGATATGTTTCACCTTTGCTCTGAACGAAGTTCCTGCCTCTGTTTGTGCAGCGGCGTTGACAGAAAGTCGGTATCACGTTCAGTCGGCTCATGAAATTGTCAAGGTGCGGGTTTGCGTTTGCGAAGCGTAGCGGAGCAATGAAAGCCCCAGTGGGGCTTTTAAGCAACCGAACGGTCTTGCGCAAGCAAGATGGAGGGGCCTCGCCCCGACAAGTGACCATAAAAGAAAAATACCGCTCCGCAAGGACAAACGAAGGATTTTGTCGGGTGAATCGGCGGCAAAATGAATCGGGTGTGTTGCGGGGCGGGATTTGTGGTGAATGATAACACAAAAGACAATAAAATGTCAACGCTTTACTATAATGAATACAACAGATAGTATGGACAGACGAAAAAAGGCTTGTTCAAATTAAAATTTTGTCAAAGAAACCATAGATACACAACAGCCATCATGGTACGGGCCATGAGGGCTGTTGGTATGAAGGAGAAAATGTTTTGAGAAAGTCAGAATTTGTTAAACTTTGTGCATCCGAATCGCCATATATTGCTTCTCCGGCATATCGATACGGATACTTCCAGAATAAGTACCGGGCAGCTTTTCAATGGTCATGTTCCAGGTGTCGATTAGTTCAATTTCATAGGAGCAGTTGTCCGGAAGTTCATAGGTGCGGAAGGCAGGTTTGAAGAATCCGAAGTAGTACAGGAAATACGAGTTATCGTCCTCGCGGCACAGGCACGGAACATCCCAATTTGCTTCATGGTTTTCGGGGGTGAGCTTAAGCGGAGCTACACGTTCCGGGGCATCGGCCATGATCTGTTTCAAAAAGCCGATGCGTTCGGGTGCAGTGCCATGCAGTGTTCCGCCGTGCGCCCACCAGATCTGCGGGTATTGAACGTACACTTCACCGTGAGAGAGATAACCGCCGCGAATGCAGCCTTCCCAGAAACGGCGCACCATTTCTTCGCCTGTGATATTACCCCAACCAAAGTTGATGTTGCCTTCATAGGCACATTCATCCACTACGATAGGCTTCTGGTATTGCTGACGCCACTCGCTGACAGCCTCTGCCGTTTTATATACGTCGATGCGCTGAATGCTGACGTGAGTGATCCACGGACGGGTGTGGTCGTAAAGTTTGACGCAGTTGTGGATAGAACGCAGGTGCCCATAACAATCGCGGCCCATTACGACACGAGCGTACTGCTCCCAATCTTCTACGGGCTTCCAAGGCATCAGGTCAAACTCGTTAGCCAGTGACCACCATACATTCTTAAAGTGGCACAGACGGTCTACAGCATACTTGAGGTAGAACACATCGGTTTCCTTTGGCATTTTGGAAAATCCCCATTTGTCATAGGGGTGTAGCAGGATAATGTCAGCTTCGATGCCAAGCTCGTCCAGCTGTGCAATGCGGTGCTCCAAGTTCTCCCAGAAAATTGGGTCAAACCGCTCGAAGTCAAAACCTTCTTCTTCGCTGCCCAAAAAGGCATAGCGTTCCGGGTTTGTGGTATTGTAGGTGTAGAACTTGGGGAAAATGCACATCCGCACCTTATTGAAAGGGGATGCAGCAAGCGTTTTCAGGGTCTGCTCCTGCACTTCCTCAGACTGGTTGACCCAAGCATAGCAGGTGGTTCCGAAGGGCTGGAAACGGGTCCCATCTTCATAAGCGAAGTGGAAGATATCCTCTGCTGTCTCTGCGGTCTGGGGCCGTACTTCGTTCATCGGCAGAACGCGACCATGGTTTCCGGGACGTGCCGGAGCACATTCACAGTGCAGGTCAATACCATTCAAAGCGGGGTCGTTCGACTGGGTAACTGCTTTCCATGTGCCGGAAGCCTTCGGCATAAAACGCACTTTGTACTGCCCATCACCACAGTAAAAACCGTTTACCGTGTAATAGTCCGAACCGTTCGTGAAGGTGGCCTTGAGCCAGATCTCTTTGAACGGATTCCCCACGGCAGTACCGCTCAAAGTCGTTTCAAAAATCTTATATTGTTCTGTCATGGGACGATTCCTTTCTCAGCAAAAATTACTGGTCACGCTGTTCCAGTGCAGTTACGATACCATCGTATTCGTTGTCCAGCTTGTAGAACAGCAGAATGATGAACATGATGGCGAATACGACCAGCGGGACATACAGGAAAATGGCGCGGATGCCGGTGATGGCGGAGGCAGGCTGCACAGCGGCAGAGCTTACAAAACCGAATGCAGCGAGGACCCAGCCCAGAACGGCAGAGCCGATGCCGGAACCAACCTTGGCACCGATAGAGTTAGCACTGAATACCAGACCTTCTGCACGAATGCCGAACTTCCAGTCGTTATATTCCACGGTGTCGGCCAGCATACCATACATGACACCGGACAGAGCAGCATTGCCAACGCCCTTAACAAGAGCAGCAGCATACAGCAGCGGATAACTGGTGGGATTGAGCAGGACCATCGCATAGCCAACAAAGGAGATGCCGACGCCAGCCAGAGCGATTTTCTGCTTGCCGATCTTGCGAATCACGGCAGTACAGACTGCGAAGGTCACAAAAGAAGCGATATTCTGGAAAATCGAGAGCGAACCGACCAGGCCGGTATCATTCATGATGTACTGTGCATAGTAGACGTTAACGCCGATGAAGGCATTGACAACACTGTTCAGGAAGAAGATGCCAAGCAGCTGCATCCAGTATTTGTTCTTGACCAGACTGACCAGGGCCTTTTTAATGTCGGTTTTTTCCTGCTTGCCGGAATTTTCAGCGATTTCGGTCACGGCTTCCTTGGTGGTGAAGAACACGATCAGGAAGAACACGATGGCCGCAGCACCGTAGACGAGGAAGGTCTTCTGCCATGCAGCGGAATCACCACCGAAGAAGGAAACCATGGGCAGGGTAGCCGCGTTGACGACCATACCGCCGCCGAATGCAAAGACCATCTTGGAAATATTCAGGTAGCCGCGCTCCGTCTGATTCTTCGTCATCAAAGCAGCCAGAGAACCGAACGGCAGGTTGATGGCAGTATACACAACGGTCACGGCCAGGTTATAGGTCAGGAATGCGTACACGGTCTTACCGGTCGTGCCAAAGTCCGGTGCAGTGAACATCAGCACCAGAGAAACTGCGAAGGGAACGCACCACCACAGCAGCCAGGGACGTGCCTTGCCGTGCTTGCTGTGAAACTTCTCCATCAAAGTGCCAACAATCAGGTCGCTGACACCGTCCAGCAGACGGGACACCAGCAGCATGGTGCCGACCACACCGGCACCCAGACCAGCTACGTTCGTCAGAAAGTAGGTGAAGAAGGAATTGACCGGAGTGTACATCATGTTGTTGGCAAAATCGCCCACACCATAACCGATACGTTCCTTCATGTGGAGGGAGCGATTTTCGCCCTCATACGTTTTTTGCGTTGTCTGCATTTCGTCCATCCTTTCATTCTTGCAGGGTTCGTATTGCGGCCCGGTTGCCCGCAGCCTTTTGTTGCTTCTATTATACCGGTCTGCGACAAAAATGAATGAAATGTCATCTTGTGTACAAAAGTTTTGGCAAAAATGCCGAATAAAAAGCGTGCGTACTTAGCACAAACGGCAAAGCGGTATCCATACACTCTGAAAATTTAGTAAATTGTTTTATAAAATTTAGCGGCTGTGGGATTTATGAGGAATGGGCTGATTGCGGATCAAAACACTCTGCCGCACCAATACTTCCGGCGCAATGGCAATGCGGACACGCTCCGGGGGAGCAGAACTTAATATTGTATGAAGCCGCTCTACAGCCAAAGCTCCCATTCGCTGTTTTTGCACCTGCATGGTGGTCAGCGGTGGATTCAGCACTTCACTGACGGCGGAATCATCAAACCCTATGATCGAGATATTTTCTGGGATGCGGTAGCCGTAATTCAATAAAGTTTTGCAGCACCCGGCGGCGATTCGGTCATTGTCTGCGAAAAAGGCGGTGGGCAGAAGAGGCTCGGTATCCAGATACTTTGCCATATCTTCAGCAGCTCCTTCGCTGGATGGACTGACTGGAATAATGCGCCGTGCCGAATCTTTTGCGGCATCTTCCGGCAAAGCACGGCAGGCAGAAAGATATCCGCTGTACCGCTCACGGAAATTGCGGATTTCTACGCTGCTGTGCAGATAGCCAATGCGGGTATGACCGCAGTCAATCAGATAATGAACTGCTTTCCAGGCCCCCAAAGCATTATCAATGGCGATCGCGTCATATTTCAGGGCAGGAAACGAGTTGTCTAATACGACGATGGGCACATTAAGTGCAAAGAACGGCTTGCCATCTTCGCTGTGCATTTCGGTAGCCAGCAGAATGATGCCAGCACAATTCTGGCTTTGAATACTGCGCAGCTGTTCTTTTGCCGGTTGGTTCCCATAAAAGTAGCTGATGGACAAATGATAGCCCAGCCGAGTGGCTTCGTTGACAACGCCCTGTGTCAGTTGTTCAAAAAATGGCGTATCGGACATTACTTTTCCGTGTCGCTTGTAAATGACCAGCTGGATGGTTCCGGCGTTTGGGACAGAGATACTGGTCTGCGGCTCCAAACCCATTTGCTTTGCCAGTTCTAGGATCTGGCGGCGCACTGTATCGCTGACACCTGGCTTCCCACGCAGGACGAGGGAAACCGTTGCCTGTGATACACCTGCTTTTTCGGCCAGCTGTTTTGCTGTTACCTTCATAGAACACCCTCCTTTTTCCACTTCTTATTGTAGCTGTGTGAAAAACAAACTGTCAATGGCCGGAACTCTGAATTTTTACTAAATTATTTAGTGAAAATTCCCAGACGAAGCACTTCCTTTGTCCAAAATGCCAAAAGCATTCCGGTTGGAACTCTCCATTTTGCAGAAAATCTGGGACACATCACCGATGCGGCACAGGAAGAATTGCCACTGTGCTACACTGATGCCAACAAAAGAAGTTCCGGAAATCAAAACAGAATGGAGGATTTTGAAGGTATGGCAAATATCAAGCTGGGTTTTGCGCCCACCCGCCGCAGCATCTTCTCTGCACCGGATGCGGTCAAGTATCGCGGATTGACCGCTGCCCGTCTGCGCGAGCTGGGCGTGGATTTCGTGGACATTGACGACATCAACGAGGAAGGACTGCTCTACGATGAGAATGACCGCCTGAAGATCGTGGAAAAATTCAAGGCGGCAAAAATCGATGGTTTGTTCCTGCCGCACTGCAACTTCGGTACAGAATACGAGTGCGCACGGCTGGCAAAGGATCTGGGGGTTCCCGTTCTGCTGTGGGGACCGCTGGATGAGCGTCCGGAACCGAATGGTGTCCGTTTGCGGGATACCCAGTGCGGTCTGTTTGCAACGGGTAAGGTGCTGCGCCGGTTTCAGGTGCCGTTTACCTATTTGACCAACTGCCGACTGAACGACCCGGTGTTTGAGCGCGGCGTTCGTGATTTCCTGGCTGTCTGCAATGTGGTCAAGACGTTCAAGAATATCCGTATTCTGCAAATTGGTCCGCGTCCTTACGATTTTTGGTCTACCATGTGCAATGAAGGGGAGCTTCTGGAAAAGTTCAACGTCCAGCTGGCTCCGGTACCGCTGCCGGAATTGACGGCTGAAGTGAAAAAGGCCATTGCAGATGGAGAAGAAGTTCATGTCACGATGGCGTACTGCCGGGAGAAAATGGAAATCAAGGTCACGGATGACCAGCTGCTGAATATTGCTGGTCTGGCTGTGGCAATGGAGCGGCTCATCAAGAAGTACCACTGCAATGCGGGTGCGATCCAGTGCTGGAATGCCCTGCAAAGTGAACTGGGAATCATGCCCTGCGCGGCCAATGCGCTGCTGAATGATAAGGGAATCCCGATGGTTTGTGAGACCGACATCCACGGTGCTATCACGGCGTTGATGGTGGAAGCTGCTGCCAATGATGAAACGCGCGGGTTCTTTGCAGACTGGACGATCCGCCACCCGGACAACCCCAATGGAGAACTGCTCCAGCACTGCGGCCCATGGCCGCTTTCGGTGGCAGGCTGCAAACCCTGCATTACTTATCCGCTGGCATTTGATTACCCTGGTGCGATTACCGCAGAGGCAAAACATGGTGATTTGACACTTGCCCGCTTTGATGGCGACAATGGGGAATACAGCCTGCTGCTGGGCAATGCAAAGGGCATCGATGGCCCCAAAGGCATGGGCACTTATCTGTGGGTCGAAGTGGACAACATCAAGCGGCTGGAAGCAAAGATTGTAGAAGGCCCCTACATCCACCACTGCGTCGGCATCCATAAGGATGTTGTACCGGTGCTGTATGAAGCCTGCAAATATATCGGCATCAAGCCGGACCTGTATGACCCGGTAGAAGAACAGGTCAAAGCCTATCTGAGAGGAGAATAAACGCATGGAACTGAATGAACTGGAACTGAAAAGCTGGGATCTGCGCCGTGATATCGTAGACATTATCATGGCAGGCGGCGGTGGACACATCGGCGGCGATATGAGCGTGCTGAATACTCTGCTGGTGCTGTACAAGAACCATCTGAATATCACGCCTTATACCACGGCAGACCCGGACCGCGACCGTTTTGTTCTGAGCAAGGGCCATGCGGTGGAAGCACTGTATGCAGTGCTGGCGGACTGCGGATTCCTCGATCTTATGGATATCAAGGAACGCTTTTCCAAGTTTGGCTCGCCGTATATTGGGCACCCGAACAACAAACTTCCCGGAATTGAGATGAATTCCGGCTCACTGGGACACGGACTGCCGGTCTGTGTCGGCATGGCACTGGCAGGCAAGATGGATGGCCGGAACTACCGTGTATATACGGTGATGGGCGATGGCGAGCTGGCCGAAGGCAGTGTCTGGGAAGGCGCAATGTCGGCGGGCAATTACAAGCTGGACAACTTGTGCGCCATCGTAGACCGGAACCGCCTGCAAATTTCGGGCAACACTGAGGATGTGATGAAGCAGGACAGTCAAGAGCAGCGGTGGGCAGCATTCGGCTGGAATGTCATCAGCGTAGACGGCGACAGCATTGAAGCGATGGATGCGGCATTTACCGCA
Organism: Oscillospiraceae bacterium; assembly: GCA_963596815.1. Lineage (GTDB taxonomy): Bacteria > Bacillota > Clostridia > Oscillospirales > Ruminococcaceae > Faecalibacterium. Next base: position 7,290 of record CAVBNV010000035.1, read on the forward strand.
GCGAAACACCATGTCGGACAGCCGACGGTCATCATTGCCAACACCACGAAGGGCTATGGCAGTGCTCTGATGGAAAACAAGGCAAGCTGGCATCACCATCTGCCCACGACCGAGGAATATCACCAGATCATTGCGGACTTTGCCGCACGAAAGGAGGCTGTTCAGAATGGCTAATAAGATCCCGAACCGTCAGGCCATCTGTGATACCCTGCTCAAAGCAGCGGAAACCGACAAAGATGTTGTGGTTCTGTGCAGCGACAGCCGCGGCAGCGCCAGCCTGACCAAATTTGCCGACACCTACCCGGAGCAGTTCGTGGAAATGGGTATCGCAGAGCAGGACCTCGTAAGCGTTGCTGCCGGTCTTGCAAGCTGTGGCAAGAAAGCATTTGCCGCGTCTCCGGCTTGCTTCCTGTCCACCCGCAGCTATGAGCAGGCAAAGATCGATTGTGCTTATTCCAACACGAATGTCACGCTGATCGGCATTTCGGGCGGCGTAAGCTATGGTGCGTTGGGCATGAGCCATCATTCTGCACAGGATATTGCTGCAATGAGTGCCCTACCCAATATGAGAGTTTATCTGCCCAGTGACCGGTTCCAGACCGCAAAGCTCGTGAAAGCACTCCTTCAGGATAAGAAGCCCGCATATCTGCGCGTGGGCCGCAACCCGGTAGAGGATGTTTATACCGCGGAGAACTGCCCCTTTGAAATGGACAAGGCAACCGTTCTGCAGGAAGGTGCTGATGTTGCAATCATTGCCTGCGGCGAGATGGTGCGCCCTGCATTGGATGCTGCCGAACTGCTGAAAGCAAAAGGCATTTCTGCCGCCGTGCTGGATATGTACTGCGTCAAACCGCTGGACAAGGAAGCTGTCATCAAAGCGGCGTCTGCGGCCAAAGCGGTGCTGACCGTAGAAGAACACGCCCCTTATGGTGGCCTGGGCAGTATGGTTGCACAGGTGGTTGGCGAGAACTGCCCCCGCAAGGTCAAAAACCTTTCTTTGCCGGATGCACCGGTCATTACCGGCACGTCCAAAGAGGTATTTGATTACTATGGACTGAACGCCGAGGGCATCGCAAAATCGGCCGCAGAACTTCTGAAGTGATGGGAATCGGTATGGAACGATATATCTTATCCATTGATCAGTCTACGCAGGGGACGAAGGCAATGCTGTTTGATGCTGCTGGCCAGTTGACGGCCCGTACGGACCGCCCGCACCGGCAGTATGTAGATGAGCGCGGATGGGTCAGCCACGACCTGGAAGAGATTCGCGTCAATACCCTGACGGTTGCCCATGAGGTGCTGACCAAAGCGGATGTGAAGCCGGAGCAGATCGTGGCGGTAGGACTGAGTAACCAGCGCGAGACTGTAGCAGCATGGAATCGGGACACGGGAGAACCCGTTTGCAAGGCCATCGTCTGGCAATGCGCTCGTGCAAAAGAAATCTGCGACAGTTTGGTTGCTCATGCAGAGACTGTCCGGGAAAAAACGGGCATTCCGCTTTCGCCGTACTTCTCTGCGCCTAAAATGGCATGGGTCCTCCAAAATGTGCCGGATGCGGCAGACCTTGCCGCTGAAAACAAGCTTTGTTTTGGCACGATGGACAGCTTTCTGATCTATCAGCTGACAGAAGAAAAAGCGTTCAAGACAGATTACTCAAATGCCAGCCGGACACAGCTGTTCAATCTTCATACGCTGCAATGGGACGAAGAACTTTGTGCACTTTATGGGATTCCGCAGAACTGTCTGCCGGAAGTCTGCATGAGCGACAGTCTGTTTGGAACAACGACCCTTGGTGGTTTGTTTGAAAAGCCAATTCCGCTGTGCGGCGTATTAGGAGACAGCCACGCGGCTCTGCTGGGACAGAACTGCCGGACGCCAGGGCAGACAAAAGCCACTTATGGAACAGGGTCTTCCGTCATGATGCAGACTGGCGAGCGGCTTGTCGCCAGCAACTGCGGGCTTGTCACCAGCCTTGCATGGGGGCTTGATGGCAAGGTAGAATATGTATTGGAGGGCAACCTGAATTACACGGGTGCTGTGATCACTTGGCTGAAAAAAGATGCCATGATGCTGGCATCTGACAGCGAAAGCGAATTGCTGTCACGCATGGCAAACCCGACAGACCGGACGTACTTTGTTCCGGCTTTCACCGGGCTGGGTGCTCCTTACTGGGACAGCGAAGCAACGGGTCTGCTGACCGGCATTACGCGTACTACCGGCAAAGCGGAAATCGTCAAAGCGGGTGTGGAATGCATCGGCTATCAGATTACCGACCTTGTTCAGCGTATGGCGCAGGATGCAGGGCTTCCGCTGGCAGAATTGCGTGTGGATGGAGGACCGACCGCAAATACTTATCTGATGCAATTCCAGAGTGATATGGCACAGGTAGCAGTGAGTGTGCCGGAAATTCAGGAGCTGTCCGGGTTTGGAGCTGCGTGTGCAGCCGGTTTTTCTTGTGGCTTCTACGATCCGGCTGTGATTCATACACAACTTAGGCGTCATAGCTATACACCAACGATGAAAGCTGAAGAGCGAAAAGAACGTTATGCCGGATGGCAGAAAGCCGTTCGACAGGCACTGACACATTGAATGAGAAAAGGAGAAACGATTATGACCCAGACTGAACTGAAAAAGATCGACGCCTACTGGCGTGCATCGAACTATCTGGCCGCAGGTCAACTCTACCTGCTGGACAACCCCCTGCTCCGCCGTCCGCTGACCCGTGACGACGTGAAAAAGAAGATCGTCGGTCACTGGGGCACTGTACCCGGACAGAACTTTGTCTATGTCCACCTGAACCGCATCATCAAGCAGTACGATCAGGACATGGTGCTCATCTCCGGCCCGGGTCACGGCGGCAACTTCTTCGTTGCGAACGCTTATCTGGATGGCACTTATTCCGAAGTCTATCCCAACATCAGCCGCGATGAAGAGGGCATGAAGAAGCTGTTCAAACAGTTCTCCTTCCCCGGCGGCATCTCCTCCCACGTTGCACCCGAGACTCCGGGTTCTATCAACGAGGGCGGCGAGCTGGGCTACTCCATCGCTCATGCGTTTGGTGCGGCCTTCGATAACCCTGACCTCATCGTTGCCTGCACCGTCGGCGACGGCGAAGCCGAGACCGGCCCTCTGGCGACTTCTTGGCAGAGCAACAAGTTCCTGAACCCGGTGGGCGACGGCGCAGTTCTGCCCATCCTGCACCTGAACGGCTATAAGATCAGCAACCCGACCGTGTTCGGCCGCATGACCCACGAGGAAATTGAGAGCTTCTTCAAGGGCTGCTCTTGGAAGCCTTACTTCGTCGAGGGCGACGACCCCATGACGATGCACGAGAAGATGGCCGACACGCTGGATACCGTCATCAACGAGATCCACGATATCCAGAAGCGCGCCCGTGCGGGCGAGAAGATGGGTCACATCCAGTGGCCGATGATCGTCCTGCGCACTCCGAAGGGCTGGACTGGCCCGAAGGTGGTCGACGGCAAGCCCATCGAGGGCACGTTCCGCGCACACCAAGTTCCTATCGACATCACTCTCGGCACGCCCCATCAGGAAGAGCACCTGAAGCAGATCGAAGAGTGGCTGCGGAGCTACCACCCGGAAGAGCTGTTCGACGAAAACGGCACGCTCATCCCCGAACTTCAGGAGCTTGCACCCAAGGGCGACCGCCGCATTGCGGCCAACCCGCACGCCAACGGCGGCAAACTTCTGCGCGACCTGCGCACCCCGGACTTCAAGCAGTATGCAGTCGACATCCCCTTCCCCGGCAGCGTCGAGAAGCAGGATATGATCGAGCTGGGCGGCTACATCCGCGATGTGTTCAAGCTGAATGCGGATGCAAAGAACTTCCGCATCTTCGGACCGGACGAGACCATGTCCAATCGCCTGTACAAGTGCTTCGAGGCCACCGAGCGTGACTGGAACTCCACCATCGTCCCGAACGACGAGTTCCTTGCAAACGATGGCCGCATCATGGACTCCATGCTGTCCGAGCATCTCTGCGAGGGCTGGCTGGAAGGCTATCTGCTCACCGGTCGTCACGGCTTCTTTGCAAGCTATGAGAGCTTCATCCGTGTGGTCGACTCCATGGTGGCACAGCACGCAAAGTGGCTGAAAGTCTGCAATCAGCTGTCTTGGCGTCAGAGCATCGCTTCCCTGAACCTCATCCTGTCCTCCAACGTCTGGCAGCAGGACCACAACGGCTACACTCACCAAGACCCCGGCTTCCTCGACCACATCGCCAACAAGAAGGCCGACGTCGTCCGCCTGTACCTGCCGCCGGATACCAACTGCCTGCTGAGCTGCTTCGACCACTGCATCCGCAGCCGTGATTATGTCAACGTATTGGTTACCTCCAAGCATCCTCGTCCGCAATGGCTGACGATGGAGCAGGCTGTCAAGCACTGCACCCAGGGTGTCGGCATCTGGGATTGGGCTTCCACCGATGCAGGCGAAGAGCCTGACATCGTCATGGCCTGCTGCGGCGACACCCCGACCCTCGAAACGCTGGCCGCTGTCACCATCCTGCGCGATGCTCTGCCCGAACTGAAGATCCGCGTGGTCAACGTCGTGGATCTGATGAAGCTGGAGCCGAACACCAAGCACCCCCACGGCCTGTCCGATGCCGATTACAACGCTCTATTCACCAAGGATAAGCCCATCATCTTCGCCTTCCACGGCTATCCCACGCTGGTACATGAGTTGACCTACGAGCGCGCAAACCGCAACCTGAGCGTCCACGGCTATCAGGAAGAGGGCACCATTACTACCCCGTTCGATATGCGCGTGCAGAACGAGATCGACCGATTCCATCTGGTCAAGGACGCTGTGCTGCATCTGCCCCAGCTGGGCAACCGCGGCGCTTACCTCGTCCAGCAGATGAACGACAAGCTGGTCGAGCACAAGAACTACATCCACGAGGTCGGCCAGGATATGCCGGAGATTCTCGACTGGAAGTGGCACGTCTAAGCTAAATTATTTCCAATTCTATCGTTTTCTTCATATAAAACAAGAGCAACGGCCTATTTAGACCGTTGCTCTTGTTTGCTTAAAAGAATGTTTGCAATTCTGTGCAAGTTATGGTATATACATTATACGAAACATTGTTTTGAGATGAACGCTCCACCGTTTAATGATGTATAAAAGTGAGGTGCTTGCCATGACTGCCGTAATCTACGCCCGCTATTCATCGGATAACCAGCGCGAAGAATCCATTGAAGGCCAGATTCGTGAGTGCACCGCCTATGCGGAGAAGAACGATTTCACCGTGGTCAAGCACTACATTGACCGTGCTATCTCTGCCAAGACCGATAACCGTCCGCAGTTCCAGCAGATGATCAAGGACAGCGAGCGCGGCCTGTTCGATACCATCATTGTCTGGAAACTTGACCGCTTTGCCCGAAACCGTTATGACAGTGCCCGGTACAAGACCCAGCTGAAGAAGAACGGTGTGAAGCTGGTGTCGGCAACGGAAGTCATTTCAGCTGGCCCGGAGGGTATCATTCTGGAATCGGTGCTGGAAGGCTACGCCGAATACTATTCGGCTGACCTGTCTGAAAAGGTCGTGCGCGGCATGACCGAAAACGCCCTCAAGGGTGTGTATAACGGCGGTACGGTTCCGTTTGGGTACATGATTGACGAAAACCGGCACTATCAGCCTGACCCACTGTTGGCTCCTTATGTGGAACAGACATTCCAGAAGTATGCAGATGGTGCGACCATGACCGATTTGCGAGACTGGCTGAAAGCGCATAATATCAAAAATACGCTGGGTGGGGAGATGTCCTATAATACTATTCAGCGGATGCTGAGTAACCGCCGATACATCGGCGAATTACGCCTGCGGGATGTGGTACAGCCCAATGCGATTCCGGCATTGGTGTCAGAGGACTTGTTCAACAAGGTGCAGGAAAAGCTGGCGAAAAACAAAAAAGCCCCTGCCCGTCATAAGGCAGAGGAAGGCTATCTGCTTACCACAAAGCTGTACTGTGGCAAGTGCGGTGCGCTGATGTTCGGGGAAAGCGGTGTCAGCCACACCGGAAAAGCACATCATTATTATAAATGTGCTACCGCCAAGAAGAAAAAGACCTGTGACAAAAAGACCGTGCGGAAGCAATGGTTGGAAGATTTGGTGGTAGCCGAAACCATGAAGCTGGTGGAAGATGATGCTTCCATGAACGCTTTCATCGCTAAGGTCATGGAACTGCAAAATCAGGAAAGCACGGATTTACCAATCTACGAAAAGCAGTTGAAAGAAACGGAAGTCGGCATTACCAATATGCTGAACGCAATTCAGATGGGCATTTTGACTAGCTCGACCAAGGAGCGTTTGGAAGCTCTGGAAGAACAGCGGAAGGAGCTGCAAGCCCGCATTGCAGAAGAAAAGCTGGCAAAGCCGAAAATGAAAGAAGAGTTCGTTCGCTTCTGGCTGCTCCGCTTCCGCAAGCTGGATATGAGCCAGCAGGAGCAGCGGCAGGCGTTGGTGGATACCTTCATCAACGTGATTTATCTCTACGATGATAAGGTTCTCATTACCTTTAATTATAAGGAAGGTACGGAAACGGTCACTTTCGGGGAAGCGGCCAAAGCGGAAGAAAGTTCGGATATGGGTGCGGGAGGTGCACCAAATATTAAACGTCAAATCGTAAGATTTGGCGTTTTTTTATTATTATATAACCCCGAAGAATCGGGGCTTGCACGGTGAATGCACGGTTTTTGCACGGTCGTGATTTTCGCCAGCGGAGTTTGCAAGGGGCGA
>CAVBNV010000036.1:0-12968 GCA_963596815.1 Oscillospiraceae bacterium
GCTGTGTGAAATGCAGGAATTGCTGCGGTATCGGTATGATCAGATTGATTTTATTGATGAGCCGGTCGATGTGGGCTTTTCAAGCCCGCTGGACCTGCACTGTACGTATACGCGTGACCAGATCCTTGTGGCGTGTGACTTTATGAAACCGTCTACTGTGCGGGAAGGTGTAAAGTGGCTGCCTGAGAAAAAACTGGATGTGCTGTTTGTCACGCTGAACAAGGCAAGCAAGGACTATTCGCCGACGACGATGTACAACGATTACTCGGTCAACGAAAGTCTGTTTCACTGGCAGAGCCAGAGCACTACGGCAGAAAACTCGACGACAGGGCAACGGTACATCCATCATAGAGAAAAGGGCAGCAGGGTACTTTTGTTTGTGCGTGAATTCAAAGAGGATGCACGTTTTGGCGCAGCGGCGGCGTATACCTTTTTGGGGACGGCGAGCTATATGCGCCACGACGGCTCACGGCCGATGAATGTGCTGTGGAAACTTGATTGCCCTATCCCTGCTAAATTTTTGAAAAAGACAAACAAGCTTGTGGTCGGCTAAAGAGGATGATGAATATGAAAAGCATTCATGTTGTTGCAGCCGTGATCTGCGATGAGGCAGAAGCGAAGCATAAAATATATGCGACAGCCCGCGGGTATGGCGAATACAAGGGCTGGTGGGAATTTCCGGGTGGAAAAGTCGAAGAGAATGAAACACCGCAGCAGGCGTTGAGACGTGAAATCGGGGAAGAGCTGGCGGTTGATGTGGATGTGCTTGAGAAAATTGGGACAGTCGAATATGACTACCCGACATTTCATCTTTCGATGGAGTGCTTTTGGTGCATGATCAAGGCGGGAGAACCGGTACTAAAAGAGGCGCTGGAGGCAAGCTGGCTTGACAGAGACAGCCTGCACAGCGTGCAATGGCTGCCCGCAGACCGGATGATCCTGCAAGAGGTGCAGGATGAGATGTTGTAAGGATGCTGAAAAATGCCGGTTTCTGCGGTGCATATGCAATGCGATTTTGCATATTGATAGTATAATTGCATTATGAAATGCATAAACATACAAAATAAACCAAAACAGAGCGTAAAAGGACGGAAGGTTTGGCGGTTTTCCGCATTGACGGAATGTGCGTACAGCGTATAATAAAAGCATGATACGCAAGGCGAGCGAGAGAGCCGCACGGCAAGGCAAGCTGTGCATGAAAAGTGTAATAATTCAAAGGAGCAATCATTATGAAAAAGGAAAACATTAAAAAAGTTGTGCTGGCGTATTCCGGTGGTTTGGACACGTCGATCATCATCCCTTGGCTGAAGGAAAACTACAATAACTGTGAGGTTATTGCTGTTTCCGGCGACGTGGGACAGGGCACCGAGCTGGACGGCCTGGAAGAGAAGGCAAAAAAGACCGGCGCATCCAAGCTGTATATTCTGGATCTGAAGAAGGACTTTGTTGAGAACTATATCTTCCCGACGCTGAAGTTTGGCGCAAAGTATGAGGACTACCTGCTGGGCACCAGCTTTGCACGTCCGTGCATTGCTAAGGCGCTGGCTGATATTGCAATCAAAGAGGGCGCTGATGCGATTTGCCACGGCTGCACCGGCAAGGGCAATGACCAGGTGCGTTTTGAGCTGACGCTGAAGGCTTTCTGCCCGGATATGGCAATTATTGCGCCGTGGCGTGAGTGGGATATCAAGAGCCGCGATGAAGAAATCGATTACGCAGAGGCTCACAATATCCCCCTGAAGATCAACCGTGAGACCAACTACTCTAAAGATAAAAACCTGTGGCATCTGAGCCATGAGGGTCTGGACCTGGAGAGCCCTGCAAACGAGCCGCAGTACAACAAGGAAGGCTTCCTGGAGCTGGGTGTCAGCCCCGAGCAGGCACCCGATGTGCCCACCTATGTGACCATTCACTTTGAAAAGGGTGTACCCACCGCCGTTGACGGCAAAGAGATGGGCGCTGTCGAGCTGGTCGAGTACCTGAACGACCTCGGCGGCAAGAACGGCATCGGTCTGCTGGATATCGTCGAGAACCGTCTGGTCGGCATGAAGAGCCGCGGCGTGTACGAGACCCCGGGCGGTGCGATCCTGTACAAGGCGATCAACGTGCTGGAGACCATCACGCTCGACAAGGAGAGCGCACACTTTAAGGCACAGCTGGCACAGAAGTATGCCGACATTGTGTACAACGGACAGTGGTTCACCCCGTTGCGTGAGGCGCTGGATGCATTTGCAGACAGCCTGGAAAAGACGGTTACCGGTGATGTAAAGCTGAAGCTTTACAAGGGCAATATGATCAATGCAGGCGTTACTTCGCCGTATACGCTGTACGATGAGCAGACCGCTTCCTTCGGTGAGGATGAGGACTACAACCAGGCAGATGCGTCCGGCTTCATCAACCTGTTCGGCCTGTCCATCAAGGAGCGCGCAAAGCTGTCCAAGGACTGGCCTGAGGTCAAGTAAGCAAAACCGCAATTCTCCCTTCTGTGTGTTTTACACTTTCTCACAGAAGTATCTTTAACCGGCACGGTTGCCGGCGGCACCGCCGCAGGAGCGTTTTCCCCTGCGGCGGCTTTGCCGTTTTTAGAGGATTTACAGCGAACGATAGCAGCGAGAGATAGGTAGGCAAAGGAAATTATGGCAGAACAATTATGGAAAGGCCGCTTCTCTAAGGCGGTGGACTCACGTGTGAATGATTTTAACTCTTCTATCCGTTTTGACCAGCGCATGATTGCACAGGACATGCGCGGCAGCGGTGTGCATGCGGCAATGCTGGCGAAGCAGGGCATTATATCCGAGAAGGATTGCGAGGATATCCTGAACGGGCTGGCTTCGATTGCGGATGATCTTGCATCGGGTGCGCTGACCATCGACCCGAACGCAGAGGATGTGCATACTTTTGTAGAGCAGACTCTTACCGCACGCATTGGCGATGCAGGCAAGCGTCTGCACACTGGGCGCAGCAGAAACGACCAGGTCGCCCTGGATATTCGCCTGACGCTGCGGGATTACAGTCATATGCTGCAGGCGTATATCGTGGAGCTTGTGCGTGTTATCTGCAAAAAGGCGGCAGAAAACACGACTGCTGTGATGCCGGGCTATACCCATTTGCAGCGTGCACAGCCGATTACCTTCGGACATGCACTGATGGCATATGCATGGATGCTGCTGCGGGATTTGCAGCGCTTTGAGGATGCCACGGCACGTATGGATGCGCAGTGCCCGCTTGGCAGTGGCGCACTGGCCGGCACAACGTACCCGCTTGACCGCGACTTTACAGCCGAAAAGCTCGGCTTTGCGGCACCCTGCCCGAACAGCCTGGATGGCGTTTCTGACCGCGATTTCTGCATTGAGCTGGCAAATGCGATCGCCATTTGCATGATGCACCTGTCCCGCCTGTCGGAGGAGATTATTTTGTGGTGCAGCTGGGAGTTCAAGTTTATTGAGTTGGACGATGCCTTTACGACAGGGTCGTCTATCATGCCGCAGAAGAAAAACCCCGATGTCACAGAGCTTATCCGCGGCAAGACCGGCCGTGTTTATGGCGATTTGAACACATTGCTGGTGATGATGAAGGGCATTCCGCTTGCATATAACAAGGACATGCAGGAGGACAAGGAAGCGATTTTTGACGCTGTGGATACGCTTGAGCTCTGCCTGAAGACGGTAACGCCCATGCTGGATACGATGAAAACGATCCCTGCCAATATGCGCCGTGCGGCTGCAAAGGGCTTTATCAATGCGACGGACTGCGCAGATTACCTGACAAAGAAGGGGATGCCCTTCCGTGATGCGTATAAGCTTACCGGCTGCATGGTATCGGACTGCATCGGCAAGGATAAGACACTGGAGGAGCTGACGCTGGAGGAGTTCAAGGCGTACAGCGATATGTTTGAGCAGGATGTCTACGATGCGATCGACCTGATCAAATGCTGCGAGGGACGCACAAGCTACGGCGGTCCGTCGGCGGCAAGCGTGAACAACCAGATCTGTATAGCGGCAGAGCAATTGGATGCGTGGGAGGCGAAGAACGCATGAGCGTGAAGGTTTTTATTGATGGCTCCTCGGGCACGACCGGGCTGCGTATTGCAGACCGCCTCGCTTCCCGTCCGGAAATCGAGCTGCTCGGCATCTCGGCGGAGGGGCGCAAGGATGTGAACGAGCGCGCTAAGGTCATCAATACCGCAGATCTCGCATTTCTCTGCCTGCCGGATGCGGCATCAAAAGAGGTGATGCCGCTGCTGCGTCCGGATGTGAAGGTGCTGGACACCTCTACGGCATTCCGCACGGATGCCGCATGGGACTATGGCTTCCCGGAGCTGGCAGGCCAGAAGGAGAAAATTAAAAAGTCTTACCGTGTGGCGGTGCCCGGGTGCTATGCAAGCGGATTTATCAGCATTGCACGCCCGCTGGTAGAGCTGGGGCTTGTGCCGGTGGAATACCCCTTTAGCTGCACCGGTATTTCGGGTTACAGCGGCGGCGGCAAAAAGATGATTGCCGACTACGAGAGTGCACAGCGCCCGGAGCACAGCAAGCTGGATGCACCTAAAAGCTATGGACTTACCCTGGCACACAAACACCTGCCGGAGATGAAGCAGATCAGCGGGCTTGCGCACACACCTGCTTTTGTGCCGGTGGTGTGCGATTATTACAGCGGGATGCAGGTGCTGGTGCCGTTGGATTTGAAGCTTGCAAACACAACGGCAGAGGCGATAGCCCGTGGTTTGACGGAGTATTACAAGAGCGCTGCGACCGTTGCGGTGCACGCACTGAATGAGCCGCTGCCGGAGAACGGTCTGTATTCCAACGCAATGGCGGGGACAGACCGCATGGAGCTGTATCTGACGGTGAATGCGGCAGGAGATCAGATGATGCTGATTTCGCTGTTTGATAATTTGGGCAAGGGCTCTTCCGGTGCGGCAGTTCAGTGCATGAATCTGATGCTTGGGCTGGACGAGACCGCAGGACTGGAATAAACAGACAGACGGGGGATTTATCAATGCTGTATAAGGAAGTTGCAGGCGGCATTTGTGCGCCGAAGGGGTTTGCTGCAGCCGGTGTCTGCTGTGGTATCCGGGCAGGACACACGGAAAAATACGATCTTGCGCTGATCAAGGCGGATGTGCGCTGCGCTGCTGCCGGTGTTTACACGACCAATAAGGTATGCGGCGCTCCCATCAAGGTCGACCGTGCGCACCTGACGGATGGCTATGCACAGGCGATTGTGGTAAACAGCGGCAATGCAAACACCTGTGCCGCCAATGGTGTGGCGCTGGCAGAGGAGTGCTGCCAAATTGTGGCAAAGGAGATCGGCGTTGCGCCGGAGGATGTTTTGCCTGCATCGACGGGCGTCATTGGACAGCCGATGGTGATCGACCCGTTTGCACGAGGCATCCCGGCGGCAGCTGCAAAGCTGGCAGCCAGCGAGCAGGGCAGCACGGATGCGGCAACGGCGATTATGACTACAGACACACATAAAAAGGAATATGCCATTCAGTTTGAGCTTGGCGGCAAAGTGTGCACCGTGGGCGCAATCGGCAAGGGCAGCGGCATGATCGCGCCGAATATGGCCACGATGCTTGCTTTTTACACCACGGATGCGGCAGTATGCCCGGAGCTGCTGCAAAAGGCATTAAAGACCGTCGTCCCCGGGACATACAACCAGATGAGCGTGGATTTGGATACATCGACCAATGACACACTGCTGATTATGGCTTCCGGTCTGGCAGGCAATGCAGAGATCACAGAGGAAAACGCTGATTACGACGCCTTTGTGGCGGCATTGACAGCGATCGCGGAGCACATGTGTGCCGAGCATGCCGGCGACGGCGAGGGCGCAACGCACCTGATCACCTGCGAGGTGACCCATGCGCCGGACCTGAAAACGGCACGTGCGGTCTCACGCAGTGTTGTGTGCTCGAACCTGTTTAAGGCTGCTGTGTTTGGGCGTGATGCAAACTGGGGGCGCATCCTGTGTGCGATCGGGTATACCCCAGGCGATTTTTCCATTGACAAGGTTTGTGTGTGGCTGTCCAGCAAGGCCGGTGAGGTGTATGTGTGCGAGAACGCCGCATATCATCCGTACAGCGAGGAGGAAGCCGCAAAGGTGCTGGCAGAGCATGATGTTCTCGTCAAGGTGGACATGGGCACCGGCGAGGCCGCTGCAAAGGCGTGGGGCTGCGATTTGACCTATGATTACGTAAAAATCAACGGTGATTACCGCACCTGATTGGTAAATACAGCAAACGGCTAGAAGGACAAGAAGGAATCATATGAAAAACGAAGAAATGGCACGCCTGTTTTCAGAGGCGACGCCCTATATCCAGAAGTATCACGGCAAGACGATGGTGGTCAAATACGGCGGCAATGCCATGATCAACGAGGAACTGAAAAATGCCGTCATGAACGACCTTGTGACGCTGACCCTGCTGGGTGTGCGTGTTGTGCTTGTGCACGGCGGTGGGCCGGCCATCAACGAGATGCTGAAAAAGGTTGGCGTGGAGAGCCATTTCGCAAACGGGCTGCGTGTGACGGATGACGCCACGATGGAGATTGTACAGCAGGTGCTGGCCGGCAAGGTGAACAAGGACCTTGTCGCCAAATTGCGCGGACGCGGTGTCGGTCTGTGCGGCATGGACGGACAGATGCTGCGCTGCACCGAGCTTGACCCGCAGCTGGGTCATGTCGGCGAGATCACACACGTGGACCCGACCCTGATCAAAACCCTGCTGGACGGCGGCTATATCCCTGTGATTGCAACGGTCGGCATGGATGATCTGGGGCAGGCCTACAACGTCAATGCGGACACTGCGGCAGCGCAGATTGCAATTGCTCTCAAGGCCGAAAAGCTGGTGTCGATGACAGACATTGCCGGCCTGCTGCGCAACAAGGACGACGAGAGCACGCTGATTGCAGAGGTTGAAGTATCGGAGATCGAGGGTTACAAGTCCGCAGGGATCATTGCCGGCGGCATGATCCCCAAAATCGGCGGCATGGCGGATGCGATCTATCAGGGTGTCCACGAGGCTGTCATCATTGACGGCCGTGTACCGCACTCGATTTTGCTGGAGCTGTTCTCGAACCGCGGCTCCGGCACACGCTTCTATCGCCGCAGCCATCGTGAATAAACATTGCACAAACGCAAGCATCGATTTATAATAAAGGGTGAGCGATGGAGAGCGTAAACGCTCGCAAAAGATGGGAGGCACGTTGTAATGGACTCTGAGAAAGTGATGAAGAGGGACAACGACTATGTCCTGCATACCTATAACCGCAATCCGATCGTCCTTGAAAAAGGCTATGGGCTGTGCGCAAGCGGCCCGGAGGGACAGACCTATCTCGATTTTACCAGCGGCATCGGGGTAAACAGCCTTGGCTATTGCGACCTGGAGTGGGCGGAGGCAGTCTCGCAGCAGGCGCACAAGATACAGCATACATCAAACCTGTACTATACCGCGCCGTGCAGCAAGCTTGCCAAAAAGCTGTGCAAGCGTACTGGTATGAGCAAGGTGTTTTTTGGTAACTCCGGTGCAGAGGCAAACGAGGGTGCTATCAAAGCTGCACGCAAGTACAGTGTGGACCATTATGACAAGGACCGCACCACGGTCATCACGCTGGTAAACAGCTTCCACGGGCGCACGATCGCAACGCTGACAGCGACCGGTCAGGAGGTCTTCCACAACTATTTCGGACCGTTTAACGGGGGCTTTGTTTATGCGCCGGCCGGCGACATTGAAGCACTGAGAGAGCTTGTGGACCGCAATACCTGCGCTGTTATGCTGGAGCTTGTCCAGGGCGAGGGCGGTGTGATGGCGCTTGAGCCGGATTATGTGCGCGCGGTGCGTGAACTGTGCGATCAGAAGGACCTGGTGCTGATTGTGGACGAGGTGCAGACGGGCGTGGGGCGCACAGGTACGTTTTTGTGCTGTGAGCACTATAACCTGAAGCCGGATGTTGTGACGCTGGCAAAGGGACTTGGCGGCGGCCTGCCGATTGGTGCTGTGCTGCTGAGCGATAAGGTTGCCGAGGGCATGGGCCCCGGCACACACGGCTCCACGTTTGGCGGCAACCCTGTCGTCTGTGCAGGCGCAAATGTGGTGCTGGATCGGATGGATCAGAATTTCCTTGCAAATGTGACGGAGCGTGCGGTGCAGCTGCGCGCCGGTATTGCAAAGCTGCCGTGCGTAAAAAACATCTCCGGCATCGGGTTGATGATCGGCATCGAGTTTGACGAGCCGATCAAGGCGGCAGACGTATTAAAGGCATGCGGTGAAAACGGTCTGCTGGTGCTTACGGCAAAAACGCGTCTGCGCCTTTTGCCGCCGCTGACGCTGACGGAGCATGATGTAAATACGGCGCTGGAGATCCTTGGGAAGGTGCTGTCCGAGGCAGGGAACAAAAAACCGGAGGAGCAGGCATGAAAAATCTGCTGAAGATGAGTGACCTTACGCCGGGTGAGTTGTCGCATATCCTGGACATTGCACAGCAGCTTAAGGCGGAGCAGAAGGCAGGAGGTACAGCGCCGCTGCTGGCCGGCAAAAGCGTTGCGATGATGTTTTCAAAGGCATCTACCCGCACACGTACCAGCTTTGAGGTCGGCGTTTACCAGATGGGCGGTCTTGGCAACTACATGAACACCGCTGAGCTGCAGGCAGGGCGCGGAGAGCCCCTTAAGGACACGGCAAGAGTGCTGGGGCGCTACTACGACTGCGTGGTCTGGCGCACGTACCGGCAGCGTGACCTGGAGGAGTTTGCCGAGCTGGCAGGTGTGCCTGTCATCAACGGTCTGACCGACTACGCACATCCCTGCCAGGTGCTGGCAGACTTGATGACGATCCGTGAGCACCGCGGTGCGCTTGCCGGGCAGAAGCTTTGCTTTGTCGGCGATGGCAGCAGTATGGCAAACAGCCTGATCGTCGGCGGCTTGCTCGCCGGGATGCAGGTCGCTTGCGTTTGCCCCGATGGGTACCGCCCGGCGGCGGATGTGCTGATGTTTGCACACAAATACGGCAGCAGCTTCAGGCTGCTGTCAGACCCCGCAGAGGGCGTCCGCGATGCGGATGTCGTGGCAACTGCGGTATGGAATAACGCAGCCCCCGGTACGGAGGAGTTTGAGCGGCGCCTGCGTGATTTTCAGGGTTACCAGCTGACAAGCAATTTGCTGCGTGCTGCAAAGCCCGACCACATGGTGCTGCATTGCCTCCCCGCACACCGTGGCGAGGAGATATCCAGTGCCGTGTTTGAGGCGCACGCTGCTGAAATTTTTGATGAGGCAGAAAACCGCCTACACGTTCAAAAGGCGGTGTTGGCGGTTCTGCTTGCCGACAAGTAAAAGCATATGATCAAAGCCCCATCTGTCACCGTTTTGAAGGACGAGACAGATGGGGCTTTTGCTGTTGAATAAAGGTTACATAGCTTCTGTTGATAAGTCTTCAAGCGTTATTTCATTAAGTGCTTCATCAGCAATCTCTGAGAGCCCGGACAATCGGTTTGACTGGTTCTCATAAGCTTTAGTATTTGTCATTTTCAATCGTGTACAGCAAACCTACAAAAGGATCATTTTCATAGAACGCCGTGAAGTGGATATTTTTGCTTGCTGTGCCGGATGGCGGCATCCCTCAATGGAGGATACTTTTTATTTCTTTTCGCGGTATGCTGCCACAAGCCTTGCTACCGTTTCCACCATCTTCTTTGTATCCAGCGGCTTTGCAATATGCTCATTCATGCCGGCATTTAGCGCTGCCGCCTTGTCCTCTGCAAAGGCATTGGCTGTCATGGCGATGATCGGGATCGTCTTGGCATTTGCTTTATCGGATCCACGGATTTTTCTAGTTGCCTCGTAGCCATCCATGACCGGCATCATCACATCCATCAGGATAACATCGATATCATCCTCCGACGATGCCATAAAAATATCAAGACCATCTTTGCCATTCCAGGCTTCCGTAACCAGAGCGCCCTGCTCCTCCAACAGGAATTTGGCAATTTCCATGTTTAGCTCGTTATCTTCTACCAGGAGGATTTTTGCTCCCTTGATGGATATCTCCGCAGTGTCCTTTTCTGCTGCTTTATTTTTTTTCGCTGTTTTATCGATTTCAAACGGAATTATGACATCAAAGGTGGTGCCTTCTCCTTTGACACTTTCCACCATGATTGTGCCGCCCATCTTATCAACCAGACTCTTTGCAATCGACATTCCAAGGCCCGTACCGCCATATTTGGTTCTCGCATCCGGATTTTCCTGTACAAACGGCTCAAAGATATGCTCCAGGAATTCCGGGCTCATCCCGATACCGGTATCACGGCACTTGAATTCAAGATTTATCTTATCACTGTCACTGTCAAGCGTCCGGCACGTGATATAGATTTTTCCATGGTCCTTATTGTACTTGATCGCATTGCCTATGATGTTCATCATAAGGCGCTTCAAATGTACGGGACTGCCGATCAGTCTTGCCTCCTGTGCACTGCATTCCTCTTCAATGATCTCGATATCCCTGTCATCTGCCTGCTTCTTGATTGCATAGAAGGTCTCAGTACACACTGTTGACAAATCAAACGGTACATGCTCCATCAGGATTTCGCCCGACTCAAGCTTACTCATATCCAACACCTCGTTGATAAGATCCAATAAGGTTTTGGATGCTTCCCTTATTTTTGTTCGGCATTCTGCAAGCTTATCCACATCATCCGCAAATTTATCCTCTATATCCAGCATGCCCATAATGCCATTGATGGGGGTACGGATGTCATGGGACATGTTGAATAGAAACGTAGACTTTGCTTTGTTTGCCGCATCTGCCCGATCTGCCGCTTCTTTCAGCAGCTGTCTTTGTTTGTTTTCCTTTTCCTTTTGCTTTTTATACGCCCAGCAGGCACTCACACCCATCGCCACCAGAATAACTGCCGCAAAGCTGCCCATCAATACACTTAGCCGATTCGTTTTTTTAACCATTCCATATGCGGACTGCATATCCATTTCGATGCAAAAAGCGCCCACGATTTCATTGGTTCCGTCATCCGCCGTTATCGGATAGCAGGCTGTGAATATAGGTCCCCACGTGGTATCAATGATTTCCTGCGAATATACCGTTTCGCCGGATAGTGCCTTTTCAATGTACGGCACCATTTCCTCCTCGATATAATCTCCCGGATGTCGGACATCATCGGCACTTGGGTCCAATCCATCCACAACGTAAATAAGCTCGCCATCTTCGTTTCTGGTAGCGGTATAAATATATCTTGTCGAATTCAAGGTCCGTATTTCATTAAGATATTCGGAAGTACTGCGGTACAGCTCTTTGTTTTCATCCGATTTGCTCTGTATTTCGGCAAAATCCTCTCGCCCAAGCCTGTCATTCACAAGCTTATGCACCGCATCTGCAATCGAAATATCACGTTCGATTTCCGTATTAAGTGCCACATGTGTGTACGAATGCTGCAAAATAAATGTATAGGTAATTACAAACAGCAGCACTACAAAGACAAACAGCAGACCTCCGACCTGGATGTTGCCATGTTTCCGCTTGTTTTCCTCTTCCATAGAAGGCTACCTCCGTGCCGAATAATTTCTTTACTTTTTCTCTGCAAATATCTTATCCAGCACTTTGGCGATTGCCTCTATGCTGATCGGCTTGATGATGTGCCCGTTCATGCCTGCCTCGAATGCCTTCTTCCTGTCCTCATCAAAAGCATTCGCCGTCATGGCAACGATCGGAATATTTGCCTTCGTGTTATCCGGCAAGGTTCGGATCTCTTTCGTTGCCGTGTAGCCGTCCATCTTTGGCATCTGGATGTCCATAAGGATCAGATCGTACTTGTCCGCCGGAGCACCGTTGATGGTCGATACAGCCACATCACCGTCATTTACACTGTCAATGGTCATGCCTGTCTCTTCCAAAATGGCTGTGGCAATCTCACGATTCAGCTCGTTGTCCTCAACCAATAAGATATGCTTATCACTGTAATCGTAGGTCTTTTTCTTCTCTTTTTCCTTTTCTATGCCTTCCTTGATGACCGGCTGTGTCAGCACAGCTCTAAGCTCTGACATGAAGATCGGCTTTGATACAAAAGCAGTCACGCCTGCCTGTCTCGCCTCATATTCAAAGTCCGCCCAGTCATAAGCCGTAAGAACAATGATTGGTACATCTTCACTGATGACCTTGCGGATCCTGCGCACGGTCTCGATACCGTTCATGTCGGGCATGAGATAGTCGATAATGTAAACCTTATATTCATCCTTGATTTCCGCTGCATCCTGGGCACGCAGAATCGCCTCTTTACCGGATGCTGTCCAATCCGGCCGCATCTCGATATCTCGCAGCATCTTGCTGACGCTTCTGCAGGTATTGATATCATCATCTACGATCAGTGCCCTTGCTCCGAGAAGTGCGGGGATCGGCTCGTTCTTCACAGGTTCGTTGGCATGACGAAGGTTCAGAGTCACCGTAAACAGGGATCCCTTTCCCTCCTCGCTTTCTACCCGGATATCGCCGCCCATCATGTCCACGATATTCTTCGTGATAGCCATGCCCAGTCCTGTGCCCTGAATGCCGCTGACAGTTGCACTGCGCTCTCTTGTGAAGGTCTCGAAGATATGTTCGAGGAACTCCTGCGACATACCGATGCCGTTATCCTTTACCGAGAACTCATAGGTTGTGTAATGCTTCAGATTGCAAGGCTTCTCCACAAGGCGGATAATGATATCACCGCCCGGATGAGTGAACTTGATGGCATTGCTTACGATATTTAAAAGCACCTGATTCAAACGCAGCTTGTCCGTCAATACGTCCTCATGCACAACATCCTGTGTATCGATGAAGAGATTCAGATTCTTGGAATTTATCAGACTCTGAATCATGGTTCTAAGGTCATGCAGGAGATCCGGAATGTGTACCGCCTTCTCATCCAGCTTCACCGTACCGCTCTCGATACGGCTCATATCCAGAATGTCGTTAATCAGGCTCAAAA
>CAVBNV010000037.1:0-12123 GCA_963596815.1 Oscillospiraceae bacterium
CTCCGGTATAAGTATAGGCTTTTTCAAACTTCAAGATATGGTCCTGCAGCTGTTCTTTGTTCTGGTCTGCGTTCAGTTGTCCTACAATTGCAGCTTGAATCTGTCTGATTTTGCTTCGCGGCATAAGTTTGAAAAATTCAACAGGCTTTCCGCTCGCTTTTACAGCCATCTCCTGTGCAAAAATCGTAGTGGTCTCCATCATCAAAATTGCCGCAGTATCGCCGCTAAGTTTCTTTTGCACGTCAACCATATCCTGTACGGTCATCGTCTCCATGCCGGACAAGTCAACCTCTTTGTACTCTTTGCCCTCCCATGTATAGGGCTTGTCAAACGTAACAATAACTGCCATCGTTTTCCCTCTCTAAAAAAGAATCAGCCGCCCCATGGTTGGAGCGGCTGAAATGGTCCGTCAGTCGGTTTGTCGATATCAGATAATTGCGTTGATCTCAGCGCGCATATCCTCGCCATCTACGTAATAACGGCCGCCAAACTTATCAATATCAATCACGGTTTCGCCGTCGATTTCCATCAGGTACTGCGTCACTTCCAGTGTAGTGGAGCTGCCCATGGTATCGGCACGTTTTACCTTGCCAGGGTCAAGCTCTTTCGGGCGGCCGCCAAGGACAACACGCAGTGATTTGTAAGTATACCCGCCGTTCTTGTTGTCATTCTGCATCGCCGCGCGCAAGGTCAGCTGCACTGTTTTGTTCGGGTTCATCATCTTTGTGGCATAGCTGTACAAGGTATTCCAGTTCAGTGTTGCTTCCATGCTCTCAAACTGACCCGGCACAGGGCTGTCAACCTCGCCGCCAATGCCCATGCCGGACACGGTAGTTGTCTTGTTCTTGATTTTAGGCAAGGTAACCTCATCCGCAAGGCCAATCAGTTTGTCGTCACCGGAGTAAACGTTATAGTCGTTAATGACCTGCGGTACCAGGTCACTCGAAATATTCAGGCCCATATTTTACCTCCATCACAGCGACAGGGCAGAGGACAGAGCACCGGATTCATACTCCATGGTGTTGTTCACCTGCTTAAATGGCGGGAACGGCGTGCAATACTGGTAGAAGTGGTAGTGTCCTGCCACCAGTTCTGCCTCTGTATTAAGGTCTGCGTCAGACTTCATGCTGTAGCTTGCGCATACCTCAGTCGATACATAAACACTGCCCTTCATGTTTTCGCTATCAATGATAGACTGCAGGCGTTTCTTGTTCATCGGCTTATCCAGCTTTGACTGATTATCCAGGACAAAATTGGTCCATGTATGGTTGAAGAAACGCCGTACGCACAAATATGCGTCTTTGGGGTCAGTGTTTTTCGGGTAGCAGCAGGTTTCATTGCCCCACAGGACAAATCCGCTGGAACGGATAAAGGTTGCAACGCCATCGTCGTTCAGCACGTTGCCCTGCTCCTGATCCATCAAAACCTCCGTGCCGTCTTCAAGACACGCTGCGGAAATCGGCACAGATACATTCGACGGGCTTGCATTGGGACAGTCATTGTACTGGCTGTCGTTGTAAACAGTTGCCGCTGCTGCCAGAGAGCTGCCGCTGTAAATGGCAGTTCCAATTTTGCCGTAAAGCCAGATTGCATACGCCTCACGAGACGTTGCAGCCTGTCTCGTCTTTTGCTCCGCAACATCGGTATACTTGGTAGCCCCCGAAGAGCTGCTGTCGATGTCAATATAGCAAACCGCGTTGAATACGCCATTGATTTTGCGGCACTTTGCCTGCAGAGCTGCCGCCACTTGAGCATCTTTTGAATAGCGCGGCGCCAGCAGAATACCGGGCACTTTACCAAGCTTCGGGAATACTTGGCGTACAACCTCAATGCCGGATTCTGCGCCAGTGCTGACGTTGACGTTGCCAACAATGTCAGCTGCGGTCACCTTGGAAGGATCGATAACTGTGCCGGAAACCGTCAGGTTTGTCACTCCGTCCGCCTTGCCTCCGCTGATGACCGCAATGCTTACTGTGCCGTCATCATTGAACATTGCTGTGTAATCCGTATCCGCAGTCAAAGTTGTACTGCCGCTTTTCACCACAAGCTTGCTCAGCAGAATACCGGTTTTCTCAATTTCAGCAATGCCGTCATTGATTTGTACCGTCGTGCTCTCCATAGTAGCCGTATGTTTTGCCGGGTCAAGAACGTTGATCAAAACCACAGGGCCAACGCCCATAACCTTAAAGTTTGCGCTCACTGCCTCACAAAGGGTGTATTTTTCAAAATCAGTTGAGTACCCTACGGCGGCAGATGCTTCTTTGAAACTGGTAACCAGAATCGGCGTATTGACTGCCGATTCTGGATCGTCCAGCATATTGACCGGCGCAGTGCCGATCACAACCTGAAGGCCGGAATCGACCGATACCGGTGCAGATACACTGGTAGTCGCTTCCGTCAGGTTAAATCCATGAGAAATTGCCATGTGTCAACCTCCTAACTTACAGGATCAAAGCAGCTCTTTTACAAAGAAGATTTTCTCTCGAGCCGTCCTGTTCCACTTTTACCCGCATCTCTGCAAGCTGTTCACTCGGAACGATCAGAGCCTTCACCACGGGGTTTCGCTCTGCAAGCTTCGTCAGCTTTGCAGGCAATCCTCCGGCAAATACCGTGTACTGCAGAGCAACGCCCTTGATGGTAGGCCCACAGTATGCCAGTACCTCCGCTGCTCCCGTCGTTGCCTTTGCTTCTGCAGCTTCTGTGACAGCAGGTTCTTTCTTTTCGTCGCTCATATCATGTCCTCCACATCTTCATTTCTTAAAGCATTCGGAGTTTTGCAAATCAGGTTTACGACGCCCCAATAATAGTAATCGGCGTCATCGTCCGAAAGTTCCCATTTTCGCGGGTAGCTTACTTCAAATGCGCCGCCAAATACAGGGTGCCGTGCGAAGTGCTGCATAATCATTTCTTTGATATTTACAGTATCCACATAGCCCTGCCGGTCAACGCCCGTGTCGTATCCACAGATCAGTATCTGTATTAGCACTAGCTGCGGTGTCGTCGCGTTTCCGATCTCTCCGCTCGTTTCTTTCACAACGATGCAAGGGAACGGAGAGTTATTCGTGTCCAGGTCATCATCGTTATCCGTTTGGATCGGAAGAAACTGCTTATAGATATTTAACGGTTTCTCTCCGTCCTGTCCGGCAAACGTCATATCCTTGAACAGTTCAGTCATCTCGTCCATCATCGCCTGTTGGCACATTTCGCTGGTATAGCCTGTGATATCCATCAGATTTTACCCTTTCTTTGCGCATTGGCGATTATCTGCGCCACACGGCGTTCCGTGTTGCTGCGCAGCATTTCTTCAACACCGGTCTTTTGCATTTCCCACACAGTGTGGTGCATTGCAGAACCAGACGGGCTGGACATGGTTACAAGCTTTTCGTTCGGTTTCCAGCGCACCTTTCCGCTCATGGTATGGTCGCGCTGAGCCGGCACTCCAAGCTGTCTTTGTACCATGCCGACGTGCCCTGACTGAAATTTCACCAAAAATCCTTTGCTCTTGCTGCTTGACCCGGACAAGTTTGTCATCTGGCCGCTTTTCAAAACCCTCGCCTGAAAGTATTCTGGAGCTCTCCAGACATTTCTCCCCATATACGGTTTCGACGGCTTTGTTTTGAAATATCCCAGGTCAGCCCTAAACGCACCAGGGTCATTTTTCGTAATGGCAAGGATTGCCGCCGGGTTGCGATTGGTTGCCTTCTGTCTCTGTCGCAGGTCCTCAATCATCCGTTTCCCGGCAGCATTCAGGTCATAGCGTTTCTTTACTTCAGCTAGCATCAGCTTTCTCGTTTGCCGAGCCGTCGTGTTCACTGCCACTTTCAGTACCGCCGGCGTTTTATCAGACAATACGCCAAGGGCTCTTATTACCTGTTCATCATCGACGGTAACCGTCATTGTTGCTGGATCATATCTGGTTTTGACGTAAGGCATTTACCTCACCCTTTCAAGTTCCATGCGGTAAACTCCAGCCTTTAATGCACAGTTTTTGATTTTGTAATCGCGCTTTTTGTCCAGTCGGATAAGCTTATCGTTTTTCGGCATCGGTCCATAGTCCTGCTGTTTCACGTACAGCAATAGATCAGCCTTGTACATTCCCTGATCAAAGCTCTGCTTTGCTCCAGCTTCCCAGTGCGCCGCGCGGTCAGAGATGCCGGGGTGCTGAACAATGCAAAGCATCGTTTTCCCATCAATTTCTCTGCTCTCGGCAAATTCATTGATATTGAAAAACACATTGTCTACATCAAGCGTTACAAAATCCTTAAATGTGCGTTTTGGCATTTTCAATCTCCCGATTTGCCTTTGTCAAATCTCAGCAGACCTCCGCTACAAGCCAGCTGTCAACCTTGTCGGGGATCGTCAGCGGGCGAGTCTGAAGCTCCATGATCATGCGATCAGGTCCGTGCTCAACATAAGTTCGAAGCAAGCGGGTAGTCTGCGCCGTTACGGTCTGTTTGCTTGCATCGTCAATGTAGCTGCACAGGGCATACGCGCGCATAAAGTTCGGGTGAGAGGGCAGCAGCGCAATTTTGTTATCCTCAACCAGACGCTTGGTGGTGGGGTTCTCAGGGTCTGTCCAGTCATCCAGATACACCTCACTATAGGTATAAATGTCCAGATTAGGATTGTTCAGATGACCCACATACTTTACGCCGTTCGGCAGGTCTTTTGGACTGATCAGCCCCATTTCGATGCGGCGGTTGTCCAGCATCTTCTGGACACCGGCGTCGTTCAGGAAGTTGCGCAGCGCAGTGCGTCCCATAATCACATGGTCAACATTTGCAAAACCGTTTTCCAGCACCTGATCTACCCAGTCACCCAAATCCTCAAGAGGTTTTGCCGCGCTCTTGCCCCACTGCTTTGTAGTGTCAAGCTTGACCTTGTTGGTAAAACCAAAGTCAATAACTTCGTTGACACCGCTGCCGATTACCGGAATCTGACCATCCATAATGGTTCGGACTGCCATCCACTCCTCACGGCGTGTTGCTGCGTCGTTCAGGCGATTGTAGTCTTCAACCAACTGCTGTGCAGCGCGGTCCTCAGGGGTCATGCCGGAGTATAAGTCTTCGCCCGGCATACGGCGCATAGCGTCCTCAGCTGTAGTGATATCCAGCGGGTTGATCAATGGTGCCGCGTAGCTTTCAGTAGAGTACCCTTTGTCCTTAAGTACCTTACCGCCAACCATAGGGTGAACAAACGGTGCCATGCGGCGATCGCCTTTCACAATGTCAATATCGATACGCTTGCTGGCGTACGTCTTAATATTGGTGAAGTACGTGTCCAGAAAGAACGTATGCACTGCGGGAGCAGTACGTACAACTTCTGCCAGAAACCGGGGCTCGTAAATATTGATTTCGTGCATAGTGGTTATCCTCCTATCACTTCAAAAAGATGCCGATGTTGCGCAGAGGAACTTCCAGTGCATCTGCGGTAACGCCGTTTGGCAGAGCCAGAGCATCTGCAAAAAATTCACCCGTCAAAAATACCACTGTCTCGCCGCCTTCTTCAACGCTGTCCGCAGCAATACCGTACAGCCCGGTGGTTACAGGGGTTTCGCCAGCGGAGACCGCCGCCAGCGGAGTGACTTTGCCGTCAGCAAGTAAAACCGGTGCATGTGCTTCAATGGCTGCACCTGCAGTCTTAGTTGCCTTGGCGATGTCCATCATGCCGGCAATAAAATAATCCGGTTCAGTACTGTAAGTTTTCTTTTCCAAGTCCATGCTCATCGTTTTGCCCTCCTGTTACTTTACGCCGTTTGCGCGGTGGATTGCGCCGAGGAAAGAGCTGCCCTGGTCTTCCTTCGCAGGAGGTGCGCCGTTAATGCCGTTTGCACCAGATGCATTCGCGGCATTCTTTGCGCTATTCAGATAGTGCTCGTTCTGTTCCTTTTCGCGCTTTTTCATGCTTGCAATCACTGCCTTCGCAAAGTCAGCAGAATTGATTGGTTTCACAAACTTTGCTTCATTTGCCACGCTTTCTGTACCGGGCAATGTTGCATCCTCGATCTCTTGAATACGACTGCGCTCGGACGTAACGGCAGAGTTTTCAACCTCTTCCACCAAATCCGGATAAGCAGCGCGGAGATCATTTACCGTCTTGATATCCATGTCGATTGCCTCCTCATGGTTTGTTGCCGGCATTGCAGCCGGATGATTATTTGCAAAACCAGGTGCAGTCTGTACGGCTTTCATCTGGTTTTGTACAAAGTCTGGTGCTTCGTCAAAAGCAAGTCTGGTTCCAACGCTGTTGATAAACAGCATTCCGCCTCTGTTTTCAACTACTGCTTCTTCTGCTTCGCTGGTCAACTCATCCACAAAGCCGTTTTCTTTAGCCTGGGCTCCAGTCCACCATGTCGTTGCATTCATCCATTCCTCGCACTCTTTGCGACCTCTGCCGCTTTTCTTAGCATACAGCGATACAATTCCGTCTTGGATCGCCTCTACCGCTTTCAGTGCATTTTCAATTTCGTCCGCGGTTAGATATCCTGCAAGTCCAATGCTCACCGGATGAATCATATAAAAGCTCGTAGGCGATGCAGTCACTCTGTCCGCATGGCAGGCAATAATAGTTGCTGCGCTTGCGCAGAGACCATCAACGCACGCCGTAACAGTCGCTTTGCTCCTCTCCAGCTGATTCCCGATGTTTTCCGCAGCAAACACGTCGCCGCCACCGCTGTCGATATGAACAGTAATTTCATCCACATCACCCAATGCAGCCAATTCCTGTGCAAACTGCGCAGGGGTCACTTCATCACCATACCAGCTTGTTTCTGAAATATCACCATACAGCATCAGCTCTGCGCTATTTGAGCCTTCCTTGTTGCGAAACTGCCAAAACTTTTTATTCACCGTTTCTGCACACCTCCTGCATTTTTTTCATTTCACTTACACGTTGACGCATATTGGCTCTCCAACTTCCGCCCGTCATCTGGGCAGTTTCCTGTTCCGCTGTGCTGATGCCTCTGTCCATCCGCAGGATTGCCGCCTCAATTTCTTTTTTTGCGTCGAGGTTGGTTCTTGCAGGTCCGTTCCATGTGCACCCCATGTACGCCTTCGCTATAGCCGGATCGTCAAAGAA
The DNA here is from genome assembly GCA_963596815.1 of Oscillospiraceae bacterium. GTDB lineage: Bacteria > Bacillota > Clostridia > Oscillospirales > Ruminococcaceae > Faecalibacterium. The sequence goes on from CAVBNV010000037.1 coordinate 7,078, forward strand.
GTGTGGCGCCTGTATTCTGCCGCGAGCAACCGCCTCGGCAAACCACTTTTCATAGGCCGGCTGACAAAAGTCATCCGCAAAGTTATCCCGCATTACTCCACATGTTCGCCAAAACTCATTCAGAGCGCCACGGCTTGCAGAATAATTTGAAGAAAATTTTTTATACAACACCTCTGACGGTATTTCAACGCCTGTCGCCACCTGGTTCGACATAGCAGCCGTAAAACCCTCAAACGTTGTTGTCGGGTGTTTCGGGTCAAACGTCGTTGTGTCCTCGCCTGGTCCTAAGTCGAACACTGCCGCTGGTGCAAGATCAATGGATGTTTCGTCTGGCAGGGAGTTCGGGTCATCCGCTCGTTCTCTCGGTTCTTCTCCAAACGGTGCTTCATCTGTAACATTAGCGTGTTTGATAAACATTGTTACTGACGACGCAACAATTGCTGCCGACAGCTCAGCCTCCGTATACCTGCCCATCTGTTTTAGTGTGGTAAGCACCGGCGCAAGCAGCGGCACTCCACGTCGTTGCCCTGCTCGCTCACTTTGTGATACGCACAAAATGTTCGGCTGCCCGGTTTCCTCATCCATCACTTTCACTCTTTGCCACGCAAGTGGCTTAGGGCTTTCATATGCCAGCGGGTGTTTGTTCGCAATCCAGTACGCAACGACAGCACCGTATTCATCTGTTTCAACGCCCTGCACAATTTGGTAAATATCATGCCCATCCACATTGCATGGAAACAGCCTGTCTGAAAGGTTTGGACTGCACACCTGATCCGCTTCAATCAGCCTCAGCTGTAATGCGTACGGCCAGTTACTGTGTTCTTTGTATTGTAGCGCCGCAAACGAGTCTCCATTCATCAAAAAGCCAGTAAAAGCAAGACCCTGCAGCCTCCAGAAGTTATTCTTTGCATCCGCATCGCAGGCAGTGCTGTCCGCCCAAAGGTTAAATTCACGGACAATCTGCGCTTGCAGCAAATCCGCCTGTTTTTCAGTGAGGTGTAAGTAGTCAGCATCTACCTGCGGTGTCGGCACCAGACCGCTTCCAACAACATTTGTTCTCAGCGTTTTTATCGCTCCGGCCGCCAAAGGAATCCCCATGTATGCGTCTCTGCTTCGTTTGCGTAAAAGTTCAAGATTATCCTCAATGTCCTCTTTTGCGCTTCCGCCGCCAACTCGCCAGCTTCGCATTGCGCGCGACGTTCGATTGGCGCCATAGTTGCCGTAACCCGTACCATTGTTCAGCACCGACAGCGCAGCGCGTGCAGAGGCTCGACGATATGCCGTTGTTGGTGAAATAGTTTCAATCACTTTGTCTAAAAAATTCATCTTTCATCAGCCTTTACACATCGTGCGGGGAGAAGTGGTAGATTCTGTTTCTCCCTCTGCCTTTTTCTTCATGCTCGATTGCAGCTACCTTTTCTTCCCAGTATGTTATGCTCTCTCGTATCTGCTTTAGGCTTGCTCTTGTCAACGTCATCTGTTCGATCTGATAGCTTTGTCCGGTCGATACAGCCTCTTCCGCTTCCAGCCACATTTCCAGATGCCGCCGGGCAATTTCTTTCGAGATAATAGACATCCGCTAAATTCCTCCCGATCTTTTCCTCCGGAACGGCTTTGGCTTTTCCTGCCGCTGTTGTTGTATGTCCTCGCCAGGTATTTCAAGCCCTTCCGGATTTGAGATTTCTAGGGCAGCTGTTGCATAGTTTCGCACGTCAAAGGCTTCGTTTCGTTTCTGTGCCGGGTCCTTCAACTCCCATCGCTCCACCTTGCGTCCGTTTTTCCATCGCGTTACTTTGTGCTCTGCCGTCAGCATCTTAAAGTAGTTTTCGTCGTATCCCGCATCTTCTGCAGCCGGGAAGTGACAGTAGTTTGGTCCCTTGATCATCACTTTCAGTCTCGCCAGCACCATATTTTTTCCGGTATCAACACCTAGCGTAAACAGCTCACCCTTTACTCGGTTATTCTTTGTTGGGTTTCGCAGATAAGGCACATCCATACCGCCCCTGCCTTTAATCGCCCATATTCTGCGGTCAGCTCTGTCTTTACAAAACCGTATTACCTGATCTGGGAAATGCCCGCCACTGTCCATGCAGACGCATCGCAGCGTCATCTCTGTGCCATCCCGTTTTTTCCATGTATGAGACAGGAACTCATCAAGGTCTGCCCATATCTGTCCCCGTTTCAAGTCTCCGTAAATACGTTGATAGCGGATGCCCCAGCTTTCCTTTCCGGCTCCCCAGCCGACCACCTCAACTTCAAATCGGTTGTCTTGCGTGTCAACACCTGCTGTCAGGTATACGACCTCGTCCGGTACCTCCGCCTCGTAGTATTCTCTGCGGTCGATTAGCGCATTTGATTCAACCGTTTCTCCCGGTTCTTCCCACGGCAGACCCAGATTGGTGTTTACAAACACCTGCATTTTCTCGTAATCTCCGCGCCTGGCATCCAGATCAGCTGCTATATATTTCTCAACGATTTCGTCCCATCCGCATAGCGTTGACCCCATTTTGTTCATATGGAATCCGCGCACTTTGCGCTCCGGATGTTCTGCTACCCATTTTCCTTGCAGACTGTGTTTCTTCCAACGATACTCATTGTCGAGACATCCGCACTCTGCGCACCGATACTGCGCACCGCCCTCTGGCCATTTTTCTTTATCGAACACCATGTTGTCCCACACGAACGGCTGGTATTTGCCGCAGTTCGGGCAAGGCACATTCCACTCTTCCTGTGTGGAGTTTGCAAATTCATCCAGGATGCGGCTTCCGTTTTTTGTTGTCGGCGTTGACACCATGACCGTTTTGTAGTCCCAGTATGTAGTTTGGCGCTCCTCGGCCAGCATGACCGGGTCGCCTTCCTTGCCGGCGCTTGCCTTGTACGCATCAACTTCATCTGCCAGCAAAACCTTGATCGGTCTGCCACGCAAGTCTGTTGGCGCATTCGCTCCCACAATGGTCAGCTGTCCGCCGGGAAAGTTCTTTTTCATGATAGTATTGCCGGAATAGCGGCTTTTGCTGTTCACAAGCCCTCGTAGTGCCGGCGTATCTCGTATCATTGTGGCCAATCGGTCCTTGCTAAAGCTTTCGCCAAGATTGACCGTAGGCTGAACCACCATGATCGGGGCAGGGTAGTATTTCATGTAATAAGCAATGGTGTTCAGGATCAATCCATCTGTTTTGCCGCTTTGGGCACTCATCATCGCAACCACCTTGCGGGTATGCACATCACCGATCGCATCCATGATTTCCCTTTGGAATGGGGCATTGTCCGTATGCCACTGCCCCTGCGATGCCGACGCCTCCGAGGAAAGTTTTCGGTATTTATCCGCCCATTGGCTCAGCGTCAGTTTCGGTGGTGGTTTCAGCGCTTCCAGGGCTCTGCAAAACATCTGTTCCGTCTGCGGTTCCATCTTGATTTTCGCCACAGTATCCGCCTCCCGGTTTGATGCACTTCCAAAACGAGCAATACTGCAACCCTTCATCTACCAGCCAGCCCCAGACGCAATGATTGCACTTATGGTTCTCGCACATCTTCTGCACCTTCCTCCGGTTCAGCAAGGGCTACATCAGGGTTGCTCAATTCGACCAAGGCTTCCTCAATCGCATTTTGCAAAATATCATGAGCTTCTGCAGGGTCTGTAAGCTGTGCCATTGTCTTTGCGTATTTCGTTGGTATCGTTTCAAGCCTGTTTTTGAAATTGGCAAAAATTGTTTTCTGGGCACGTTCCACATCATCCGTGCGGTGCAAGTCGCCCTTTGCCTCTTCCATTCGCATTTTTTCAATCTGACCTCGCGTAACTTCTCTGTCGGCTCTTGCCGCAGTAAGCCTTGCTTGGTCGTCTCTGTCGCCTATTTTGTAGCGCAGATACTGGCGCACGGCCGTTTTCATGTTGTAGACTCCCGGTCTCTCTTCGGTGAGTACGCCTTCATCTCTCAGCTCTCTAACTCGTCTCTCTGTAATACCAAGGCAATCAGCTATTGCCTTACTCGTATACAGTGCCATTTTCTTCACCGTCTTCCGGTATCTCACCTGTAGCTCTAATTCTCAGCAGTTCAAGCTTTTCTTTCTCCAGTTCGATGCGCCTGTCTGATTCTTCAGCTGCTCGCAGAGCTCCTGCGGCTGCCGCAATACGCCCCTGTGTCTTGTATAATGCTTCCTGCAATTTTAGGATCCTGGCAAACGGCGTATCCTTGCTATACATTCCCATGTTCTGCGTATAGCCGTCTTTCTTCTGTCCACCCTTTTTCGCAGCTCCAGGGACGCGCATATCCAGCACGCTGGAAGTAATCAAGGTATCAGGGTCCATATCCTCGTATTCCTTAATCTTTTCCAGTATTTTCAGTTCTCTCAGCTTTAGAATGCCCATTTCATGCTTCAACGCTTCAACGCCATCTCTCGGCGCCGTATCGAACGCATTCTTTTCCTCAGGCGTCAATTTGTCAAAGAAAATAGCGGAATAGGCGCCGTCTTTCTCAGCATTCAGGTTTCCAATCGGTGCACCGCCACCGACATTGCCCACAGCGTTTTTATTGCCTGGTTGACCGCCGCGCTTGTTTTGCCTTGGTATATTTCCCCAATCATCTTTCGACTTCCATTTTCGAACGGTGTCGTATTTCAGGTTTAAGTCATCTGCAAGTTTGCGCAGATTCACTTTGCCATCTTTTTTCATTCTGGCAATATACTCGGCGCGGGCGGCTTCGCGCTCATCGCTTCGTTCTGCCATGTTCAATCTCCTTTACGCTGCTAAGCAGTAATTAAAACGCCTTGCCGGAACAGACCAGCAGAGCATTTTATCGCGCACTGTTGCGCGCCGCTAAAGCAGCGTCGCGCATTCATGCAGTAATAACAAAGCTCCTCGGTTCATACCGGGGAGCTTTTGTCATAATTTCACTGTACTAAGTATAGCACAAAATGTGGGACATAGCGGGACAGATTTTCAGCGTTATCGCCTTTGAGACCATTCCGTGTAAATTTTTGTGGAGGTCAGATTTCTCGCGCCTGTGCATTTGCGGCAGCCATACAAAAAGCGATGCGAAATCCGCACCG
>CAVBNV010000038.1:0-11915 GCA_963596815.1 Oscillospiraceae bacterium
CCTCTTCCTCCATAAGGGCGAGCAGGTCGCTTTCGTCTACAAGATTCATAAAGTGAACCGTCTGCTGACCTTTTGCGTTGCGGTCAATGACAAGGTAAAACGTATTGCCGCTTTTACTCACTTTTTTCATCGTGTTCCTCCTCAAAAAACTTTGCGCCGACAGCTGCAAGTGCAGCAGGGCTAGGCGCTGTGGCAGCAGACTGCCGCAGCAGAGCCGCAAGCTGTTCGGGAGTAACTTTTGCGCTGCAAACCACGGATTTCCGCAAGCTGCGTCTGCAATTCGTGGATATCCTCTGCGTAGATGCTGCCGTTGCGCTGGGTCATATCTGCAGGACGCCAGCCGACATCCAAGTGATGCACCGCCACAAGCCTGTCCTGCACATTTGTGCCTGCGCCCATTTTCTGTGTTGAACCCAGCAACACACGTACCTGACCTGTGCGGACTTTTGCAAATAAATCTTTCTTTTTCGCTTCGGTGTCTGCATCGTGGATAAAGGCGATTTCAGCTTCCGGCACACCCGACGCAAGCAGCTTTGCTTTGATATCGTCATACACGTTGAACGTACCGTCATTTTTAGGCGTGCTCAAATCACAAAACAAAAGCCTTTGCGCTCTGCGCCTGCTGGAAATTCATCCGAGCTGGCACTTTCCATAGCGGACAGCAGCAGATCCTCTGTAAAACGCTTTGGTGGACTGGTTTTGCCTTCTTTCAGGTTCACGCTGTCAATTTCCAGAGTCATTCCCTCAGACAGCGACGGAATCTCTTTTGTGTTATTTTCGCCTTCTGCTGCTGCATCCGTTTTGTCGGCGTACAGCCTCCAGCCTGCATCTATCCCATTCCGTTAAAAGAATGAGTTGAGGCTCTATGTAAGAAGCAGATATCCTGATTTTATGATCTCCTTATTTTGTAAATCCGCTGTCTTTTAAGCTTCTGTTGTTTGTTGTCATGAGAAAATAACATACCTGAAATTGATGATGCCGCTTGCGAATGCTATGAAACAGCTGATCGACTTTGCCAATGCTAGAGATGGCATCAACGAGCTGCACAAAGCGGCCATCCTGCATTTTGCATTTCATATTATAAACTCCTGCTGTGACAGCGGCTGTCACTCTTGAAATCAAGCTGAGAATAGCATAAAATAAAACAAGAAGATTTTGGCAAAAACACCAGTTGACAATGTACGGGGGGTACTATATTTACAATAGGAAAATTGCCTAAAAATCAAACAAAACGAATTTAGGGCTTGCACGTTATTTGCAGTTTTATAAAATTCAATCGTATGAAAAAGGAAAGCTTGTGATCGAGAGGAATCAAGAGAGGAGTTGGTTATATTGAGTTCGTTTGTTGCCGAATTGAACAACGGATTCTCACCAGACCCAGAAGAGAATGTTTTCTCAAGCATATGGAACGAATACGAACGTGTAATCATGCAAAGTTTGATCACATCGTTCGGTCTAGACTTCCTTGTTCATGATCGGCACGGTGGAGATGTTGACACCATCCACAATGTTAGGGAAATCGGAAAAGACCCGAACATGACATACAAGAATACTAAAAATCAATCGGATTATGCTAACAGAGGAGAATATGATAGTAGAGAGTATCATCAGGATAAACGATATATAAATATCATCAAAAAGGTTAGCGAAAGCAAGAAAAGTGGAACTTTAAGAGATGCCTATACGGGGAAAACTGAAGCACGAAATGCGAACGTGGATTTGGATCACGTTGTTTCTGCTAAAGAGATACATGATGATCCCGGGCGTGTATTGGCAGGTCTTAACGGAACGGATTTGGCGAACAGTGAAGAAAATCTTAAGCCAACAGACCGCTCTATAAACCGCTCAATGAAAGATAAGGATATAGAAGATTATTTGCAGAAGTGGGAAGCAGATCGCCCCCAGAGACAAGCAAGAATCAACGAGCTGAAGTCAAAAAATACATTGTCAGACAAAGAACGCAAGGAACTTGCCAAACTGGAAAAACTTGAACAAATCGATCCGAACAGGATGCGAGCGGAAAACAAAAGGGCCCGTGCTGCTTATGAAGCAAAGGTTGCAAAGGCTTATTACACAAGCCCCAGGTTCTTAAAAGATACTACAGCTGCTGCTGCCAATCGTGGTGCAGAAATGGGAATGCGTCAAGCTTTGGGATTTGTCTTTGTAGAAGTGTGGATGTCGGCAAAAGAAGAAATTCAAGCTTTGCCACCTGGAAAAGATCTGAAAGATATGTTTGAAGCAGTTGCCAGTGGTGTTAAGAAAGGGTTTGAAAAAGCGAAGGTAAAGTATAAGGAGATTCTCTCAAAATTTGGCGAAGGCTTTTTATCGGGAGCATTAGCCAGCCTAACAACAACTATATGTAATATCTTCTTTACAACAGCCAAGAACTTAGTTAAATGCATTCGTCAAATTTATGCATCTGTTGTTGAGGCCGGAAAAGTTTTGCTGTTCAACCCGGATAACCTTATGTTTGGAGATAGGATTAAAACTTCTGCAATTATTTTAGCCACTGGTGCGAGTGTTCTAGTTGGAACCGCTGTTGGCGAACTAATCCAGAAAACGCCTATAGCGGCAATCCCGGGTGTTGGGTCGTTTGTTACGACATTTTGTTCGTCTTTGGTAAGCGGACTTATTTCATGTACGCTGCTTATTTTCTTGGATAGAAGTAAGTTTATAAACGATGTAATAAGTGCATTAAATAGGATTCCATCGGAGGCTAATAATTATAAAAAAATAGCAGATGCATTGGAAAGATTAGCTGCCAAATTGGAAAATATTGATATTGCAAAGTTTCGCACCGATACTGAAAAGTACAAAAATATTGCAATAAAGATTGAGCTTGCAGAATCAGAGCAAGAACTTAATGATTTACTGTTGTCGGCTTATAAGGTATTTGATATCAAAATACCTTGGGAAGGCGACTTCAACACTTTTATGAAAAATAAATCCAATCGATTGGTTTTTGAATGATGTTTAATTGTACTTGCTGTGGAGAATGTTGCCGTAATCTTAATAAATCCGATATATACAGCGAACTTGACGGGGGTAATGGAATATGCAAATACCTGAATGGAAATAAGTGTTCCATATATAATGAGCGACCACTGTTATGTAGAATCGATGAAAGCTATGAATTTTATTTCAAAGAAAAGTATTCGCTAGAAGAATATTATGAGTTGAATTACAGTGTATGTAAACAACTACAAAGTAAAGGAGAATGACTTATGCCTTTGCCATTTATTATCGGAGGTATAGCTGCGGCTGCTGGTATTGCAGGAGTTGGTACAGGAATTCATGGTGCTGTTAAAATGAAAGACGCAAACGATACCATGGAACTTGCAGAATCTGTTCAAAAAAAGGCAGTTGCTCGTTTTAAGAGGAACAGCTCAAAAACCACCAAGCTGATGGATTCGATTGGTAAACAAGAACTTGAAATCTTGAAAAGTTTTAATGATTTCTCTAATATAATTGAGCAGATACAGGGCAGGCCCGAGTTTAAGTCATATAGGCGAGACGGAGTCGATCTTCCAGACTATGAGGCAGAAGAACTAAAAGAGGTATCCGTTGGTGCAAGTGTTCTTTTAGGAGGCGCCGGTGGTGCGGCAGCTGGTACTTTGGGTGGGTTTGCTGCGGCCGGAGCAACAACTTCTGCGGTTATGGCACTTGGTACAGCCTCAACAGGTACGGCAATTTCGACACTAAGTGGTGTGGCGGCAACAAACGCCACGCTTGCAGCGTTAGGCGGTGGATCTCTTGCAGCAGGCGGCGGTGGAATGGCACTTGGCACAGCCGTGTTAGGCGGTGCAACATTGGGGGTGGGGCTTCTTGTTGGCGGTGTTATTTTCAATGTGGCAGGTTCGAAATTGTCCGACAAAGCAGATGAGGCGTTTAATCAAGCCTTAAGAACCAAAAATGAAGTAGACAAAATCGTTGGATACTTTAATGAATTAACAGCCGCAGCAAAGCCATTTAAAGACTCTCTGACTGAAGTTGAGTCGCAATATAGGAAGAGACTTTCTGAATTAGATGATATTGTTAATTCGTCAAAAAAGACCCAATGGTCTGAGTTCACTGATGAAGAAAAGCAAGTGACGCAAAACACGGTTCTTCTTGTGGGACTTCTGTATAAGATGTGCAAAACCACATTGGTTCTAAAAGATCAAAATGACGAGGAATTTAATACAGTGAACAAGGAGGAAGTAGCCGACGTGATTGATGGTGCCAATAAGATTTTAGCTGAAGTTAATGTAGCGTAACCTCCCAACGCAACCGCATATCTCAATCGCTATGTGTCTCCACTGAGCGGTTACGAAAGATGATAAGAGAAAAGCCAAACTTCTACACGTACAAGATGTACGGTGAGGCTTGGCTTTTTTGTATCAGCAGTAATATTTCTGTGCACGGCTGCCGGGATGCTCCGGATTTGTCATTTTAAGTTCGCCGCTTTCCAACAGCGGTGTTACATACCGCTGCATAGCGTAGGTCGTTGTTTTGAGCTTCAGGAAATCTGCAATTTCTTGGCAGCTCACAAAGTCGCAATATAGGTTTTCAGCCTTTCAATTCTATCCTCAATGTCTATGCCAGAGCTGTCTTGCGCAATTTTAACGGTATTTATTACCGCTTCATCGGTGTTATTGCGCAGCAGGTACGCATCGTTTGTGCATATGATGTGCTTGTCGCCGTATACCAGACGCTGCCCCATGGAATCTTTTGAAAGATGCTCATCGTCGGCAGCTTTCAGATACGGCATATATGTATTAGAAGACCACTGCGACCTTGTCTGCAAAACAGAGAACAGGTACGGGCTCTCGTCTGCATGGCTGTTGACAAGCTTCCCGTAAGAGCCTGGGCGGAACACCGGATACTTTACATAGTAATACCGCCAAGGGTAAACGCTGTTTTTCTCGCAGGTAGAAACAAAATCATCAATCATAGCCCGAAGCGTACTATCTGTAAACGTCTCGTGCGAGTCAAGAAGCTTGATCAATATTTGCTTTGTGTTATCAAGCCCTGCGTTGGCACTCTTATGGAAAAGCCCATTCCACGCATATTGCATATGCTTGGATGCATATTGATAACGCCACTTGTTTTTTTCTCGCTGGCCGTAATCTCCAATCGACATCAAGGCGCAGTCTATCTTATCCAATTCGCACGCAAACAGCGAATAGAAGCGGTCAACATAATCAATGTGCTCTAACCCCACAATGCCGATTTGACCGTAAAGCATAGCATGATCCTCAAGCTTGAAAATAGCCTCTGCTTTATCCGGGTGACTTTCAAGAAAAGCTATTTTTTCTTTTTCTTCGGCAAGCTGATTTGTGTTGAAGTTCCTTTCGATAGTATCGTCTATTTTGCCTGTGAGCATGATCGCATCCACTTCACGTAGGATGGCAGGGATCTGGTTGCGATCTGTTCTGTCGCTGACATCATCTTCAGAATTTTGTATCAGGTTGTTTATGATACGGATTCTTCTGACAAACTGATCTGACGCAATGCTGCTTGTATTTTGCAGGTAGACGATTATAGCATAAAGCAGCACAGTACGGTTCAACGGAAACGCTCTATGATTTCCGCTTTTGTCTGAATAAGAGTGCAGACAGTCCTCAAAAATATCTATCTTGTAATGCTTTACATCTACAATAATTTTGCCTGTTGTATGAACATCGGACATAAAGCTTTCCAAAAAAGCTTTCGGGTCAGTGTAACCTGGGATATCACACCAGCAATCAAAAAAGCTTTCCAGTGTTTTGATATTCTGCATAAACTCGTCGCTATCAGGAGAAAAATAACGCTGAAGAAGATCAAACTCATCATCGCTTTTGCTCTGCGGTGACTCGCCTTTTTTGTAGCAAATAATATCGCAGATAAACTTGAAGTAGCGCAAAAACTCATCATCTGTGATGACATCTTCATCAGACTTTTTCGTTGCGTCTTTGGCAGGATTTTCGGCAGGATCTTTGACGGGACCTTTGGTAGGGTCTTTATTGTCACAGCTTTCCTTACTGCGATAGCTCCAAAGTAAATCCGTCCATTTACAGTCTATCTTTTTAATGATGTCTGCCGCCAGGTTTTCATCCACCAATCGGATTTGACGCTCAAGCTCAGCCTTAAAATGTTCAAACTGCGTCAGGGGCTTGCCGCGAGAGTTCATCTTGATGTACAACTCGTCCGTCAGCCCCATGTCTTTAATGGGGAGAAAATAAAAAGTGATGGCGTTGTTTTTCAGCTTGTCCCAAAGGTCGGGGACATCGGAAAATTTTTCATCGATGGCATCCAGCATAACCAACATAGAGCTGATGGTCGGGTCCTTTTTCCACTCCAGCGGAAACCACGCCTGATTGATGATTTCTTTGGAAAGTGCAGTCTTAAATGTCGGAACATGCTTGATCAGATCCTCGCAGAACGATCTCGCACTGTATCTCGTTTCATAGCTGAAGTGCTTGAGAAATGCCATTTCTTCTGCCGGAATATTATTCTTTCTTGCCGCATACCAATGCAACAGGAACAGCGTTGTAAGCCGCTGCTGCCCGTCAAGAGGTGTCATAACGCCTTTTTCATCAATATCGCCATAAACAAAGTCAAGTGTGATCGGCTTTTCTGTTACGGCAGTGTAGAGCGAATCCAGAAAACGGCTTCTGACTCTGTTTACACCTGGGTCCGTACGTCCCTGCGCATAATCACGCTGAATGATCGGGATGACGATTTTCTGGAGCTTTACAGCATCTTTATCTTCGCCAAACTCGGTGTCAAAGATATCAATAAAGGAGTGCAGCGCTGTATTCATTTAGTTGTCCTCCTCGTTAAATTTAATCGGCTCAGGCAAATAATCCTTAAGGACATCATTCATGGCCTTAACATATGCAATTCTATCTGCCTGCCCCCAGAAGTGCAGCTGATTTTCTGCGGAGGGTGTATAGTATTTCAAAAAGACCATCTTTGTACAGAACGGGATGTATTGACCGTTTTTATCCATCTCGATAATGATATTTCTCTTTACGTCAAATGTCGAGTTGTTAAGGGCTGCATTATCGCCTGCACTCAGCAGTGCCATATTGCTTATTGAGTGCAAATACTCTGTATTGCCCTCTACCGAGAGCAGTGCAACGACCTGCTGCTGCAGCCGGTCAAATTTTTGTCTGACGAGGCTGCGATCATCTATCGCAGCTTGCATTTGCGCAGCAAGCTCTGCGTTTCCGTCTCCGACAGCTTTCACCGAGGGGATATGAAGTCGCAGCCATTCCTTCCACATTTCCTGTGTCTTAAGGCCTTCTGAATGCTGTGCGTGGATATGCTCCAAACTCCACGTTACTTTGCCGCCTTTATCGAATTTGAACTTATCAAACGGAAACCATTGTGTGTTTTCACCATTGCGGCGCACAGACTCCACATTAAACAGCAAAAGCAGCGTGGTAATTCTTTCCTGATCCTGCGGCCTCTCATATGTAAGGTCGGCGTAGGTGACTTTGTCCTCATTGCTTTTGCCATTGAGCACAATGCTCTCACGAATAAAGTAATCCAGAGATGCACGGAAGTCGTCTTTTGTTTTGCCTTCAGATTCATAAGAAATTTCTTTTAATGTTTTCTTTCCCGATGCGATCAAATAACCGATTTTATGGTACAGCTCATGGTCTTCAAACCAATCCTTCAGCAGCAGAAATTTTTGCTGTATATTGTGCCAGATCTCATCCAGGCTTTCTGACTGGTGTTTTTTGTCAAATTCAAAGAAAGTATAATACTTCTCACGGCTGTTTTCCGGCTTTTTGGAAATCAAATCAAGCACCAAATCGATTCTGGTTTGATAGCGGGTACTTGTTTTGTTCGTGAGGAAATACCAAAGAGCATCGTTATGCAGCTCCTTTTCCATGTTATCCCACTGCAGCGAAATTTCTTCCTGCTTTTCTTTGTCTATGTCATTCCCATAGCTTTTGCTCAGGAACATTGCCTTTACAAGCTCTGCGCTCGTAAGCGGAATTTTGCCAATATTCAGTCGTGTAAACAGAGAAATAGCGTCCTCGTCTTCACCGACCTCGTACCAGATTATCCGCACATATTTAACGAGATATCCATAAACATCATCTGCTGCAACTACGCTGTCCGGCTGGCTGTTAAACCAATCATCGATAGCCTTATATGCACGAAAAATATGATAAAAATCGATATTAGAACCCGACAGCTCCTCTTTGATATCACTGAGATAACCAGCAGAGTTGGGGCGAGTTTCGTACGAAAGCCCATACTTCAATGCGATGCGGGGCTTATATTCACGCTTAATGTACTGGAGAAGAATAAACAGCGTTGTGAGCCGCTGTTGACCGTCGATAAGCTCAAATTTATCTCCGTTTTTTCTGACAACGACGGGCTGAAGGCAATATGATTTATTTCCATTCGTGTATATGTCCTCTAAAAGCCGTGTGACCTCCTCTTTTCCCCAACGGTATCCTCTCTGATACGATGGTATAAAAAATTCACCCTGAATATCGCCCACAAGCTTTGTTTCTAATTTTATTTCCGTAGTATTCATGTGCGTTATCTCCATATGCTGCATGTGCTTGAGCTCTTTAGCCTTATTCTATCATGACTGTTTGCATTTATAAAGCATTGCATAACAAAAAAACATCCACCAGCCAAGCTGTGTTGTGGTAAACTATAGTTGTAACATCCCGACCTAATAAGATATAATCTTAGGAGGAAAGGAGGTATGTCACAAATGAATCATCACTATGAACCAGAATTCAAGGAGAAGCTGGTACGTCTTCACATAGAGGATGGGCGCTCACTGAAAAGTCTTGCCGCTGAGTATGGAGTATCCCACGGAAGCATTTCAATATGGGCTAAGAAATTCCGCGAAGAATGCCAATCAAATCAAGAAGCCAAAGCCGATTACGATGTTATAAAAGAGAATCTCCGTCTTAAGAAAGAGCTCGCAGAACTTCAGAAGGAAAATGATATTAAAAAAAGCAGCGGCATTCTTTGCGAAGGAAATCGATTAGAGGCTTATCGATTTATTCAACAACACAACAAACATTTCGGATTGAGGTGGCTTTTAAGAAAATTTGGCATTTGTCCCAATGCCTATTACAATTTTCTGAGGAATCGGAAATCCGAATACTACAAGCGGAAAGCGGGCATCAAAGCCTCCATTAACGATATTTATCACTCGCATGGTGGGGTTGATGGTTATCGAACAGTGCAGGCCTATTTGTACCGGCAGGGAACAACTGTGAGCCGTCTGACCGTCCACAAATATATGAATCAGGAAATGCAGCTCTTCTCGATTTCTCGCAGGAGAAAACCGAACTATATCCATGGAGAGACACATAAAGTTTATGAGAACAAACTGAACCAGAACTTTACAGCGTCCGAAAGAAATCAGAAATGATGTACCGATTTTACATATCTTTTTCTGACAAACGGAAGCAAGCGCTACAACTGTACGATTATCGATCTCCACGATAGAAGCGTTATAGCAAGCATCACAGACAAAAACATCACTGCGGATCTAGCAAAACGAACACTTGAGAAGGCTATCAAATCCCAGCCTGGAATGAAGCCTAGCGAACTGATGCTGCATAGCGACCAGGGAAGTCAGTACACCTCCAGAGAATTCACGGAATACTGTGAATCACTTGGTATAACACAGAGTATGAGCAAAGCTGGATATCCGTATGACAATGCACCGATGGAACGATATTTCAATACTTTGAAAAATGATTTGGTATACCAGCATCACTACCACACAGATAATGAGCTGTATGCAGCAATCGAGGAATTTGCGTATGTGCATTACAACCATGTGCGGCCACATTCTTATAACAACTATAAAACGCCTTTCGAGGCTCGCTATGGGGGTTAATAACCCCGTAGCAAAAATTAGGTTGAAATGTTACAAAAAGCTTGACCAGAACAACCCGCTGGGAATATGAAAGTGCTGTCAGAGATGGTTGTGAAACCATTATTGACACTCAAGTAATGGAGATGCACGAAAAGATGTATCGTAAATCTCAACAGGATGCCGAAAAGGTCATGGAGAACGCCATTGCAATGGGAATGACACGCAATGATTGCCTTCTGGTGGTCTTTGCCGGTCAGAGTATGGTGTGATTCCGTTGAGGAAGGAGGTGAATCCCTTGTCGGAACAGCAGAATCATGCTATAATTGCATCACCAATGAAATCAAAAGGTGGTACAACTATGGCAAGCAAGTACGACAACATGAGCAGAGAAGAGCTGTTGGCAGCTATGAAGGAAAAAAAACAAATCATACTGCTGGCGCAAAACTTGTACTCTTACCGTTAAAGAGGGTAAAATTTTTGATGATTTACTTCAGAAAAATGATTGCCCGAATATTTCTCAGTTCATCAAAAAGATTTGCCGTGGTGAACTGATTGTTTCCCCGGCAGAGCCGTCAGAATCCAATTCCTGATACAAATGTAAAGTAAAATCACCTCATACCCACGCAAACCGAAAACGTCTTGCAAATTCGTGCAAGGCGTTATTTTTATACCCTAAAATGAATTTTTATGCAAATAATTTGCATAAAAAGAAAGGATGTTGATTATGAAAACGTTTCTCATGCTCTTTGGTTATACCGCATATCAGGCAAGCTGTATTGCGCCTTTGATGTGGTGTTTCGTGGGAGGTGCTATCATTACGGGGGTAGCAGAATGGAAAGGATGGTTAGACTAATGGACAAGAAGTAAGCGCTCTATAATACCCCGGCTTTCAGACGACTCCATTTCATGAGATAATAGGTTCTAAGAAGTCCAAGAAGTCTCAATGAATGGAGTGAATAATATGGCTGGCGAATATCACAGCTTAAAAAAGCAGCGCTATCTGAATCTCATCAAGGAATGTACCCGCAGCGGGAAGTCCAATCGTGAATGGTGCAATGAAAACGGAATCGCATATTCCACCTTTATGCGTTGGCAGGCGTTACTCAGGGATGAAGTTGCAGAACAAATCATAGGACAGCATGCAATTGTCCCCGTGAAGATTACAGCATGATTGAAACGGCCAAGCGCAATGGACTTGATCCATTTGGATATCTGCTGTTTCTCTTGCAGGAACTCCCGAAACTGGGTGAGACTCCGACTGAAGAACAGTTAGAGCGTCTCTTTCCGTGGTCGGACATAATTCCTGCGTATTGCCATCTTGCTTGATTTTTTGTTGGGCACCTCGGTTTTGAGGTGCTCTCTTTTTTTGGCCTGACGGGTGCTTATTGACCGCTTACCCTTTTAAGTTTTGTTCATTATACAGCATTGCCTTATTTTCTTTCAATAAGCTTGCCGCCGCCCAAAAGCGCAAAACAAAAAGCGCCTCAGAATCAAATCTGAAGCGCTTAGCTTAAGTCGGCGACTACCTATTTTCACAAGCCGTTTCCAGCTAACTATCGTGGGCACAAGTGAGCTTAACTACTGTGTTCGGAATGGGAACAGGTGGAACCTCACCGTCATTGACACCGACCATATTTACCAGCCAAGTATAACACTTACATGTCACCTTGTCCAGCTTTTTTAGAAGGACGTGCCTTCAAAACTGAATAATAAACTGCTCTACCTTTAGTTGACTTGAAAATCAAGCGAATTGTGGTCAAGCCCTCGATCTATTAGTACACACTTGCTTAACGGATCACTCCGATTACACATTGTGCCTATCAACCTTGTAGTCTTCAAGGGATCTTACCTGATTATTCAGTGGGATATCTTATCTTTGGGTCGGCTTCACGCTTAGATGCTTTCAGCGTTTATCCGATCCGTACATAGTTGCCCAGCTATGCCCTTGGCAGAACAACTGGTGCGCCAGAGGTGCGTCCATTCCGGTCCTCTCGTACTAGGAACAGCTCCCATCAAATATCCTGCGCCCACGACAGATAGGGACCGAACTGTCTCACGACGTTCTGAACCCAGCTCGCGTACC
>CAVBNV010000039.1:0-11803 GCA_963596815.1 Oscillospiraceae bacterium
TGTGCTGATAGTAGCGCAGCTTTTGTTCTGCTTTGGCTTTTTCGCTGCGAAGATAATCTAAATCTTTATTTTTTATAGGTTCAACTCACCTCCACTTTTAACAAAAACAGGTATTAGCTATTAATAGGCTTTCAGTAGTAATCCCCGTCGAAAAATTTTAGATGGGGGAGTAGCAGTGATGGATTTTGGATAGATTTCACTCAAGGACGGACTGTACAGAATGGAATTCCACATAATAGAACTATTGCCCGGTACAAAGCCACTTAGATACGAAGAGTAAAAGCTTAAGAAAACTTCCTTCTGAGCACTGATCTGCGAAGCGTTTGAAAGTGCTTGTAATACCGCTCCGCCAACTGCAATTTCAAATTCATCATCATCATTTCTTCTGCGAAGATGAAGAGGAAAATCGATGAAAATAAATTCTATCGCATTCGTAACATTGTCCACACTAACATAAATAGAAGGTCCGCCAAACATTTTTTCGGTGTTTTTAACCGAACACCGTAACAGATGAGTTGTGGTCGATTGCAACTCAATACCGCAAACCGATGTAGCCCTGTTTACTTCAGTTAGTTCGATAGGAGAAGAAATCTGCCGTGATAAATGATCAAAGAATTCGTCTGCTGTAATGGTGAATTTTCCGTCTTTTACAACGGAATTCGTTCTGTTGGAATTCTCGCCAGAAATTTTTCCGCGTTCTTTTGAGAACTCCTCATTGATTTGTGCAATTCGGCTGACGGTAACGGATTCTTTTTCTAGCAAAGGTGCTTTCTCATATTCAATGTTTTTTTCGATTTCAGAAATAATAGATGACAGTTCATTTAAATGCGCTTCATCTCCTTCAATTTGCAATTGGAGGGCTTTCTTTTGCTTGCCCTGAAATAGTCCAAGCTTTTTATATTCACTTTGTGCGTTTACAATCTTACTTTTGTAAAAAGTTCTTTCCCTTATAGCATTTTGGAGTTTCTCCGAAGACTGGACATCAGAAATACTTGCATGGACAGCATCAAGATCTTTCATTAGCTGAGAAAGTTCCTGTTCAAGATTTTGCTTTTCTTCCGAATGTGTCTCCCAGTATTGCCGTTTTCCTTCCTCTATTTCACTACGGGCAGATAAGTTTTCATACTGTTGCAAACGAGCTGATATACGGTCTTCGTTATACAACTCTTCGAACTCCTCAAGTCTCTTTTTTCCATGGTGCATAACATTTAGAGTGCGAATAACTTTTTCCTTCAAGTCACAATCGCAAGCTAAATCAGCTGCCATTTCAAGAAGCATAACAGAACAGTACCATTCTGTATGTCTTTCAGTAAACATATTATCCGGCTTTGTATCAGAAGCCACATCTAAAAGTTTGCGTGAGATATCATCAAAAAGTGACTCTTTGTCAGAAAAACTGACATTGGTTGTAAGTGTCAACTCATTTATTGAGTTGATTCCAAGAAGAATGTTCCGAATGAGAAACTCGTAATTCGACTTGCTTCCTATTTTTTTGAAATTTAGCACACTCAAATTAACTGTCGCAATAAAAACCCTTTCACATGCTCTACGGATTTTCCCTTTCAATCGTACTTCTTCTTTTTTGGAATTTGAAAAATCCAGTGCCTTTTTCCATGCAATAACCGCTTCTGGAAGTCTATTGTTTGCCATCGTTGATTGCCATGCGGCAGCAGTACCCTTTATTTCCCAAGCTTCGGCGCTTTGAGGAGCAATTTCTATCACGCGATTTGCGTATTTTTCTGCTTCTTGATAATTCTTTGCTTCGTATGAATTTTGCGCCATCATCAAACTGTTTTTAAGCATTTCAGTTTGATCGATTTTCACAGTGCCTTTAACTTCAACTGTACCTTCTACCATCATCTTTTTAGCTTCGTCAATGGAATATTTACAGCCACAAGTCTGACAGACAAAAACACCATCCTGTTTGATCAAATCTGTGCTACCGCACATTTCACAAGTCAACTGCTTCATTTTGCAAATCCTCTCATTATTTCAAAATTTTGCATTTTCTATTTCGCTCGTCGAGCAGCAAATTTAGTTCTTCTATGATTTTCATTTTATCATTAGAAGATTTCAGGCTTTCAACTGCAATGGCTATCCTTTCTTCCAAAGGTGCCAACTGTTCATTGCTCATGGGGTCAGAAAAGCGTATTTTTTCAGCAAGTTGTTCAAGTGCTTTCTTTGTTTCCACATCTTTCTCTGCACTTGCAAGAATTTCAATATCAACTTGAAGATTTTTGATATAGAAAACCTTTCCCTGAACTTTCTGCTCAACTCTTTCAATCTCTGTTCGGCCTACATCAGCGGCAATCATACAAATTGCAGCCATGGCAGTGATAACCGTGCAAATCACAAGAGCAGACCATGCTGGAAGTTTTTCTGCAAATACAAATACGAAAAGAACTGCAACCTGAACAACAAGGTACACAATGCCAATATGGACAATGGGAAAACCTAGGAACTTGCTTTTCAGTTCTTTATGGTCAAAAGTCCTTTTCCATAAGACAATCTGAACCGCAAGCGCAACTACTGTAAAAACATATGCAATCCAAAAGGCTGCACCTTTAGAAGTGGGGATTACGAACGAAACAACAGTTATAAGGATGAAAATGATTCCGATGAGTACATATCCTTTTACACTATTCTTTTTCATTTTCATTCCTCTCTCTTAGCTCCACATTTGGGGCAAAACTTTCCGGGCTTAATAAACTTGAACCCGCATTGAGGGCAAGTATCTGGCGATACTTGAGGTGCCCCGCAATTATCGCAAAATCGTGCGCCCGGTGTTAATTCCGCTCCACATTGGTCGCAGAAACGATTGCCTTCACTTGGCAGCGGACTCCCGGCAGGAGAAGTCGTAGTTCCAAAGGCATTCTGAATCGAGTCGCCAACGATTCCTCCTACCACGCCGCCTACACCAGCCATTGTGCCAAGCCCGACACCCATATTCGTGAACTGACCCACTGCTTCATTTGATGCCACCTTCTCGGCTACATCAAATCCACGCTCTTGCTGATAGGTGTATCCTTCAATCTTCCGCTTTTGCGCAATGCCCTGCGCCTCTATCACCATTCGCTGGGAAGCAGTCTGCTGATCAATTACGCCAACCTGTTGACGCAGCTTCGCGTCCATGATGTCTGCATACTGGCGGAAATGTAGATTTTTGAATTTTTCGTATTGCGGTTCTCCGTCTGGTTTTACAATTGTGGTAACAAGGAACTTGTTCAGATTGATACCATAATCAGCAAAATCCGGAATAAGCCGCTTGTGCAGTTCTTCCGAAAATTCTGTAAGATGAGCATCCGCTTCAAAAATATTGATTGCATTTGCCGCCATTGTTTGGGCAATGTATGTTTTCACCCTTGTCATAAGGAATGCCCGGAAAAACTGAATTAGTTTTGCCTGTCCTAAAAAGGCTTCCGTGCCAACCAGTTTAATGAGCAATTTTCTGGAATCGGACACACTAAGTGACATTTCACCGCTGGCACCAATCGAGATAGGAAATTTGTATGTGGGTTCGAGGTACTGGACTTTGCTATCTGTACCCCACCGAATCGCCATCTGCTCCGTCTTATTTATAAAATAGACTTCGCAATGGAAAGGTGTCTGTCCTCCCGTTGGAAGATTAGTGACTTTACGGATAAGGGGGATGTTTTCGGTTTCAAGGGTATACCGACCTGCACCAAACAAATCCAGTGCCTGACCATTCATAAAGAAAATTGCTTCCTGCGATTCATGAACAATCAACTGACTGGTAGTATTAAAATCTTCACATGGATGTTTCCATATAAAGGTGCTATTATCACCTTCATACTTTATGACGCTTGCTATTGGCGACATATAATGACCTCCTCACACGCTTTTGAATTGTGTACATTTCCAAACTTTATGCCAGATATTGTTTGTTACCAGTATACAGAAAAAATGCGGCACATTCAACAGTTTTTCGCCAGTCGATTGGCGTGATTTGTTGATTCTGAAAATGTACACCTTTCAAAATTTTGCAAAGAGTTTGCTTAGGTGGACTTTTCAAATTGAACAGACTTCCCATAGAACGTACCTACGGGCAAATCACAGGCTTCGGCAGCTTCTTTAAGGGTCAGCTTTTTATCTCTCCACGCTTTATGAACCTCGTAGAAGTTGTCCGGAAGCGGCCGGGGTGGTCTACCAAACTTCACACCACGAGCCTTTGCCGCTGCAATCCCTTCTGCCTGACGCTGCCGGATGTTGGTGCGCTCGTTCTCGGCCACAAAGGAAAGCACCTGCAAAACGATGTCGCTCAAGAAAGTGCCCATCAGGTCTTTGCCGCGCCGCGTGTCCAGCAACGGCATATCCAGCACCACAATGTCAATGCCTTTTGTTTGGGTGAGCAGCCGCCACTGCTCTAAAATTTCTGCGTAGTTTCGTCCGAGACGGTCGATGCTTTTGATATAAAGCAGATCGTCTTTTTTCAATTTCCGCACCAGCCGATTGTATTGCGGGCGGTTGAAGTCCTTGCCGGACTGCTTATCCATAAAGATGTTTTTCTCCGGGATTTTCAGTTCCCGCAGCGCGATCAGCTGCCGATCTTCGTTCTGGTCGCGCGTGCTGACCCGGATATAGCCATATAAATTTCCCAACAAATCGCCCCTTTCTGCTAAAAGTAAATCTTTTTGTTCTATGTAAAACGGCCAAAGCATCCCTCCTGACGCTTTGGCCGTTGCTCTTTATTCTACCATAGCAGATTGGTTATCGCTTTCAGGATGTCTGCACAGACTGGATAGCCAGCGCAGTATTCTTGACATGATACGTCACCCCGCCAGCTTCGCTTTTTGCTTTCTGGCAGCACACCTCCGGGCGCTCCGCGGCAAGGGCGGCAAGCTGTTTCTGCAAGTCGGGATTCAGCGTGAACACGCTGCTTGTTCCGTCCTCGCTGGCGTAAATCATGGTTTCCAGCTTAAACATCGTCAATGAATTCGGCATCTTCGGATTCATCAAAGATAGTCGGCCCCCAATCTTCGTCTTTTTCAATGTCCCTTGACATTTTCTGCATAATGGCGTAATGCTCCATCTCGGAACGAACAACATAGAACATCTGGTCGTACCAGTCTGCCAAAGATTCATCCTCCAGCTTCTGACAGAAGTTGCGAACTCGCTTGCTCTGGTCAGGGTCAACCGTCACCCCTGCAACTTCGGACAGCCGCTTGCGGGTCAATTCCAGATTAGCGCAGCCATAGGTGCAGAGCAGATTCTTTTCTTCAAACGTCAGTTTCATAGGCTTGTACCTCCATATCAAAAAAGGGTCTGCCGTGTGCAGACCCAATGTAACAAAAAGACCGCCTTGCATTGTGCAGGGCGGTCAGGGAAGCTGTATTGTATTAAGCAAAAATCAGTTCAGCCTTGACAATCTCTTCGGCACGATTGCGGATGTTGTTCATCTGCTGTACCCATTCCAGTTGATCGGCAGCTTTCATGGCTTCGGTCACACCCTCGGATTCCTGCATCGGCTGGACGATCAGAGCAAGCTGTTCTTCAGCCTGTTCGTCCAGCTTGGCAAGGTAGCTGCCCAGTTCACCGGACAGAACAAGTTGATTGTAGCGGAGGGGGTGCTGTTCTTTCAGATATTTCTTATGTAAGCGGCCCCACCGCCCGATGGGGTGCTGCTCTGCCGGAGCTGCTACGGTCAGATTCGGCAGATAGTGGTCATTGACAAGGGTGTAGTCCAGACCGTTAGTGTTGTCATGGATGTGCTTTTTCAGTTCGTTCATGCGGATTCTCCTTTCTCATTGGCATCCAGATATTTCTCATTTGGCAGATAGTAGACACCATTTGCCCGGTCTTCAGCGCGGATTGCTTCTTTCTTTGCATCTATGGCCGCTTTCTTGGCGGCTTTGTGCTTCTGGTAGTAGGCATCCTGCCAGCCATTTGCCTTGCGGCGGAGATAGGCCTCATGCCGCTTCTTGCGCAGCCGTTCTTTTTCTGCAAGCGTAGCACGTTCTTCTTCGGTCGGCTGGTTGACTTCCTGTGCGCCAAATTTGCCGATGAAGTTGAAGTAGATTTCAATGGTCTGCGGAGAATTTGCAACGCCTTTGTAATCTCGCTCATGCACAAAAATCTTGTAGATGAATTCATTCAGCATCACAGTGTCCAGCTTTTCAAAGTTCTGATACTTCTTGACCAGCGCAATGAATTTATCAGCGGATTTCTGGCCGCTTTCGTATTCGTCTACTGCTTTTTGCAAAGAAGCGGCTTCTGCTTCAAGGTTTTCTTGCTCCTTGGCATACTGGGCATCCAGAATCTGATACCGTTTGTCAGGGAGCTTTCCGAGGGCGTTGTCCTCATAGATTTTGCAGATTAGCGTTTCCAACTCGTCCAGCCGTTTCTTACAGGCTGCAAGGCGTGTCTTTTGGCCTTTGACTTCGCTGGACTGTTGGTTTTCGGCTTCGGCCTTTACGATACGGACGAATTCTTCTTCATCCTCTTTGGAAAATCGAACAATTTCCCGCAGCGTTTCCTGAATCAGTGCCATCACAGAATTAGCGTTTACCCGGTGACCGCTGGAACATTTGCTGCCAACAGGGATTTTTCCATAGCCAGAGCAGGAAAAGTTTGCGACACGTTTTCCATTTCCAGTACGATTGACATACATAGGACTACCACAGTCTGCACAGTACAGCAGCCCGCCGAGAGGATGGGCTTCACCCCAGCCATCAGGGTAACGGCGGATGCCAGCGCGAATCCGCTGCACATTGTCGTAAGTTTCCTGATCGATAATAGGCTCTTGGGTGTTTTCGATAATTGTCCACTGGTCTTGGTCAACATAGTGACTTTTCTTGTCCTTAAAATGCTTTCGGGTCTTAAAATTGCAAGTGTGTCCCAAGTAGCAGGGATTGGTCAGGATGTGGACGATCGTAGAACTGCCCCATTTGTAGGGGTCTTTGATTTCCCGCGTCTGCCATAAGCCAATCCCCAGCTTTTGGTGATAGTAAGCAGGAATTTCAACGTGTTCGGCTGAAAGGATGGCTGCAATCTGATAAGGCCCTTTGCCTTCCATCGTCATGCGATAGATACGCTGGACGATAGGAGCTGCCACTGGGTCAATTACCCATTGGTTCTTATCCTGCTCAGATTTCAGGTATCCGTAGGGAACGGAACTGCTGGTATGCTTCCCGGCAAGGTTCTTTGCCTGAAACGCCGAACGGATTTTCTTGCTGGTATCGCGGGCGTACCATTCGTTCATGATATTTCGGAACGGAGTAAACTCATCGTCACCTTTGAGGGTATCCACACTGTCATTCAGCGCAATCAGCCGGGTATCATGCTTCCGCAGCACTTCCATATAGGTGCCGACTTGCAGATAATCACGGCCAAAGCGGCTCATGTCCTTTATGATGACAACAGAGATTCGGTCAGCTTTGACTTCGGCAATCATCTTCTGAAAGCCGGGACGGTCAAACCGCGTACCGGAGATTCCATCATCGGTGAAGTGTGCGCAGTTCGTAAAACCGTGCTGTTCGGCGTAATCTTCCAGTATTCGCTTCTGGTTTGAAATCGAGTTTGATTCGCCCTGAAGCTCATCATCGTGGCTTAGGCGTTCGTAGAGCGCAGGATAGCGTTCAGGTTTCCTTGCCACAACTATCACATCCTTTCGTAAAATTTTGTCAGATAGCCTTTTAATATAGCTTGATTTTGTTTGAATCAAGCTGTATTAAAATTCTGTCTGTATTATGTAACACCGGCAGCTAAGCGAAAAAGCTTGTACTGACGCACTGCAAACGAGTTCGGCTTGCGTTTTTCAAGGTCATCAAACAGCAAGTCAACAGGGTTTTGGTAACTCTCGTCATCTTCCGATACCTGCATGGTATTCAGCATCTCAAGCAAGGCTGCAAAGTTTTGCTCCTCTGCAGGTGCCTCATAGTGCTGGTAAGCGATAAGTGCGGTGTATAGTAACTTTTCAGCTTTTTCCCAGAAAGGGTCGGCTCCTGAGCCTTCGCCTTTTGTGTTTGCCATAAGGGTAGTGACGAGCTTCAAAATGTCCTTTTCACTGTGGATATACGACATAGGGTTATACTTCATCGATTTACTGAAGTTTATCGTGTTTACGGTTCTTATGCGGTAGCCGTTCTTGAGCAAAACCTGTCCGCATTCCTGGATAAGTGTCCCTTTCGGGTCGGTGACCACAATGGAAACAGGGTGGTCTTTTGAACCGAGAGCCGCTTGCAGGATATTAGGCTTAACAAAATATCTCGTTTTGCCGCTGCCTGAGCCGCCAACAACAAGCACATTTTTGTTGCGAGAGTTCTTCGGGTCGGCAGGGCGGTTTGACATCATAAGGCGTTCCGTTTTTGTAAGGATAATGTTATCCTCAAGCTTTGGTGCCATGAACGGTTCAATGTCTTTCGCTGTGCCCCATCGGGCAGAGCCATACTCCATGCCGTGGCGGTACTTCTTTACGTTTTTGCCCTTGAGATAAACTGCCAGCCAAAACCCAGCTCCGCAGCAAATACCAACAAGCAAATCTGTTGGGTAAAGGCTTGGCATAGGGTTTGCAAGAGCTATTTTCAGCGTGCCCATAAGTGATAGGATTTTATCCCCAAGCTCTTTGCCCTCTGCAAGCCGCCATGCCTCGCCCAAATTTGTGGCCAGCAGACCAATTACCACATACGGCAGATAGCGTGCCGCTAATTTTGAAAGCTTTTTCTTCGTCATAGCCCACGCTCCGAATGGTCTTTGTTGCGCACTCTATCAGGGATAGCGGCAATGCTTCTTGCTAGCTCATGCAGCTGTGCCAGTACAGAGGGACGCTTTGCCTTATTCAGCACATCTGCTGAATACTCTTTGAACGCAAAATTCAGCGCATCTGTATCCTGCGCTTTGAAAAACAGCAGATACCGTGGCGGAGAAACGGTCGCATCCTTCTTTATGGCATAGTCGATGCCATATCTGCGTGCAAATTTATCAAAGCTTTTTATGCTCGTCTTTTCGATGTCGATATTTGTCACACCGTGTTTTTGTCCGACAAGCCGCTTCATACTCTGCTTGCCTGTGGACGCATGTTTATCGTACTGCTGTAAAAAGAACTTTGCTGCGCCCAGCAGTGTGCGTGCGCTCAGCTTTGTCGTTGAGATCGCAAAGTTGACAGTTTTGTTTTCGACTTCCTCCTGCATTTGCATCACCTCCTGCGCAGGGTGTTATCTCAGCGTTCGGGGGCATCGTTGCGCTTGATGGCAGGATTGTCACTGCTTTGCACTGCCTCATCCGGCAACGGCACGATCATGACATTTCGTCCTAATTTAACGAACGCTTCCGGCTGGTGATAATACTCCTCGTACTTTTGCATAAGCTCAGGGGAGAGCGACGCAAAATCTTCACCACCCAAACCAACTACCAGAAATGTGCCTGCAAGCACATCGTATGCTTCGCCGCTATCGTCTCGCAACGCTCGGTTCAGCGGCAAGCCAAGCAGCTTGCCCTCATCGTTGAAAACAAGTGCGACCTCATCTTCAAACGGATAAGTCGCAGCAATGCTGCCGCCGACGGCCTGTTGCAAAGACTTTATATCACTGCCGATTTCCACTGCTTTCGGGTACTGACCCGGTGCAACTTCAAGCACGGTCAGCGTGTTCTTTTCCTGTTCCATCTGCATCCTCCTGCACAAAAAGTGTGATCTCCTGCTCATCTCGTGCGGCGTGCAGCAACGCTGCAAAGAAAAAGCCGCAGAAAACTCCAAGCTCGAAAAACGAAAACCCAATAAAAAAGCTCATTGCTAACACCTCAATCAATGCAGATGCAAATCATCTGTTCTTTGCCTGCCATAAGCGGCACGCTGTGCTCCTTAAGATATTTCTGGATGTTATAAATTTCCTCAGCAGTCAGCGACAAATAGTTGCCGTCATAACTGATGCACGTAAAAACAACGGCACCCGACAGGTAGCTTTTGCCTGCAATTTCAATTACCTGACGTGGATCATAGCAGAGCATAACGGGCGAGTCGTCAAAAATATTGATGCACTCATCTGCCTCATCAAAGCAAGGCAAATATTTAGCGGCATCTTCAATGCGGATAACAGTCAAATCAACCTCAGGTGCGGACACTGCGGCGTAGATGTCGTGACCGACAATACGTTCCAAAGCTTTTAATGCTTCGGCAAACGGGCTGGTTTCAGTTTCTTCGTCTCGGTTGTTTTGTGCAGGCATAGCATCGATAGTTTGGGTATTTTTAATCTCTGTCATACAGTCCTCCAAATTTTGCATCAGCGTTCTTCGCTGCGCTGACGTTTCTTTTGCCACTGTTCCAGCAGTTTGATGATGGTATCTTCCATTTGTCGTGGGGTGTAATTTCTTGGGAAATACTTTTTCAGCGTATCATTCTTGATAACGACTTTATCCAGCTCGTCTTTTTTCGCCTCGCCCATAATTTCAAAAGCGGCTTCATAGCTGAACTTTCCATCCTGTGCAAGCTTTTTTATCCTCCGCGCCTGCGACAGAGACGGAGCGTTTTACGTATCCTCCATAGCCTGCAAAAAATCCCGCTGTTGGCTTTCGTCCAGATAGGACAATTCCACAGCGGGATTGAAGGATATTCTCTTTTCGTCTACGAGGTCCAGCAGCTCAGGCACAAGATTTGTAAGTCGGATAAAGCGTTGTATCTGATTGCGGCTTTCGCCCACATCTTGTGCTATCTTCTCGTCTGCTCTTAACTTCGTCCCAAATTGGCACGAAGTCAAATCTGACCTAGCACCTTGATTTTTTAGAGCTTCAAGCTTCATTTTATAGGCAAAGGCTCTTTCACTGGGCAGGATGTACTCCCTTTGAAGGTTTGAGTCTACCATAAGCAAAACAGCGGCATCGTCTGACATCTCTCGTACAATGACGGGCAGAGCATCCAGCCCTGCGAGCTGTGCGGCGTGCTGTCTGCGATGACCTGAAATTATCTCATAGCCGCCATCAGGTCGTGGGCGTGCGATAAGCGGCGCAAGCACACCGTACTGCGCAACGCTTTCTACTGTGCGCTGCATGGCTTCATCGTCCAGCACTTTGAAAGGGTGGTTCTTGAACGGATGCAGTTCATTGATTGCAATTTGCTGTATATGCTCTCGCTTTTCTTCCTGACGGGATTCTTCGGTAGAAAAAATATCATCGTAACTGCTCAGACTGACGTTTACGCTGCTTTTCGGCATCTGCCAGCACCTCCCTCGTCAAAGATTGGTAGGCTGCCCTGTGGGTCGGTGTCTACAAGCAAGACTTTCTTGCCTGCCATGGCAAGTCCAACACCGAGATTTTCGCACGTTGTGGTTTTGGCTGTGCCGCCTTTTTGATTGACGACTGCAATCGTGGTTGCTTTTGTTGAAATGTCGATCACCCCCGTTTTGATAAGTCGTGATTTGCCTGATTCTGGTAATAAAGCTGCATCGTGGTGGGTGCATTATAGAGCGTTGCCAGCAGATATTGCTTCAGGTTGCGAACCTCACTTGTGTTTTCTGCAAGCCGCTGAAGAACAAATTTGATATGATCTGCGTTCAGCTTCATAAAGCGGCTGCGCACCACTTCAGCAGGTTTGTCATCTCCTGCAATGCGTATCTGCTTGCGCTTTGTGGCGCAGATATCGATTAGCAAATCCAAGATTTGATAAATCATGTCCTCATCGTCTGGGCAGAGCCTGAGTAATAAATCCACCTCTAAAGACTGATAAAAATATTCTTCCAGCTGCGTGCGCTCGCTCATCCCGTCGCTTTCGTCCGGAAAGATAGGATTACTCAATTCAGTATTATTCTTATCAGTATTATTAGATTGCGCTTTTGAAGGTTCTTGAATCGTGATTTTG
>CAVBNV010000040.1:0-9799 GCA_963596815.1 Oscillospiraceae bacterium
TGTTCTTCACCAACGGCTCCATGACCCAGAACTCCACGCAGGGCAGCATGACCGAAGCTCCTGTGATGAACCGCGACACCGTTCACAAAGGCTGCTTCTCCCTGTGGGAAAAGCTGGCCGCAAAGTGCCCGGAGTACGGTCATCCTGAGAAATTCGCCTTCGATCCGGATAAGAGCAACTTCGTTTCCTGCTCTGTGACTGTGCGTGACTATCCGCAGTTCTTTGATTATCTGGCAGAAAAGACAGGCAACCTCACCGGCAAGGGCGGCTGCTCCACCTTTGTGGATGCACCGTGGTTTATGAATTACAATGTGCCGCTGCAGCCCGTAGCTCCCGACCAGCCGGAGAATGTTCAGTTCATGTGGTTCTACGGATTGCACGCTAACAACTGCGGCACCTATGTAAAAAAGCCTATGACGGAGTGCAGCGGCGAGGAGATCATGCGCGAGTTCCTGTACTACTGCGGACTGGAAGATAAAATCGACGAGATCATGCCGCACATTACCGCCATTCCCGTTGTCATGCCCTATATCACCAGCCAGTTTATGCCTCGCAAACTGGAAGACCGCCCGGAAATCATTCCTGCTGGTAACAAGAACCTTGCCTTTATTGGCCAGTTCGTCGAACTGGAGGGCGATGTGGTGTTCACCGTGGAGACCAGTGTCCGCACCGCTATGATTGCCGTCTATCGGATGCTGCACCTTGACCGCCCCATTACGCCGCTGTTCCAAGGCCAGTACGACATTCGCATGGTCAATGTGGCACTCAAGACTCTGCTGGGGAAAGACAAGATCGAGGTCAGCGACCTGCCGAAGATCAATCCGCTCAAGCTCCCGCAGACCATGCATGAGATCGTGGATGCTATCAATCAGATTCCGCCCGTACCGGAATATTATTCCGAGCGGAAAGAAAATCAATAATTTATACAGGAGGAATGCTTTATGAAGCTGTATGATTTCCTTTATCATCCGAAAAAGCCGGAAGGTATCGAAAAACGCAAGGCTCACATCGTGGGCGGCGGCATTGCCGGACTTGCAGCGGCGGCGTTCCTTGTGGATGATGCCGGAATGCCCGGCGAGAACATCATCATTTACGAAAAGCGGCAGGATGTTGGCGGATGCTGCGGCGTTATTGGGAAAGACGGTGCGTATGTCTGCCCCGGCGAGCGGGAACTGGAGCCGCACATGGAATGCCTGTGGTATCTCTGTTCCAAGATTCCATCGCTGGATTCTCCCGGCCGCACGGTGCTTGACGAAACCGTGGATGTCAACCGCGATTTGCCGATTCATTCCGAGTGCCGTGCCCTTCAGAATCAGGGGCACATCTGGGAAGGCATCCATGATTATCGCATGGACCCTGAAACCACAGAAAAACTCCAGAAGTTTATTACTGAACCGGAAAAAGACCTTGAAAACATAACCATTGAGGAATACTTCGGCAAGGACAGCCCGTTTTTCCATTCTGCAATGTGGTGGTGCTTCCACCCGATGCTCGCTTTCAAGCCTTATCACAGTGCGCTGGAAGCCAAGCGTTATCTCTCCCGCTTCGGTCTCGGCTGGCGTATCGACTATCTGGAAGGTATCCTTCACACCAAACGCAACGAATACGACTCCATTATCAAACCGCTGACTGTATGGTTGAAAAACAAGGGCGTTACGATCAAGGGTGGCTGTGCAGTTTACGACATTGATATGGATAAGGACTGCAACACCGCCGAGGGTATCCGTATGCGTGTTGACGGAAAAGATGAGCGCGTAGAAGTCCGTCCTGAGGATTATGTTTTCGTCACCAACGGCTCGCTTATGACCAACAGCACCTTTGGCGACAACACCCATGTTGCCCCCACAAATCGTAGAACTGATGACCTCGGACTGTTCACAATCTGGCAGAACCTCGCAAAAAAACATGAAAAGTTCGGGCACCCCGAAAAGTTTATCGGGCCAATCGACAAAACCAAATGGATGAGTTACTTTGTGACGATCAAGGACTATCCGGAATTCTTTGAACGGCTGGAGAAGCTGACCGGCAGCAAGCCCGGTACAGGCGGCTGTATCACCATGAAGGATTCCGGCTGGGAAATGAGTCTCGTCCTTTATGACCGTGACTATTTCCCGAACCAGCGAGAGAACAACGAAGATGTACTCTGGGGCGATGGCTTATTCGGCGAACGTATCGGTAACTATATCAAAAAGCCGATGGCAGAATGCACCGGCGAGGAAATCCTGACCGAGATTTTGTATCATTTCAATCTGATGGATATGAAGGATGAGGTGCTTGCACACGCCCATATCTCCACCTGCATGATGCCGTATATTACCAGTCAGTTTATGCCGCGCACCTGCACCGACCGCCCGAAGGTTGTGCCGGACGGGTGTACGAATCTTGGCTTTATCGGACAGTTCGTTGAAGTGCCGGGTGATGTGGTATTCACCATCGAGACCAGTGTGCGTACACCGCTGGAAGCTGTGTATCAGCTCACCGGGCTTGACAAGGAGATTATTGAGGTCAACCCCGCGCAGTATGATATGCGCTACTTCAAGCAGCAGATTATGAAGTTCAATGCCATCAAGGGCGATTTTACTTCAAGAGATTTGCCGAAAATCAATCCGCTGAAGCTGAAAGAAATGGAAAAGGAACTGCTTTACAAAATCAATCAGATTCCGCCCTACTACATTATGTATCAAGGCCGGGATAAGAGCGTTGCGCTGAAAGACAGTGTCCTTTCGCCGGAATATCCGAAAGACGAATAAAGATCACTCGTTGACGGTGCTATAAACCAAGTAAACTGTCAGATAGGATAGCTTCCGTTTTGGAGGATTATTTCAGATACTCAAAGCTATTATCATGCCATTCTCTCTACCGTTTCTATAAGGGGCTGCCACACAACCCCGACAAGAGGCCAGCATTCTGAAACCCTGCGGTTCAGCAATGCTGGCCTTTTGCTTATGTTTTGTCAATAGGATTGGCATCGTCCAGCCCTCTATCTTTTTGCCAAAGTTTTGGAAACATCTTCTTGCACTCTGCCGAAAGTGGCGTATTTTTAATTTTTTGTTGACATATTCGTTTGGTCATGTGTGGTTGAACAACTTGTTTTTTACTTTTAGTCGCTACATAACCGACCTGGGAAAAGCTTTCTGAAAAACGAAAGCGTCACCGGTCTGGTTTTGCCGCAGCTTTTTGGTGATTACCCCAGTGTACAGCTCCATCTTACACGAAAGAAAAATTAAAAAAGCAGACTCTTCCGATGACTTCAAAAAGCCGGAAGGGTCTGTTTTTTTGCTAACTGCTTTTTCAACATTTTGCTCGTCTGACGACGATTTTCCACATCTTTGCACCGAGAGCACAAGAAAAGGGGCTGTTGCACTTGTTTCTGTACTTGTGCAACAGCCCCCCGGTTTGTGTACTCTAATGTGACAGTAGAGTACTGCAAGGGTAAAATGAAGAGGGTATAGGTATAATTGGAGATAACATGATAGGAGTTTAAGCAAACAAAGCAATGATCTTGGGGATCTGTGTAGACAGACCGGAGATCGTCATAATGACTGCAAAGATGTAGCTGATTGTCATGCAGATTCGCAGGACAGTGGGTTTCTTATAGCCCACACTTAAATCATCACGCCATATCATCATCAGCATAAACAGACCGCCTACCGGTGTTGCAATGGAAGTCGCAATGTTAGCCATCAGAATCAGCTGAGTAGGCGAGCCGCCATAGCTGTAACATACCACCATAGCAAACGCCAAACAAGCCAGACAGCCGATTCGGATAAACTTGCTTTCCAAGCTGACATCTTTGTTCAGACCAGCTCCAAGCAGAACCATGCCGCGCTGTGTGTTGGCAAGCAGAGAAGAGAAGCCTGCGCCTAACAGAGCCAGACCCATAATGTACCGGGCGCTGCCGCCCATGATGGGAACCAGCATCTCAGCCAGCTGAGCCGGAGCCTTGATGCTCAGGCCCTGCGGATGCAGTACGATTGCACCTACCAGCACGATCGAGCCGGAAATAAGGGAAACACTGATGATATGGGTAACAGCATCGGTCAGCATGACGCCGTTGAACAGGTCCTCTTTTTTCCACTTTTTCTCTTTACCAAGATAAGTACCATAGATACCGGCAGTAACGGCTGCATTGGTTGAAATGAACGCCAGCGCAGTACTCAGAGAGCCTTCGGGAATTTTGAAGCCGAATATTCCCTTCGCCAGACCAGAAGCATCTGGACCGCCAACGCCAAACAGCGTAACGTAGAACGCTACAATCATCAGAACGATGCAGAGGGTAATGATTTTTTCAACCTTGGAATAGACATTCTTGGCAAAGTACATGTAGACCACGACTGCGATCATAATAGCAGAACCGATTTTCCAGTCGATACCGAAAATCAGATTCATGCCCGCACCTGTGCCGGAAATATTGCCCATCGTAAAGAACAGGCAGGACAAGAACATCGCACAGCCTACAACACCGGAAGCAACCGGGCCGTAGTATTTGCGAATTGCATGGATAGTGGGCATTCCGGTCACGATCGCTAGACGATTCGTTACCATCATAAAGGTGATGCCCATGAAGATGATTGGGAAAAACAGCCACATCAAATCGTAACCGTAGTTTGCGCCAATCATAGAGGCAGTTGTTACAGCACCGGGTCCGATCACGATGCCCGTGGCAATCAAACCGGGACCAATGCGCTTGAGCAGTTCTTTCAGTGGCAGGCGTTTCACATCTGCACCAAAAACGGGAGTCGATGCTGGCATATCGGCTACCATAGTTGCATTGTTCTCACTCATGATAGAGCCTCTCTTTTCCCTTATAAAAAAGAGGGTGCTACGCTGATGGCATTCACCAGGCAGCACCCAGAGTATGATTTTGACTTACCTCAGCAGCTTCGCACAACACTGCTAAGGAAATCGGGATATCTTACTTGTACTGCTCCATATCCACTGCGGGCAGCTGGCTGCGCTCCAGACCCAGAGCGACCCAATCCTTTTCTTCCTGATTCAGAGGAAGAACCGGCTTGCGCATCAGAGCACTGGTAAAGATGCCACGCTGCTTCAGAGCTTCCTTCAGGCGAGCATGAGCTTCACCGGAGGGCTGGCCACCACCGTAGATGGCCTGAGAAATGTGGTAGATGCGGTTAGACCAATCCTGAGCTTCCTTCAAGGTGTGCTTATCGGGATTCTTAAAGACATCCCAAGCCGGGCAAATCAGCTCAGGCACACAGCCTGCAAAACCGATCAGTGCACCGTCCATGCCGGGGAACCAGGACACGCACAGGGTCTCATCGTGGCAGGTGATCAGGCTAATATCGGGGCACTCCTGACGGAGCAGACGTACATCGTGCTCATAGATAGATGTGACACGAGTGCCCATCTTGATGCACTTGACGTGGTCGATCTCTTTGCACATCTTGATCAGGGTCTCGACCGGGTAGAATGCCTTGGAGGTTGCGGGATACAGGTGAATGATAATGTCGATGTCGGCACCCTCGGCTACGTCCTTGACGTACTCAAACGGGGCGTTGGGGTTCATGCCGAAGCGCAGCCACATGTGCGGGGGCATCAGCAGGATGCCGTCAGCACCGGCTTCCTTGGCTTCCTTTGCCATCTCGATGGATTCTGCGGTGTTCTCGCAGTTGACGCCGGAGATGATAGTCATCACATCGCCGCACTCTTCAGCGCAGATCTCAACGACACGCTTGCGCTCTGCACGGGTCAGGCCAGTGATCTCGCCAGTATGACCGTTGCAGACCAGACCTTCGATTCCCTTACCGTAGAAGCTCTTGATCCAGCGCAGGTAAGCACGGAACTCCGGCTCGTTGATGGAGTAGTCATCATTCATAGGAACGGACACTGCGGGGAAGATGGTTTTGAACGTTTTAACTTTAGCCATAATTGCAATCTCCTTTTTATCAAAAATCAATGTTGTTGGTTTTCTTGTTTCCGATTTCAGAATTCTTTCAGGAGATCATCTCGCGCGCCGATGTCTTTTTACTTTGTTCTGCAATCGTTTGCATAAGATGAAAGGAGTTTCCAAATGGCTACACTCAAAGATGTTGCCCAGAAAGCATGCGTAGATGTCAGTACAGTTTCACGCGCATTAAACAATACCTCTTATGTTCACCCCGAAACCAAAGCCCGCATTGTTGCTGCTGCAAAAGAGCTGGGGTATCGTCCCAACGTAATGGCGCAGGCACTGCGGCAGGGGCGGCGACATACACTGGGGGTCATCGTACCCCGACTCCACCTGACCTTGTTCTCTGAGATTTTGCCGGGAATCGAACACGAAGCGGAACGCCTAGGATACTCCACTCTGATCTCTACCACAGATGATGACCCCAAACGAGAGAAGAACTGTCTGGAACGAATGCAAAACAGCTTTGTGGATGGCATTATTATTACCGGAACAGGTCGTAATAATCGATTGCTGCGTAGCATTCATGCCAGCGGCATCGCTGTCACCCAAATCGTGCGCTGTCAGGAACCACGTATCAGCAGCATTGTTGCTGACTATGAAGCCTGCGGACGAAATGCCGTGGACTATCTTTATTCAAAAGGATGTCGCCATATCGGACTGATTGCCGGATATTCTCATCAGAGCCCTTTTCAGGGACGCTACGAAGGCTACTCGAAAGCAATCGCCGAACATGGTCTGGAAGAAATTCTATCGGAATCCACTCAACCAGTCAACAGTTTTGGGTATGGCTATGAATGTGCAAATCAGCTTCTAAACGATGACCCCGATCTGGATGCCATCCTTGCGCCAGTTGACTTACAAGGTCTTGGCGTTTTACGTGCCTTGAAAGAGCAAAACATTAAAGTGCCAGAAGAGATTAAGGTGATTAGCATGACAGGCCATGCCATTGGCGAAATGCTGGAAACAAGTATGACTTCTATGGAGATGCCCGCTTTCGAGATGGGGCAAAAGGCCGCACAGCTTACGATTATGGAAATCGAAAACCCAAGCGAAAGGTCTCCCATCCCTCAATACATTCAGTTTCCATATACACTGATCGAGCGAGAAAGCACCTGACGAGAAGTCCTGCTATTACTGCTTTACCGCAATAAAATTTTCAAAACCATCTTGATGCGTTCGGCGATCCACAATATCTTCTATCACAAGCCCCATCAAATCTGCCAAGGCAACCGACCATCCGTATTGCAAACGCAAGATCACTCTGCCATCCAAAAGCCATTCCGGCGTGTTTTTCTTTGTCAAGAGGGCTGGCACTGTTCAGTCTCTGTTTTTGTGCGAAAAGATGTAAGAACCAAACGGTATCAATATCCAAAACAAAAGCATGTGCGTTACAAATCCATCGAAAATCAAAAGTTTTCGATGGATTTGTAACGCACATGCTTTTTGAATTGTTCGATTATACGATTGATTTTGAAAATGGCTGCTGCACTTTCGGCTAAAACGATGTGCACAGCCCTTATCTTTTACTGTTTGGTTATGCCTGCTCGTCATAGACCTCTTTTGCCAGATTGAAGGTTGCCCATGCGTTCGGCCAGCCGGCATAAAACGCTGCATGGGTGATGATCTCTGCCATTTCCTCGGCAGTAACACCATGCTTTTTGGCGTTGGTCAGGTGAACCTTCATCGAGTTATCAAAAATGCCTTTGGTCATCAGCACCACTACGGTAACGATGCTGCGGTCACGCAGAGAGAGCTTATTTTCCCGGCTCCATACCTCGCCAAACAGAACATCATCGTTCAGTTCTGCAAATTTAGGGGCAAAATCTCCCAGACGCTTGCGGCCTGCGGTCTGCTTTTCCATTGTGTTCTCCTCCTTATAGTGCGTTGTACTCGTCATCGGTCACAGGCTCCAGCCACTCGTTAGAGCAGTTTTCACCGGGCAGTTCCATCGCCAGATGACTGAACCAGCTGTCGGCTTTTGCACCATGCCAGTGCTTGACACCTTCGGGAATCTCGACGACCGAACCCGGAGTAAGGCTGACCGCCGGTTTACCTTCTTCCTGATACCAACCCTCGCCAGCAATGCAGAGCAGCAGCTGACCGCCGCCTTTGGTCGCATGGTGGATGTGCCAGTTGTTGCGGCATCCCGGAGCAAAGGTCACATTAGACAGATGCACACCCGTGGCAGGGGTGGTGACGGCTTTCAGGAAGGAATCCCCGATAAAATATTTTGCATAGGCTACGTTCGGCTCACCTTTGCCGAAGAGGTTGACCTGCTCGAAGTCTTTTTCATTGCTGAATTTCATACGCTTGTTCCTCCAATTTTGATTTTGGTATATGCTGTGCGTTTACCTGTATTATAAAATTTGGTCTGTGAAATGTTAAATGCTTATTCTTTATCGCAAGAAATGCATTCAATGCATTTCTTCGCGGCTTGGATCAAGCCCTGTGCGGCAGGTGACATTGCCTGATTTTTCTTCCATGCTAAAATAACATTGCTTTCCAGCTTTGGTGAAAGCGGACGGAAGCACACACCGTCATACTGGCAGCTTTTTCGGATGCTGAGGTGTGCGCCCACACCCTGCTGCACCAGCATAGAGAGGTTGAACGACAAGTTGCCGCACGCAACGATATTCAAATTATCAGCATACGAACCAAACCAGTTCATCAACTCACGCTTCACCAAATCACGCTGCGCAAACAGCAGCGGCTTGTCGGCAAGGTCTTGCGGAGTAACGGCAGTTTTTTGTGCCAGTTCAGAGCTTTCCGAAACCAGAACGCCCCATTCTTCCCGAATCGGTATCCGTACAAACTCATATTTGCTCACGTCCACCGGCTCCAGCAAAAAACCAACATCCAGCAGGCCACGCTCAATACGCTCCTTGATGTCATCGGAATTGCCGCTGAAAATTTCATAGCGCACCTGTGGATGCTGCGCATGGAACTGTGCCAGTATCTGTGCAAGGAGCACACTGTTCCGGTACTCGCCGCTGCCAATGGCTACTTCTCCACTCAGAATCTGTTGCTGTACCAGCTCCTGCTTTGTTTTATCGGCAAGTGAGACCAGCTCCTGTGCGCGGCGCTTGAGCAGCATCCCCTGTTCCGTCAGGATGATATTGTGGCTGCTGCGAGTGAACAGCTGCACGCCAAGTTCTTCTTCCAGCTGCATCATCTGCCGGGAGAGCGTTGGCTGCGTCACATGAAGCAGTGCTGCCGCCTTTGTGATGTTTTCTTCCCGTGCTACAACCAAAAAATATTGCAATGCCCGCAGTTCCACCGTGCAGCCCTCCTTGCTTGTTCTCTGGGATTATTGTAGCAAATCCATCCGGACAGCACAAGAACTGGCACAGCAAAATGCGGCGCACCGTTTTGGGTACGCCGCATATATTATAAAATCACTTATTTGTGCGGTGCGTTTTTTATCGAGCGGATCAGCCGTCCGTAGGACACAGCAAGGCAGGTGCACACAAATGCGTACACGGCACTAAGCACGCTTAGAACGGCAAACCATGCACTGACCTTTACGGCAAGAAAAGCGGTTATAGCGCACAGAAGCCAGCTTATCGCCGCACCAAACGGCATCGGTCGGCGGATGCTTTCGCAAACGGCAAGCTCCTCCTTGCCTTTGTAGAGCTCGAAATCATGCTCACTGCGGAAAATCGCCCAGAACGAATAACGGGAAACATATTCTATGCCATCCGCGGCAAGCTTTGACTTGAGCTCTTCCACTTGCTGATCGGATTTGCCGCGCAGGTAGCAGACACGATAGACGTATTGGTTGGGCTTGCACGGCTCGAATGTCCAGATGCCCTCGACAAGGCTCGTAGCCGCCCAGCCTTCGGCGCACATTTTTGCCATATATGCCTCGTCCGCTTTGTGATTCATGGT
>CAVBNV010000041.1:0-9449 GCA_963596815.1 Oscillospiraceae bacterium
TATCAATGCCGATGGTGGGACTCGAACCCACACGGTTTCCCGAGCGATTTTGAGTCGCTTGCGTCTGCCATTCCGCCACATCGGCACATGTCCTCTCTGTGAGAACCTGTATTATTATAGCGGATAAAACAAATAAAATCAAGACCCAATATGCGTTTGTCAAAAAAATTGTGAAAAAAGCAGGCATGAGTCTGGAAGTGCTCTTCTTAAGATTTCTATAGAAATTATTTATAGAAAATGATTGCAGATACTGGTATACTGATGTTGAAAAGCAATTTTTTGGCTATGTTTGGCTATGGGAGAGGAGAAATTGTGGACGAGCAGACAATTATGATCGTAGAGGATGACCCGGATATCAGGGATGGCGTGCGCATTCTGCTTGCCGGTGAGGGGTATCGAATCCTTGAGGCGGAAAATGGCCGACAGGCGCTGCAAATTTTTAACAGTGATGTGGATCTTGTGATTTTGGATGTGATGATGCCGGGCATGAGTGGGCTGCGTGTCTGCGAGGAGCTGCGCAAGTACTCCACAGTGCCCATCCTTTTTTTGACAGCAAAATCACAGGAGTCGGATAAGCTGATCGGCTTGACGGCTGGCGGCGATGACTACCTTGCAAAGCCGTTTTCTTTTGCAGAGCTGCTGGCACGTGTCAAGGCACTGCTGCGGCGTTACTGTGTGTACCTTGGCAAAGAAAAGGTAAAAGCACCGACGGAGACAAAAATGCTGGAAGCGGCCGGGGTGCGCATTGCGCTGGACTGCAACCGTGTGTGGGTGGATGAACAGGAAGTTGACTTGACAGAGACGGAGTACAAAATACTGCGTCTGCTGATGCAGCACCCGGAACGTATTTATCCTGTACAGCTTTTGTATGAGGAAGTATGGGGCGAGCCATATTACTATGTGTCAAACGGTACGGTAATGGTACATATCCGCAACCTTCGCATGAAGATCGAGGAGGACCCGCAGAAGCCAAAACGTATCTTGACAGCATGGGGCAAGGGCTACCGTTTTGGTGGCGGGGAGACCATACAATGAAGGCAAGACGGGGGATAGCTGCACAATTTACGGCATTGCTGCTTGTCTCAGGCATGGGATGTGTGATGCTGTTTTTCCTTTTGCGCTTTACGGTCTATGCGGCAATGAAGACGTATTTTTCCTCGTCAGACTTCTATCAACGGACAGCTGCGGTTTGCGTGGAAAAAATGCAGACGTATATCGCAAAAGAAAATTTGCGCATTATGGACAGCACGTCTCTGATGCGCTGGGGCAAGGGGCACCATGTTGTCCTGATGGAAATGTATAAGGGCGGACGGCTGTTGTACAGCTCACTGGTCCCGGATGAACGGGCGCATCAGTGGAGCGGCTCTGATACATACAACTCGCCGCTTTATGAGATGACAGACCACTATATGCTGACATTTGCGGATGGCTGTGCGGAGGTTACTGTTTTTTGTGACCCGACATCATCGTATTACGCTTTGGCAAATATGGGTTTGCTGATACTTTGCGTTATGCTGTTCCTGCTGATATTTCTGACAGGCTGCCGGCGCATTGTGCGGTATATTTATCGGCTGAGTGCTGAGATACAGGCAATGGAGGCTGGCGACCTTGACCATCCGATCACGCTGAGCGGCAACAACGAGCTTACCACTCTGGCAAGCTGTCTGGACTCGATGCGTATTACCTTGCGCGAACAGATGCGTGAGCAAACGGAATCGGCTGCAAAGGTCAAAAACCTGGTCACGGAGATGTCGCATGATTTGCGTACACCGCTTACCACGATGCTGCTTTATACCGAGATTTTGCGCACACACAAATATGAGACGGATGCGCAGCGCGATGATTACCTGGAGAAGATTGCAGCTAAAGGGCGGCAGCTCAAGCAGATGTCGGACAACCTGTTTGAATATGCGCTTGTTACACGCGACACAACAGTGTCGCTTGACAGCCCGGCATTTTTTTCACAGATTTTTGAAGAGCCGCTGGCAGAAATGGTCGACACCCTGCAGCAACGCGGCTTTACGTGTGCGCTGGAGCTTGGTGAAGACGACGTCCTGCTGCAGGTAAATGCACAATATGTGCACCGGATATTGGATAATATAACATCCAATATCTTCAAATATGCTGACCCGGCTGACCCGATTAGCGTACAGTACAAGAGCTTGCAAGGGCAGGTGAGT
Organism: Oscillospiraceae bacterium; assembly: GCA_963596815.1. GTDB lineage: Bacteria > Bacillota > Clostridia > Oscillospirales > Ruminococcaceae > Faecalibacterium. Next base: position 2,181 of record CAVBNV010000041.1, read on the forward strand.
CTGCGCTTTTCAAACCGCATCCTTACACAGCCTGCTGCGGTAAGTACAAAGGTGGGATTGTCCAGCATTAAAACAATGATGGAAAAAATGCATGCACAAAGCGATGTGCAGCAGACGGATGCGCAATTTTCTATCACGCTGGTATTTCCGCCGGCGAGGGCGCAGCTGCCACAGGGCGACGCACAAAATTGATCATACTAAAAGCCCGCAGACGATGCTTGCGCATGAAGCGCACGTCTGCGGGCTTTTGCTATTGCTGAATTGGTTCAGGTCGGTGGTTTGCGTCCCATTGATGAATACGACCATGCTCTCAGTCATTTTTGCCACTACAGGTAAAATGACCTGTTTGCTGATGGTTGAGATTTTTGAGCAAAGTGTGTATAATATGCGTAAAGGGCATTATTGTTTGTCTGCAAATGCGGAAAGGGAGCAAGTCATGGTTGAAAAGCTGCTGCGAATCGTAGAACAGAACTACAAATTAAACGAGATGGATATCGGTGAGTATGCATCGCTGAAAATGAGCGTCATGCGTTTTAAGGTGCGCTGCTTTGAGGCAGAGGGGCTTGGACATGTAAGCGTGATGACGGCCAGCGGCATGTTTGGTCTGATGAAAATGGAAACGCTGGTCATCAACCCTTTTACGTGCGATATGGCAATGTTTTCCTATGATAGGATCCATGCGGCGGGCAATGAGTCGGTTTACCTGGAGCTGGAAAACACGATGCTTGGCGATTACAAGCAGGTGATCGTTTCAGAGATGAAAGAAATAGCACGGCCTTATATGGACAGCAAAGAGGACACTGCCCCCAAAACATGGGCTGCATCCATGAGTCTGCCGGTAAGCATCATCGTAAAGGGAAAGAAAAAGGATGCTGCACGCCTGGATGAGTTGGAGCAGCGCTACCTTGAAAAATCGTTGGAATTGATGAAGAATGCGCCGGTGTGCGATGTACAGGCAAAAAAAGCTGCTGCCAAACAGTACTCAGATGGCCTTTTGGAACATGGAGGACCCAGCACGAGCCAGTTTATCAAGTATAAGGGACGCGACTTCACCGAGAAATTTTTCCGTGAGGCATTTTTCGGCGTGTAAGCGTACGACAGGACTGCAAATAAACAAAAAGCACTTGCACCGAAACAACGGCTGCAAGTGCTTTTTGTTTGCATGGGGACGCAGGGCGTCAGCTCTTTTTTAATGCAACAAGGATGCGGATCTTGTTGCCGGCGGGGCAGTTCAGGCTGTCACGCCAGCCGATGAGGTAGTAGTCCTCACTGTTTACCTCGGTGAGGGTGGTGGCATAGTACTGACCCTTAAACCACAGGTAAACCGGCATGTTGTCAGCTGTTTCGTAGCGCGTGTCACCGCTCATCACGGATGCCGCGCCGACCTTATCCACGATGACCGGCATCATCTGCACCATGTTTTTCAGTGTGCCTGTGGCGGATTTGCTGATGGCAATGCCGCCTGCGATGACAGGATATTTGACGGAGGTCTTATAAGTGATCTGCGTACCGTTTTCGTAGCAGACATAGTCCGCACCTGTGCCGAGATATGTGAGCACTGTGCTCAATGCACCGGTGGTGTTGCTGCCGACGAGACGCAATGCGTAGCCTGCAAGGCTGCTTGCGCTGCTGGTAAGGCTTTCCCACACCGAGCTGCCGAGGCTGCCATCAACGATGCCGTACAAGATCTGGCTGGTCGATGGCAGTACGATGGAGGCGACATCGCTTACAATGGTGGCTGTCTGCGTGGAAGATGATGAGCTTGAACCGGATGCAGAGCCGTCTGCAACGGTGGTGATGGTGCCGGTCGTACCGGTGGAGGACTTTGAAATGTTACTGATTGCGCTGGAGGTGGTGTTGACAAGATTTTTGACATCATCCAGCAGCGCATATGTCATCAGATCGCCGGTGACATTGTTCAGGATCAGCCGATCGATCTGCCCGGCGTCGTTGGTGGTGTAATACTTCACGTTTGAATCGCTCAGTGTTACCCCCGATAGGCGGCTGGGACTTATCGTCCCAGCCAGTCCCTCCGATGTTGTATCCAGGATCTCTATGTTATCGGCAAAGGCTGTGCCGCCCAGTGCTGTCCCGCTTGCGTTGATTGTGCCGGAGGTGCTTTTATTGTCAAGGCTTTCAATTTGCTCGCTGCCGCCGGATACGGTGATTTTTACCAGCCACCCGGCGGGATAATTCATGTTTTTGTCAACATTGACGCTGCGGCTTACGCCATCGGTACAGGCAACGGTGACGGTCTGCTTGACATCGGCGCCGTTGGTGGTATCGAGACTGCGGGAGGCGGTTTGTACAACACCGTAAAAAACCTCGTCGGCTTCATCACCGGTCAATACACTGACCACCTCGTTGTTCATGCCCAGAAGCAGTGTGACGACCTGACCGACACCGCCGCCGTTCAAAGAGGACAGACGGGTCGCTGCGGTAGAGTCCGCAATGGAGTACTCCACGCCGGCGACGGTCACTTTTGTGGGCGCACTTGCTGTGGGCGAAACGGCTGTAATGCGTCCTGCGGCACGTTTGGTATAGATCCACAGTGTGCTTGTGTTCTCGCTATAATAGTACACGTCGTACTGGCTAAGTGCGGAAGATGTGCTTGCGGAATCGTTGCGGTATACAGTGGTAGGTGTAAAGGGCAGGGTGGTGTTTTCAGACGCAACAAACGGACCCTTGCGGTCTGCCAGGATGATGGAGGATGTATCTACACTGCCGTCGGTGACGCTGAAGCCCAGTGACTGACCGTAGACGGTATTGTTTGCATTTTGCGCCGTCAGAGCGTTGTACAGCATATTTGCACCGTCTTCCAGCGTCAAAGCCTCGCCCTGATTTTTGGTGATGTTTTTGCGCAGGCCGAGGGCATTGGCTTTGTTGAGCTGCGCGGTGGGGAAGGTGCCGCTCAGCGTTGTTACATCGTAACCGAGCAGCTTGAGCACGGCTGTGCAGGCTTCCTCCAGCGTGACAGCATTATCCGGACGGAAGCTGCCGTCGGAATAACCGCTGATCCAGCCCTGCTGGACGGAAATGCGGATGTAGGGCGCAAGGTCGTGCGTGCTTTTTACGTCTGTAAACAGCGTGCCGCTGGTGCTCTGCGTGCCGGATGTTTCGCGGTAGGATGAGAACGCAACAAGCAGCTTCGCAAGTCCGCCGCGCGTAAGCGCTGCACCGAGAGAATCGTCCGAAGCAGCCTGTGCGCTGCTCAGTCCGCCAAGGCTGACGGCTGTCTGGATTGCGGCGTTGCTGCCGCTTGCATAGGCGGGCACGACCAGCATTGAGGCTGCAATGCACACCGCCAACATAAGAGCAATTAAACGTTTTTTCATATCAATCATACCTCAATGCGTCAATGGGGTTGAGCCGTGCAGCACGCCGTGCGGGCAGATAGCCGAACAGGATGCCGATGCCGACCGAGATGCTGAATGCGGTCATCGCAGAGCTGAAATCAGGGGTGATGCTCAGGCTTATTGTGGTAAGTACGATGGCCAGGATCTTGTTTGCAATGGTGCTGATGCCGAAACCCAGCGCAATGCCGATGCAGCCGCCCAGCGCCGAAGTTGTTGCGGCCTCCGTAACAAACAAGCCGAGGATATAGCGCTCTTTTGCACCAAGTGCTTTGCGGATACCGATTTCCCGGGTGCGTTCGGTTACCGACACCATCATAATGTTCATGATGCCGATGCCGCCGACCAGAAGTGACAATGCGGCTATGCCTGCCAAAACAGCGACCACCATGTTGATAATGGATGTCAGCGATGCAAGCATTTCGCTCATGCTCATGACAAAATAACCATCCGAGGAGTGCAGAATGCTGTAAAGCCCGTCCTCAATGACCTTTGTGCCAGCAGAGGACTGTGTTTCATCCGCAAGCACTACGGTGTAGCTGCCGGCGGTCGCGTTTCCGCCGAGCCGCATCGCCGTTGTGTATGGAATCAGCACGCAGTCATCTTTGCTGCCCTTCTGTGCGGAAAGATCGGTCACCTTTGCATCAAGCACGCCAACGATGGTGTATTTGTTTGCGCCGATTTTTATTGTCTGCCCCAGGGCATTTCCACCGTAAGCAACACGGTTGATGTAAGCACCGACGACACAGACTTTTTTGTTGTCGGCGATATCAACGTATGTCAAACCGCGTCCCTGTGCGACCGTATAGCTGGACATACTGATGTAATCTTCGCTGACACCGGATGCAGATGTCTGGCTGTAGCTTGTGGTATCTACCTTTACGGTCCCGCTGATGCTGACGGACGGAGACATTGCACTGAACAGCTCGGGGTGTGCGTCTACGATGTCGTACATGTCCTGCACATCGACGGAACGCGCGCCATAGCCCATGACGGTAACGCTAAGCGTATTTGTGCCCAGTGAGGAAAACTGATCCTTCATGCTTTGCGTCATGCCGTTGCCAAGCCCAACAATGACGATGACCGCCATAACGCCGATGATGATGCCCAGCATGGTAAGAATGGTGCGGAACTTGTTGGACCAGATGTTTTGAATGGCCTGACGAAAGTTTTCGCCAATCATGCGTGCACCTCCCCGGATATATTCGGCTGCGCTGTGTGCGCTGCAAAGCTGAAACTGGCCTGCACGACAGCTTCCGGCGCGTGTGCATCGCCATCGTACACAACATGCCCGTCCTCCAGGCGAATAATGCGCTCGGCCTGCACAGCAATCGAATTATCGTGCGTGATAAGCACGACGGTATTGCCCTGCTTGTGCAGGTCCTGCAGCATGCCCAGCACTTCACGGCCGGTGTGAGAATCCAGAGCGCCGGTAGGCTCGTCCGCCAGAATCACAGCGGGGTTGCCGACCAGTGCACGCGCAATGGACACACGCTGCTGCTGTCCGCCGGAAAGCTGGCTCGGCTTATTTTTAAGCTTATCGCCCAGCCCGACGCGCTCCAGCGCTGCGGCGGCACGACGCTTGCGCTCGGAGCCGGACACTCCCGCATACACCAGCGGGACAGCGACATTGTCCAGCAGGTTCAACTTTGGCAGCAGGTTGTATTGCTGAAAGATAAAACCAAGCTGCTGGTTGCGCACAGCTGCCAGCTCATTGCGGCTCATTTTGCCAACATCATGTCCGTTGAGACGGTACGTACCTGCGGTGGGTACATCCAGGCAACCGATGATGTTCATGCAGGTGGATTTGCCCGAGCCGGATTGCCCGACGATCGCAACAAACTCACCCTTTTGGATCTGCATACTGATGTTGTCTGCGGCTTTTACAATGGTGTCGCCCATATGATAGTACTTGCAGACGGAATCAAATTCAATCAATGCTCCCATCAGAAGCCACCTCCCGGGCCTCCGCCGTCGGGACCGCCGCTTTGCTCACCGCCAAATCCATCACCGGAGGCGTTGCCAAACTGAACTACCATTTCCTGACTGGAGCTGCCGGCCATGGTGGAAGCGTCGTAGGCAATGGTATCCTGCGCAGTGATGCCGCTTTGGATCACGATATAGTCGTTGTCGCTGATGCCGGTGCTGACCTTGACGTAGACATAGCCATCAGGAGCATTCATCTCAGCGGCGGCATTCGAGGCACTGGGCGAGTCTTTCGTTATCAGGACATAGTTGCCGCGCACGACGGCATTGTTGGGGACGGTGAGGGCGTTTTCTGCGCTCGCAACAGTAATTTCTGCAGTCGCATTCATGCCGGGCAGCAAATCGCCGGTGTCATCGATGCGTACGGTGACAGGATAGGTGGTGGTGCCGCCGGTGGTGGTGCCTGCGGTAGACACGCTGGTGACAGTACCGGTAAACGTGCGGTCCGAGATGGCGTCAGCAGTGATTTTTACGGTTTGTCCTACCTTGATGGAAAGGATCTCCAGTTCATCAACGTTAAGCGTCATTTGCAGGTAGCTCAGGTCGTTGATGATGCACATGGTCTCGCTGGTGGTGCCGCTGCCGACTGTGTCGCCGACCTTGATATTTTTGCTGATCACTGTGCCGCTTATGGGCGAGGTGATCGTATAGTTTTCAAGTGTCTTTTCACTGTCCGTAACCTGCAGCTGCGCGGTGGTCAGGTTGTCGGCGGCATTTTGCAGCTGTTTTGTCAGCTCGCTGCTGGTCAGTGCCAGCAATACGGTGTCAGCACTGACAGATGCACCTTCCTTAACGTATACAGCAGAAACTGTGCCGGAGGTGGATGCCGTGACACTCTGCTCACGCTGGTAGCTCAGGTGCGCTGAGCCCAATGCGCTAACACCGTTGATCGTGGCGGTTGCGGCCTGCGTTGCGGTCAGGCTGCCGGAATTGTTCACGGCAATCGTTACGGTGCGCACAAGCATATTTCCGGAGCTTAACGTATCAGCGCCGGAAATGGACTGTACAGTGCCGCTAAGCGTCTCAAAAGTACTGTCCATCATCACCTGTGCACTCTGCCCGATGTAAAAGCCGGCGGCATCGGTCGCCGGGAATTGCAGCGAAAGCAGCAGCGTCGAATCATCGCGGATAACGGCAATCTCCTGCCCGGCATTTACCAGGTCGCCTGTGCGGACCTTTAATGTAACAAGCGTACCGCTGATAGACGCCTTGACATTGCCGGCGGCTTGCGCTTCGTCATAATTACGCTGTGCCTGCTCAAGCGAAAGCTGAGCCTTTTGCACATTAGAGGTGACGTCAGAGCTGTCGAGTGTGTATAGCACTGTGCCTTTTTCGATGGTGTCGCCCACCTCAAAATCTGCCGTCAGCACAGTGCCCTTGACAAGTGATTTTACCGTATACGTATTTGCAGCAGACAATGTGCCGGTACTGCTGTAGATGTTAGTAATATTGCGTGTTTCGGGTGAAATCTCGGTGTAGTTGTTGACAGACGTGGCAGTGTTCTTTTTGCCTCCTCTAAAGATGTTAAAGGCAATGCCAGCCACGATGAGTACACAAACCGCTGCGATAAGTTTTTTCCGGTGCTGCTTAAAAAAGCCTTTTGCACCGGCGGACGAGCCGTTGGTGTTCTGCGTCTGCAACGGGCTCTCGGCGTCGATGCGTTCAGCATCTGTTCTTTTTAGGTGCATAAATTATCCTCCTGAAATTTTTACGGTAGGACTCCACCTCCGATGTGGATGCGGGCGTCTAACAATAATTATAACGGTTACATCTTTAATTTGACTGCAACAAAAACTTAAGTTGACCTTAAGATTGATGTATGTGCTGCATCTTCATGCCAACAAAAACATCAAAAAAACTGTTGACAAGCGCCGCCAGATGTGGTAATATACTCAAGCGCCAAGCGAAGCCCGAAAGAATGACTCTTAAG
>CAVBNV010000042.1:0-9373 GCA_963596815.1 Oscillospiraceae bacterium
TATGCGGCCGTAGCTCATCTGGTAGAGCGCCACCTTGCCAAGGTGGAGGTAGCGAGTTCGAGCCTCGTCGGCCGCTCCAAAGGGACGGCAATTGTTGTCCCGTTTTGGCCCGGTAGCTCAGTTGGTTAGAGCACCAGCCTGTCACGCTGGGGGTCGTCGGTTCGAGCCCGATCCGGGTCGCCACATTAGAGGCGAGAGCTTCTACCTACTTTGACTTGTCAAGGCGCTTGAGAAAGCGGGTGCAGGGGTAAATGCACCGGATATGCGGCCGTAGCTCATCTGGTAGAGCGCCACCTTGCCAAGGTGGAGGTAGCGAGTTCGAGCCTCGTCGGCCGCTCCAATGGGAGTGGTAATAATTACTCCTGAATATGGTGACGTGGCCAAGTGGTAAGGCAAGGGTCTGCAAAACCCTCATCCATCAGTTCAAATCTGATCGTCACCTCCAGCAAAAGTCCAGACGCTGATGCGTTTGGGCTTTTTGTTTTTTTTCATTGCAACGTGGTTTTGAGTGTGATATACTGTTTTCGTTGTGTAAGAACGCAGCGTGTGACGCTGGCAGAAAAGGGAAAGGAACAGACCATGAAGATTGGATTTGACAACGACAAGTATCTGGCTATGCAGTCCGAGCACATCCGTGAGCGTATCAAAAAGTTTGACAACAAGCTTTACCTTGAGTTTGGCGGTAAGCTGTTTGACGATTACCACGCATCCCGTGTACTGCCTGGCTTTCATCCGGACTCTAAGCTGCAAATGCTGCTGCAGCTCAAGGATCAGGCGGAGATCGTCATCGTCATCAGCGCAGAGGACATTGTCAGCAACAAGATCCGCGGCGACTACGGTATTACCTACGATTTGGATGTACTGCGCCTGATCGATGCTTTTCAGGGCGCAGGGCTTTTTGTGGGCAGTGTGTGTCTGACAAAGTATACAGGCGCACCCGAGGTCGAAGCTTTTGAAAAACGTCTGAACGGTCTTGGCATCCGCACATTCCGTCACTATCGCATCGCTGGCTACCCCAATGATGTGGCACGAATTGTGAGTGACGAGGGCTACGGTAAAAACGACTACATCGAGACACAGCGCCCGCTGGTGGTCATCACTGCACCTGGCCCCGGCAGCGGAAAGATGGCAACCTGCCTGTCACAGCTTTACCACGAGCATAAACGCGGCGTAAAGGCGGGCTATGCAAAGTTCGAGACGTTCCCGATTTGGAATATCCCCCTGAAGCATCCGGTCAACCTTGCATATGAGGCAGCGACCGCAGACCTGAATGATGTTAATATGATCGACCCGTTCCATCTGGAAGCTTACGGCGTGACGACGGTCAACTATAACCGTGATATCGAGATCTTCCCGGTCGTTAACGCAATGTTTGAACTGATTGCAGGGCAGAGCCCGTATAAGTCGCCTACGGATATGGGCGTGAACATGGCGGGCAACTGTATCGTGGATGATGAAGTATGCCGTGAGGCTTCCCGTAAAGAAATTTTGCGCCGCTATTTCAAAGCTCTGTGCGAGAAAAAGAAGGGCGGTCACGTGAAGGCGGATGAAATCTATAAGCTTGAGCTGCTGATGAGCCAGGCAGATATGGCGCTTGGTAAGCGTGATGTGGAAAAGCAGGCACATCTGCGAAGTGAAGCGACCGGCGGTGCACCCGCTGCGGCAATTGAGCTGCCTGATGGAACAATCGTCACAGGTAAGACCGGTCCCCTTTTGGGCGCAGCGGCATCGGCGCTGATGAACGCCCTGAAGGTGCTGGCAAAGATTCCGCAGGAAGAGGATCTGGTTGAATCGGCAGCCATTGAGCCGATTCAAAAGCTGAAGACGAATTACCTCGGCGGCAAAAACCCCCGCCTGCACACAGACGAGATTTTGATTGCGCTGTCCAGCAGCGCCGCACACAGCGAAAAGGCAGCGCATGCTTTAAGCCAGCTTTCAAACCTGAAGGGGTGCGATGTGCATTCCACGGTCATCCTGTCCGGTGTAGACAGCACAACACTGAATCGACTTGGCATGTACCTGACCAGTGACCCTGTTTACGAGGAAGAAGACCGCAAGTACCACAAGTGATTTTATAACAAGTCTGAGCAAACTGTCCGAGCAAAAACGCAGCTCGGGCAGTTTTTTGCTTCTGTGCCTTGATCACAGCAGAAACCGGATGGCTGCATGCGCAGAAAAAAGTATACTTTTCACAAAAAATAAGGCGCTTTTTAGGAATTGACTTTTGTGCATGATAGAGTAAACTTAGAGAAGAAAAGGTCGTTATCTTTATAACAACCTGACATGTCAAGACAAAGAGAGAAGAGCAATTGGGAGGAGATTTATTATGGCTGACCGTATTGTTTTGAACAGCATTTCTTACCATGGTCACGGTGCAATCGAGAACATTGTCCCTGAGCTGACGTCGCGCGGCTACAAGAAGGCCTTTGTCTGCTCTGACCCCGATCTGATTAAGTTCGGTGTTACCAAGAAGGTAACAGATCTGCTGGATGCAGCAGGCTTTGCTTACAGCGTTTACAGCGAGATCAAGCCCAACCCGACAATCGCAAATGTTCAGGATGGCGTGGCGGCGTTCAAGGCTGCACAAGCGGACTGCATCGTCACGATTGGCGGCGGTTCCTCTATGGATACCGCAAAAGCAATCGGCATCATCATCAATAACCCCGAGTTTGAGGATGTTCGCTCTCTGGAGGGTGTGGCATCTACCAAAAAGCATGCTGTGTTTACCATCGCTGTGCCCACCACCGCAGGTACCGCTGCCGAGGTAACCATTAATTACGTCATTACCGATGTTGAAAAGAAACGCAAGTTTGTCTGCGTGGATACAAATGATATCCCGGAGATTGCTGTTGTTGACCCCGACATGATGGCATCAATGCCCAAGGGTCTTACCGCTGCTACCGGTATGGATGCTTTGACCCACGCCATTGAGGGCTATATCACAAAGGCTCACTGCACGATCTCCGACATGTTCCATCTGGAGGCGATCAAGCTGATCAGCCAGAGCCTGCGCGGCGCTGTCCAGAACACACCCGAAGGACGTGAGGGCATGGCACTGGGTCAGTATATTGCAGGTATGGGCTTCTCTAACGTCGGTCTGGGCATTGTACACAGCATGGCACACGGTCTGTCTGCACTGTACGACACCCCGCACGGCGTGGCCTGCGCAATTCTGCTGCCGGTCGGTCTGGAGTACAACAAGCCTGTTGCAGGCGAGCGTTATCGTGCTGTTGGCAAAGCTATGGGTGTTGTCGGCATTGATGAAATGAACGATGCACAGGCGGCAGATGCCACCATTGCAGCTGTCAAGAAGCTGAGTGCGGATGTTGGCATCCCCACAAACCTCCAGGGTATTCTGAAGGAAGAGGACATCCAGTTCCTGGCAGAGTCTGCCTATGCCGATGCCTGCCGTCCCGGCAATCCCCGCGATACCAGCGTGGAAGAAATCGTTGAGCTGTACAAGAGCCAGCTGTAATTTTGCCAGCTCTCCGCCGGCAAACTGAACATTCCGGTCCGTCCCTGCACTTTTTGGGGACGGACTTTTTCTTTTGTCACGCCGCCACAGGGGCGGTCCATATCCAGCGTTTGTTGGATTCGGGAAATTTGAAAAAGGCTGTGCCAAATTATTTTATTTTCCAAGTGTATGGCTTGATTATACGATCAACGAACACCTAAAATAAAAAAAACGCTTGACAAGCCGGATATCCGTGGTATAATAAACATTGTTCCGAGCCAAACAGCTCAGAGCAAAACAGAATAAGCGGATATGGCGGAATTGGCAGACGCGTTAGATTCAGGTTCTAATCGGGGCAACTCGGTGGAGGTTCAAGTCCTCTTATCCGCACCACACCAACAAAATCCGAACTTTTTTCCGATAGGAGAAGGGTTCGGATTTTTTGTATTCTTTGGAAAACAGAATGAATCCCTTGCTTCTACCGAAAAATGTCCTAGACCTTATCATAGAAAAGCACGACAGACTACTGTGAGAGTGCCGTAAGGCAGAAAGGACACGAACATGAAGCACGATGAAAGAGCCTGCAAGTTCAACATGGACACCGGGTGCGTAGAGCTGTTGCTCCAAGATGGGAGAAAAATCTCCATTGACTGCACCGGAGTTGAGGATGCGCTGGATGTGACTATGGCACAGAGGTCAGAACTGGACTACCTTATCTACAATGACCCTCTGGGTTATGCCGATTTGATTCTGAACGGTGACCCGGAGGAATATTTGAAAAATGTGGCTGGGAGCCATGGGCTAGAAGATTAAATTTAAAAGGGCAGGTTTTTCTTAGAATGGAAGAACCTGTCCTTTTAAGTGTTCTGTTACTATAGAATAAAGTCCAAATTGTTTCCTTATATTCAGTTGCTTTCGATGCCATATTCTGCCAGAATGGCATCGCGTTGCTGTAATTTAACACGCAGCATTTCCGGCTGTGCCCAGCTCATCAGAAGCAGAAGATATTCCAGAACGCTCTGTGTGCCGATCATCGAATGGAAAAATCCGCATTGTTCCGTTTCAACCATCAGTACCTGCTGCGCTTCGGCCGCAAGTGGTGAACCGGGATTATCTGTAATCAAAAAATAAGGAACCCCTTGTGCCTGCAAAATCTCGCCGATTTTTTCATCAATATTGTGATGACGTGAAAAATTAAGCAGGAGCACGGTATCCTTGTTGGTCAATTCTCCCAGCGAACAGAAGGCATCTCTGCTTTCATCGGAGATGCAAAGAACATCCCGTGTCAAGAACTGCAGGAGCCGGGCAAAGCAGATGGCGCATCCCTTGCCGCCACGCATTCCGACAACTACTTTTTTGCGTGCGGCAAGGAGCCCATTTGCAACCGCCTGATAGGCTGACGAAGTATTCTGCCGCAGCGAAGTCTCAAGGTTTCCGCCCATGATATTCAAAAGCTCGGAAAGATCACGCTCATCGTTCTGATATCGCTCTTCCTGAATGACATAGCGTTCATACAGCGAATGCTTTCCGATTTTTTTGCTGTGCATGGAAAGCTCTTTTCGCAGCTGACTTTTGAAATCGGCAAACCCTTTGTAACCGATGGCGCGGCAGAACCGAATCACAGAAGCATCGCTCATCCCGGTTTCCTGACCAATTTCGTCCGCAGTCATTTGCAGCACGCGCTTCTGGTTTTTCAAAATATAGTCAGCCAACCGGCTTTGGCCCCTGGTCAATTCTGTCTGTGCGATTTGGTTTGCAAGATTTTTTTCCACAACGTTCTCTCCTCTCGTGCAGGATGCAGCTTCTTGGAAGATGTCGGATGCCCCAAAGCTTTGTTTCCTACATTTTACTACAAAAATGTAGTTTCATCAATGACTTTTTGTGCTTGACACCAGAAAATGGACACATTCTTTGTGGATTCTGGTCATTTTGGGCAAAGAAGATTTGTCCTGTTGTGCCAATTGATTGTAGCGAATGTTGCGGCTATACTGAACTCGTCAAACGAACAGACGGAATGGCCATCCGGCAAAACATCAGATCCTCCCGGCAGTCAGAATCATTCTGATGCCACAAAACGAAAGGAGTTTCCCAGTCATGGATTACACACAATTTGGCGATAAGATCGTTGAACTGGTCGGCGGCCCAGAAAACATCAAACAATTGAATCACTGCGTAACGCGGCTGCGTTTCAACCTGGTGGATGATACAAAGGCGGATATGGCGGCACTGAAAGCGATGAAAGGCGTCTTTGGGGTCGTCAATGCGAACAATCAGTATCAGGTCATTGTGGGCGGTGAGGTTGACCCAACCTATAAAGCAATCATGAAAAAATACGATTTTCAGGCAGGCAGTGTCAAGAAAGAGGCTCCTGCTCCCTCTACGAAGCAGGGCTTCTCGCTCAAGAAAAGCTTTGCGCAGATGATTGACTACATCTCGGGCACGATGATCCAGGTGATTCCACTGCTGATCGGCTGCGGCATGTTCAACGTTTTTCTATCGCTGGGCACCATCGCATTCGGACTGGACAGCGCTTCCACGACCTATAAGATCCTGTATAGTATCGGCAACAGCGTCACCTACTTCCTGCCTATCTTTGCGGCATTCTCCGCAGCCAAAAAATTGAACTGCAACCCCTTCCTCGCAGCAGTTTGCGTTGCATTCCTGATCCATCCGTACTTTACGGCATTGGTCGGCAGTGAAACGGCCGTTACGTTCCTCAATCTTCCGGTCAGTGCGCTGAAATACAATGGCACGCTTTTCCCGGCGCTGCTCAGCACCTGGGTCCTGAGTAAGATTGAAGATAAAGTCTATAACTTCTTCCCGGCTGTCTGCCGGTCGATTTTCGGACCTTTCTGCTGCATTGCCATCGTCTGCTTCCTGAACCTGTTCCTCCTTGCTCCGATCGGTTATTACATCGGCTATGGCATTGTCCAGATCATCTTTGCGGTCCAGAATGTCGCAGGTCCTTTCTCCGTTGGTATCGTTGGCGCACTGCAGCCGCTGCTGGTCATGGTTGGTGCTCACACGCTGCTTACCCCGACCATGCTCACCCTGCTTTCGGAAGTCGGCTATGACAGCTTCCTGCGTCCTGCTTTTGTTGCCAGCTGCTTCTCTGGTGTGGGCGCAACGCTGGCGGTCGCACTCAAAACCAAAAAGCCCGGCTTCAAGGGTGTTGCATTCGGTTCTACCCTGACCGGTATCATGGGCGTGGGTGAACCTTCCCTGTACGGCGTGCTCCTTCCGCTCAAGAAACCTTTCCTTGCAAGCCTTGCTGGCGGCTTTGCCGGCGGCTCGGTCGCAGGTCTGTTGGGGTGCAAGGCATACGCACTGGCCAAAAATGGCATTTGGTCGCTAATCGTTTTCAAGGAAACCACCTTCTCCATCTGCCTTGCCGTTCTGGTGGCGTTTGCTGTCAGTTTTGCTCTGACTTGGGTCATGGGCTTTGATGACTCTGAAATGGCCTGATAAAAAGAGGAACATCTATGAAAATCATGCATGTGATCGAACAGATTAAAGAGCATTATCGTGGAACGGATCGACACGGAGCGCCGATCGCACGGGAAACTTCCCGCGACCAGATCTTATACGGTGATCCCGAACAGGAGTGTACCGGCATCGTTACCTGCATTTATGCCAGCATTGACGTTATCCAGCAGGCCAGTCAGAGCGGTGCAAATCTCATCGTCTGCCATGAATCTCTTTTCTGGAACCATGGCGACCATACGGACTGGCTGACGGACAACACTGTTTTTCAGGAAAAGACCCGCCTTCTGGAACAGAACGGGATCGTTGTTTTCCGTAATCACGATTATGTTCACTCTGGCATCCAGGTAAATGGGCAGTGGATCGATGGCATCTTCTATGGTCTGGCCGATAAGCTGGGCTGGCTTTCTTACATGGATGGTGAGAATCCCATGCAGTACACGCTGCCACCCATCAAGGCAAGCGACCTTGCTCGCTTCCTGAAAGAAAAACTTGGCTATAACGGCATCCGCCTTATTGGAAATGCGGATGCGGTCGTCCACCATGTTCAGATTCCTATGCACATCATCGGGCGGGCAGACAACGACAAGATCGTGCAGGTGGAGCGGGAAAACATCGACTGCCTGTTGACGTTCGAGTTGGTGGATTTCACGGTTGCTGAGTACATCCGCGATGCCGGGCAGCTTGGAAAAAATAAGGCGATCATCACGTTGGGACATTTTAATGGAGAACAGCCTGGCATGGAATATATGGCCGCTGACCTTCAACCGCTCTTTCCACAACTGCCTGTCCGGTTTGCTCCCTGCGGGGATATGTACGAATACTATTAAAGGAGCATTTTTATGAATACCAGTGTTTTTCCCAGAGATTTTCTGTGGGGCTGCGCAAGCTCTGCATTTCAGGTCGAAGGTGCTTACAATGAGGATGGCAAAGGTCTTTCGCTGGCTGACCTCCGTAGTATGTCCCTTGACCCTGCCGAAGAACCCTCCAAGGCGCTGGCGCAGGTCGGCGATACCCTTGCCGATAGCCGTGTTGCCAGTGATTTCTATCATCGCTGGGAAGAAGATCTGAGCCTGATGAAGGAGCTGGGACTCAAGTCCTACCGTTTCTCCATTGCGTGGACCCGCATCTATCCCAACGGTGATGATGCAGAGCCCAATGCCAAGGGCTTGGAATTTTATGACCATGTGATCGACCGGCTGCTGGAGTACGGCATTGAGCCGGTGGTCACCATTTACCACTTTGACTTTCCCTGTGGTCTGCAAAAGAAGTATGGCGGCTGGGCTAACCGCCAGTCGGTGGAGGATTTTGCCCGCTACGCCGCCACACTGTTCACTCACTTTAAGGGCCGTGTGAAATACTGGCTGGTCAACAATGAGCAGAACGCTATGATTCGCCGGGATGCGTACCTTGGCATTAATGAAAAAGACCCGCTCAAGCGCGAACAGCTTCGCCATCTGTGCAACCATCACATGTATCTGGCCTGTGCTAAGGGAATCGCAGCCTGCCACGCCATCGACCCGGATGCAAAAATTGCACCTGTCATGGGCTACTGCCCGCAATTCCCGCTGGACAGCACTCCGGCAAACGTTCTGGCTGCAAAGAATGCCAATGATCTGTACTTCCACTACATGATCGATGTCCATGTGCGCGGCGAGTATCCCGGCTACTATCTCAAGTGGCTGAAAGACAACCATTGGGATTTCCCGATCACGGACGAGGACAAAGCCATCCTCAAGGCAGGCAAGCCGGATTTCTTTGCCTTTAACTATTACCGCTCCAACTGCACGGAAGCCTGCCCGGCGGATGTTGATCCGGCTCTGGTCGAAAAGTATCGTGTGGATGCACGCTGCCGGATGCTGCCCGGTATCTGCCGCTGCATTGACAACCCCCGCGTGGAAACCAACCCCATGAACAAGTGGAAAGTCGATCCCATCGGTTTCCATGTGGCATTCCGCAATGTGTATGAGTTGTGCCATCTGCCCCTGATGGTCTGCGAGAACGGTTTCGGCGCACCCGACACCCTGGAAGAGGGCGGCATCATCCATGATTCGTACCGCATCCATTATCTGCACGACCATATCGCACAGGTCAAGGCCGCTGTGGAAGAAGGAATCCCGGTGTTGGGCTACCACATCTGGACATTCCAGGAT
Source organism: Oscillospiraceae bacterium (assembly GCA_963596815.1). Lineage (GTDB taxonomy): Bacteria > Bacillota > Clostridia > Oscillospirales > Ruminococcaceae > Faecalibacterium. Next base: position 9,091 of record CAVBNV010000042.1, read on the forward strand.
GTATTGAGTTCCAGCGAAGGGTTCAAGAAGCGTTACGGCCTTGTCTATGTGGACCGTGATGAGAACGGCGGTACACTTGACCGCTATAAAAAAGATTCGTTCTACTGGTATCAGAAGGTCATCCGCACAAATGGCGGAGACATTGAAGAATAACTTCTGCTGATTTCCAATACAAAAACCTCCATTCTCGGATAGTATTATCCGAAAATGGAGGTTTTCTTCTAATGAAAAAGCCACAGACCATAGCGATATGTACACCAGGGAGTTCCCCAGTGGGAACTTC
>CAVBNV010000043.1:0-9173 GCA_963596815.1 Oscillospiraceae bacterium
TCTCGGATCTCTCCCGGACTTTTCGGCGTCTATTGGTTCTTTTCTTTGGCTTCGTGCTTGGCGCTTCAGTATATTATCATATCTGGCGGCGCTTGTCAACAGTTTTTTTGATGTTTTTTGAGCAAAACTGTAAATTCTCAATCTGTCACAATGTTTTACCGTCATCATTGTTATCTCTGTCAAAATCCGCATGCATCTTGCAGCCTTTCTCTTGCAGATTTTATCCCAATACTATATCATTATATGTGATATCATAGGTTCAGGCAGGGAGGGATCGCAGATGATTCTTACAGTCAACATCGGCAATACGCACATCACTGTCAGCGGGTACAAAGACGATGCGCTCGTTTTTTGCGGGCGTCTTCACTCCAGTCTCTCATCCACAGCAGACGAGTACACTATCCGTATGCTCAGCCTGCTATCGCTTCACCGCATCACCGCCGATCAAATCGAGGGCGGAATCATAGGCAGTGTTGTGCCCGCCTTGAACGGGCGCCTGCTTGCTGCGCTCCACGCACTCTGCCGGGCACGCATCTTAACTGTCGGTCCCGGACTGAAAAGCGGCATCAAGCTCCGCCTGGACAACCCGTCTCAGCTGGGTGCAGAGCTTTTGTGCGGTGCGGTTGCCGCCCTGAGCGAGTGCAGTGGTCCCCTTGTCGTTATCTCCGCCGACACGGCCGTTTCTATGATGGCAGTCAACGCAAATCAGGAGCTGGTTGGCGGCATCATTCTTGCCGGTCCGCAGCTCTCGCTGAATGCACTTGTACGCAATACAGCCCAGCTACCGCAGGTCGATTTGATGCCCACCGCCCCATGCTCTGTCCTGGGCAAGAACACCTCCGCGTGCCTGCAGAGCGGTTATGTTTTAGGAACCGCCGGCATGCTGGACGGGTTGGCTGCGCGTTTCTGTGCAGAGCTGGGACATCAGACCGTCTTTTACGCCACCGGAAACCTGCCCGAAGCCATCCGAGACGCTTGCAGCACACCTATTCGCTACCGTGAAAACTTAATTTCAGACGGCTTGTACCGCATTTGGCAGCGCAACCGCAAGGGTTGACGATTTTGTTTGCATTTTTTTATGCCGTGTGTTATACTGTTTAGTGTTGGTTTTCACACAGCATGTGCGATCGTAGCTCAGCTGGATAGAGCGTTCGGCTCCGACCCGGAAGGCCAGAGGTTCGAATCCTCCCGGTCGCACCAGACAAAAAAGATCCGAGTCCTTCCCGACAGGGGAGGGTTCGGATCTTTTTGTTTATTACGCTGTGAACACACGTTCTGTGTAAAGACAGCACCCACGCATCGTGTTTGCGGAGGTATTGCACTGCGTATGGCTTAGAAGAGGCTGTTGCCGGGCTTTTACACCTGGATCAGTGTATACTTTTGCGTGCCGATGCCAAGTGCCTCGGCGGCCTCGATGGTGTGTGCGCCGTGGCGGCTGTTGACACGCTCCATAAAGTGGTCACGGCCGGGGTCTGTGCTGTTTGCAACAAGGTCAAGACAGGCACGGTCCAAAGCGACAGGGTCAAGGCTGGACAGAATGCCGATGTCCTTCATGCACGGGTCCTCGGCAACGGCGCAGCAGTCGCAGTCAACCGACAGGTTTTTCATGACGGCAACATAGACCAGCTTGCCGTCAAAGTGCTTTGTGACGGTGCTGGCGGCATCTGCCATCGCCTCAAGGAAGGTGTCCTGCGGGCAGATGTTCTGCCACAGACCGTTTTGTGTGCGCAGCTTGCCACCGCTGTGGATGTATGCCTTTCCGTCACTGGAGGCGCAGCCGATGGAAAGTTGCTTCAATGCACCGCCGTAGCCACCCATAGGGTGCCCCTTAAAGTGGATCAGCACCAGCATACTGTCGTAATTTTCAAGGTTTTTGCCGACATAGTTCACATCCAGCACTTTTCCGTTTTCTACAGGCCACGCCGCATCCGGTCCTTCAGCGTCCATCAGGTCAAACGGGTACAGCTGGCTCCAGCCATGCTTTTTGATCAGCTCGATGTGCTTCGGGGTCTCGTTGCGTGCGCCGTCATAGGCGGTATTGCACTCCACGACCGTGCCGTTTACCGCCTCGATGACGGGCTGCATAAATTCCGGCCGCAGAAAGTTCTGATTACCGTCCTCACCGCTGTGCACCTTTACGGCGACTTTGCCTGGCAGCGCAAGCCCGGTCGCCTGGTACATCTTAAGGACAGCCTGCGGGGTAATCTCGGATGTAAAGTAGACCTTTGCAGGTTCCATACAATAGCTCCTTTCAACTGAAAAACAATTAAACTTCGTACAAAATATGCGTTTGCCGCATTCAATCAAAATGATACTCTACCAGCTCGCAGTTTTTGATGCCGGCTGCTGCATACTCCTCGTTGGTCATGTCTGCAAAATACGAGTGCACCACACGGGCAATGCCGTTGTGGGCGACCAGCAGATATGTCTTTTGGGAGTCGGCGTGCAGTTCATCCAGCAGGTTGTAGATACGCTGTGCAAGCTGCATCATGCTCTCGCCGCCATCGTACCGGTCGGCAAAATGCGTCTTTGCGGTGCGGAATGCCCCGCCGTCACGGGGGGTACCTTCGTATTTGCCAAAGCACTGTTCCCGCAGACGCGGCTCGCAGCGTGTGGGCAGCCCCGTTGCATCAGCAATTGCCTTTGCCGTGTCGGCGGCACGTGACAGGGGAGAGTAGAGGATCTCATCGATGTGGATACCGCTCTCCTTTACTGCTTTGCCGAGTGCCTGCGCCTGTGCGCGCCCACGTGCGGTAAGCGGGCTGTCCGTTGTACCGCAGATCTTGTTTTCAACGTTCCATACCGTCTCACCGTGTCGGGTAAAATAAATGCTATGCATAAACACCCCCGGTCGGTCAATAAGCCGCCTCGATTTCATGGATGCGGCGATAGAAAAAGTCGTTGGCGGGGGTAGGCATGCCGTGTTTTTGCGCCAGCTGCCGCACAACGCCTGAAAACTCCTCCACCTCGGTGGGGCGCTTGGCGAGCACGTCCTGCCGCATGCTGGGCATACCGTCCGCTGCAAAGGTCGGCATCATAGACGCCATGAATTTTGCATCGCTGTCCTCCGGCAGCGAGACACCTTCCAAGTGCGCAAGACGAATGGTCTCCTGCATAGCCTGCAGCATCATCTCCTGCGCATGGCAGGGCTGACGCAGCCCGCCGTAGGGCAGGTCGAAGGCAGCCGCCGCCTGGTTGAGCCCGACATTGATCATCAGCTTGTTCCATTGCTTGAACAGGATGTCCTCGCACGGCTCATTAGCAATACCGCAGGCGGTCAGATAAGCCGCTGTCGCCTGCACACGCTCGGTCAGCTCGCCGCTCTTTTCACCAAACTGGATCTTGCCCTCCTGCTTGAATTGCAGGCTGCGCCCCGCACGGGTGGCATCCATGCCGATGGCGACGCTCCACAGCGTATGCCCGGGGTATGCCGCCTCGATCTTTTCCTCGCTGCGGATACCGTTGAGCATGCTCAGGATAACGGTATCAGGCCCGACAAAGCGGGCAAGCTCCGGCAGTACGCTGTCCAGCACCGTGGCTTTGACCGCCACAAGGATCAAATCGACCGGCTCGCCCTGCTCCGGCGTGACGTACCGGAATGTGCAGGGTGCACCGTTGCATACGACCGGTTCGGCCGTGTAGCGCCGGATGCGGTCGGCGTCCGCAATAACCTGTACGTCCGGCATTTTTCGCCCGAACAGGATGCCCAGTGCACCCAAACCGATGAGTGCCGAGGTTTTGATTTGCTTCATACTCCATACCTCCTTGCTGATTTGTTTACAGCTTTTTCAGTGCGCCGTCCGGCAGCACAGCGACAGTGTCACCCTCATTGATGTCCATGTCTGTAAGCGACTTGTCCGCAAAGGGCACAGTAATGCGGACGCCGGCGGCATCCTCCAGCGTAACATCGCACAAAACAGGCTGTCCCTCTGGCAATTCTTCGCAGCCGTAAAGCTGCTCATCGATTCGTATCACGCGATAATTCTGCACTGCAACTCCCCCTTTGTGATATCTGACCGCTGTCAAACTTATTATAGAGCGGCGCACCCGATGCGTCAACTCTCGCAGCGGTATGCACCGCACCGCCGGCGCACAATTGCAGGGGCTGCCTGCGTGCCCGACAGAGGAGGCAAAAGTACAACTTCAGGTAAACTTTTACAAAATTCAACGGATAAAGTTTGTGCAATATTGCTGCTTTATTTTTTTGTTGAGAGCAATTTTTGCAAATTATGTTCAAAAAGCAACAGATTGTGAATTGTTAAAAAATAATTTCCGCAGACGTGCTATTCTATGGGCAGAACATATGCAAGGGTCGTGCCCAGCAAAAAAATGAGCGGGCACAAAGTGAAAAGGAGTGTTTTTATGAACAGGATTACACGTCGTCAGTTTCTGCGCACAACAGCCGCCGTAGGCATGATGGGTGCGGCCGTTGCAGGCAATGCTGCCACCGCAAGTGCCTGCCTTGCCCCTGTTGAAGAGACCGGGTGCACGCAGACCGCCGTTATTGAGGGCTATGATTGGGGTCCCGGCGTCAACGCCACAATCTTAAAGCTGGGTCATGTCGTACGTGCGGACAGCGTCTCTGCTGACGACTTTGTAAGCGTCGTCGAGACCAAGGAGTCAATGAATTACGCTGACTCTGCCGGCACGCATATCACCGCAAGTGCACAGCGCACGGTGCTGGACGCCTACACATGCAGCCGTGACGGCGAGCGTGTCAATATGCCCTCCAGCTACATCCGCATCGACCTTGCGTGTGACCCCAACAGCGGCTCACCGTTTTGCGGTGACTCATCTGGTAAAAACAACTGGTGTGACCCCTATGAGCTGGATATCACCTTAAAGAAGGATTCTGCCCTGACAACACTGCTGGGGCAGCGCGTCAAAACCATGACCATCGACTGCACAGTTGACCTTAACAATGCGTTGATTCCGCAGATGGACAAGTTTGTTCTGGATGGGACGTTTGCCGCATCGGATGGCAAAAATCTGACTTATGGCTACTATGCCCCCAAGGGCGACAAGCTGCCGTTGGTTATCTGGGTGCACGGCGCAGGCGAGGGCGGCACCGACCCCAGCATTGCCGTACTCGGCAACAAGGTGACAGAACTTGTCACCGATGAATTCCAGCAGGCGATGGGCGGCGCAGCATATGTGCTGGTGCCCCAGACGCCGACTTTCTGGCTGCAGTATAACGAGCAGGGCGACTGGCAAAACAACCCCGGCGTCCCCTCGGTCTACACGACCGCACTGAAGGAGCTGATCGACGCCTTTGTGGCAGAGCACCCTGCCGTGGACAAAGACCGCATCATCATCGGCGGCTGCTCCAACGGCGGCTACATGACGATGAACATGGTGATGCAGTACCCGGATTATTTTGCCGCAGCTTACCCCATTTGCGAGGCATATAAGGACAGCGGCATCACAGATGAGCAGCTTGCATCGGTCAAAAACCTGCCGCTGTGGTTCGTCTATGCCGAGAACGACCCCATCGTAGACCCCACCGTCTACGAGGCACCGACGATTGCCCGCCTGAAAGCGATGGGGGCAAATGTGCACACCAGCATTTATGCAGACGTGCACGATACCACCGGGCTGTACAAAGGCGCTGACGGTGCACCGTACCAGTATATGGGGCACTGGAGCTGGCTGTATTTCTTTAATAACAAGTGCGCTGATGACGCCACCGGCGAGAACATGTGGAGCTGGATGGGCAAGCAGAGCAAATAAGAGAAGGTATCACAGCAAAAGGGCTGCTGCACTGCGTGCAGCGGCCCTTTTTGCAAATAGAGATAATAAATCCCCCGTCCTGTACAAAACAGGACGGGGGATCATCAGTTTATGCTTACTGTGCAGCAGGCTCGGCATCGGGGTCTTCGATGGTGGAGTGGTCGATGACCCAATCGGCGGCTTTGCGGATCCCCTCGTTGCGCTTGTAAGCCTCAACGTTGGTATTGGCACGCACTTCCTCTACCGTTTTCTTTGTGCGCTCTGCGCGGTCAGACAGATACTTGTCAACCTCTGCCTCTGTGGGCACAAGACCCTCCTGCTGTGCAATCTGCAGCAGTGCCATGCGTACACGTGCGTTCTTTTCGGCGCCGGTGCGCAGCATTGCGGTAAAGCCCTCACGCGTCTGATGGATCTGGCTTAAGTAGCGGTCCAGGCTCATACGCTGCATCTGCAGCTGCTGCTGAACGTTCTGCATCTGCTGCTGATAGGTGCTTTCGACAAGCACGCTCGGAATCTCGCCCTTTGCGGCATCTGACAACTGCGTCAGGATCTGGTCCTTGGCTTTATTCAAGGCAGTGCCATGCTTGCCGTCATGCAGCTGCTTGCGCAGCTTCTCACGGTATTCCTCAATTGTGTCAAGCTTTGCGATCTTCTTGGCAAAGTCGCTGTTCAATGCAGGGAGTTGACGCACACACACATCGTGAAGCTTGATTTTGAAAACAGCCTCCTTGCCGGCAAGGTCCTTTGCGTGGTAGCGTGCCGGGAAGGTAACTTTGATTTCAAACTCGTCACCGGCCTTGTGTCCAAGGATGCCGTCCTCAAAGCCGGGGATCATGCGACCGCTGCCGAGCTGCAGCGTCTGGTTTTGAGCCGTACCTCCCTTGAAGACCTCTCCATCGACCGAGCCCTCGTAATCGATGTGGACGGTGTTGCCCTTGACGGCAGGTCCCTTGTGCGGTACCAGCTCAGCCGAGGCCTGCCGGTGATGCTCAAGGATGTTGTCGATTTCCTTGTCGGATACAGCAGGCGTCTCGCACTTGGCAGTAAAGCCTGTGGTCTGGGTCAGCTCCAGCTCCGGCTGCAATGCGACGGTTGCGGTCGCAACAAAGCCCTCGCCCTTTTTTACGCTGACAAGGTCATAGGCAGGCTCGTCGACTGCAACAAAATGATGCTCCTGCATGGCTGCGTCGTACAGTGCAGGCACATCTCGATCCATCAGGTCATTGATGGCATCGTACCAAAAGGTATGCTCGCCGCGGTCGGCTTCAATCTGAGCACGATCGGCCTCGCCCTTGGCAAATCCTCGGATCGTATAAGTGGCACGGGTGCGCTCGTACACCGCATTTGATGCGGTCTCAAGTTCCTCAGCGGTAGCACTGAAGGTCATTTTGCAGACGCTCTTTTCAGGCGTTTCCACGCTTACCAGTTTCATAGGGTATTCCTCCGTATTGCTTCCGCCGAGGTTCGATGTGACAGCCCTGCAGGGAAGCAGTTTCAAACATTAGTGAGATTATTATAGCACAAGTATGGCAAAAGAGGTATAATAAAGTTGAGAAAAATATGCAAACAGAGCATATTGTCCCGAAAAAGCGCATAAAGAGAGTGTGCGATACGGTCAAACTGTAAAAGAGGGGAACCATACAGAAGGGAAGATGATGTCAGTGCGTTTATTTGATGTTCTTGGTCCTATTATGATCGGCCCATCCTCCAGCCATACTGCCGGGGCTGCAAGGATCGGATATACAGCGCAAAAGCTTTTGGGCGAGGTGCCCGCAAAGGCGGATATCGGTCTGTACGGCAGCTTTGCCACAACAGGCAAGGGACACGGCACAGACCGTGCACTCGTGGCAGGTCTTTTGGGACTTTTGCCGGACGATGCACGCCTGCCGGACAGCTTTTCGCTGGCGCAGCAACAGGGCATGGAGTTTAATATCCATCCGGTGGAACTGCGGGAGGCGCACCCAAACACGGCGGTGCTAACACTGAAAAGCCGCTCGGGTCGTGAGCTGACCCTGAAGGCGGCGTCGATCGGCGGCGGCCGCATCAAGGTAACGGAAATTGACGGCATACAGGCGGATTTCGGCGGCGACAACAACACCCTGATCATCCATAACGAGGACACACCGGGGTGCATTGCAGAGGTGACGATGTCGCTTGCCCTGCGCAGGATCAACATTGCCTCGATGCAGGTGTTCCGTGCAAGCTCGGGCGGATATGCCGTCATGGTGCTGGAATGCGACTCGCATATTCCAGGTGCGCTGGAGCAGCAGCTGTCGGTCATGCCGGGCATCCTGAAGGTAACTTGCTTAAATGTGGACGAAGCGGAACAAGAGCTTACGGAGGGATAAGCGATGTCTTTTTTATCCTGCGAAGAAATGATTGCCACAGCAAACGATAAAAACATCACGCTGGCACAGGCAATAATGGAAAGCGATATGGCAGAAAGCCGCCTGACCCAGGAGCAAAGCCGCAAGGCAATGAAGCACCTTTGGGGGGTGATGCAGTCGACCAGCCACGAGTACGACCCGCACCAGCGCAGCCGCAGCGGACTTTCCGGCGGTGATGCCGAAAAGGTGGAGCAGGCGCACAAAAAAGGCTTGCTTTTGGGCGGCGATTACCTGGCGCAGGTCACGGCAGAGGCGTTAAAAACAGCTGAGTGCAATGCCTGCATGAAACGGATTGTGGCAGCGCCTACGGCGGGCAGCTGCGGCGTTCTGCCTGCGGTATTTTTGCCTCTGGCACGTGCAGGGCAGGCAGATGAAGATGCCGTGTGCGACGCGCTGTATGTTGCAGCCGGTTTTGGGCAGGTGATCGCGGCACGTGCAACACTGGCAGGCGCAGAGGGTGGATGCCAGGCAGAAGTGGGTGCTGCCAGCGCAATGGCCGCTGCCGCTTTGTGCAATCTGAAGGGCGGTACGCCCCGGCAGTGCGCCGATGCCGCCGCAATGGCGCTTGGCAACCTTCTGGGGCTTGTTTGCGACCCGGTGGCAGGTCTGGTTGAGGTGCCCTGCATCAAGCGCAATGTAGTTGGTGCGGTAAACGCAATCGCCTGCGCAAATATGGCGCTGGCAGGCGTACAGTACGCCATCCCGTGCGATGAGGTGATCGATGCCATGGGACGTGTTGGCAGCCTGCTGTCCCCGGATCTGCGTGAGACAGGGCAGGGCGGGCTTGCCGCGACCCCTACCGGGGTCGAGATTGCCCGTAAACTGGCGCATGAAGTCTGAGTGTACAATCAGAAAGCAAAAAACAGTGTCGCCACGCCGATTTTCAAAAAAGTTAAAAACAATCAAAAAAAACAGTTGACAAACTACCAGTCGAGTGATAAAATACATCGTGTTCCGAACGGAACGTATGCGTTGGTAGCTCAGCTGGATAGAGTGACTGACTACGAATCAGTAGGCCGGGGGTTCGAGTCCCTTCCATCGCACCAAAAAATGCCG
>CAVBNV010000044.1:0-7653 GCA_963596815.1 Oscillospiraceae bacterium
ACGATCCGGTGTGTGATTACAGTTTCATAACTTGCATAAGTCGTGATTGCCACACGTGACTTCATCATTTTTAGCCAATCCAAAAGGAAATCAGCAAAAAGTACCGGAGAGTTATCAAGGCAAGGGTCAACCTCTTTAATAGGGCTTACCTTCAGCCAATTGTTGTTGATTGCGTACTGAAAGGCATCAGATAACTCCTTGTGCCAATCCAAAAGCTGCTGTACTGTTACTTCCTCCTGCTGGCGTTCATAGCGGAAAAACGTTTCCAGATTGCGCGGAGCGAGAGCTTTCAGTGCCAGCTTTTTCTTTTCAAAGTATGGTATGATCACTTTGCCCATGTCGTAAGCATACCTGCCGTAAGTTTCGGGAGAAAGGCTCATCACGCTTTCCCGAAGCCAACGAGTGAAATACTCCGACACAGGAAGGTCACAGACCTGCTGCATCGTTTCCGGGTTGAACTCCTTTTGCGTTTGATGCAAAAGGGATTCTGCCCGTTTTTTGTTGCCTTTTACAGGAAGTCCTGTGCTGATAGATTTGCTTCTGCGCTTTCCGTTTGAATCTTTCCAGCTCAGAATCATTTGGTATGTACCGTTTTGTTCTCTTAAGTGTCCAGCTACATTTGTCATAATAGGACTCCTTTCAGCCTGTAGCTAAACGCCGCTCTCTTAGGCACCCATAGTTTAGAATAAACAAAGACGCCTTGCAAGGATGGCGCAAAGGATTTTCAGGCGTACATCCTTCATTTGATCAACTCCGCTCCACCAGATACTCCACGACACAGAGTTTCGGGATTTTATAGCTGCGTCCTACACGAACCGAGTGTATCTTATTCTCTTTGACAAGAAGGTATGCGTTTTTTCTGCAAACTCCCAGCATTTCCTGAAGCATCTGCACAGAAACAACATCCGGATACTTGTCAAACATCGTCAAATATTTTTCAGTCTTACGGTCAAGCTTGTCCTGAATTAAACTGCAGGATGATATTTCGTTCATTATCGGTTTCCTCTCTATCAAATTTGTTTATTTATTATAAATAAGTACTATATGTAATATCGGTGGCAGCTATTTACTAGCTGCCACCTTGAGCAAGAAAGCATCTGTTGATTTTAGAACTTCATCGTCAAGACGTCATTTCTTGCAAATCCGTTATAAGTCTTATAAATCGGGTAAACATATTTCTTCCAGCTGGGAAGCTTTTGCGGGTTATCAATGCCCATGCGGAAAATTTCCATCGGGTGGACATTGCGAAGCATCAAAACGAGCCGGTCTCTGCTAAAATCGCTATAGTACAGCTCCACAAAGTGCATCATGCCGCAAATTACCGTTGCCCTTAGTGAGTCGGGCTTGCCGTCCCAAGCTTCCACGATAATTTTCATCGCCTCACGATAGATATCATCGCCCACCTGTTTGTACAGGCTGAAAGCCGTTCCAACACAGGCAAGGCGGTAATCGCCGAGCTTTTGGTTATAATCAATCGTCAGCCCAACGCTGTTGGTGGCCTCAAGAAATTTCTTTGAGATCGGGTCGTTGAGATCGGGTCGTTGCCTGCTATCTTTGCACGCAGCTTGATACCAGCCGTCAGAGGAGCTGTATAACCGCTTTGTTCAGCAAAGAACAGTGCTTCCTGCTCTGCCGTCAAGCCAGTGTAACCCTTGCAGGGAATCGGGAGGTCCTCACCGCCATTGCGCAAGATGCGCCCTTCAATTGTGTGCTGCCCGTCTGTGACAAAGAACTTACCGTCACGGTAGCTTATCTTCGGCTCGTTGGCTGTATACTCGTTGAAGTTAACGGCGATCAGCTCAACGCGCTTGCGCTGTACGCCACGCTGATAAAGCTCACGAGGATAAATCAGCTTGCTGCTGTGGATAACCATGAGCTGATACGGCGGATTGACATTTACGGTGAGATTGTTCGTGTTTGCATTCATTGCATTTCCTCCTTAATTCTCCAGATGTATTTTTCGGCTTCTTTAAGAATTAGTGCCACCTGCTTTTTTCGTTTTTTGCTGGTAAGCAAGCTTGGGTTAAAAGTGAAACTGTACTCCAGCCGCTGTATCATGGCATTAACAGCAGATTGCAGCTCTGTGTACAGCATCATTTCTTCGACTGTACCTGTATTTTCAAAATTTGATTTGATTGGCGTGTACGGGTAGACAGGCGGTTTGCCATCAACCACTTCAGGTGGCGCATAGGTCGATGTAGAACGCATGATAGGCTTTAATGCCTGTATGTTGCCCATAGGGTTCAGTGCAAGGCTGTTTCTCAACGCCCTGTCAACACGGCTCATGTCGTCGGGCGACAAGTGACCTATGAACTTCAAAAGTCTCTGCTTATCAATAGTAAAAATTTGCTCTGCGAGAACCATTGACTTAGCGACAAGCTCGTTATTTTCAAGCAGGCAATGCGTTGGCTGCGTTGACTTCTTAGCTGTGTTGCTCGTGATGCTTGCGACAATCAATGTCGGAGAGTAAAAGTTGCCGACATCGTTTTGAATTACTACAACAGGTCGGTTTCCGTGTTGTTCTGAGCCTGTGCCGCCCTCAAATCTCGCAAAGTAAATGTCGCCTCGGTAGACTTTCCAATTTTTCTGCAAATAACCACCTCCTAGGCATCACCGACTCATTACAACATAATCACGTCCAAGACGTGTCTGGCAAAATGAGCAGGTGTCTAGGCTTTTATCTGCGCTCGGCACAATCGCAATGCGAAAAGCTTTTGACTCGACAAAATCACGCAGGCATCTGGGGCAAAGTGTACGAATGGATTTGATCATTTCTGGCGTCAAATGCATTTCTTCGTAGGCATCCTGCTCCTGAATAATGGGGTCAAGCATTTCCATAAGAACCTCCAAATAGAGTAAATTAAAATAAGTAAAAAAACAGGAGCGACCGGAGACCGAAAACAGCGTCCGGTCACTCCTGATTAATATGAATATGGTCTCGCATATTCGCCCTCGGCTCCCTGCGAGTGGGGAATTGTTCGGCAGCGGATTTTTACCGCTTCATTGGCATCTCAGCCACCCCGTCTGCTTTATGACCGGGCTGCGAATTACAGAAGTATCATTATCTGAGTACCGAACAACTGAACTCTTCAATTTTCAAGGTTCGTGAGTGTGGACGTTTCGTCAAGCAGCTTTCGCTGTCTGGTGAATTGTCCCCTCAATTGGTAGCCGACGAAAATGCCGTTTAGACAACCTCGATTTGAAAGTTTTTGATAAAATTAGCAATTCTGCGAATTTTCTTGCTTATATTTTGCTTTGTCGTGCCAAATACTTTAGAAATTTCAACAGTATCATATTGTTCATAGGCGTACAGTGTGATCAGCTCCAAATCGGAATACGAGAGTTGCTCAAGCGCGGCAAGTAGATGCTCATCCTCGATTTCTCCGATCCATGCAAAGCTGCTCTTGGTTTCGTGGTATGTGTCTGTTGTAGTAATGACTTCCTGATAGCGCAGCATTAAAGGTGATGCTTCTTCCTCGGAGCTTTCATATGCCGGCGCAACAAACTCCTGCGTTCGTTCAATATAGGTGCGTTCTGAATTAAACTGCTGGCGGTCATAGTCGTACATCTTCTGAATAGCATCGTCAGACATTCCTGCTGCTGCATACTCAATTCGCAGCTTTTCCCAGTAAGCTTCAAACTTTTTCAACTCATAGCCCTTATTAAAACCCATGTTAAACCTCCAAATTTTCGATAAAGCGTAAAAAGTCGAAAATTTGGAGTTGCTAGGGATACCGTGCAGCCAGTTCCAGCCACGAAAAACGTGCAAAAAGAAACATGAAGTGTCCTTTCCGCCTGATGCGGGGGTTGAGGACACTTCACTGCGTGACAGTTCGCTGGCTTTTCTTGGCAGCAAAAAAGAGATGCACTAAAGAAAAGGGTACAGACACTGTTTTTCCTTAAAAGGAAAAGCAATATTAGTATCCTCAGCCTTTAATGCATCTCAGGCGTTCGATATTTTTATTTTGGGTGTGTTGCTTGGAAGCCCAGAGAAAAAGAAAACCACCGTGTGATAGCTCTAGGCGTTGCTTAACGCTCTAATAGCATATCATACGGTGGTTTCACGAAGTTCCCATGAAGTTCACTTCTGATTCACTTTTGGTTCACACGGGGGAATTCAAGGCTTTTTCAGCCAATCTGAGAGTGCAACGTACTCATCAAAAGTCAGGTGCGTTTTCGCTGCTTCCAGCTCATGCTCGGCGACATTATACATTCCTTGGGCTTTAAGTGACCGTACCAAGTAGCTGTATGGCTGCGAGTTTTCAGGGGCGACTTGTATTGCCATTGCAGCATACTTATGAAGCAGATCATAGGATTCCTGCGCTTCCAGATACTTCAGCAGTTTGTTGACAGTATTTACATAGGAAATATAGTAGCTCATGGCAGTTTGCGTCAGCCATGGTTCATCTGATGCGGATGCAAGCAGCGTTCCCTTGTATAGTTCCACAGCTTTTTTGAGATAGTCAACACGGCTGATTACAGAAACCGCTTTGTCTGCGGCAGCTATGTAGCCGTCGAAGCGCCGGATATCCGATATTATGTGCAGTTTCGGGTTGAGCTGATATCCATGCGCACTGCATACTACGATTTGCTCGTCAGATATGGTGCTGAGTGTCTGTCTTAGTCTGTACATCGGTCCTTTCAGCCTTTTGGTAGGGTTATCACAGTCATCCGGCCAGAATTTTTGCGCAAAGTCCATTGGCGTAACCGCTCGTTTGTTGGAAATCAAAAGATACGTCAGCAATTTACTGATTAGCGGCGAATTAAAATCAGCTTCCCTCAAGATACCATGGTTTGTGCGTATCTCTAACTCGCCAAACAATTTAACGTAAACGTCATTACTGCTTTTCAGCGCAGCAGGTGCACACGCTGCGTGAAGCCTATCTATGGATTGCTGCTCACGATAACAATTAAGCACAACATGTGCAAGGACTCTGAGGAAAAATGTTTCGTGGATATAACGCTTAGGATTGCGCACTACCAGCAAGCCCACAGGACGTGGCGCAAGCGAAATCGCTATAACAGACTTGACGCATAATCGGTTATAGAGTTTTTCTTCTTCGTCAGGTGGATAGCTCAGCTTTTCTACATCGGGAATGATGACAGGCATATTCTTTTGCACAGCCACAACCCATCTGTCGAGGAAGTCTGCAGACTCAAATTCATCCATCAAAATAAGCGTTTTATCGTCAGCATTGGTGTTATACCACCACAGTAGCGTCCATAACTTCAAATCCAGATCGAACTGCACCAGTCCGCACCAATCCGCATCTTAAAACTCGCATAGGCTTCTAAAAACCTGCTGAGCCAACTCTTTTGGAGACGGCTCTCGTGATTGCAGCTGTGGTGCAAGCCTTTCTATTATGCCTTTAGCATCCACGAAATGCTGAATATCGTCATACCTTACCTGTTCAATTGCTTGCAACATACAGTACCTCCCATGCACACACACGAAAAACACAGCTTAGGGAAAAATTTTGCTTAGCACACAAATATCATAATCATGATTACCACCCCGCATTAAACAAAAAACTGCCAGACCAATACAGGCCTGACAGTTAAGTACAGCTTCGATATATTGCAACTGGCTGCCATTTTACAGGCCCTATAGCTTTGCGTCGTCGGATTTCTCCGAGTTTGCCGTTTTTGTTACTTCTATTATAATAAAAACCAAACGATTTGTCAGCTGTTTTTGCGGATTTATAATCGTCATTTTTTGACAAATCGCTGGTTTTCTGGCTTTATTGTGCTTATTCCATCGCCACAAAAACATCTCCACTGATATCCAAAATATCATCAATCGGCAGCTTTGTGCCGTCATACAGCACGATTAACCGCTCGTAGTCATCAAGCTTTTTTACTGTGTCGGTTATCGTCAGATATGCACCGCCGGCTTTGCGCTCATCTGGCTTGAAGTATGTGAACGTCACTTCAGGTGCATCGCTAATACGCTCACAAAGCATATGGATTTTTATATTCAGCTCAGTCAGCGCATTTTCATCAAGTTCAATCTTATCATCCGTCAGACGACCTGTCTCCTTGACGGCATCATCGTATCCTGTGAGAGCCGCAAAAGGCGCAAACTGCGCCGCACGGTCTGACATCGGCATCTGCGGACGGGTTTTAGAAACATGGTGCGGCAGACCCATGATTTCATTGTATTTGCTGTTCATGCTTTATGCCCACCTATCTGCTCATTGCGTTCCTTTGCCGTTGCACCTTTTTCAAGATTCATGCCCTTGAGGATGGCGTTCTTGCCAAACTTTTTCTTGATAGCAATTGTCGCAGCTTGAATTTTCTTTTCTCGTTCCAGCTCCGCAGCCTCTGCTTTTTGATTTGCTTCCTCGGCAGCGTAGTCTGTAAAGAAGTCAAGCTGAACTGCCTCACTGCTTTTCTTTGGCGCATCTGCATCAGTCAGGACATGATTGGCAACAACATACATAAGTATAGATGTTTCTTATTACTTCAATCAAAAATCGCCGAGAATCTTGTGAAGTCTCTCTGAAAGTGATAAGATACTTGTGAGTGATAGGCAGAAGCGTTAAGAATATTATCACTTCCGCCGCAACGCTAAGGCAAAGCGAGGAAAACCCCGTTGGAACGACTTATAGATTTCAGGGCAGCAGAAATACAGGCGGTTCTGCCCATTCTTTTACAGGACAAAAGCACCAACCGCAACATCATATGGGCTACCGACCCGCCGGAAGCCCTGCGAGATGTTGCAGACGACAAATCTGAGATAACCATACCGCAATTGCAGCGCATGGGCTACGAAACCATACTGCCACGCATGATGAAGCAGGCAGACACCCAGCAGCAGCGCACACGCAAAAAAGGCGAGGTATTCAGCCCTGCGTGGATTTGCAACAAAATGAACAATGCGCTTGATGCAGACTGGTTTGGCACAGATGCGCCGTGCACTTTTTTTACGCAAGAGCTGCCGCAAGGCTGGCAAACCGTTCAAGAGCCTGTGCCCTTTGACAAAGCCCACAAGTGGGAAGCATATATTGACTCCCGTCGGCTGGAAGTAACCTGCGGCGAAGCACCGTTTCTTGCATCCCGATACGATGCCGCCACAGGCGAGCCGCTCCCCGTGTGCAACCGCATTGGCATACTGGACCGCAAGTTACGTGCAGTAAGTGAAAACACCACCACGGAAGCCGACTGGCTAAAATGGGCAAAGCGTGCCATACAAGCCACCTACGGCTACGAGTACCAAGGCGACAACCTACTTTTAGCACGCACAAACCTACTGCTTACCTTTACCGAGCACCTACAAGCCCGCTTGCAGCGCCCGACCACCACAAAAGAGTTACGCACCATTGCCAACCTCATTGCGTGGAACGTCTGGCAGATGGACGGTTTACACCTATCCGTCCCCGGCGGCAAACCCCAGCCGGAAACCGAACAGCTGGATTTATTTTCAATGGCCGGTGCGGCAGACGAGCAGCCACCGGCAGTATCTTGCAAAATAAAAAATTGGCGCAAAGGTGGCAATGGCACATCACTGCGCTTTGAAACCATTCAGGAAGGGAGTACCAGCATGAAGTTTGATTATGTCATCGGCAATGCTGCTGTGATTTATGGGCTAAACGCCAAAAAAGCCTGTAATATCAAGGAATTTGCGGCATGAGGACTTGCATTTGCGCCTCG
>CAVBNV010000045.1:0-7535 GCA_963596815.1 Oscillospiraceae bacterium
CAATATCGGGGGTCGCATCCTGCACCGGCGGGGTGACGACAACTGCGGGAGGAATGACGATCTCAGGCTCATCGTCCTCGGGGTCATCCTCGCCCGGCACATCGGTGTAGACGGTCACGGGGTCGGTGACATCGTAGCCATAGTGGTAGGTCACAGTGCCCTCGGCAGAGGTCTCTTCTGTTTTAACTTCCTGGACATCAACCGTAACCTCTTCGGTGGTCTTGTAAGTGCCGGTCACCTTGCCGACGATCTTATTCCAAACGCCGCCAACACTGCTACCGGTATCGCCCAGCCAGGTCTTGTAGTAATCATAGCTGCCAGTGCCGGTGCCCTTAAAGCCATCGGTGGTCTCGCCACTCTCGGTCTTGGTGTAGTTGTTCACCTGCTCATAGTTAGCGGTGTAGGTGCCGTAGATATCGCTACCGTTTTTCTTTTCGCCTTCAACTGTCTGCTTGTAGGTCGCATTGGTAACGTTCAGCACCTTATTCGTATTGGCAGCCGTGGTGGTGGTCGTCTTTGTGCGGGTAACGTTAGCGGTGTAGGTAGTGGTGCTGCTGTTGTAACCGTAAACTTTGCCGTTTGCAAGGTACAGCTGGTCAAGCAGCAGGTCGTAGCCGGGGTTTTGGGTTCTAACACTGCCCTTATTGCGGCAATCGTTTGCGCTACGCGTCATCACACCGTAAGCGGTAAGGGTCGCAGTATTTTTGTAAACCTTGTACTCGTTGCCAACCTTTACAGCCGTTGCATTTTCGCAGCCAGCCTGTTTCAGAGCATTCACTTGCTGATTGGCTTCATCCTGGCTGTATGCAGTGTCACTCAAATCGAATGCGACTGTGCCAGTCACCTTGTAGTACTGGTTTACAGCAATGCTGTTGCTGACTTTGCTTGTCTGGTAGCCATAACCATAACCAGGTCTATTGTTGTTGCCAGTATTATGCTGGTATTCATAATGTCCAGCCTGATCGTAAGTGATGCTGCTGCTCAGTGTGGAAGCAATATCGGTGCCATTGCCATTGACGAGGGCATTTGCATCGGTGCTGACCTCGAAGCTCAAACCATCACGCAGGACGGTTGCACCGTAGTTCTTGGTGCTGTCAGTCACATCCTCAACTTTGCCGGCGACGTCCAAATCCGTGTGGTCAGTCTTGTTTGAATAGCCGTTGAAGCCAGTGTAATACAGATCATTATTTTTCTCTGCTGTGCCCTTCAAGCCTTCAAGCAGGGCTACAAGCTGTGTACTCGTCAACTCATCGAACTTGACAAGCGAAGAAGCATACTGCACCAGCACTTCGTCCGTTGTTGTGCTTGTAACCACGTGACCATCGATTGTAATGGTCTCGCCCTTGCTCTTAGCATCAGCAATCTGCTGTTTGACCCAGGTAAGATATGCCTTCTCGCTCGTCTCAGTGTGAGAATCAGTAGTCGTAGTGGTCGTGGTGGTCGTGATGTTCAACTTTGTGTTGTTGCTGGTATAATCAACCGTGTAATCCTTGCCATCCTTGGTAAAGGTAGCCTTTGTCAGGGCACCGCCATCGGTACCGTCGGTGCCATCAGCAGTGGTAAGGGTGATGTCACTTGCCTTTACGCCATACTTTGTTGCCAACTGCTGTTTAATCGTATCGGCGCTAATGCGAACCGGCTCTTCTGCAAACGTATACACAGTGTTGCCATCGGTCTTGGTGTACTTGCCGTCCACCTTGGTCACGCCATCGATGGTAACGTTCTTGCCATCCTTCTTGTAGGTAACGGTGTAGGTGCCATCTTCTTTTTCGGTGATGGTGTACTCACGTACGCTGGCGTCACCCTCCATAGTGGTATCTTTCACATCTGTGGTCGTATCAGGGGCTTTGATCGTCCAGGTCACCTTGGTAAAGCTCTCTTTCGTGAACTTATCAAGGTCCGCCACACTGCCGCCCTGTGCAGTGATATAAGCCTTCAAATCCTCATCAGTAACAGTGGCGGCTCCGTAGCTAAAGGTGTAGGTCTTGCCGTCAGCGGTCTTGTACTCTGTAATACGACCGGAAGCATCACGCTTAATAGAGCTCTCAACAGCGCCTTCCGGTGCGGTCTTGTAGTCGGCGCCCAGACCGCGTACAACAGAGTCGGTTGCAACGCTGGAGTAGCTACCACTCTCAGACCAGACCACAGTAGAGCCGGTGACGTATGCGGTGCCGGTGTAGGTGTAGGTGCCGGTCTCGGCAACATCTGCGTCTGCGGGGGCTTTGCTGGAGTCTACGGTTTCATCCTCTACCTTAACGCCGCCATTGTCGCTTACGCTAAAGCTGTAGGTGTAGGTCTTGCCGTCAGCCGTAAAGGTCACGGTGTTGTTGTTGATAGTAGCACCCTCGGGCACTTCTTTGCCGTATGCTTTTTTGACTGCTGCCAGGATCGCTTCCTTCTGTGCCTCATCCTTGGCAGCGCTTTCGTTCTTGTCTCTGTCGCTCAGAGCCTCGCCAGACATTACAGCGTGGGGGTCGCTGACAGTGACGGAGATGTTCACGCCCTTTTTCAGCAGTGCGGATGCATCCACGCTCAGTGCGCACTTCTCGCCCTTTTCGGTGGTGTAGTAAATCTGACCATCCTCAACAGAGTAGTGGTTACCCTCTACATCCTTGTTCAGCAGTTCAACCAGCTCATCGTTGCTCAGGTTTGCAGCCTGATCATACGGTGCTACATGCCACGGGGTATAGGTGATGGTGTAGGTGACACCGTCCTTCACAACAGTTTTTGTGCCACCCTCTCCGCTATCAAGGTCTACGTTTTCCAGCGCCTCAGACAGGTCAAGCTCGTAATTTTTGTGGTAAGTGTTGCCGCTGACGGTGTAGTCCTTGCTGAGCTCATAGTCCTCGGTATGCTCAACCTCAATGTCCTTATCAGCCTTGGACACCTCGACAAAGTAGGTCGTCTTGGTGGTGGTAGTGCCGGTAGCGGTGTCAATCACGATGTTGACCTGCTTTTTCTGCTCTGCACCGTTGGCATCCGTGTAGGTCACTTCTTTGGTCAGGGTGTAGGTGCCGTCGCCGTTGTCCTTGTAGTCGTCAGCTGCAACCAGCTTCTCGACCTCTTCACCGGTCAGTGCGCCCTCTTTTTTCTCGGTCTTGCTGATGGCGACCAGCTCCTTGCTGCCATCTTCGCTGCAATCTTCAGCGGGAATAACCTGTTCAACGGTGTAATCGCCGACCTTGTCGCCCTCTTTTACATCCCACTTGATGCTTCCGCTGATCTCGGTCTCAACCTTTGTCTGCTCGTCCTCGGTGACGTCCTTGGACTCAGTCTGAGGCTCGTTAATCTTGCCGGTTGCCTCGCCCTCGACCTCGGTGTGGGTGGTCTGGGTGCCCTCGGTCGCATACTGGGTGCCATCGGGGGTCAGCACGGTAGAATCAGGGTCAAGCACGACCTCGCCCTCAGTCTCGGTCTTGGTCTCGGTCTTTTCGGCAGTGCCGATCTCGACCTGCTCTGTCTCGGGCTCCTCACCCTCGCCATCGGTCTCAACTGCGGCGTCAGGCTCGTCGGGGGCTTTGACTTCGTCCTGCTTGATCACGCCATCGACCTTCTCGGTCACAGTGCCGTCCTCATTCTCTGTGGTCGTTTTATGCTCTTCGTCATACTCGACGGTAGTGTCTTCACGTGTGAGCGGAGTCTCTGCCTTCTCGTCGTCCGCAGCAGGCTCG
Organism: Oscillospiraceae bacterium; assembly: GCA_963596815.1. Classification (GTDB taxonomy): domain Bacteria; phylum Bacillota; class Clostridia; order Oscillospirales; family Ruminococcaceae; genus Faecalibacterium. The sequence continues at coordinate 3,672 of CAVBNV010000045.1, forward strand.
TCGTTCGTTTTGCCCTCGTTGCTGTCAACAACAGTGGTCTCCTTAGTGGTTGCGACCTCAACGGTCTCTTCGTTGTCGTTGTCAGCGCCGGCAGCAGGTGCCTCGACCTCTTCAGCGTTTGCAACTACGGGGGCTGCTACGACAGCAGCGGACAGTGCCAGGGACATTGCAGCGAGCTTAAACTTCTTGTTCGTCATGGGGGTTCTCCTCTCTCACGCACACAACATGTTGCATGACTCTCAAAGTTTTGTTTGCGGTCGTCCGTCCAATAAACTGGACCTCTAAGTGTTGTCACACCTTCCGATATTTTTTATACCACAGACGGCTGCGGTTTGTCAACAATTTTGCTTGTCAACGCAGGAATTTCTGCTTTTTTTACAACAAACGCATCTCATTTTCGTCACAAAATTGATGTGCAACTCGCCAAAAGTTCGCTTTTGTTGCGGTGTTGAAACACTACTGTTGCGCAAGTGTACGTTTGTGTATGTTTTGTTGCATTTCAAGCAGCAAAAAACTGCCACCGGCGGGCAAAAAAGCCTCCCCTTTAGGGGAGGCTTTCGGTAAAATAAATGCGTTCTGCCCTACGGCGCAGCCGTGACTGGGGGAGTACCCTTGCGGCAGCTGCCGTCAGACTACCCCCTCGTGTACACAGGGCAGCAAAAAAAGCCCCCCGAAAGGGGAGCTTTTTTGTAGCTGATGGGTATGGTTTAACGGTCACTGCGGCGGGTCTTGCGGCGTTTGTGCAGCAGGGCAAAGACCATGCCCAGCACCGCCAGCAGGACCAGCAGCGGCCAGGCGCACACCAGCCCGACAAGCACCTGCTGTGCTGCGGCGACAAAGCCGCCCCACCCGCTGCGGAAGGCTGAGGCGATGCGCTCGCCAAACGAGGCTGTACCTGCGGTATAATCCTGCACTTCATTCAACGTGACGTATACGGTGCACTTTGCCGTCTGGTCGCTGTACCAGTCCAGCTGACTCTGCCAGCTCTCGATCTGGTACTGTACATCGCTCAGGCTGCTCTCGATGTCCAGCAGGTCGGCGAGGCTTTGCGCCTGCTGCTGCAGCTCTTGCAGGCGGCTGCGCTGTGACGTCAGGTTGTCAAGCCGTGCCTGCACGTCCATGTATTGGGTGGTCACATCCTCTGCCTGCTGGCTTTTGCTGACAAGGTTGGCTGCCGCCGCGGCATCGTCCAAAAAGGTCTGGTAATTCTGCTGCGGGACACGTATGGTAAAGTAGGCGCTGCGTGCGGTATCGGTGCCGCTCTGCTCGTCGCTGGACTCCATGTAGCCGTCCGCATCGGCGACAGCCGTCTCCAGCAGGCTGTGTGCGGTGTCGTAGTCCTTGCTTTCCAGTGTCAGGGTCGCCGTATAGATGATCGCTGTGCTGTCGGTGCTGCGTGCCGCGGTCTGCACGTCCGACTGCACCGTCGACACGCTGCCTCTGCTAAGGCTGTTGTCGGTGTCCAGGCTGTAAAGCTCCGGCATGGCGACATCCGCCAGCGCATACGACTCGGTGTCATCCACTGCCATGCGGCTTTTGGTTGCGCCGTCCGACACAGACGCCGTCGAGATGCCGCCGCCACTGCCCAGGCGGAATGTGCCGTAGCACAGCACACACACCGCCGCACATGCCGCCAGTGCGCCAAAACGCCGCAGCGCAAAGCGCACAGGCTTTTTGCGGGCGGGTGCCGCAGACGCCGGTGCGGGCGTTGGCACGGCAGGCTGCATCGCAAGCAGCCTTGCCTTCAGCTGCTCGGACGCATGGAGATCGTCGACCTCCATTTTGTACTCATACCACTTCATCTTCGATCTCCTCCTTCAGCATGGTGTGCAGCTGCATGCGGGCACGGCGCAGCCAGCTTAGCACCGTATTGGCGGGCACGCGCATCATGCGCCCGATCTCCGCCGCCGTATAGCCCTCGTAATAGTGCAGATACACGGCGTTGCGGTAATTTTGCGGCAGCGCACGCACGGCATCCAGAACCGTGCCGTCCGCAAACGCATCGGGCGCAGGCATATTTTCGTCAAGCTCGGTGTCCTTTTGGTGTGCGGCACGTGCAATGTCACGGCAGCGGTTGATGGTCACACGCAGCAGCCACGCCTTCAGGTGCTCTTCGCTCTCAAAATCACCGTCATATTTCAGCAGTCTTTCGTATACATCCTGCACCACATCCTCTGCATCGGCGGCACAGCTGCAATTGTGCATCGCAGCACGATAAACGGTGTCGCTGTATCGCTGCACCGCCGTGGCAAAGACTTCGTTTTTGCTCAGTTGTCCCATGATATCGGTACTCCTTTGATCGCCCTGCCTGCGCAGGACACTGACAGAGCGACTGCTCTGCGGGGGGACATTCACCCAAAACACGTCCGGATGCCCCCAAATATTGCACACAGGTGCAAAAAACAGGCTGCGCCGCCTCAGCGGCGGTACACACGCTGCAGCAGCGCCACACGCTGCGACAGGTAAGTCTCTATGCGCGGGTGCTGTACCCATTGCTTTTGTGCCGTGCCGCCAACCAGGCGCTGCCCCAGCGCAGCCGGTGCGGTGTCGATCTCGTCCAGGTCCTGCAACGTGAGCTGAAGCGTCAGCACGGCCGGTGCATCCGGCACAGCCGGCAGGGGGTCCTGCCACAAAAACGGAGGCAGCAGCTGCACCGCATACACCGTGCGTGTACACTCCTCCGTCAGCATCAGGGCGGCAGGTGCGCCGTCCGGTGCGACGTGCAAGGCGCTGTATAGCAGTTGTACCTGCCCAGCTGCCATCAGCTGCGCATAGCCGCTTTCTGCCCGTGTGGAAAGGCGCAGATACTCACGTGCCTCCTCGGGATAAATGCGCCGTGCGGGCGCCTGCAGCGCAGCGTACAGCGGCGGCAGCGCAAACACGCCTGCCATGTCCAATGCACGCTGCATCAAAAGGTAAAATTCGGTCAAGGGGTGCGCCGGGTCGGGCTGCTGCAGCCCGAAATCCGGTCTTGATACGTGTCCGCCGCCCATAGTGTACTCGCCTCTTTCGTCGCATGTGATGTTTTATTATAACCAAACCGCCAGACCGTTTGCAAGCCCCACCTCCAATTGTAAACCCCGCAACGGTTTTATTGTTGACCATGCACGATCAGGGCATTATACTTTGTCCCGTAAGCGTGCTGCGCAATATTACACAGAGGAGAAACAACATGAAAAACAGCAAAATCACCACGTATCAGATGGCGACAACCGCCCTGATGACCGCCGTTATGTGCATTCTCAGCCCGATGTCCATCCCCATCGGCGCCGTACCTATCTCGCTGGCAAACCTTGTGATCTGCTTCAGCGTATGGCTTCTGGGCGCAAAATTCGGCACATTGAGTGTAGCCGTATACCTGGCGCTCGGCGCAGTCGGTCTGCCGGTATTTTCCAATTACGGCGCAGGCCTGGCAAAGCTGGCAGGCCCCACAGGCGGCTACCTGATCGGCTACCTTGCAATGGCACTTATCGGCGGTTTGGTGATCGATAAGTGCAAGGGTCAGCCCGTGATCTCCGGCATCGGTCTGGTTGTCGGCATTGCGGTAAGCTACATTTTTGGTACCGCATGGTTCATGTATCAGACGCATAACACGCTTGCCGCATCAATGGCAATGTGCGTTTATCCGTTTATCGTGTTTGACCTCATCAAGGTCGTCATTTCTTGCGTCGTCGGCACGATTTTGCGTCAGCGCTTGACGCAGGCCGGTCTGCTCCACCTGCAGGCATCCTGATACAGGGATATAAAAATATTACAGGGCATGGCCGCAAAAGCCGTGCCCTGTTTTTTGCTGTAGACGCTACCACAAACAAAACAAAAAGCGCCTCAGAATCAAATCTGAAGCGCTTAGCTTAAGTCGGCGAC
>CAVBNV010000046.1:0-6707 GCA_963596815.1 Oscillospiraceae bacterium
CTTGCTGAAGCCTTCCGGCAGGTCTTTCTGTGTCAGGACAGGGGTTCTATATGCACAGCCATTTTTGTGTCATCTGCTTGAGTTTTGCTTGAAGAATGTTAAAGCCGCCCACAGCACGCAGATATTTTACAAAAAATCATTTTTTATAGGGCAAGATGTTTTGCACGGTAGTCTCGCGGACTGATGCCGTATACATTTTTGAACGCACGGGAAAAGTGGAGCTGGTTGGGGTAACTGACCATGGTACTGATGGTGCTGATGGGCAGGCGGCTTTCGGTAAGGAGCTGTGCAGCCCGTGCCATGCGGTAATGGAGCAGAAATCCCTGTGGGCTTTCCCCCATGGTATCACGGAATACTTTACTGAAATAGCTGCGGTTAAGCCCGCAGAAAGAAGAAATATCCTCAATGGAAATATCTTCGCTGTAATGCTGTTCGATGAAAGACAATGCTTCCTTCATATAAAAATCCCGTAAGCGTCGGGGGCTTTGTGTTTGATGAGATGCCGAGGATTGAACCAGCTGGTCGAGAAAAAGAAAAGCATAGCCGATCTGCCGCATGGGGCTGTCCTGACTGTGGTTGACAAGATAAAGCATTTGCTCTTGAAGCCGCTGTCCGGCCTTTGCATTGGCGGGGGTGTAGAGGGGGTTTTGTTCGCTGATACCTGCCAGGTTCAGAGCCTCGTGAGCACGCAGACCGTCAAATTCGATCCATGTGTATTCCCACGGCTCCTGTTCATCTGCCCGATAGGTCGTGACTGCTCCGGGGGTGATGAGAAAACCGTGGCCGCTGTCAATATGATATTCCTGTTCATTGGCAAACAAGAGCCCCTTGCCTGAAATAATGTAGTGAAACAGGTAGTGATTGCGCATAAAAGGACCGTATGAATGCAGCGGCTCTGTCTTCTCCCAGCCGTACTGGTATATGTTGAGATCAACAAAACGTTCATCCTGAAAAACATGAAATTTGAGCTTTGTGTCCGTTGATATGTTTCTTTTTATACTTTCTTGCATACAAGGATTCCTCCGTTCACCTTTCTACATTATATATCAAAATGTGTGCAGACTTCAACAAAATTCAAAGGATTCCTATAAATTGAGATATAAAAACCATCATTTTTTTATTTACGAAACGATTGGCAGATAGTATAATATTGACACGTCAAGGGAAAAGAAATTGTGCAAAGTGATGATGCACAAAAAAGTCCCTCTGCTTTTGTAAAAGCTGACAAAAGCGGCAGATGTCATACCGGCCGGTGCGACACGACACGAAAACACACGTATGAAATTCAGATTTTGGAGGAGAACAAAATGAAAATCTCTCGTAGAAGCTTCGTGAAGGCAATGGCAGCGATGGGTGCGGCATCTATGCTGGCTGCCTGCGGCGGCAGCAGCAACAACAGCGGCTCTACCGCTGATGGCGGCAAGAAGGCTCTGACTTTCCAGATCTGGGATGTGGCACAGAAGGACGGTATGGAAGCTATGTGTGCAGCTTATACCGAGCAGCACCCGGATGTCAGCATTGAAGTGCAGGTCACAAGCTGGAACGAATACTGGACTAAGCTCGAGGCTGCTGCAACCAGCGGTCAGATGCCGGATATCTTCTGGATGCACACCAATGAGCTTTTGAAGTATGCCGATAACGGCATGCTGGCAGACTGCTCCGACATTGTGGAGAAGGACAAGTTCTCTGAAATTTCCTTGTCCAATGCAAGCGGCTCTGATGGCACGCTGTATGCAGTGCCGAAGGATAAAGACAACGTCGGCCTGGTCTACAACAAGGAAATGTTCGATGCAGCAGGTGTTTCTTATCCTGACGAAAACTGGACTTGGGATGACTTGGTAAGCGCATCGGAGAAGATTTATGCCGCTACCGGCAAATATGGCTACATGGCCTATGCGGATGACCAGCTTGGTTACTGGAACTTTGTCTATCAGGCAGGCGGCTACATCCTGAACGAGGATAAGACCAAGGCTGGCTTCACCCAGCCTGCAACCGAAAAGGCCATGAAATTCTACATCGGTCTTCAGCAGAACGACTGGTGCCCCGACCAGAACTACTTTGCAGAGACAGCTCCCGGCACTGCATTCTTCTCTGAAAAGGGTGCAATGTTCTTTGAGGGCGACTGGAGCATCCTGTCTGAGCTTCAGAACTACCCTGAGATGGTCGGCAAATGGGATGTGGCAGTTCTGCCCAAGTGCCCCGACCCGGAGAGCGGCGATGGCCGTGCAACCATTTCCAACGGCCTGAGCTATGCTACCGCAGCCAACAACAAGAATCTTGACACCGTGAAAGATATCCTCAAGTTCTTTGGCAGCGAGGAAGGCCAGCGTATTCAGGGCGAAAGCGGTGCAGCTATCCCTGCATATGTAGGTCTGGAAGATACATGGGTTGGCTGCTTTGCGGAGTATCCCGTCAACATCCAGTGCTTCATTGACATGTTTGAATACAGCATCCAGAGCGTCAATAACGCATCCCGTCCTGAGTGGAAGAGCAAGGTCAGCGATGAGCTGTTGAAGATTTATGCCGGCACCGAGGACATTGATACCGGCTTGCAGAAGATGCAGGAGATCGTTGATCAGGCAAGCGCTGTCTAACAAAAGGCTCTTTGGGAGGAACCAAATGAAAAGCACATCAAAACTGGGCCGTGATGGGCGTTTATGGGGGCTTATAATGGTAGCTCCCACCATCATTGGTCTGATGATCCTGAATATTATCCCGTTCTTCCAGACGATCTACCTGAGCTTTTCCAAGACAAAGGCCTTTGGAGCATATCAGTTCTGCGGTCTGGATAACTACATCGAAATGTTCAAAAACGCAGAATTCTGGAAGGCAAACTGGAACTCAATCTATTTCTGCATCCTCACCGTTCCGGTTGGCGTCTTTCTCGCCTTGATCGTGGCAGTTCTGCTGAATGCAAAAATCAAAGGCAAAACAGCATTCCGTGCCATCTTCTTTTTGCCAATGGTCGTTGCACCTGCTGCCGTTGCGATGGTTTGGAAGTGGATCTTCAACTCGGAGTATGGCATTCTGAATCAGGTTCTCGGCAAAAACATTCACTGGTTGACAGACCCGAAAATTGTTCTGATCACTTGTGCTATCGTTTCCATCTGGAGCTCTATCGGCTATGACGCAGTGCTTCTGCTGGCAGGCATCCAGAACATTTCGAAATCGCTGTACGAAGCAGCTGAGCTGGATGGTGCATCCAAAATCCACCAGTTCTTCAGCATTACGCTGCCGATGGTGTCGCCTACGCTGTTCGTTGTCCTGATCATGCGCCTGATGTCCTCTTTGAAGGTCTACGACCTGATTTACATGATGGTCGAGCAGACGAACCCTGCGCTGACAAGTGCACAGAGCCTGATGTACCTGTTCTATCGTGAAAGCTTTATTGCAGGCAATAAGGGCTATGCTTCCGCTATCGTAGTGTGGACGGTTTTGCTGATTGGCCTTGTCACACTGGTTCAGTTCATCGGCCAGAAGAAGTGGGTCAATTACGAGGTGTAAACAATGAATACCAGTCTAAAAACCAGAAAGAATGTTGCTACATTCTTTACCTATCTGGTCTTGATCCTTGGCAGTATAAGCATGATCTTTCCGTTTGTATGGATGCTGCTGACAAGCTTCAAGACACAGGCGGAGTCCATGGCGATCCCGCCGCAGATATTGCCCTCTCATTGGAATCTGGACAATTTTGTAAAGGCTCTGGAAAGCCTGCCTTTTACAAACCTTTATACCAATACCGCATTGTTGATACTGTTCCGTGTTATTTTTGCAGTGGTGTTCAGCTCCATGGCCGGTTATGCGTTTGCAAAGCTGGAGTTTCCCTGCAAAAAGCTGCTGTTCGGTCTGGTGCTTGTCCAGATGATGCTGCCCAGCCAAATCTTCATTATTCCCCAGTATCAAATGCTGGCAAAGATGGGTGCAACAAACTCCATTTTTGCACTGGTTTTCCCAGGTCTTGTCAGTGCGTTCGGCACATTTTTCCTGCGGCAGGCATATCTTGGCATCCCCAACGAGATTGCAGAAGCCGCATATCTGGACGGCTGCAACAAGTGGCAGACATTTGTTAAGGTCATGCTTCCGCTGACCGGTCCCAGTATGGCGGCACTGGCAATTTTTACGGCAGTGTTTGCTTATGCCGACCTGATGTGGCCGCTGATCTGCAACACTGACCTGAATATGATGACCCTGTCTGCCGGCCTGTCTACGCTGAATGGCCAGTACACCACTAACTTCCCGGTCCTGATGGCAGGCAGCCTGCTGGCCATGATCCCGATGGTTGTTCTGTATCTGATTTTCCAGAAGCAGTTCATTCAGGGCATCGCAATGACCGGCGGCAAGTAATTCAGCAATTCCCATTTCTCCTTCATCATAGCCGACATGCGGGTAGTCGTCAGAGACGACCGCCTGTCTGTCGGCATTTTTTATAAAAAATAAATTCTTTGAGGTGTGGAACCGATGAGCATTCGATTTGATTCTGGGACCCATATTTTTGTTCTGGAAACGGCACATACCAGCTACCATATGAAGATAGACGACTTAGGGCATCTTCTGCATCTGTACTATGGAAAAAAGATTGGTACAGGCGACCTGATGCAGCTGTATCCTCGCACGGACCGTGGATTTTCGCCGGACTATTACGTTTATCGCACCCATCGGGGTGTCTCGCCGGATCTGCTTCCGCAGGAATATACAGGCTGCAATGTGGGTGATTTCCGCATTTCCTGCCTGACCGTGGCAGACAGCAAGGGCGCATTCGGTGCAGACTTTACTTATGTAAGCCATACGGTGGAGGCGGGGAAATACCAGTTGAACGGATTGCCCTGTGCACATGCAGAAAACGATGCCGAAACCCTGATTGTACGCATGGAAGATAAGACTACAGGCTTGACATTGGATCTTCTGTATGGCGTGTTTGCACAACAGGATATTATCACCCGTGCGGCACGGCTGACAAATTGCGGCGAAAATGCTTTGCGTCTGGATAAAGCTGCATCGGCTTGCCTTGACTTGCCTTTTGGTGAATGGGATATGATCCATTTCCATGGGAGACACGCAATGGAGCGTCAGCCGGAACGGAAGCCGATCGGAGCGAATATTCAGACTGTCTCTTCTGTACGAGGCAATTCCAGTCATCATAATAATCCGTTCGTCATTCTCTGCGATAGGGATGCAGCGGAGATGCATGGCTCCTGCTATGGTGTCATGATGGTGTACTCCGGCAGCTTTAAGATGGATGTGGAACGCTCGCAGACAGGTCTGGTGCGTGTGGTGAGCGGCATTCAGGATGACCGCTTTGCATGGAATTTGAAGTCCGGTGAAGCGTTTGACACACCGGAGGTTATCTTCTCTTTTGCAGCAGATGGTCTGACCGAGCTCTCTCAGCAATACCACCGTTTTTTACGGCAGAATATCTGCCGTGGTCCATGGAAAGACAAACGCCGTCCGGTGCTGATCAACAACTGGGAAGCTACTTATTTTGACTTTAACACGGAAAAAATTGTAAAAATTGCAGAAAAAGCGGCTTCTCTCGGTGTGGAGATGATGGTGCTGGATGATGGCTGGTTCGGCACACGCAATGACGATAATCAGGGGCTGGGCGACTGGTTCGTGAACTGTGAAAAACTGCCCGGAGGTCTTGACCCGCTGATTGAACAGATAAATGCACTGGGTATGAAGTTTGGCCTTTGGATCGAGCCGGAAATGGTCAGTGAAAACTCTGACTTGTACCGTGCCCACCCGGATTGGGCACTGACCCTGCCGGACAGAAAACCGGCGATGGGGCGCAATCAGCTCGTACTGGATTTCTCTCGCCCGGAGGTCGTGGATTATCTGACAGATGCTATCAGCAAGCTGCTGAAGGAACATCATATAGAATATATCAAGTGGGATATGAACCGCAGTATGAGCGATGTATATAGCCGTGCATTCCCAGCGGAACAGCAGGGAGAAATCATGCACCGCTATATTCTTGGTGTTTATGCACTGGCAGAACGGCTGACGCTGGGATTCCCTGAAGTGCTGTTTGAGGGCTGTGCAGGCGGCGGCGGACGATTTGATGCAGGAATGCTCTGCTACTATCCGCAGATTTGGTGCAGTGATGATACCGATGCGATCGAACGGCTGAAGATTCAGTACGGCACCTCTTTCGGCTACCCTGTAAGCGCAATGGGTGCCCATGTTTCTGCCTGCCCGAACCATCAGACAGGCCGCACTACCCCAATCGATACACGTGCAGTGGTGGCGATGAGCGGAACCTTTGGCTATGAACTGGATCTGGGCAAGCTGAAGCGCACAGAGTGCACAGCCGTAAAGAATCAAATCAGGCGATTCAAAAAGCTGAACGACCTGATTCGCACAGGGAACTATTACCGTTTAACTGACCCTATACAAAATGAGTGTTATACAGCGTGGCAGTTTACCGCAGAAAATGATGGAGAAGCCCTGCTGAATCTGGTGGTGACGCATCCTCAGGCAAACCCTCTGCCCATTCATGTCTGCTTCCGTGGATTAGACGAAACCGCGATTTATGAATTGGATAGCATCGACTATTTCGCCTCACAGTATTCTCACGATGGCGGAAAAGCAGTCGAAGATGGTATCCATGAAGGAATGCTGTTCAGCGGCAGTACGTTGATGTATGCCGGTTTGGTTTTGCCGCAGCTGTTTGGTGATTACCCCAGTGTACAGCTCCATCTTACACGAAA
>CAVBNV010000047.1:0-6658 GCA_963596815.1 Oscillospiraceae bacterium
AGCCTTCGGCGCACATTTTTGCCATATATGCCTCGTCCGCTTTGTGATTCATGGTATAGTTGAATTTCTTCATGACAGCGACCTTAAAACAGCGATACGACCAACGCCGTAAGTGCTGCGATTGCCGCAAACAGAGGTATCCCGCGCACAAAGGAGTTGATATGCTTTTCGGGATTCTGATAAGCCTCCTTTTCGGGCAGGAACGAGAAGCGGATGCGCCCGGTATTGCGCCACCAGAGCAGGTCAATAACAAGCAGGTCAAAAGCACCGAGTCCCTCGCCTAAGATAAGAAAATACCAGAACGCAGAAAGATAGCTGTCAAAAGCGAGCACGCTTTTGAAAACAAGTCCAAGCACAGAGAACACAACGGTGAACAGAATCAGATTGCCGAGTAGAATCGACGGAATGGATTTGTCTTTTGGGGCGGTGTCGGGCAGTTTTTCCCGAACACGTTTTTGCACCGCATCGGGATAAGAGCGCAGTCCGGCAAGATTTTTCTTATCGGTTCCCGTGCAGAGGAAGCAGATTCCCCAGTACAGAAACCAGAACAGGACCATGATCAGCCATTTCATAATTTTACCTCCATCCATTTATTCAGCGCCTGCTTCATGCGACGGTCGATGTCCTCACGGGTTGCTTTGCATTCCTTCGGGCGCTCATTTTTTGTCGGTTATTTCTTTTTATCTTTATCCTGCTTATTTTTTTATACTGCACCCAGGCATAAAAAAGTCGACCCAAGGCAGATCCATATAACGGTCATAGAAGTATCACTTGAAGTAAAGTGGGCGACAACTGCGACGATATAAAACAGTAGGGAAGCCACAAAGCACAGCATGATTGCCAATTTTTCTTTTTTCACCTTACATCCCTCTGAAGATGATTTATTATAATTTTGTTACGTGGAAGTTGCAGCAGTCATCGCCGTTTGCAAGTGTTTTGGTACGGTGCAGCTGTCCGCCCTCGTTGCGGTAGTTGCGCTCATCCATGTTGCACAGGCATGGTACAAACTCAAAGCATTTTTCACGCTGACCAAGCTTGCAGATCCCGCATTCGGTGTAGGTGTTGTAAAATTCGTCCACACCCTTTTTGTATTCAAACTTCCAGTCAAGCTCATACTTTGAGTTTTGACTCAAGCGGCTTTCGGTCAGATGCCTGTCCTGTACCTTGTCAGTAAACAGAGTGCACTTTTTGTTCTTGTGTGCTTTTATCATGAAGGGCGATTCAAATACCGCTGTAACCATTTTGTCCACAATTTCGGGCGTGATGCGGTCGGGCTGTGCCTTATACAGCGAAAACACAAAGGCTGCGATATACAGGTTTGACTCAAGCGAGCTGCCGCCGATATCCGGTGTGCGCAGAAGCATCGCTTTGAATTCTTTTTTGACATTCTTTTTATATGCCTCCATGTCCATATCGGGGCATATACTTTTTAATTCCTCCAGTACAGGCTTAAAACACAGCAGCTCTACACCTTTTGCAAGTAAACCATATTTCAGCATGATATTTGATACTACCTTTCATTGCTTGATTTCTGTCAGTATCATATTTTTGACAGCAGCATCACAAAAAGCCCTACCGGCAAGGCAATTACAGCCTGTGTAAACATGCCAATGACGGCATATTTTATATGGTGCCAATAATCATGATAAGCATCCACCAAATCTTCCGTCCCAGGGATGATCATTTTCTTGCTGTGGCAAAACCAGATGCAATCCACGACCAGCGCATCAAACCACATCTCCGCTACCCACATGATGTAACCATGCAGCCAACCCTCGAAGAACGTGCGGGCGCCGCCGATGTAATATGCCAGTGCTGTTTGCAAAAACATATACCCGATGAAAAATCCGATTTTTCCTATCGTCGCTTTTTTCGTAAGCTTATCGGAACTTTCCTGTATCAGCCCCAGTTCCCTGCAACGATCCTGTATCGCTTTTGGGTACTCCTGTATCATACCGAGCTTGCCCTTCTTCGCCATACTGATGCCGCAGATCGTAAAAATGACAACATTAAAAATCACGATTTCCAGCAGGTAATTCATTTTGCGCCTCCTAAAGTAAAATGATCCACATCAGCATCGATGCCATTGCCGCAATATGCAGCGTGCCTACGATTTGAAGAGGGAACATCAGCACAAATATCGGAAGTATTGTAAAAATAACAGCCCACAGAGGAAACCCGAGAGCGCCGCTTATGATTGCAACGATCAAAGTGACAATATATGCAATCAGCCCAAGATAGCACCCGTGTAGAACGCCAATGGATTTTTGGATATCAAGCATCAATACCCTTGCTTTTTCATCCCTGCCCATCTTCAGGAAAACATACTCTGCAAGGCAGGTCATCACATGCACGCCTGCCCCCAAAATGCAGAATATCGTACAGCATAGGAACAGCGTGACCCCATAAACCGGTGCTTTGCCGTAAACGTATACCGCAAAGGAAAAATACCCCAGATACTGAAACACCAAAGAGATCACGCCAAGGATACCTGACCTCATCGGGATTTTGGGAGATACTCCCTCCATCAGGTTTGCAAGGAAGCCTTTTTTTTTGATCTCTTTCATGTTGATCAGGTTTAGAGTACCATTTGGGAAAATGCTTATAACTCTGTCGCAATACATATTCAATGCATGGCCCAGCATTCCAAGGCAAAGCAAGATTCTCGTTACTGTAATACTCATTTCCTTCCCACCAATAGCGTTGAGCCGGTCAGCATCAAACGCTTCGCCTCAGACCCCGACATAAATTTGCCGTCGGTCGTGTCGATCAGTTCCACCTGCTCATAGCCCATGTCCTTCAGTTTTTTTACAAAGGCCTGCATGTCGCCGTATCTGCGCTCTGACATCAGGTCGTGGATGGCAAAGCAGCCACCCTTTTTCAGCAGGCGCAGAGTTTCCAGCAGAAGTGCCTGCTTGTCTGCACCGGTGATGTTGTGATAGACATAGTTGCTGGTTACGGCGTCAAAGCTTTCGTCCGGGAAGTCCAGCTTTGTGGCGTCGCCGCGCTGGAATGCAGCGTTTGTCACGCCCTCCGCGTTGGCATTGCTTTGACAAAGCGTAAGACTGAAAGAGGCATATTCCTTGCCCCAACGGTCGATGCCAACCATTCTGCCATGCGGGTTGCGCTTGGCGCAGGCAATGGTCAAAGCGCCGCTGCCGCAGCCGACATCCAGCCCCACACCGCCCTCGGGGAGCGTGATATACTCTGCCGTGCCATCGATAATCTGCTTGGACAGCTTTCGGTCTCCATCATAGGAAAAGGCGTTGTAGGCTTTGATACACCACTGTGTATACCACGCACACACGAGGAATGCAACAGCAAAAATCACACCCAGTGCAATGCGGGGACCGCCGCTCACACCAATACCAAGCACACCGAATGCAATCAACAACAAGAGGGAAAACACCGTTCCGGCAATTAACGAATATAACATTCCCTTAGGAATCCAGTTCTTATAATTCGGTTTCATGGTGAATCCATCCTTTTATTTTTCTCTGATTTTTCGGACATTGCGGTTCATCAGATGCCGGCCGACATTTCTATACAGGAACGCCTTAAAGGCTGACATCTGCTGATGGTGCTCACGAAGAAGCTCATCGGGCGAATCGTACACGCCGAAATCCTGCGTGATGCCCTCGCTTTGGATATAGGTGTTGTTCCGGTTGAAATCGACCACAGGATGTTGAAAATCCGCAACTGCCACACCGTAGCCGCAAAATGCGCCGGTACAGCCGCTGTTTTTCGTCTGCAGTTTTTCAAGATAACGCTTATCGAGAATAAAAGCCTCAAGCTCATACCACGTGTCCTCAAAATACACCTCGACCCAGCTGTGAAAGATATTCTGCGGCGCTGTTTTGTACACAAGCCCGGTCATAGCGCCCTTTTGCAGCTTTTTGTCGATGGTGAAGCCGTGGATGCGGCATGGGATGCCGCATGCGCGGAGCAGAGCCATGAACAGCGTTCCCTTTGTGTTGCATTGTCCGTAGCCGTCCTCAAGGACTTTTGAGGCGGGGATACTGTCGTCGGTGTTATAGCCGAAAAGAATTTCATCCCGAACGAAGTTATAAATTGAGCGCAGACGCTCAAATTCGTCGAGTTCCCGCCATTTTCGCTTTTCAATCAGCCGCTGTATGCTCCCGTTTGAAAAGTCGAGAATCCGTGTTTCTTGCAGATATTTGCCTGTCATTGCACGTCCTCGCTGTCAGGTTTATCGGTAATTTTCGTTCCGCTCACAGATGAATTTGGCGAGCGTCTGCACGTATTCATCAATGCTCGTCATCATGGCAAGGTGTCCGCCCTTCAGATCCCATACGACGGTTGGGTTCGTCATCAGGTCGACCAGATTTTGCTTTAGGCTGTCGCAGAAGATGGTATCCTCCTTGGAGAAGAAGATGAGCACCTCGCTTTCAAAGGGCAAAAAGTCCTCTCTCGTTTCCGTGTCAGCGTATTGGAGCACATCGCCCAGCAGGGTGTCCATCAGTGCAAAATACTCGCCGGACATGGAAGCTTTACAGATATCAATGATATCCTTGAAGTCCTGGCGCATTTTCTTGTCCTTTATGACCTTGCCTGCCATCAGCTTGAACATGGGCACAAGGAGCCAAATTGGCAGCTTTTTGTCCATTTTGATGTTCTTTTCGATTTTTTTGGGGTCGAGCATTTTGTTGATCACCGCAAGACCCTCTGCATCTGTACCCTGACCAAGACCGCAGGTGCCGGATAGGATCATACCCTTAATGACATCCGGGTGACGCTTTGCCGTGATCTGAGCAATCAGTCCACCATAGGACTGTCCCATCAGGTAAACGTTTTCGGCGCCGATCGTTTTAAGCAGTGCGGCGATGGCATCTGCAAGTGAGGCATTGTCACGGAAGTCCATCGGGTAACTGAAGGAGAGCAGATTGTATTCCGGCATAAAATAGTCATAAAGATAGAAGAAGCCATCTGCCAAACCGCTGCCGCCTGCCAGCATGACCAGCGTAACATTTTTATTTGGATTCGGATTTTTGTAGTAGCGATAGGAAAAGGGGTGACCCAGCACATCGACGGTCTGAATCGGAGCGACCTTATTAAACTCAGCGAATTTTTCTTTCAAAGTCATGTCTCAAAGTCATGTCTCAAATTCTACCTTTCCTTTCTGTTCCGCAGCAGCTAAATACTGCGCTCATATAAATCGGCTTTTCCTTTGTGTCATAATTATTATTTACAGCTTCCAGCTGACGGCCTGCGTTCTGGCATTGATAAAGCGTTTGTAGATGCCCTCCTGTGCCATGAGCTGCTCATGGGTGCCGAGTTGGACGATATGACCCTTGTCCACGACGGCGATCTGATCTGCGTGCCGCACGGTTTTCAGACGGTGGGCGATCATGATGATGGTTTTTTCCTTGGTAAGTGCCTCCACAGCATCCATCAGCTCTTTTTCGTTCTCAGGGTCAACATTGGCGGTTGCCTCATCGAGGATGATGATCGGGGCGTCCTTCATAATGGCACGGGCAATGGAAATGCGCTGCTTTTCGCCGCCGGAAAGGCTCGCTCCGCCCTCGCCGATGACGGTGTTGTACCCGTTCGGAAGCTTCATGATAAATTCATGGCAGCAGGCCTTCTTTGCCGCTTCGACGACTTCCTCATGACTTGCGTCCTGACGGCCGAATTTGATGTTGTTCTCAATCGTATCCGCAAAGAGATAGACCGACTGGAACACGAATGCGAAGTTTTCCATCAGGCTGTCCATACTGTAATCCTTCACATTCACGCCGCCGAGTGTAATTTCACCGGAATCCACATCCCAGAACCTTGCAATCAGATTGCAGAGGGTGGACTTGCCGCCGCCGGAGGGCCCGACGATGGCCGTGGTCGTCTTCTGCGGAATGGAAAGGGAAACATCGTCAATGATCTTTCTCCTGTCATAGGAGAAGGAAACGTGCTTCAGCACAATATCATGGTTCTCCGGCTCAATATCCTTGCCGTCAATGTCCATGGTATCCAGCGCCAGAATGGCATCGGCTTTGTCCACGCACACGCTGACGGTATGCAGGAGCGAGGAATAGCTTCCCGCGCTTTCCAGGCTTGCGTACAGCATAAATGCCGAAATTGTCATGCCGATAGCGTAAACAGAGCTCATTGTGCCGTTCAGGAAGAAATACGCGCTGCACGCAACAATAACGGCCCCGGTGATTTTTGTGATCGCCGTCTGAAAGAAATGATACGGGATGAAGGTCAGCTCCATCTTTGTGTTGACTTTGGCGCAGGCGTCATTCGCATCATTGAGCTTCTTTGCCTGAGCACCGAGGAGATTGTAGGATTTAACCTCCGCAATACCCTGAATATACTCCATGATCTGACTGACGAGCTCTATATCGCTTTCGACCTTGTCTTCGGAAATATCCTTGCCCGCGCTCTGCATTTTTGAGTTGATGAGGAAGAAAACAAGCACGCCGACGGCGGAGATTAAGCCGATTCTCCAGTCGAAACAGAGTATCATAAGAACGATCATCGAGGTTTCGAGAATGCCCTGTGTCGTCTGCATGACCACACGGGTTGCGACATCGCCGAGCGACTCCATGGCGTTCGTCGCGACAGAGGAAATCTCGCCGATGCTGTTCGAGTTAAAATACCCCATGGGCAGATAGCGCAGATGCTCTGCAATCCGGACTCT
>CAVBNV010000048.1:0-6615 GCA_963596815.1 Oscillospiraceae bacterium
CAGTCAGCGCACGGGCGCAGCGGTCGATTTCCGTCTGCAACTGCCGGTGGGTGATTTTCCGCCCGAAGTAATTCAGCGCAGTTCCATCCATCCGATCCGCATTGCAAGTGGTCATGTAGTCGTACATGGACCCATCCGGCAGCGGGGAATAGATGGCTTCTTTGGAATAGTATTGCAGCCAAGGTTTGTCGATGGACGGATAGCCAGTCAGGTTCATGCACATTTCCTCTCTTCTAACTCAAGGTTTATTCCAAGCAGGCGTTTCCTAAAATGAATATCATGGTACAGGTTCGTAGCCAGTCACCAAGATCATTTTTTCTAATATTTATCAAGAAAAGTTTACCACATGAACAGCGTAAATACAATATTTTACGACACATATAACTGGAACGCATGAAAAATTAACCATGAGGAGCAACCTGTACTTTTTCAGCGGGGTGTGTCCTGTTCTGACCATTTTTGAAATGTCTTGTGCGTAACGCCGAGCCTTGCGGCAGCTGCTCTTGCTGACAGCTCCTTTCTGCGCCACGCTTCCAGAACCGTCGGATACTCCGACGGCTTTTCTTTTGGCTTTCGACCGAACTGAACGCCCCGCAATTTCGCGGCGGCAATACCCTCGGCCCGCCGCTGCTCATTCTGTTCCTTTGTTGAAACTCGTGCATAACCATAGTCCATAATCTGACCTCCAATCTATCGAATGGATAAATTGTAAGCCAGCCACCAAGAATTACGAATTAACTCATTTGGGATAATTATAACCCAAAAGGGTTAATCTTTTCAAGCGCTTTTAGATATGCTCTTTTGTAAAGGGGGCATACGCATGAACATCGGAGAAGCGGTTCGGACACGAATTATAGAGCTGTGCAGACAGCGGGATATTTCCATCAATAAGTTGTGCAGCATAAGTGGCGTCACACAATCGACCGTCAATAATATTGTCAGCGGACGCAACAACAGTGCAACAATTTCAACCATCAAAAAGCTATGCGATGGCTTGGGTATCACAATTCAGGAGTTTTTTGCGTCAAATCTGTTTGCCGATTTGGAGCAAGAGATCGAATAAGACGGGCGGCGACTGCATCGTAGCAGTCGCCGCCTGACGTTATCTCTCCCAATGCTCTTTTTTCTTGGACTGATTCTGCGGAACTGTTCTCTGTTCCTTCTGCAGCTGCATAACCATCTGCCGCGCCTGCCGCTCTTCTGCATCCTCTCTGAGCAGGCGGGATGTTTCTTGCTTGGCGCTGAGCAGCATAATAAGAGAAGGCTTCTTCTGCAAGATTTCCTCTAACTGTTTTTCTGCTGCTTTTTCCTGCACAGGACGGATGGCCTGACGCACCTCATATAGCTCCACCGGGTCAAGATTCACGGCCTGCGCTTTCAGCTCGGCATATTCAGTCAAAGCCTTATCCAGTTCAACGGAATATTTCTGTTCCTGCGTCTCCAGCTTTTTCAGGCCAGCCTCCATGGTGGCAATATCCTTGCGGAATGCCTCTGCTCCTGCATCTTCTGCATACTCAAATTTTTGCAAAAGGAGCGCTTTCTCGGAACGCAGTTCCTCTAAATCTTCTGTCAGCTCTGCAATGCGGACAGCCAGTACTTTGTGTCGTTTCACATGATATACCGGCAATTCCTTTTTCTCGGCAACCAACGCCTTGCGTTCCTTGCTCTTTTCCTTGATTTGCTGCACCAAACCGGTGTAACGCTCCAGCTCCGGCTTCCATACGGCAAGGGATTTTTGAATATGAGATTTGCCGCTGCGAATATGCGAAAGCTGATAACAGAAGATCAGCACACGGCTGCGCAGTTTTTCCAGCCCCTCCGCAACGACCGGTACGGTGCGGGCAACCAGTGCGGCCAGCTTCTTGACTTCGGCTTTCAATTCCCGGAGCAGCGCATTGTCGGCTTTGATCTGCCGGTTGATTTCACAGCGGTCAGAGATGATTCCTTTGCGCTCCAACGCCTGCGCTGCCACGCCTTCATGGATGGTGGGAATCTCATCCAGACCCCGTACGGCGTTGCTTCGGTGGTCAATGCGTTCCTCACGTCCCGCACGTTCCAGACAACGGTTGGACACGTCAGCCCACGCCGCCCGCCATGTCACGAGCTGTTCCTCACTGTTCCAGCGCTCAGAGATGGGATTCTGTCTGCCGTAGCGAGTGCTTTTAGGATGCTTGTCAGCTCGAACAAGCCCCTGTGCATCAGCCTCGGAAGGAACCATATACACCTTCTTTTTGCCAACCTTGTAGGGATACTGTTTTTCCCAGCCCTCGTTCTGTGCTGTCCTGAACTCGGCGGCAGTAAAACCGCGCTCCTCGCTGTTTTTCATGCAGAGATATTCCTTCTCGGTCTTGTACTGCCACTTGCCCTGCTCGTCCAGCGGGCGCACCGTCAGCAGAATGTGGGCGTGGGGATTATGACCGTCCGTGTCATGGATGGCAGCGTCGGCGCACATCCCGTCTGATACGAATTGCTCCCGGATAAAATCTTGCAGCAGCTCGATCTGCTCGTCACGGTTCAGCTCTATGGGCAGGGCAACGACAAATTCCCGCGCCAATCGGCTGTCCTTGGATGTCTCCACTTCCTCTACGGCGTTCCATAGCTTTTCACGATCCCGCCATTCCTGCGGGGCGTATTCTGGCAGGAACACTTCTCGCCAGACAAGCCCCTGCTTTTTTGTGTAGTCATGCTGTATCCCGTCGTAATCGTTATACAGACGGGAACAGCTCAGATAAGCGGAGGCGGCCACGGCAGAGCGCCCCGCGCCCCGACTGACCACCTTTGCCTCCAGATGATAGATTGCCATCGTTCGTTCACCTCGTTTTCTTTTTTCTGTTTCTCTTTCGTAAAAGAGAAAATGGACGGGCCGAACGCCCGTCCATCTCTGCAGCAAAGCTGCCGGTGGCAGGTTTGCGCAGGCGGTTGGAGAAATAGCGTCGGTTGAAGCGACGGTATTTCTCCAATCGCGCAGACGATGACAGCAGCGCCCGCGGGTGCTGTGGCATTGTCTGGAGGCTGCCGCAGCAGCCGCAGTCCCCCTCGGAGAGCGCACGATGCCGCAGGCATACCACCGCCTGTTTTACAGGTGGTGAGTAAGTGCGCCCTTCGGGAGAAAAAAGAGGAAGGCCCCCGGTTTCCCGGAGACCTCCCAGCGGATTCAGTCGTGCTGCGGCAGCTTCTGCATCAGGTAATCCTCCAGTACAGTCGGCTCCATCGTCCGCACCTCCGGCAGCACCTTTTCCAAAACCGCGCCCTCCTGAATGAGCCTGCGCGTTCGCATTTTTCGTTCCTTGACACGATCCCGCGCCTGCGCTTCCTCCAATCGGTGCTGCACCTGCAACAGCTTCTTCTCCGTATCCGTCATGTGAAAATCCCCCTTATCTTCGTTTCTGCCAGACGATCTCATAGCCCAGCGCATCGGCAAGCTGGACGGCTTCGACGTAGCGCAGGGATTCCCGCTGGAGCTTATTGGACAGGTTGGAGACACTGTCAGACCAACCGTGTTCGTCCCGCAGCAGATCAACGACCTCCTGCATGGTCATGCCCTGACGAACGATGTACGATTTGATCTCATTTCTCAGATTGGATTTCATCAACTTTTTACCTCCATATTTTCGTGATATTGGTTTTTGAGTAAGTGAACTGTGTACGCTTTGCGATGAAAAATCTGCCGTGCCGCAAATCCGCTCAGATTTCTGTCCGTGATGTCCTGTTCGCAATAGCACCCTGTCGGCTTCGCCGTTCTGCGTGAGAACATACGGAACGACAGGATATGCCGCAGTCCGGTGCAGCGGCTTCACGCTTCGGTAAATCACCGGATGGTGCAGTGCGTTCGACCTGCGGCAAAAATCTTCACGGATTTCACAAGCATTGATTTTGAAGCCGCTAAATTGAGCCGCCGGTGTACGGCGCGGTACGGCAAAGCCGACTTCTGTACGTTTCTGTACGCCGGTTTTGCGTACCAGCCGCCGATTCGACGGCAGATTTTACACTCTACCGCGAAAAGCTTCACGATGTCCACAAGCAAAAGCGGTTTTTAAGCACGGAATCAAAAACAGCCGTACAGAGTGTACGGCGTGTACGGCAATTTTGAAGTCCGGTTCTCATTTTTAGTACGGCAGCGGATTGACCACCTCAATGCCCACAAAGCCCCGCACCCGCTTGCCGCTGACATGGACATTGTTGGTGGCCTCCACGTTGTAAAACCGCTCATTTTGTGCAAGCTCAGAGCTGACCCGGTTGGCAGACATGGGCTTCTGCGCGTTATCGTCACACCATCTTGTGTAGGCTTCATAGATCGCCTTGGAGCTGGCTTCGCTGTCGGCTCTGAAACGAACATAGCCCTCGGATTGCAGAAACTCGATCACATTGTTGCTGCTGCGCTTGACCGTCTCCATGTTCTCTCTGGCTTTTCCCGAAATGCTGAACTGATAGTTGTTCCCGATCAGCCGGTGCAGCCCCTCCAGACACCAGAGAAAGATGCCCTCCTTTTCCCGCAGCAGCTTGTCCACCAGAAACGGATCGTCTGCTCTGCCTGCGGGCCGGTCTTTGGTGGTCAACACGATCTGGCGGCGAAAGAAACCGTCGGATTTGTCGTGCAAAGCCGTCAGCGCACCGTTGCCGAAGCAGAGGAAGCGGACATAGAGCTGGCTCTGATAGCTCTGGACGCCCTTGCGCTCCATATCCATCTTGCACTCCGAAGTCACGATGGATTTGATATAGTTGGTTTTGGGTAGTGCGCTCATGTCCATATCATCGTCCACCATCAGGAGCTTGTTTTCCAAGTCCGCACGGCTGAACCGGTTGCTCTCGACCTTCTGGATGCTGGTGGTATTCATGCTGTCGCCCAGCAGCGAGCGCATGACCAGTCCGATACGGCTCTTGCCCTCGCCGCCCTTGCCGATGAGCATGAGCATTTTCTGTCCCTTGGTAGTCGGCAGCAGGCAGTAACCTAAAAACTCCTGCAAGGTGGGAATGTCCTCCGGTTGCAGCAGCTCGGACAGGAATTGCAGCCAGCGTTTTGGCTCAGGCGCGTCAGGATTATAAGCGACAGTCAAGCGGTTGTTGCAGTAGCTCTTGTCAGCGGTGAAACTGCCGTCCATGAAATACGTTCCGTTGGCAACATGGATGCGATCCGTCTCAATGGGCAGCGGCGGCGAATACGCTTGTAGCTTGATGCTGGCAAGCAGATTTGTCACGACTTTGGACAGGCCAGAGGTCAGCACACCGGAGATTTCCTCCAGAATGAGATTGCCGATCTGCCCTTCGTCCTCGATCAGCCCATCCACGGTGAACAGCCGCCCGCGCACACATTTCATGGGGTGCTTGTCCAAAAACTGCTGGCAGAACAGCACCTCATTGATGTGCCTGCCGTCGTACCACTCAGGCCACGCCTGCGGTGTAGTTGTCATTTTCGTCCTCCTTGTGAATTTCCTCTAATCTTCTTCGCAGCCTGTCCAGCTTGCCGTCTGTCATCTGGTGCTGCACCACTTCGGCACGTTTAAAAGAATCGCCAGCGCACAGAATATCCAAGTAATATTCCGTTTCGTCGAGCTTGTGACAGGCTTCTACGAACCGAGCGTGAACAGGCTCGTCAGGTGACTGCGGCGCATACCGCACCTTCCAGTCCCGCAGCACACGGGCGTAATCCGACAGAACAGAAAAGCACAGCCGCTCGCTTTCCATGAGCTGCTGTGCTTCTGTTCGGATGCGTTTTGCATGGATCGCCGCTGCGCTGGGCGGCTTGTCCGGGCTGAGATGAAAATCTGTCATCAGCTTCCGTGCCGCATCGTAGGGTGATAGCTGAAACAGCCTGCCCACAAAGTCGATCACGTCTCCGTGCTCCCCGCAGGCGAAGCAATGATAATGGTCGTCGGCCACATACAGGCTGGGATGCCGGTCGTTGTGAAACGGACAGAGGGCTTTGCCGTACCTGTTCACATCGATCCCGTACAGCTCTGCCGCCTCCCGCAGATTGACGTTTTCTTTTACGATTTCAAAAATACGCATGATACCTCCATTTCTGCGCAAAAAACGGCGGCCTGCCCGATTTGGGGCAAGCCGCCGTCTGCGTCTTTTCTTATGCTGTTTTCGTTTCTTCCTCGTTCTTAGCTTCTCGCAAGGCTTTCTTCCGTGCGCCCTGACGTTTGATCTGCGCCGCATACCGGCAAGCATCGGAGCAGTATTTGATGCTGCTTCGCGTCGTAGGAAACACCTTGCCGCAGTTTTCGCAGGTACACGCCCGGCTGCGGTTTTCTGCTGCCTCCTGCCGGTAGAATTTTGCCCGGCAGTTGGGGCCGCAGAACAGGGTGTTTGTCCGCTTGGATGCAAATTCCTGCCCGCAGCATTTGCAGGTCAGCGTAACAGGAACGCCAACCGTGCGTTCCCCGGATTTCAGCTTCTGATACCGCTCCCGGCTGCGAACACGCTCTTTTTTCAAGAACTCCTGCCGCTTGATTTCTTCCTCGGTCAGCTCCGGTGCGGGTAACTCAAACTGCCCGATAAAGCGAAGGTGGATCTCCACCTCCTGCATCCGGTCGCCGTCGATACGCTCCGGGGCATGAACGATGATTTTCTCAATAAACTCGTTGATCATGGGCGTGGTCAGCTCAGAAAAAT
>CAVBNV010000049.1:0-5766 GCA_963596815.1 Oscillospiraceae bacterium
CTCTCTGCCGTTGGTATGGATCACATTCTTGTAATACTCGAACGAATCCTTCTTGATGCGTTTCAGCGTACCGTTGCCCTGATTGTCCTTATCCACATAGATAAAGCCGTACCGCTTTTCCATCTCGAAGCTGCCTGCCGACACGATATCGATGGGACCCCAGTAGGCATAGCCCATGATATCCACGCCATCGCGGATGGCTTCCTTCATGGCTTCCAGATGGCGGCGCAGGTAGTCGATACGGTAGGGGTCATGAATTTTACCATCTTCCACCACATCGTGGGCACCCAGACCATTTTCCACCGGGAACAGTGGCACTTGATAGCGATCCCACAGCTCGTTGAGGGTAAAACGGAAGCCCATCGGATCGATCTGCCAGCCCCATGCGCTGGTTTCCAGATAGGGGTTCGGAGTACCGACATCGCCGCCGGTGTCGCCGAAATAGGGCTGACCTTTCTCGTGGGTGGTGGTGCGGTAATAGCTGAATGCGAGGAAATCGTTGGTGTTCTGCTTGATGAGGTCGAGGTCGCCGTCCTCCATGTGGACGTGCACATCATTTTCTTCCCACAGGCGATAGACGTAGGTGGGATAGTAGCCGCGCAGCATTACATCCGGGTAGAACAGCGAACGGCGGCGCACATCCTGCGTTTCAAACACACAGACCGGGTCGCAGTTGTTGGGATAGATATTGCTCAGAGAGCACATCACGCCGATTTTTGCATCCGGCAACATCTCGTGGCAGAGCTTGACAGCCTTGGCGTTCGCTACGAACATATTGTGGCTAGCTTGGAAGATAGCCTGCATTTTGTTCTCACCGGGCTGAAGCAGAATGCCGCCCACATAGCTGGGGTTACGGCGCATATTGTTGATCTCGTTGAAGGTCAGCCAGTATTTCACCTTGCCTTTGTACCGCTCAAACAGTACTTTGCAGTACCGCTCGTAACAATCAATGAGGTGACGGCTGCGCCAGCTGCCGTACTTGACCACAAAATTCCACGGAATCTCGTAGTGGGAAATGGTGATGAGCGGCTCAATGCCGTACTTGTGCAGTTCATCGAACAGGCGGTCGTAGAACGCCAGACCTTCTTCGTTGGGTTCCAGCTCGTCACCGGTGGGGAAAATGCGCGTCCACGAGATGGAGGTGCGGAACACCTTGAAGCCCATCTCAGCAAACAGCTTGATGTCCTCCGGGTAGCGGTGGTAGAAGTCAATGGCTTCCCGCTCCGGGTGGTAGACGTTCGGGTCAGGCGGGCAGGGATGCAGGTCACTCAGAGAGCCATGGCAGCAGGCGGCATAGTCCAGACCTTTGCCGCCCTCATCCCAGCCGCCCTCGCACTGGTTGGCGGCAACTGCGCCGCCCCAGAGAAATCCTTCTGGGAAGGTGTCAACATAATGATTTGTCATGGTGTGAAATGCCTCCGTTGTTTACTTTTCGTTATGGGAAATCTTGCTTTCATCAAAGCCAAGGAACCATGCCAGTGCAAATGCCACAGCAGCAGACACCAGAGAAGCCAGAATGATCCAGCCAATGGTATCCTCATACACCAGCCAACCGAACACACCGTTCTTGCCCATGGCGTATGCCTTTGCACCAGTCAGAGAGGAAACTACGCCGCCGCAGAATGCACCGATCAGAGCAGCGATAAAGGGCTTGACCAAGGGCAGCTCCAGTGCGTACATGGAAGGCTCGTTGGTGCCGAGGAAAGAAGTCAGAGTAGCACCGGCGGCCATGCCCTTCACTTCCTTATCCTTGCACTTGAGGGTGACTGCAAGAGATGCACCAAAGTGACCGAAAGAAGCCATAACGAAAGCGGGACGGATCAGAGCATCAAAGCCCATCGTGCCGATAGTTTCAATGATAACGGGAGCCAGAACCGTGTGTGCACCAAACAGAACCAGAATGGGCTGGAATGCAGAGATCAGACCGCAGCCAAGGCCGAACGGCAGGTGCTGCAGGCTGAGCACAGCGTTTGCCAGACCCTGACCTGCATAGTAACCGACCGGTCCGATGACGAACAGCATCAGCGGGCTCATGATAAGGATGCAAAGGAAGGGGCCGAATACGGTCTTGAGAATCTTAGGCAGGTGATTATAGACAAACGGCTCCAGATAGCTCAGAACCCACGCGCCGATCAGCACAGGGAACACAGTGGATTTGTAGTCGATTGCGCTGAACGGGATGCCGAAGAACACATTGGCTTCGCCGCCGATCAGTCCGGTAAAGGACGGATGCTGCAGGAACAGACCCAGCATTGCGCCAAGCATGGGGTTTGCGCCCAGCTTTTTGGCACCGGCATAGCCCACCAGAATGGGCAGGAAGTAGAACGGTGCGTTTGCAATAGCGTTCAGCACCTGATAAGTTGCCGTGGAAGAATCCACGCCGAAAATGATCTTTGCCACTGAGAGAATGCAGTTAACCAGGCCGCAGCCGATGAACAGCGGGATGATCTGCACCATGGTACCGGAAATGTAGTCCAGCAGGGCATCCCATACGCCCTTTGCGGTCAGCTTTTCCTTCTGCTTCGGCACATCCACCGTGCCGCCGCCAAAGGCATAATTTTTCATAATCTCATTGTAAGCCGGAACGACCTCGCCGCCCACAACCACCTGTACCTGTTTGCCGTTCACGACACCCATGACGCCCTTGAGCGACTTGATGGCCTCGATATCGGCCAGCGATTTATCCTTCAGCGTGAAGCGCAGACGGGTGACACAGTGCTCCAAGCCTATCACGTTTTCTTTGCCGCCAACCAGCCGCACGACGTCATCGCCGAACTGTTTGTAATCCATAAAAGAAACCTCCTGTCGTTTGTTATCCGTTGCAAGCAGGCCTGTTTGCTCTTTCTGACACAATTATAACGCAGGAACGCACTCTTGTAAAACGAATAAATCAGAGCTATAATATTTGCAAATCAAATTATTTCAGGAGGACGTTTTGTGAGTTTTGACGAAATTGAAACTTTTTTGGCGGTAGCCGAGTACTCTAACATTGCTCGCGCCGCCGATCAACTTTATATCGGGCAGGGCACGGCCAGTTCCCGTATCCTCCGTTTGGAGGAAGAACTGGGCATCCAACTGTTTGTGCGGCAGAAAGGTCTGCGCAATGTGGTGCTGACACCGGAGGGCGAATATTTTCTGCCCATTGCTCAGCAGCTGCTCTCCCTCTGGCAGCAGGCGCAGCAGATCAAGAACCGCCTGATTTTCCGGGAACTGCGCATTGCGGCTATTGATACGCTGAACCGCTTCTTTCTCTCGGAACTTTACTGCGACTTCATGGAGAACAACCCGGATATCCAGTTTTATCTGCAGACCGAGCATTCCACGGAGATCCACCAGCTGATTGAGAACCAGCAGATCGACATTGGCTTTGTGTGCAGCCTGCATAAATTCCCCAATGTGCGGGCACAGCCTTTGTTTAAGGAAGCCATGGTCGTGCTGTACCACGCGGAATGTGCGTTTGACCTCAGCCGGAACTTTGCTGACTTGCCCTCGCAAAACGAAATTTATTTGACCATGGGCGGCGAGTATGAGCTATGGCACCGGCGGCGTTTTCCCAAGGCATCCACTCGAAAAGTGTCCATCGGCACCAACTCCATGCTGCCAGATTTTCTCACCGACCCGCAAAGCTGGACGATCACAACACAGGGCACCGCCGAAATGATGCTGGAACAGAACGCCGACCTGCGCTACTGTCTGATCTCCGAAGACCCGCCGCCCAAACGCACCGCCTACCTTTTGCTTTATAAGTATCCCAAGCCGTGGATCAATGACTTGTGCACTCTTTTTCTGGATGAGGTGGTCACTGCCATTAAAAAACGGCCTTATCTGGAACTGCTCTACGAACCGGGTGCAGATGAACGCAAAAATACACACTAAACAGGATAGTTACCTTGAGGTAACCGAGTTACGTGAAAGTGCGTACTTTCTAAATGAAAACGGATGTGCTATGGATGCCCGCATGGATTCCATCAAGGAACTGCGCGGGCATCTTTCCGTGTATCGACAGTACAAGCCCCTTGCGCAAAAACTCCAGACCGTGCGGAACCCCGCAAAGTTCAAGGAGCAGCATCGCACAGAGCTGACCGTTTATCAGGCGGCATGCGCCTATTTCAAGGCCAACGGAAAAAAACCGTATCCGACTTGCCCGACACTGACAAACTGGATGCCGAATACCGAAAACTTTCCTCGGAGAAAAACGGATTCTACCAGCATTACAAGCAAGCACAGCAGGAACTGCGCGAACTTCGCAATGCCCAGCAAAACGTGGAAGCCTTCTTCCGCAAGGAAGAGCGCAGCCACACCGCCCCAAGCAGGAGGTCAAATGAACGAAACTCTGACCGATAGATGTGTAGACCCGAACCTCACCCACGCCCTTTATCGGGCTTCGACCTTTCGCCTGTACCCCACCCATTCGGACGGAGGGTAACACCTTTGTCTTTTCAGACGTAAAGAATGCCATCTCGACCCGGCAGGCAGCGGAGCTGTACGGCTTCACCGTAAACCGGAACGGCATGATGTGCTGCCCCTTTCATGGGGATAAACACCCCAGCATGAAGGTGGACAGCCGCTTCCACTGTTTCGCTTGTCAGGCCGATGGCGATGTGATCGACTTTGTTGGCAGACTTTTTCAACTTTCTCCCCGCAAGGCGGTGGAAAAGCTGACGGAAGATTTTGGCATTGCCTGTGCTGGCGGCAGGGTACGGATTGCAAACCGCAGTCCACCCACAGAAGAACTACACCCCTGCTTCCTTGAAGCCTTGAAGAATACGGACTATGTGAAGTATCTTCTGGACTGCTCTGTGCTTCCCGACCCGCAGATCGAAAACGAACTACGGAAGTATTGGGAGGGATTATATGAGCGATTGGAAAAAGAAGAACGAAGATTGGCGTGATGAGGATGAACTGGAAGAAGAGGAAGAAAGCGAATGCCCTTGGGTAGACAGCAAGGGCAAGGTGCGCGAATCCGCTTACTGCCAGTATCTTTTGGAAAAACACCCCATGATGTGCCTGAAACAGAAGCTGTTCGACCAGAACACCCCGGAAAAGTACAGCAACTGCGGTCAGCTGTTCCGCTTACCAGACGGCTTGCCCATTGCACCGGACGTTCTGACGAAATGGTATCGTATGTGGCGGGCAGAGCACCCGGAGTTTGAGAAGATCGTGTTCCACGGTCTACGCCATTCCAGTGCCACCTACCAACTACTGCAATCTGGCGGCGATTTCAAATCGGTGCAGGGCAACACTGGCCACGCAACTGCTGCTGTCCTGATGGACACCTACGCTCACACGCAGGACAAGCCCCGCTTGGAGCTGACGGAGAAGATCGAAGCCGACTTCTATTCGCAGGATGTAGCAGGCGCAAAGCCGCAGGGAAGCCCGGAAAACAAAACGCCGGTGGCAACAAAAATCACGGGTAAAATGATTCTTGAAGCCATCCGGCAGATGGATGCAGAAGAACGCCGTGAGTTGACGCGGGTGCTCTTCGCGTAAAATTTTGCGTTTGCGAAGCAATGAAAGCCCCAGTGGGGCTTTTAAGCAACAAAGCGGTCTTGCGTTAAGCAAGATGGAGGGGATTTTCCCCGACAAGCTTATTTTTTGTGCAGCGAAATACGCGCTGTGCAAGCGATGCAAAGATAACATGGCTTTTTTGTAAAGTGTGCAGAGGATGTGCAAATGTGTGCAGACCTCGCCAGAAAAACAAAAAAGCCATGAAATCTTTCGATTTCACGGCATTTTTTGGTGCGATGGAAGGGACTCGAACCCCCG
>CAVBNV010000050.1:0-5685 GCA_963596815.1 Oscillospiraceae bacterium
ACGAAACGCCGGGGTGAGAGTCCCGGGCAGGAACGACGTTCGGAAAGAGCGGCAAAACCGAATGTAAAAATCAAAGCAAGTGAAAACGGCGAAATGGTTTTCTGCTCTGTGCGGTTATCTGCACGGAATAGAGCGCTATCAAACAGCGAACGGCGTTTGTTGTTTAGGATGATGTTTCGCCATTTCACGCAAAGACACATTAGACGGCAAAAGCGGAAGGTGCCGCCCGTGACCAACGTATCGTCGGTGGCATTTCCAGCAAAACCGCACATCAAAAACAAGCGCCCTAAGGCGAATGGATATCACGATTTGACAAACCCATTTTACCATAGAGCGCACCGAAAAAACAGGAGGAAAGTTTGAATATGAGAAAATCCGAAACCTATCGCAACGAGATCAAGTCCTACATCGTCCGCACCGGCATGACTATGACCGAGGTAGTGGACTACCTCTCCGATGAATATGGCTGGAGCCGCAGCGTCCCAAATCTCTCCGGCAAGCTCAAGCGCGGCTCGCTCCGCTACGGCGAGGCGGTGGAACTGGCGGACGCGCTGGGGTATGACATCGTGTGGCAGAAGCGGAAGGATGTGAAGTAATATCAAATCTACGGCTTATGGTTACATCCGCGTTTCTACCAAAGAACAAAATGAGAATCGTCAGGTGGTTGCCCTGCGGGAAGTCGGGGTTAGTGAAAAGAATATTTACATGGACAAGCAGTCCGGCAAAGATTTCAACCGCCCGCAATATAAGAAGCTGCTGCGGAAAATGAAAAAAGACGATCTGCTCTATATCAAGAGCATTGATCGTCTGGGAAGAAACTATGAAGAAATATTGGAGCAATGGCGAGTGCTGACCAAGGAAAAAGGCATTGACATCGTGGTGCTGGATATGCCGCTGCTGGACACCCGCCGTGGTAAAGACCTGATGGGGACATTTCTCAGCGACATTGTATTGCAGGTGCTGTCCTTTGTGGCAGAGAACGAGCGCACCAACATCCGCCAGCGACAGGCAGAGGGCATTGCAGCGGCAAAGGCCAAGGGAGTGAAGTTTGGCAGGCCGCCGAAACCATTACCTGATAACTTCCACAGTTGCTATCAGCGTTGGAAACAGGGCGATATTACTGGAACTGCGGCAGCAAAGGAGTGTGGAATGGCGCTGTCTACGTTTCGCTACCGGGCGGAGATTTACGAAAAAGCCAAATTATCGTAACAGATGTTTTTTTACAGAAATGTGTACCTTTTTGCAGAGGTTTTTATCTTCAAAGTCCTTTCGCCAGAATACAAATATTTTCGTCGTTTGCGTGTGGAAATCTCTTCAAACCTGTGATATAATTATTTTGCACATAAAAATTGCGCTTTTCGCTTTTACAGAAAGGTACACTTTTTGAAAAAAAGCAAAGGAGGTCAAGCTATGGCGACAATCTCTTCGGTAATCAAATACGAAGGCGATAACAGCACCTTCATCTGGAAGCATCCATGCGAAAATTTCAACACATCGTCCCAGTTGATTGTCCACGAATCTCAGGAAGCAATTCTTTTCCTGAATGGACAGGCACTGGATTTGTTCGGACCGGGACGGCATACGCTGGAAACAGAGAATATCCCCATTCTGCGCCATCTAATCAACATTCCAACCGGCGGCGAAAGCGCATTCCACTGCGAGGTCTACTTCATCAATAAAACCGAGCAAATGGCAATTCGCTGGGGAACGGACAGCAAGGTACAGTATGTAGAGCCTACATACAAATTCCCGCTTTCCATTGGCGCGAGTGGTGAAATGTCCCTCTGTGTAGATGATTCACGCAAATTGTTGGTCAAGTTGGTCGGTACAGAGCGAGTTTTGGATCGCCAGCAGTTGACTACTTATTTCCGCAGTATTCTGATGGCAAAGGTAAAAACCTACATTGCTCAGGCGATGCGCACTAATGCCATCAATATATTCGAAATTGATGAAAGTCTTGAAACGTTTTCGGCAGATATTCAGCAGAGACTAATCCCTGATTTTCTCGATTACGGTGTACAACTCAAACGCTTTTATGTTACTACGGTGGTTAAACCGGACGGCGATCCACAGTATGAAAAGTTCAAGGAACTGCATTTCCGTCAGTATGCTGATATAGCAGAGGCAAAACTGAAACAGCAGACCGATGTAATCCGCGCTCAGACCGAAGCACAAAAGGTTGTCATTGATTCTCAGGCACAGGCAACCAAGCGGATGCAGGAGGGCTACACTTATCAACAGGAACGCGGATTCGATGTAGCACAGGATGCCGCCAAAAATGAGGGCGCAGGACAGTTTTCCAGCATGGGAATCGGACTGGGAATGATGGCTGGCGTAGGCGGTACAGTCGGAGGAATGGTTGGTGGAGCTGTGTCTGATGCATTTGCAGGGATGGCGACACAATCGCAAGTGGCGGCAAACCGTTTCTGTGACCAGTGTGGAGCTGCACTGACGCCGGGTGCTGCATTTTGCGATGAGTGTGGTGCGCCGCAGACAACTCCTGACACCTGCGCAAAATGCGGCTTTAAGTTCATCAAACCTGGTAAGTTCTGCCCCAAATGCGGCGCAAAGAGGGAGGGTTGATGATGAAAAAGATCAGTTCAAAGGGCTACGTCATTCTTGGTATCCTATTCGTCTTGGTCAGCGTAGTTGCATTTGCCGTCCCATCGGCAAAGACCGTAGCATTTTGGATATCTTATGCATTTACTGTGATTGCATTTGCTGCCCAGATTGCAATTTGGAAAGCGGAGCTTGGACGCAACGAGTCCTTGAAAAGTAAGTTTCTTGGTTTCCCAGTCGTTCATATCGGCATTGTTTATCTTGTAGTTCAGATCATTGCACTTGCCGTATTTCTGTTCATTCCCACACTTCCGATTTGGAGTGCAGCCGTTGCTTGTGCAGTAATTGCCGGCGCATCCGCCGTTTGTATGATTGCCTCCGATGTTGGGCGCAGCGAGATCGAGCGAGTATCCTCAAAGGTGCAGAAAAAGGCTTTCTTTATCAAGCAATTGCAAACTGAGGTTGAACTACAGGCTGATGCTGAAACGGATATTGCAACAAAATCAGCGCTGACGCAGTTAGCAGAGAAAATCCGTTATTCCGATCCTGTAAGTAATGAGCAGATAGCAGATATTGAAGATCGGATTACTGCAAAAGTTGCTGAACTGAAAAAAGCCGCAGATAAGACAAATTGCATCGTTGAACTCAATTCACTTTTTGATGAACGAAGTCGAAAATGTAAATTGTTGAAGTGAGGGGACAAATGGATTATTCTGAATTGCTTGAAAGGGCAAATACGCATATATCTGCCATCCCCAATGGGCAAGTATTTCTGGCAAAGGACTTGTTTCCCGGAATCGAGTGGAATCAACTTCAAAAAGGAGAGAAACTGAGTTTTGGAAAGCAATTTAAAAATGCCGTTTTAGATGGAAAATTCCCCAGTGTTGTGTACATTGGGAAAGCAGAGAACAACTCTGCACAATATCAAAAGAAAAGAGAGGATTCGTGATGAAACAGCTGACCTGCGAAATGTGCGGAAGTACGGATTTAATTAAGCAAGACGGCGTTTTTGTCTGTCAAACTTGCGGGTGTAAGTACTCAATTGAAGAGGCACGAAAAATGATGGTTGAAGGCACAGTGGAAGTGACTGGTACGGTTAAAGTCGATAATTCCGCTGCAATTGAGAACTATCTGGATATGGCACGAAATGCACTTGACGCAAGCAATAATAAGGAAGCCGATGATTATTGTAACAGAATAATCGAAATGGACGTGACCAACTGGGAGGCTTGGTTTATTAAAGGAAAGGCAGTTGGTTGGCAATCTACGCTTGGAAATATTCGTATTGCGGAGACAATCAACGCCTTTTCTAAGGCGCTGGAAAATTGCCCAGAAGAAAACAAGGAACAATTAGGAGAAGATTGTAAAGCAGAACTAAAAAACTTACAGTCTGCATTATTGTCAGTTAGAGTGAAGAATTTCAAGACGCATCCGAATGAGAATGACATTGCAGGACTGCGTAGCGATGTCAATACCATCCTAACTACTACGGTCAATTTTTTGCTCAAAGCAAAAATCATGATCGATGCGTTAGGGAATGTTCAGTATGCGCGTATAATTAACAATGGTATCTGTGATGCATGGCAGGTTGTATATAAAGATTATATGGGGGATGAACATCATCCGTCTGATTATGATCTGACACGTTTCATTTCCGAAGGTGACTATCTGATTGAAGCGTTAAAACTTGCGCTAGTTCTTTGTGGGGACAAAGATGACGATGAAAAATTGAATAAGCTGAAAATCCAAATCTATGAAAACATGGTTCATATGCAGGGCGAAGTAAAAAATAGTCAGTCGTATGAGGTAAGTTTCGATGGTGGATTCAAGCACTACAATAAAAGCAAGAGTCTAACAGCCCAAGCAAAGGCAAATCGCCAACGCGAGATAGACGAATGGAACGACAAAATTACTTACATCAAGACGACAGGTGAGCGGAAAGCTAAAGAGGCTGCCGATCAACGACGGAAAGAATATTGGGAAATTCATAAAGAGGAGAAAAATAGATTAGAGGCAGAGCAAAAGAAACTCCAGTCTGAAAAAGACAACATTGTGTCTCAAATTGCAGAATTGGATGAGCAAAAAGAAAATGTACCTGCAATGAAGCAATTAAGTGCTATTCAAAGCAGAATTGATGAGCTGACTGCTGAAAAAAAGGCATTGGGCATTTTTAAAGCTAAAGAGAAAAAAGCTATTCAAGGAAAAATTGATGAGGTTGAGGCAGAAGCAACAGCGGCGAGGAAAATGTTGGCTTCTCAGCAATCGGAAATTGAGGAAACCATTGTGCCACTGCGTGGACACCTGTCAGATATAGACGACAGAATTTCCCAAATAACCTTGGAGTTTGAAAAGGATCGATGATCCCTTGGTAACAAGGGCGCACTTCTATACTCTCCTGACGGGAGTATGTGCGTCCTGCGGAGCAGACAGCCCGGACAGTTGACTGTTCGGGCTGTTTTGCGTCACTTTGTTCCGTACAAGGGGCTGCACCCCTTGCGCTGCCACAGCAGCTATCCCAGCGCACTTTGCAGCGGAAACAGTCTGCTGGCGCAGCCCATTTCCACCGCAAAGTCTGAAAATTCCATATCGTTACCTAGACCGTCTACTGAAAGCGTAGGCGGTCTTTTTGTATCTATGGTCTTGAAGCACATTCAAGCAGTTACAGACTATATTTTGCGGCATGAGTCCCATTTCCGGACGGTCATGGAGAAACAGCTGAGATTGGAAAGTACGGAGCAGATCCGCATCCGCAGGAAGAAGCTGGAGCACAATGAGCGGCGCATTGCCGAGCTAAAACGGTTGTTCATTAAGATTTACGAGGACAACGCCGGTGGACGGTTGAGTGATGAACGCTATGATATGTTGAGCCAGACCTATGAAGCGGAGCAGAAGCAGCTGGAGGCTGAGTCCGTCACCTTGCAGCAGGAAATTGAAGTACAGGAACGACAGAACGAAAACATTGAGAAGTTCATTCAGACGGCGCATAAGTACGTCGGCATTGACAAGCTGGACGGGTACGCCCTGCGGGAGTTGGTATCTGCCATCTATGTGGACGCACCGGACAAGTCCAGCGGCAAGCGGGTGCAGTACATCCACATCAAGTACGATGGACTGGGCTTTATCCCG
>CAVBNV010000051.1:0-5143 GCA_963596815.1 Oscillospiraceae bacterium
TTTCCTCCTCCGGTGCATCAGCAAATGCGGGCACACCAAGCACAGCTGCTGCCGTTGTGAATGCGCCTGCCTTCAGGAAGCTGCGACGAGATATTTTTTTAAGTTCCATTTCTCTTTCCTCCTTGCTGCTTTTCAATGTCCGTGTTATGCGCCGTGTTGCGGCGCACTTGTTGTATGCAACATAACACATTAGGCATCATTTGTCAATCGTTTTTTTTGTAAAAGTGCCCGTTTTTTGTCCAGTCCGTGAAAAGATTTTATAAGCATTACCGTCAGACTGCCAAAAAAGCAAACAAAAAGAGCGCCCCAAAGCAGGACGCCCCCTTAAAAAACACACGCAGTGCGGTTCAACTTTTTGTAAATATTATGCGCATATAAACGCCGGGTCTAACAAATGGATCTTCGCACCGGAAAAATCCAAGATGCCTTCATCCCGCATGCGGCACAGCTCGCGGGACAGTGCGCTGCGGTCCACGCACAAAAAATCTGCCAGCTCTGTGCGGGTATATGGCAGGGTGTAGCAGTTGTTTGCGTCGGGTGTCAACGTCTGTAAATAAATCTTCAGGCGGTCACGCAGACGTTTTTGCGCCAGAATGCGCACCTTTGTGTTGAAGAACAAGAGCTGCTGCGCCATGTCCTGCATCAGGTTTGCAGTCACCTGCATACGGCACGGGCAGCCAAGTGTCTTTTGCGACACAAGCGCGGCAAAGTCAAGCTGCAAAATCGTGCAGTCACTGCCCGCACGCAGACACACCGGACTTGTTGCAAGCCCGGTGCAGGCAAGCTCTGCGCCGAATACCTGCCCTTTGCTGAAACGGCAGATGCTTACCTGGTTGCCGTTTTCGTCGTACATAAATTCTTCCATCGTGCCGTCAAGCACAACGCCCGTGCTGCTGCTCTGCTCGCCGATCTCGACAATGTGCGCGCCGTGCGGGTAGGTACGCACATTTGCGTTCAGGCAGTTTAGCACCTCTTTATATTTGCGTGGCTGTATGCCATTGAACATGCCGCATTGCTGTAAAATCGAATAATATTTTTCCATAAAACAAAATCGCCTTGCTTGTTGCCATAACAACGGACATATGAGGGTAGTTGTGTTAAACTCAAAGTTAGAGCTGTCTAATTTAAGACAGCATTATTATAAGTTATTAAGTTTGAATTGTCAAACCCTACAGACCATAGGGTTTATCTTAAAAGGAGTGACACAATGCTTTCGTTGGGTATGGACATCGGCACCTCGACCGTTAAGCTGGTGCTGCTGCAGGGCGGCGAAATTGCTGCAAAATGGATGGCTGTGCACCACGGCAGACCGTTTGTCTGCCTGAAAACCGGCCTTGCCGCCCTTGGGCTCGACGCGGATACGCCGTTTTCGCTGTGTGTGACCGGCAGCAACACCGAGGCACTGCTGGCGCAGCAGCCCGATATCCCCTCGCTTGGCGATATCCCTGCCGCCGTCGAGGGTGTGCGCCGCATGGTGCCGCACGCCGGCTCTGTCATCGAGATCGGCAGCCAGGGGGCACGCTTCATCACTGACCTGCAAAGCCGTGCACCGCAGTTTGCCGTCAACGAGCACTGCGCAGGCGGCACAGGCTCGTTTTTTGAGGACCAGATGTCGCGTGTCGGCTGTAAGCTTGAGGATTACTCAGCACTGACCGGGCAGGCAAAAAGCATCCCGCGGCTTTCCGGGCGGTGTGCAGTCTTTGCCAAGACGGACATCATCCACCGCCAGCAGGAGGGTGTCTCCACCCCGGATATCCTGCTGGGGCTGTGCTACGCCATGATCCGCAACTACAAGGCGACCATCGTACGGCGGCTGCCGGTCTGCAAGCCGGTTGTCTTTTGCGGCGGTGTGACATGCAACGCCGGTGTCATCCATGCCATCCGTGACGTATTCGGTTTGACCGAGCAGGAGCTGATCGTGCCCGAGAACGCCCGCTACGAGGCAGCGCTCGGGGCGGCGCTCAAAGCATCGGGTCAGTTCACGCTGACGCGGTTGGACGCTCTGCTGGACAAGGCACTGTCCGTACACCACACCGTGGGCGCCTTACCCAAGCTGGAGCTTGCCCCCGGCACTGACCTCAGCGAGCCAAAATCGACTGGCGTCATCCCCGCATCGGGCTGTGCGCTCGGCATTGATATCGGCTCCACCAGTACCGACCTTGTCCTGGTGGGTGGCGGCGGTGAGCTTGTCGACTTTCAGTACCTGCGCACCGCAGGCGACCCCGAGGGCGCTGTGCGCAAGGGACTTGCCGACATCCGCCGCCGGTTCGGCGATATCACCTTTACCGCCGTCGGTGTGACGGGCTCCGGGCGTGAGCGTGTGGGCAAGCGCATCGGTGCCGATGCCGTGCGGGACGAGATCACCGCACAGGCAAAGGGCGCTGCGCACTGGGTGCCGGAGGTCGACACCGTATTTGAGATCGGCGGGCAGGACAGCAAATACATCAGCATCAAAAACGGTGAGGTCGTCGACTTCCAGATGAACAAGATCTGTGCGGCGGGCACAGGCTCGTTTGTGGAGGAGCAGGCGGCACGTATGGGCATCCCGCTGGCAGAGTTTGGTCCGCTGGCACTAACGGCACAGCACCCGGCAGCACTTGGCGAGCGCTGCACCGTGTTTATCGAGACCGCCATTGCATCCGCTGCCGCCGAGGGCATCTCGCAGGCCGAGATCGCTGCCGGCCTGTGCCACTCCATCGTGCAGAACTATCTGCACAAGGTGGTGGGCTCAAAGCATGTCGGACAGCACATCGTGCTGCAGGGCGGTGTTGACTACAACCCCGGCATCGTGGCCGCATTTCAGTCGGCATACGGCAGCCGTGTACAGGTAAACCCGTGCTTTTCCATCAGCGGCGCGTACGGTGCCGCACTTCTGGCACAGGAGGCAGTCGGGCAGGCACCCAGCCGCTTTATCGGCTTTGACAGCCCCGCACAGCTGGCGGACGACAGCCGCAGCGCCGAGATCCAAAAAAACATCGACTTCTACAAGCTCGCCGACAGGCTGCTGCTGGACGGCTACACCGGCAAGCGCGACCCTGCCAAAAAGACCGTCGGCGTGCCGTTTGCCCTGATGATCCACAAGTTTTTCCCGATGGCAAACGCCTTTTTCACCTCGCTGGGCTTCAATGTCATCCTGACAGACCCGACCAACGAGGAGACCATCCGTCTTGCGCAGCAGACAGCACAGGGCGAAACATGTTACCCTGTAAAGCTGATTTACGGTCACATGCAGCAGCTCATTGACCAAAAGGTCGATTACATCTTTTTGCCGACCATCCATACCATGAAGCACGAGAAGAGCCGTGTAAAGCACAACTACGGCTGCGTTTATATGCAGACCGCAGCCGCATCCATCGCAAAGGCGCTTGACATCGAGAGCAAGGGCATCACACTGCTCAGCCCGGTGTTCGACCTCGACTTCGGACAGGAGGCAATGGCGACCGCCATGCTGGGCATGAGCAAGGTTTTGGGTATCCCGAAGCCGCTGTGCGCCAAGGCGCTGCTCAGCGGTGCAATGGCAGTGCGCCGCCACACCGCTGCGGTGGAAAAGCAGGGCAAGGCTTTGCTGGACACCCTAAAACCGGAGGACAAGGTGCTTGTCCTTATCACACGCAATTACGGTATCTCCGACCCCATCCTGAACATGGGCATCCCGGAATTGCTATTGGAACGCGGGTACAAGGTCATCACGCTCAGTCACCTGCCCGGTCATGCACTGGATATCTCGGGCGAGTACGACAACCTCTACTACCCGTTCGGGCAGCACATTATTTCGGGTGCAAAGCTGGTTGCGCACCACCCGAACCTTTACGCCGTATACCTGACAAACCACGGCTGCGGGCCGGACACCATGCTCTCGCACCTGTTCAGGCAGGAGATGGGCGACAAGCCGTACCTGCAGATCGAGGTGGACGAGCACTTCTCAAACGTTGGCGTCATCACCCGCATTGAAGCCTTTATGAACAGCCTGCGCAGCCGCCCCGCAATTGCGCTGCCGCAGGACTTTGACATTGAGCAGGTGGATGTGCGCACATGTCGCCTTGCACGTACACCGCAGGGTGATGCGCCGCTCTACCTTCCTGCGCTGGGCGAATATGCACCCTTCCTGACCGAATATTTTGCACGGCAGGGTGCAGCTGTGCGGGTACTGCCCCGACTGACCGACCATGCCTTGAGCCTTGGACGTGCCGAGACCAGTGCAAAAGAGTACCTGCCCTTTCCCGCATTGCTGGGCAGCATCCTTGCGCAGCGTGAAAACGACCACACACCCGCACAGTTCCTCATCCCGCAGACACAGGGCGCAGAGGCAGACGGACAGTATGCCCGTGTGATACATGCCGTGCTTGCGCGCCGCGGCGAAAGCAATGCAAGGCTCGTCAGCCCCATGCTGGAGGCACTGCCCGAGACCGCACAGGATCGGGATGCTCTCTTCCGTGCGCTGCTTGCCGGCGACATTCTTTATGCCGCCCCTGCACAAATGCGCGGCGAGCTTGCAAAGCAGCTTGGCGCACTGCCGGGCTGGCAGCAGCTGCACGAGGCGTCAAAAACGATCGGTACATTGCCCACCGGCAAGCGCCGCATCGCAGCCGTTGGCACGCCGCTGTGCCTGACCGAGCTCGACAGCGGTGTACTTGCTGCACTGGAGGCCGAGGGCGAGCAGGTTTTGCGTGCGCCGCTGAGCGAGGCAATGTGGTTTTTGTGGCGTGACAACCCCGACAACAATAAGCCCCATGCTGCCTGGCTGGACAGCATCTGCGGCGAGATGCAGACACTTGGCGCAGAGCTTGGCGCACACAGTGCCTTTGCACAAAACCCCGAGGCGTTGTTTGATACCGCCGAAGCCGCCCTGCCGCAGTTTGCAGGCGGAAACGGACGCTACCGGTACGCCAAAGCCGTCGAGCTGTCGGCGCATGCCAACGCCGTGCTGACACTTGCGCCGAGGTACGAGAACGCAGCGATGATCCTGGATATGCGCGGTCTGCACGACGCATGCAGCGCACCGCTGTTCCAGCTTTCGCTTGACAACGACTGGGACGAAACCGCATGGAGCCGTCTGCGCTCGTTCCTATACTACTGTTAAGATATCCGACAAATAGCAAAACCCCCGCAGCCCATCTCAATCAGGGCTGCGGGGGTTTTTGCA
>CAVBNV010000052.1:0-4950 GCA_963596815.1 Oscillospiraceae bacterium
AGCGCTGCCAGTTGCGGGCACGGTTGGAGCCTTCGCCCCAGTACTCCTTCATGTACTGACCATTGATGCGCACCTTGTTTGTGGGGCTCTCATCAAAACGTGCAAAATAGCGTCCGAGCATAACAAAGTCCGCACCCATTGCCAGCGCAAGCGTAATGTGATAGTCATGCACGATGCCGCCATCCGAGCAGATCGGCACATAGATGCCGGTTTCTTTGTAGTATTCATCACGGGCGCGGGCGACATCAATAACTGCCGTCGCCTGACCGCGACCGATGCCCTTCGTCTCACGCGTAATGCAGATCGAGCCGCCGCCGATGCCGATCTTCACAAAATCAGCACCTGCCTTTGCAAGGAAGCGGAAGCCCTCGGCATCGACAACATTGCCGGCACCCACCTTAACGGTATTGCCGTAGTGCTCACGAATCCAGGCAATCGTACGGCTCTGCCACTCTGAATAGCCCTCGGAAGAATCAATGCAAAGAACATCGACGCCGGCTTCCACCAGTGCCGGGACACGCTCGGCGTAATCGCGCGTGTTGATGCCTGCACCGACAACGTAGCTCTTATTGGCATCCAGAAGC
This sequence comes from Oscillospiraceae bacterium, assembly GCA_963596815.1. Lineage (GTDB taxonomy): Bacteria > Bacillota > Clostridia > Oscillospirales > Ruminococcaceae > Faecalibacterium. The sequence continues at coordinate 585 of CAVBNV010000052.1, forward strand.
TCATTGACATTCTTTTTGTGCGAGTCATAGTCCTTGCGGAAGACCATGTACTTCAGGTTGCCGTCAGCGTCGACCAGAGGCAGCGTATTGATCTTGTTGTCCCAGATGATATTATTGCAGTCATGCAGCGAGGTATCCTCCGGTGCAGTCACAAGCTTTTCGATCGGGGTCATAAAGGTTGTCACGCTGGCATCATCGGGTGTATGGTTCACGCGATAGTCACGAGAAGCAACGATGCCCAACAGCTTACCGTTCGGTGTGCCGTCAGCCGTAATCGCAATCGTGGAGTGTCCGGTCTTTGCCTTAAGCTCCAGCACATCGTGCAGCGTTGCCTCCGGGCTAAGGTTTGAGTCAGAGATAACGTAGCCAGCCTTGTAGCTTTTAACGCGGCGCACCATAGCAGCCTCGTTTGCAATACTTTGAGAGCCGTAGATAAACGAAACACCGCCCTGACGTGCCAGAGCAATTGCCAGCTTATCGCCGGAGACCGACTGCATAATTGCACTGATCATCGGGATATTCATTGTCAGCGGACAGTCCTCTTCCCCTTTGCGATACTTGACCAGCGGGGTCTTCAGACTGACAGCTGTCGGGACATTCTCCGCAGAAGAGTAGCCGGGCACAAGCAGATACTCGCCAAACGTGCGGGAAGGTTCTTCGTAAAAATAAGCCATAGTCGATCTCCTTTTCTATTAAGCATGTAAACGTGACAAACCAGCAACAAAAAATTTCATGTCTTGACCTGCAAAATTATTGTGTATAATATACCACCGCCTAATTTTGAAATCAAGTACTGTTATCCTCTGCTTTGATTTGCAATTTCTTTCGCTAATCCGTCAATTCGTCTTTTCCGCTTTGACGTGTTGCTTATATTTTCACCGGTCCGCTGCTTGCCGGTTTGTTAATTTGTTGTAGAAATCGATATGTGATTAGGCATACTCTTTTTTTTGAAATTTTTTAGAATCAGTGCGCCGTTTCTTTGTTTTTGGGCTCAAGGTTTTCGCACATTTTGGAATAAAAGTCGGTGGTGCTGTTTGCGCCTTGTTCCATGGTCAGCTTCAGCTTGTCCAAAAAGCGACCCATTGCCTTTTGTATATGCAGCTCTGAAACATCACGTTTTTCAGCAAAGTTTTCGCCTTCGTCCCGTATAATGCACTCACACAGCTCATCCATCGTGTACGCATCCGCTTTTTTTACAAAGAAATTGTAATATTTCGATTCCAGCAGTTCGTCAAACGTCACCGGTATAGGCTCATCAAAAAATTCCGATGCAGGCATGTCAAGCTCCGGATACAAATTCAAAAAGCGATAAGTATCATTTTCAAAGAGATATTCATAGATCGAGCCGTCTTTTTTCTTTTCATTCAGCAGCGCTGTTATGCGCTTTTTTTGCTCTATAAGCATATACGAATATACATTAAATGCAGTAACTTCACAAACCGTTTGCCGCATCGTGTTCGATTCCAACAGCATTGACAGCCAAATATTGCGGCAAGGCATTTTGCTCTCCGGTTTCAGTGTTGGGACGTAAAGCATATCATAAGCAGTTAAATGGTGCAGTTTTTCAACCGCCTTTTCGGTCAGCCCTAAATAATCCGCCGCTGCCTTTGCGCTTGCATCAACCTTGCGCACGTTCGACAGCCCCAGCAGGTAATCCGCCGACACGTTGAAGTACCTGCACAGCAGCAGGATAGAGTCAGACTGCGGCACTTTTTTGCCGTTCTGCCATGCAGATAACGCCGCAATCGAAAGCCCTGTTTCAGCCGCAATATCCCTTAGTGTTTTGCCCTTGTCCTGCACAAGCTCCCTTAACCTGTCCGGCAAACTTGCCTGCGCCGTGTTCTTATTTTGTGTATCCATAGCGCATCAGCCCTCCTTCTGTTTCTCTTTGTAAACATGCTTGATTTATGTTCACTCATGGCGTATACTATAACTATGGTAAACATTATCATCCGTCGTTTACCATGATATCACAAACAAAACGCCCCGTCAACAACGACAGGGCAGACAGGAGGCTGAATGTTAATTTTTACTCTTTACGGCAGCGATGCAAAGCAAAACGCACAGAACAAGGTTTATCGCAATGTCGTGCAGATCGCTTGCCTTGACGACCTGTTAAAGGCTGTACAGCACGATTACACGGCGGCAAAGTTCAGGGATCACACACGTTGCAAAGAAAACTTTGTACGCTCTGACGTGCTTGTTATGGACGTTGACAACGATGAAGCGACCAACGCCGAAAACGCTGTAACGCCCCGGCAGATAGCGCAAGACCTGCCAAACGTGCAATTTTATGTGGTGTACTCACGCAACCACATGAAGCAGAAAGGCTCAAAGCCCGCCGTGCCACGTTTTCACGTGTTTTTTCCACACCCGATTATTACCGACCCACAGCAGGAAGAAGCACTGAAAGCAGAGCTGTGCAGCCGTTTTCCGTACTATGACGGCAACGCAAAGGATATCGCACGCTTTTTCTTTGCCTCAGGTGACGCCCCGAAAGGCAAAGCCTTTGACGCCGGACAGCTTATCACCGATGTTATAAAGCTTGATGCCGCACAGCAGAGCTTTGAGACAGCCACGCCGCCGGCGGTTAAGCCTGCAAAGCAAATTGGTACCATACCGGAAGGCACACGCAATGCCACGCTGAGCGCAAACGCCTTTGCCTACCTGAAGAAACATGGCGACAGCAAAAAAGCAAAAGAGCTTTTTGATATACGCTGCACCTGCTGCAAGCCGCCTTTACCTAACGACGAGTGCGCTAAAATATGGGGCAGTGCTGTGGCAAACTATCACAAAAAGATAGCAAGCCGCCCCGACTATGTACCGCCGGAACGGTACGCACAGCAGCAAGCCGAAAGGGAAAAGCTCTTTTTTGATCTGCTGGACGTCTCTGACCAATCGGAAGCAGAGCTTTTTTGCGACTTGCACGGCGATACGCTGCGGTTTTCGCCCTCTGTGGGGTGGCTGACGTGGAACGGCTCGGTATATCAAGTGGGCGATGAGCAGGCGCAAAAGCTTTTCAGACAGTTCACTGACCGACAGTTGGATGTGGCTGAAAAAGCCTTAGCTGAAAAAGGTGCTGCTGTCAATGCGGAGGAGGCTAAAAAGCTTGAAGCCGGTTTGACCGCCGCTGAAGCAACTGAACTGAAAGCAGCCAGACAGCAACAGGCGCAAGCGAAAAAACAGCTTAAGGCAATTGTCCGATACCGGCAAAACCCCAAGATGAACGCTGTTTTGAACGAGTGCAAGAGCAAAACTTTTGTAGACGTCAAGCAACTGGACAGCAACCCGTATCTGTTGAACTGCCCTTCTTGTGTCATTGACCTGCAAACGGGTGAAGTGCGGGGCAACAGCCCCGATGACCTTTGCACAAAGCAGTGTGCCGTTGACCCTTCGGGGGAGGGTGCTGAACTGTGGGAAAAGTTTCTGCGTGATTTCACCTGCGGTGATACTGAGCTTGAAGAGTATTTGCAACAGGTTTGCGCCCTTGCAGCCGTGGGCCAAGTGTCCGAGGAAAAGCTTGTAATAGCTTTTGGTGACGGCGCAAACGGAAAAAGCACTTTTTTTAACACTGTTTCTAAAGTTTTAGGCAGTTATGCAGGCGCTATTTCAAGCGATGTGCTTATTGACACACGGGAGAACAACAAGGCAGAGCTTGCCACACTGAAGGGGAAACGGCTTGTAATAGCCTCTGAGCTTGAAGAAGGACGACGGCTTAGTACAAAAAACCTCAAGGCTTTGAGCAGTACTGACACAATAAAGGCGAACCCGAAATATAAAGAACCGTTTGATTTTAAGCCTACACACCTGTGTGTGCTGTGTACAAACCACCTGCCACGCGTTGATACAACTGACTACGGCACATGGCGGCGAATTATCGTTATACCCTGTAACGCCCGTTTTGAGGTGGACAAAAGCAGCACGATGCTAAACTATGCTGAATATCTGTTTCATCATGCCGGCGGCGCTGTGCTTAGCTGGATCATAGCAGGAGCATTGAAGCTTGCAGACCGTGCAGGCAAACTGCCGCCTGAGCCTGCTTGTGTAACATGTATGTGGGCGACCTACAAAAACGACAACGACTGGGCGAGACAATTTATAGCCGACTGCCTTGAAGTCAATGAAAACGCCACAACACCGGCGAGTATTATGGCGCTGTGCTACAGCGCATGGTGCGATAGTACCGGAACGCACAAGCGGCACACAAAAGAGTTAAAGGCGGCATTAAAAGCAAAAGGCTTTGCGTGGCGGCACACAAGAGCCGGCGGTTTTTACTACGGATTGCAGCCGCTTTACGCCGTGAAACAAAAGCGTGACGTGTGTGACGTGTGACAACGTAACTTCTTATATATATATTTTTTTATTT
>CAVBNV010000053.1:0-4530 GCA_963596815.1 Oscillospiraceae bacterium
CTGCCAACATCGATCACTTTTAAGAGCGCAATATATCTCTGCATTATTCAAATATGTTTTCGGTAAAATGAAAGTATCGCAAAAGGTCTCGAAAAAGTAAGCACCCCAAATGGCAAAAAAACGAGCCATTGTCAGCACCTGAAATAAGCGCTACCATTAGTTTGTTGAAGACTAAGGAGGTAGCAGAAAGGTGTTAAGAATGGCTCAAATAAATTATATCAAAGATCTCTACGAAAATGAAGACCTGAGTTTGCGGGAAATATCCCGTCAAACGGGTCACAGCTTCAAGACCGTCCAAAAGTACGCCTACCAGCTTGACTGGAGCGAGGACAATCTGCCGGATACTGAGCCAGCGAGCTATCCGGTGTTGGGAGATTTTATTCCTGTGATTGATGAATGGCTGGAGGCTGACCGCAAAATCCCGCGCAAGCAGCGTCACACTGTCTGGAGGATCTTCTGCCGCTTGCGGGATGAACGCGGTTTCAGCGGCAGCTATTCCAGCGTGAAAAAGTACGTCCGCAAAAAGCGGTTTGTTATGAATTCCAGGAACAGCGGTTATTTACCGCTGGAGCATTCGCTGGGTAGTGGGCAGGTGGATTTCGGTAAGCACCTCTATTACGACGGAACCGGGCAGGAACAGGACGGCTATGCGCTGACGATTTCGTTTCCGAATTCCAACAAGGGTTACACCCAGACCTTCCCCTCACAGAATCAGGAATGCTTGCTTACAGGCATGAAGCGCATCTTTGAGCACATTGGCGGCGTGCCGCCGGTGCTGCGCTTTGACAATATGTCCACTGCTGTTGTGCAGGTACTCAAGGGGACTGAGCGAATCCTTACAGACGGCTTTACCCGGTTTATGATGCATTACCGTTTCCGGGCAGAGTTCTGTAATCCGGCGTCCGGCAACGAAAAGGGCAACGTGGAAAACAAGGTGGGTTACAGCCGCAGAAATGCATTTGTGCCGATTCCGACCATTACGTCCTTTGAGGATTTTAACGAGTCCCTGTGGGAATGGTGTGAGAAGGATGCCCAGCGGCCGCATTACAAGAAGAAGCTGCTGATTGCGGAGCTTTGGGAAGAGGACAAAGCCAGCCTTCTGTGTCTGCCGGAGTATCCGTTTTCAGTGTTCCGGTATGCTTCGCTGACGGTGAACAAAAATGGCTTCGTGACCATTGAAACGAACAAATACGGTCTTTCCCCAATGCTGTCTGGCGAAACAGTGCAGGCCAAGATTTTCTATGACCATGTGGAGTTTTTCCATGATCACCACCCGGTTGGGAACTACCGCAGGAGCTACAAAACCAATGATGAGGTCTACGACTGGACACAATATGTGTCTGTACTCTGCAAAAAGCCTGGTGCAATTGAACACACTCGCTTCTTCCACCAGATGCCGCAGCAGTGGCAGGCATTCTTGGAAAAGACCAGCGGCAGAGAGCGTAAAAATGTGCTTCAGCTACTCAATGAGATTGTCTCTGACGGCAACGCCGACTTGTGTACCGATGCACTGGAGCTCGCCGGCGAGAATGGCCGTACGGATGCGGACAGCCTCCGGCAGTGCTATTACATGATTGCCAAAAAGGAATACCGGCCTGATCCGCTGAAATTGCCCGGTTCCCCGGCACTACACTACAATCCCAACCTCTCTGCCTACGACAGTCTGACAGGAGGTGGCGCAGGTGTCTGAGGAAATTGAACTGATGATGCGACAGGTGAAGCTGGGCGGCATGGCCAGGGAATGGCGCTCCGTCCAGTTTGAAAGCACGGAGCAATATGTGACCGATCTACTGAAACTGGAGCTTAAAGAGCGTGAAGCCAACAGGATTAACCGCATGGTGAAAACCGCCGGTTTCCGTGTTCTGAAAACGCTGGATGACTTTGTGTGGACTTCTGCCATTGAACTGCCCTGCGGCTTGACTGCCGGGTACATGGAGGACTTGCAATTTCTTGTGTCCAAAGAGAATCTCATTTTTATGGGCACTGTTGGTACCGGCAAAACCCATCTCGCCACAGCCATTGCCTTGAAAGCCTGCCAGGAAGGGCGGCATGTCCGCTTTTACACGGCGGCATCTCTTGCCAATATCCTGTTGGAGAAGAACAACAAAGGTACGCTGAACAACTATCTCAGCACGCTGAAGAAAGTGGAACTCATTGTGATTGACGAAATCGGCTTCGTGCCGCTGCACAAGGATGCTGCTGAACTGCTGTTTCAGGTGATCTCCGATTGCTACGAGCGAAAGAGCCTCATCATTACATCCAATCTGGAGTTCTCGCAGTGGAACACCGTCTTTGGCGACAACCGCTTAACGGCAGCGTTGGTTGACCGGCTGATTCACCATTCCCACATTGTAATCTTCTCCGGTGAGAGCTACCGGCTGACCCAATCCATGCAACGCCAGCGCACCCACTGAAAAAGCGCTCCAAAAAGTGAGCGTTGGGGCTTGCCCTGTTTGGCCCCTAAAAAGGCCTTGACGTTACATACACTAAACAACAAATTAGGTGCTCCAAGGCGCTAACCTTTTTGGGGACCTTTTGCTAACATTTTTACTTGACGAACACATTCTGAGTATTTGCAACCAGATTATCCCCAAATTGGACGAGGTGGACAGAGTTATGAAGATTTCATACAACAGACTTTTTAAACTCCTTATTGACAAGAATATGAAGAAAAAAGATCTATGCGAGAAGGCTGGCATTAGTTCAAGCACAATTGTCAAAATGGGGCGACAAGAACCTGTATCTGTTGAGTTGATTGGCAAGATCTGCCTTGCTCTTGGTTGTACAGCTGATGATGTTCTGGAATTCTTTCCAGACGAAGAGAAATCAGAGCCCTGATTATGAGACAGAAAGAAAACTATACTGAAGATAGCTAAGGTGGACGTAATGTGCATCTTTAGGTACGACTCATATAGGGGGCATTGATATGGCAAAGTTAATACCTTTTTCGCAGCATGAAGCTGTTCTGCTCCTGGATGCGTACCTAAACTCTATTGCAACAGGACAGCCAAGATTGCAAGCAGTAAAGAAAGCTTCCGCGGACTTACGAAGAATTGCAATTAACAGAGGCATTGAAATTGACGATGTGTATCGCAATGTAAACGGCATACATTTTCAAATGGCGAGCATGGAATCGGCTTACTTGGGGAGAACAGTTCAGAAGCCTGCTACAAAATTATTTACGCAGACAGTTGCGCTGTTTCGGGAAAACCGAGACGAATACGATAGAATTTTAAAGGAGGCAAGGTCGATGGTTGACGGCAAGCTGGAAATAGCAGACGTTGACGGTGAAATCGAAGAAGAACATGAAGTGTTGAAAATAGATTTTCACCAGAGCACAAACCTGGCATACACACGGCCACTCAAAGTTACGTACTTTGAAGAAGATCTCCATGCCGATACATCTTGGACTGATGCCTATATTAAGTTAACAAGGGCTTTATATGAAGATTACCCGGAAACAATTCCTGTTGGGAAAAGCTTTACCGGTAAGGGACGAATCGATTTTGGCAATCAGATGCAGTCAAAGTCAATGACTGCACCTAAAAGCGTATACATGAGCATGTATCTTGAGACAAACCTGAGTGCAAGTGACATTGTGGGCAAAATCGGCGCATTGTTAGATATTTGCCATGTGGATTATGAAAATGTCGGTATCTACTATGAACGCAAGGAATCCAAGAAACGAGTTCTAAGTAGTTCAAAGCCAATAGTAGCAGTGCCCACGAATGCAAAGGGATCAGGATACGCACGGAATGAAAGTGAGTTCTATGCCTATTTGCATGATTGTGCTGGAATGGCCGACGCCACATGCCGAAGCTATACCTCCGCAATTAGAAGCGCTGAGAAATATGCATCTGAACATCACTTTGAATGTTGCCGTCTTTACGGATACTCTGCTGAAGAGACTTTAATGACAGCAAAAGCTCTTTTCGAAGATCCTGAGTTTATAGAATACAACGTGCAACAGCACAATCGATTCCGAGCGGCGATTAACAAGCTTTTGGAATGCGTAGGAAGCGAAGGTGTAAAGCCTTCAAAGCCAGTGAAAGTCTTGGTTGATAATAATTCTGCAAGAAGGTTGGAAAATGATCCTGTACTTTCTCGCTATAAGGAATTGCTGGACAAATACTTTCAGAAGGGATTTCGTATGGACTCCTCACTGGACATGAAAAAGTTACGAAGGTTTTATCTTGAGCGGTATGAAACAGAGCTTGCCGATGAAGACGGAATTGTTTGCCAAGATATTGAAATGGTAGCCATTCTACATGATGGAAAAGCTTATCTTCCGGATTCGATGCTATCCCGGGAGAAAAAAGATAAACTGTTACAGTATATAGATGATAGATTCAGCTCAGGATGTGATGCCATCTATTATGGTGCCTTGTTTTCAGAGTTTGAAGAAATTTTACAGGGTGAACGCATTTATACGCCTGAGATGTTGAAGACATATCTTGACTACATCAACAATGGAAAGTATGTTCTCCAACGTAGCTATCTGGCTAAGGACTATAGCGTGCAAATGAACCC
>CAVBNV010000054.1:0-4501 GCA_963596815.1 Oscillospiraceae bacterium
TGCGCATTGTGCTTTTGCTGTACGCAGCATCGTTGTTTTGGTTTTGCGCTTTGGATAATTTTGTGCAAAATATACTTAAAGTTTGCCAAAAGTACACACTGTTGCACACGGTGCGTTGGTGGTATACTGTTGCCACGGCGCAGGCGGTCGGGGCACCGCCTTTGTGATTGATTTTCATGTTAAGATTGCGTATAATTCAATGCATAGAGGGGCGGTGCTTTTCCTGCCGCCGGGTGTGGCGCATGTGCCGGTGCGCCGCAGACAACAAGATTTGAGCCGATAACGGCACAGATGAGCAAAGGGGTAAGAGATGAAGTTTACGTTGGATATGTACCAGACACTCACCGTGGCGGTGCTGGTGCTGATGCTCGGCAGGTTTTTGCGTGCCCGCATCCGCACACTTGAGCGCTTTTGCGTGCCGGCACCCGTTGTGGGCGGCGTGCTGTTTGCCATTTTTACCTGTGTGTGCCATGCCGCCGGCATTGCCGATTTCGTCTTTGACGACACCCTGAAAGAGGTTTGCATGGTGATGTTTTTTACCTCGGTGGGCTTTCAGGCAAACTTAAAGGTGCTGAAAAGCGGCGGCAGGGCGATGCTGGTGTTTCTGGGGCTGGTCATTGTGCTGATCACCGCGCAAAACGTGCTTGCCGTCGGGCTGTCCGGGGTGCTGGGGCTTGACCCGCTGATCGGTCTGTGCACCGGCTCTATCCCCATGGTGGGCGGACACGGCACGGCAGGCGCCTTTGGCCCTATACTGGAGGGCTTTGGCATAACGGGTGCAACCACCCTGTGCACCGCCGCCGCCACCTACGGTCTGGTTGCCGGCAGCATGATGGGCGGCCCTGTGGGACGCTTTTTGATCGAGCGGCACGACCTGCTTAAGACCGCCGTGCCGGGGGATGACAGCCTGCTGGTGGAGGACGAGATCCGCCACGAGCGGCACGTCTCGATGTACTCCTCTGCGTGCTTTCAGCTCATCATCGCCATGGGCATCGGCACCATCCTGTCAAAGCTGCTGTCCCTTACGGGCATGACCTTCCCCATCTACATCGGCGCCATGATCGCCGCCGCCATCATCCGCAACATCGGCGAGTACACAGGGCACTTTACCGTACACATGGGCGAGATCAACGACCTTGGCGGCATCTGCCTGTCGCTGTTCCTCGGCATGGCAATGATCACCCTGCAGCTGTGGCAGCTTGCCGACCTTGCCCTGCCGCTGGTCGTCCTGCTTGCCGGGCAGACCGTCTTTATGCTGCTGTACGTGGTGGTCGTGGTGTACAACACCATGGGGCACGATTACGACGCCGCCGTCATCTGCTCGGGCGTGTGCGGCTTTGGCATGGGCGCAACGCCCAACGCCATGGCAAACATGCAGGTGCTGTGCGAAAAATACGCCCCCTCCGTCAAGGCTTACCTGCTGATCCCGCTGGTCGGCAGCCTGTTTGCAGATTTTATCAACAGCCTTATCATCACACTGTTCATCAACCTGGTCTGACCCGCACCCGGGCAAAGGAGAACGATTATGTCGCTTAAGCATCATATGCACCGCTTCAAGGCGTGGTTCTGGCGTGCACAGCGCACAAGACCCACCGCCCCCGACCAGACGCTGGCCGTACCCGAGGTGCACACCGGCAAGGTAACGCACACCGACCCCGCCGAGACCCCGGGCAGCGGCTCGATCTTGTACGACAACGTTGCCGTGCCGGAGGTACACCCCACGCACCATAAATGACCCAAAGTGACAGCAGCGCCCCGCTTTGCACGGCGTGGGCGCTTTTTTGCGCACAAAACAAAGGACGCCGGCAACACACAACCGACGTCCTTTGCAAGGGGGAAAATCTATCATCAACACACAACGGGCTTTTTGCAGGGTGCCCATCCCTTTACTGTCACAAGTATACCGCAGCGGGCTGCGCATGTCCATTCGCAAATGCAACAAAGTGCAACAAGTAAACTTGTAACTTTTGTTGCACTTTGGGCTGTTTTTGTTGCACTTCCGCTTTTGCGGCGCAAAAAGAGAGGACGCCTTGCAGCGTCCTCTCGGGGTGGGTTGGGTATTGTGTCAACGCATCATGTAATCGCAGGCAATACCGGCAACGGTCAGCGATGCCTCACTGCCGGTATGTGCAAGGTGGAAGATCTCCTCGCCCTTGCCCTTTGCAAGGATCTCTGCAAGGGTGACGGTGGTGGTGCGTCCATTGGTCACAAACACGATGGTGCGCACGCCCTGTGCATACAGCTTTGCAAGCTCCTCAATGTGACCCTCAAGGTAGGCAGTCTCCTCGCCGCCGGCGGTGATGTACAGCACATCGTCCACCTGCGCCATGGTCACTACCTTTGCGTCTGCGGTCACATCACGGCGGGCAACATCCATTACCATCAGGTATGTGGTGTAGCTCTCATCGGTCTGTGCGGTGTCGGTGTTTTCTTCCGGCTCTGCAACCTTTTCAGTCTGCGTGTCGCTGCATACGGTGCAGGTACGTGTGCGCACACCGTCCGCAACGGTCCACTCGCCGTAGGTGTGTCCCTTTGCCGTACCCTCTTTTTCAAAGGTGGCGCCTGTGGCTGTGTACTCCTTGCCGTTGATCGTCACCGTTGCTGTATAGTGACCGGTCTCATTGGCTGTACAGGTTGCGGCACTGTCGGGCACATAAGTACCGTTTGCTTCGCCGCTTGCCGTGTGGCTCGTACCAGTGCAGCCCTGCGTTGTGCAGGTCACCGTACCCGTCACATGATTGCCAGACCATGCAAACACGGGTTCGCCGTAGGTGTGTTTGCTTGCGTCTGCGTCTACTGTCGCATCTGCTGTTGCACCGCAAATGCTGCACGTGTAGTAATAGTGTCCGCCTGCCGCACAGGTATTTCTTGTGGTTTTTTGTTCATCCAACTGCCATGCATGGGCGGTTTTCTGGTCGCCTGTCAGGTAATTTTCTGTTGTAAGCACCTGCCCATGGTCTGAGACATATTGGGCGTTATGGATGGTCTTGTACGCCTCGTCAGCGCTTTTATGCATCAGCTCTATCAGCCCTGCATTGGTATTGCTTGCCAGCAGTGTGTTACCGGTGTTGCTGCGCTGGATCGCCTCTGTGCTAGCATCGGCAGCAACCGCCACAACCTCCACAGCGCTAACGGTCGGGTCAATGGTTACGGTCGCGGTCTCGCTGCCAATGGCAGTGCCCTCGCCGGCGTATGCATTCACCGTACCGCCGTTAATTTTTACCGTTATTGTGCCCGATGTTCCTGTGATGATCGCATCCTTGCCGCCGGCGCCAATTGCCGCCGCTCCCGTGCTGGTTTGTCCATTATAGTCTGCACCCGTGCCGCCGGTGGCGGTAACGGTCTTGTCGGTCGCAATGTTTACGGTCGTTGTGCTGGTGATTGTGCTGGTGCTTGTATTGTTATTTGCACCGCTGCCAATGCCTGCGCCGCCGCCGGTGATGTACGTGTTGCCGCTTTCAGTAACTACACCGCCATTACCGCCGGTGGCATCGACGGTAGCGCTGCCGGTGATGTTGATGACCGTCTCGCAGGCCGAGGCGCCGCCCGTACCAATGCCTGCACCAGCGCCGCTGCTTTTGCCCTCGCCGCCGGTGGCATTGACGGTAGCGCTGTCGGTGATGGTGACCGTCGTCTTTGCGTAAGAGCACATCCCGCTGCCGATGCCTGCACCGTAGTACACCGACGACGCACTTTTTACATTGGCACTGCCGCTGATGGTAACGGTTGTTTCGCCACCCGTCACCGAATATGCCTGCGCACCGCTGCCGATGCCTGCGCCGCCGCCGCCCGTGCCGCCGCCAACAGCCTCTTCAATCGTTGCATCGTCGGTAATGGTTACATTTGCAACGCCATATGTGCCGCTGCCGATGGCTGCAGCACCTGCACCGCCGTATGCGGTTATGTTTGCGTTGCCTTTGATCGTGACCTCCGCCGTACCGCCCTCACCGCTGCCGATGCCTGCACTGCTGTGTATTTCGCCTTCCGCGTTTTTTACGCCGGTCGCTGTAATTTTGCCGCCGCTTATTGTAATGCCTACTTCGTTTTCGTTACTATTGCTGCCGATTGCCGCAGCAGCGCCGCCCGCTGTTGCTGTAAGCGTGTCCTGCGTATCCGGGTCTTTACCGAGGTGGTCTTTATCCGTGATCTCAAGCGTGCCCTCTTTGCCCTTATGCAGTGCAGCAGAGCCGTTGGTAAGGCCTGAGCCGGACGCATCCAGCGTTACGCTGCCGTCAATCTCGATGACGGTGCTGCCCTCGCCCTGCACATCCACCGGTGAGCTGCTGTTTGATGTAATGTTCAGGTCTTTCAGCGTCACTTCTGCCGTTTCGTCTTTATCTGCATTGATCGTAACGGTGTTTTTGTCGCTTGTGCCTGTTATAACGGTTTCTTCTGTTTCTGTATGCTCTTCACTGTTGCCTTGCTTAACCGTGCGCACCGAACTGCCGTCACTGTTAGTGGTCGCATTTACCGTAATGCTGCCATTGGCAATATCATACAT
>CAVBNV010000055.1:0-4440 GCA_963596815.1 Oscillospiraceae bacterium
GATCAACGAAGCAGCACTGATGTCCGCATCGACCGCAGCAGCGGCACGGATTTCCCAATCGGCCGAAACACCGGTACTGGCTAGCGAAGTTGACTGAGTCGCAAGCACGATTGCAGGCAATCGCAATATCGGGTACTGGATCATTCCCACCTAACAAAGAAAGCGAAATAAAAGAGGAAAATAAAACAAAAATAGTACTGAAAGGAGAAAAAACGCATAATATACAAAGGGCTGCTGCACAAAAAAGTGCAGCAGCCCTTTGCGTCGGTTATAAATGTGAGAAAAGCTTTGTGATTACTCGATGACGAGCAGCAGGCTCATCTTGAACTTGCCCTGAGCGGTAACGCTGTGCAGACCGTTTTTGTCAAAACGGAAGCTCTCGCCTGCGTTAAGCTCATAGTCCACACCCTCGTAGCCGATGATAGCCTTGCCCTCCAATGCAGTCAGGATGGCGTTGCCGGGTGCGCGGTGCGGGGTAAGACCGGTGCCCTCGTCAAATGCCATCAGCACAAACTTCATGTTGTCGGCATGTACGATATCAAGGTTTGCGATGCTGCCCTCTTCGTAAGAGATAAGGTTTTTCAGTTCGGTAGGCTGACCTGCTTTGATGATGCTGTTCATGCTAAAACTCTCCTTTTTTAATATGATCTCGGTATAAACAAGCCCGTCATCGGTCTGCGTGCCGCACAGCATTTTCGGCGGGACAACAAGCAGCTCATCCGGCTTGACAGGCACAGCGTGCCCGTCGTCGCCCAGGATAAACGTGCCGCTGCCCTCTGCCACGACATACATGGTAGTGCAGTCGTAATACTCCGGTGTGATGGACGTGCCCGCCCCCAGTGAAAACCACGTCACGGGGACATCACCGCCCATACCTGCCGGACGGGAGACCGTCATAGCCTGCCGGATGGGGCGCATTTGCGAAACCGTAAACGGTACGTTGTTCATACAGCGTTTCCTTTCAGGGCCACCGGCACAATGCTGCGCACGGTGCGGCCCTCGTAATCAAATTCGTTTACCACTACCTGCACGTCAAAAGAATACGAAATATTCTTTTCCGTCAAAACCTCAGCGGCTGGACCATAGAAAAACTCGCCCTTGTGGTTGAGCATCAGTGCCTCATCCGCCACGGTCATAGCATTTGTCGGGTAGTGCGTGTTCATGATGGCGCTTATGCCCGACTCGTGGGCAAGACGCTCTATCACATTAAGTACCAGGATCTGGTTGTGGAAGTCAAGTCCTGTCTCTGGCTCGTCCAGTATGATCAGCTTCGGCTCGTTAATCAGGGCACGTGCGATCAGCACCATCTGCAGCTCGCCGCCGCTCATGCGGTTGCAGTCCTTATTTGCAAGCCTTGTAATGCCGATACGCTCCATCATGGCTTCGGCCATTTCGATTTCCTCTTTACCCGGCTGCTGGAACGTCCCCAGATGCGCACTGCGCCCAAGGAGCACCATTTCAAGCCCGGTGTAAGAGAACGCAAAGCCGTGCGACTGAGGGATGTAGGATATCTTGCTCCACACGTCCTTGGGCTTCAGCGTGTGGATGTCCTGCCCGTAAAGCAGGGTCTTGCCGCTGTGCCACGGCAGCAAGCCGATCATGCACTTGAGCAGAGTCGTTTTACCGATGCCGTTAGGACCTAGTATAGCAAGGATATGCCCCTCGTCAAGGGTCAAATTGATGTTTTCCAGGATCACCGGCTGTTTTGGGTAGCCGAAGCAACCGTTTTGCACTTCAAGAATCATCGCAGATTGCTCCTTGTCTTGTTCAGCAGAGAGATAAATACCGGTGCACCGATAATTGCCGTAAGGATGGACAGCGGCAGCTCGATAATACTGATCGTGCGCGAGAGCGTGTCGATCAGGATCATAAAGCTTGCACCGAGGCTGAGGCTTACCGGCACCACATAGCGGTTGTTACTGCCCACAAGCATGCGGGAGCAGTGCGGGATCAGCAAGCCGATCCAGCCGACCTGACCGCACATCGAAACCGCCGAGGCTGTGATCAGTGTGGATGCCAGGATAAAGACCATGCGTGTCCGCTTGATGTTGATGCCGCTTGCACGGGCCTCATCATCGCTCAGCGACAGAATGTTGAGCCGCCAACGCAGCAGATAAATGATGGCAATGCCGGCAATGATGAGCGGGCAGCCGATCAAAATCTTCTGGTAGCTTGCGCTTGTAAAGCTGCCCATCAGCCAGTAGGTAATCTCCGGCAGCTTATCCTGCGGGTCGGCGGTATACTTGAGCAACGAGCCGATCGCATTAAAAAGTGAGGATGCGATCGTGCCTGCAAGCACAAGGTAAACCATCGAGCGTCCATCGTTTTTGCCGGCGATCTTCAGTGTGAACACGACAGATGCCAGACCGAATACCAGGGCAATAAGCTGTGTCTCCAAAATGCTGCACGACAGGATGATCGCTAAAATCGCACCTACACAGGTGCCGCTGGTGACGCCCAGAATATCGGGTGTTGCAAGCGGGTTTGAGAACAGCGACTGGAAGGTATTGCCGGCACAGGTCAGCCCTGCGCCCACGATGATCGCCATCAGGATACGCGGCAGGCGCAGGTTGACAACGATCGAATAATTTTGTACGTTTGCAGCATCCGCACCCGTAACGGCAGCCTTAAGCGCCGATATCACCTCGCCTACCGGCACATTCATGCGACCAAAGCACAGGCATACAATGGATGTGACGATCGGCAGCGCAAACATCATAACCACTGCCAGCGGCGTAAAGTGAGCCTTTTTTATCCAGATGGTATCGTTCATCAGTAAAGCAGCATTTCCTCCAGCTCGTCATCGGTCACATCGTAGCCGTACCAGGTCTTGTAGTACTCCTTAATGGTATCGCCCAGCGGGTAGTCCGCAAACGCATCGGGGTAGGTGTTGCATGCCAGCCATGCCAGCACCAGCGGCGCATCGGGGTTCGGGGTAAACCAGTTCCACATGCCCAGCGTGGTGTTATATACACGGCCGTTCTGCACAGCGGTCAGGGTCGAGAAGTCTGCGCCGTCCACGTTGCCGGTCAGCACATCCTCGGTGCGCAGCGGCTGCAGACCGGGACCGTCGAGGAACAGGATATCGGGATCCCAGCTGTATACCTGCTCCATGCTCGTCTGGGCAAAGCCGGTAGCCTCTGCTGCCACATCCGTGACGCCGAGGTGCTGCATCCAGTAAGTGCCAAAGGTACCCTTGCCGGAAACCTGCGGTACACCGTCGGAATACTTCCACAGGATCATTGCGCTGGGGCGCTCGCTCTCGGGCACATCAGCGATGCGTGCCTCAACATCGGCAACGATCTCGTCGCCGGCTGCAACAAAGGCCTCAGTCTTGCCGGGCTCGTTGAAGATCTGCTCCAGCAGCTTCAGCCACTCCTCGTAGCGCTCCAGGGGGTCAGCCTCGGTCGACGCGCCAACGGTAGCAAAACCGACAGAGGGGATGCCGCTTGCCTTCAAGATTTCAGCGTGGGAGGAGTTGCCTGCATTGTACAGGATAACGTCCGGCTCCAGCTTCATGATCTCTTCAATGTTCAGGTCGCTCTGTGCATAGACGGTGTCGTTCGACTCCATCAGCTCGGGGGCGATGTTCTTCAGCACGGTATCGGAAATGACCGACTTGAACGAGCCGCAGTAGCCCACGATGTACGGTGCGCTGCCCTCAAAGTATGCCATATAGGTGGACAGGATGGGGATCTGGTCGATGACGACACGTGTGACCTTATTGGGCACCTCGACTTCGTTGCCGCCATGGTCAACAACGGTGTGCGTACCATTCTCGTCCACAGAAGCGGCAGAAGAGGCAGCCTCGCTGGAAGCAGCAGAGGAAGCGACCGAGGAAGCCTCAGAAGAGGCTGTGCTGTTAGAAGAACCGCATGCGGCCAGAACACCGGCTGCACTGACAGCGGCTGCTGCGGCAATAAATGAACGACGTGAAATCTTTTTCATGGAAAGCTCCTTTGTTAAAATGCATTGTTTCTTGATCTGGTAGTTAGTTTGTTATAACCAACCAAACGGCATTTTATCAAATTCCTTTTCCTTTGTCGGTTGCTATGGCAACATGCACAATTTATTCTTGCTATATTGTACAAAAGCGGTACCCCGATGCCGCATCTGGCAGGCGGCTTACCGCGCAAAAGCGGCGCAAGCATTACCTGCGCCGCTTTTGCAATGTTATACGTTATTCTCCCTCTTTTCGTTCTGCATTTATTCTTCTATTAGTCTGCTGTCTTTGTCAGGTGGGAATGATCCAGTACCCGATATTGCTACTGCCTGCAATCGTGTTTGCGACTCCGTCAACTTCGCTAGCCAGTACCGGTGTTACGGTCGATGTGGAAATACGTGCTGTTGCTGCGGTCGATGCGGACATCAGTGCCGCTTCGTTAATCTCGCTAGCCAGTACCGGCGTTTCGGCCGATGTGGAAATCCGTGCCGCTGCTG
>CAVBNV010000056.1:0-4351 GCA_963596815.1 Oscillospiraceae bacterium
GCTCATCTCTTAGGTATAATGAAAATCACCACAATCAACATAATACCGAGGAGGATGAATACGATGGCTCAACTCAATATTACATTAAATCAGGAGGAAATTCTACAGCTTCTTTCAACAGATCACGATCAGTCATTTCGAGAGCTGCTCAGGAACAGCCTCAACAGCATACTGATGGCGGAATCAACTGCTCAGCTTAAGGCAGAGCCCTATGAGCGCTCAGAAGGGCGTACCGACAGTCGGAATGGCACCAGGGAGCGTGATCTTAAGACCCGGATTGGAAAGATCACCCTCACAGTTCCAAGGCACCGTAACGTCCCGTTCAAGACGCTTGTATTCGAGAACTACTCTCGCAGCGAGGCGGCTTTGATCGCCAGTATGGCAGAAATGGTCGTAAACGGCGTAGCAACGCGGAAAGTTGGACGGATCATGGAGACACTCTGTGGAACTTCTTACTCGAAATCTGTGGTCTCAGATGTTTGCAAGGATCTCGACGAGAAGGTCAGGAAGTTTCGTGAACGCCCTCTGACTGGCAACTACCCATTTCTGACGGTGGATGCCACTTATTTCAAGGTGCGTGTCAATCACAGAATCATCTCCAGAGCTTTTATGGTCGCCTATGGAACGAACCAGGAAGGTCACCGGGAAATCCTTGGGTTTGGGGTCTATGACAATGAATCCAAACTCACTTGGAATGCCTTTCTCCAGAGCCTGAAAGATCGCGGGCTTAAAGGCCTTTTGATGATCACGTCCGATGCACATGAAGGCATTCAGGACGCTATCAGCAAGGTATTCCCTAACGTTCCTTGGCAGAGGTGCCAGTTCCATTTCTCCAAGAACATCTCGGAGAAAGCCCCCAAGAAGTACCAGACAGGCATCCGTGCAGAGCTACAGGAGATGTGGAACTGCAAGGATATCAACTCCGCCCGCAAAAAGAGGGATTCCATTATCGCTGATTACAAGGATGTGGCAGAATCAGCGATGAAGTGCCTGGATGAGGGCTTTGAGAGCTCTATGACGGTCATGGTACTGCCGAAAGGCATGCACCGATTCTTCAGGACATCCAATCACATTGAGCGTCTCAACAGAGAACTGAAGCGCCGGTCAGCGGTAATTGGAGTGTTTCCTAATGAAGACTCCCTGCTGCGGCTTATGGGATCCGTCCTTCTGGAACGGAACGAAGTTGTCTCTGCACAGAAGGCGGTTTTCAGTTCTGAGAGCTATCAAGCCTTGATGGCTTCGGATACCGCTTCAAAGCTGGTCAAAATTGCAGAGGAACAGGTCCGGTTGATTGTCAAGTAAAATTGACCCACTTTTACACTTAAATCTGACCCGCCCAACTGTATTTAAGAGGTGGGTCAGATTTCTTTATAAATCGCTTTTTTCACACTGTGATTTGACCCACCCTTAGTGAACCATGAGCTGGTATCCATCCGAGGTCAGGGACGTTCGATCGACGATGATTGTTTTTGACATCATGTCCATAGAAACATATCTGCTCAGCTGAAGGAGTCGATCTCCGATCAGTTCATGAACCAGAGTTTCCATTGCAGCGCTTCGGGTGACTCTTTCGTTCATTGGTTGGATACCCATGGCAGCCTCTGGCGTTGCCAGCGGCGTGCATAGCTCATCTATGCTCATAAACAGCTCATCTTCATGGCTGAAGTCCGGACCGGTTTTCTGATGAAAAAACCGATCCTGCTCAGGCTGGTAGCCCAGCGTCGGTGTGTTCTTCATTCGGCGCAGAACACCGTAGGGGTACTTGACGTGGTAGCGCTCTTTGATTTCGGCGTATACGGCAAGTTTTCCTTTTTCGTTATAAAGCATAGACAGTTCTTTCATTTCGGCTTCGGTGATTCTTTTCATCCGTGATTGTCTCCTTAATCAAATGGAAGATTTTTATTCTATACATTTCCTTTATTTACACTCAATTTTGACCCTTTGACACGGTAACTGTCGCCAGTTATACTAAGGACATGGCAGTGGTGAAGCACACGATCCAGAATCGCTGTTGCTGCCAGCTGACCGGTAAATAGTTCATCCCATCTGCTCATCGGCAGGTTGGTTGTAATGATGAGGGAGCCTTTTTCGTATCGTTGGCGAATGATCTGGAAAAATAGGCTCTCTTTTTCTTTGTCCATGCTTAGATAGGACAGTTCGTCGATGATCAGCAGTTCGATCTTCGATACCTGCTTTAAGAGTTCCGGTAGGTTGCCTGCAAGCATTTCTCGGTGAAGCCGATCGACAAAGTCTTTTGCGTTTACAAAAAGTACCTTCTTTCCTAAAGAACAGGCTTTTCTTCCGATGCCTGTAGCAATCATGCTTTTCCCGACCCCTGGAGGGCCGATGATGATCACGTTCTCATGGCTATCCACAAAATCACATCGTGCCAGATCTTCGATTTTCCCTCGGTCTAAGTTTCGATTGAAGGTATAATCGATATCTTCAAGTCTGGCCTTTGACTCAAAGCTTGCCTGATCCAGAAGTTTGGTCGTTCTTCTGTAGTTTTTCCCGGCAGCTTCGATTGACAGCAGCCGCACCAGGAAATCCATATATCCCAGTGATTGCTGCTCAGCTTCGGCTATGATGTCGCTGTATTGCTCCCTCATATCAACGAGTCTGAACTGCTTCATCGTTTCTTCGATATACTTTTGTTTCTCAGCCACCGTTTCCTGCATTGCTGACCTCCTTTGTAAGTTCCTCATAGTAGCTACAGCTTCTTTCCAGCGAAGCCACGTTGTCTGGTGGTGTTTCCACGGCATCCCTGGTGAGTGACCGCTTACCGCTGTTGTATTCGCGAACGATCTTACGGAAGGATACGATGTCCATCTTGTTTTCCTCGATTGCGATGCCGATAAACGCGTCCAGCACATCATCGTCATACAGGTTCTGCAGTTCCAGGATCTTTCTGGCATGATGCGTCGGTTGTGTGAACCGATGGCCGGCTGCTTCGAGGTATCTGGCTCCATTTCTAAAACGGCTGGTGAAATCCCGACGGATCTGTGGAATCGACGTTGCCACTTTTGGTGCCACCGGTTCGTAGTGTTCCGCATCTGTCCGTATCTGATGCTTCTCTGGTAGTACTTCTCTTGACTGAATGAACTTTCCGTCAGAGTCATAGATCATGATTCTGAAACCGTAGTTGATTCTGAAACAGACCTTCTTGCCGACGTATCGTACAGGAACGCTGTACTTGCAGGACTTTACGTTAATGTAGCTGTCCGGTGAGATGACACGTGTCTGTAACCGACTCGCATAGAAGTGCTCCTTGGGGAGTGGAAGCAGTGTACTTCTTTCCTCCAGTAGGTAATGCTGATTCGGTATCCTGCGAGTCGTGCTGTGAACCTCGTTGCACCACTCATCGATGAACAGTTTTCCTCGACGATTCAGATCCTCCATGCTTGCAAAACGATTCCCCTTTACGAACTGCTCTTCGATGTAATTGAATGGACGTTCAATTTTCCCTTTCTTGCGGGGCCAGTAACAGGGACACGCGTTCAACTCGGTCCCCAAGTGCTTCGCCATCAGAAGCGCATGCGGATTGTATTCAATCTCCAGTTCGGACTTCGGATTATTGCTGATGACAAACGCTTTCGGGTTATCAATCAGAAGTTCCATCGTCACACCGCCAAGATCATCAAACAGTTCCTGCACCGCTTCGTAGATCGCATCGGCATCCTGTCGCAGCGAAAAGCAGATCGCCTTTTTGCGAGAAGCGGCCAGCACCATCGAAAAACAGTAAACGGTCTGATAACGATTATCGATCAGCATCTGGTATTCCGACCAGTCGAACTGTGCCTGATCCCCCGGAGGGCTTTCATGCCTCGTCGTGGCCTTGCTGCTGATCAGCCCGTCATCTTCATCCAGTTTCCTGAGATAGTAGTAAACGGGACCGATGCTTCCACTGTAACCGATCTTCTTCAGTTCCCGAAAGATGCGGGTACCGTTGAACAGATACGGTTCGCACCGCCACTCAAGGATCTGGTCTTTGTAGATGTCGATCTTTGATGCATAAACAGTGCGTTGATAAGTCGGAGCCTGGTCTTTCTCCAGAAGACTCCTTACCGTGTTTCTGGCGATGCCCAGAATTCTGGCTGTTGAGCGTATGGAGTGAGTTTCCTTGTACACTCTCTGAACCGCTGCCCAGTCTTTCAAATTTTTCACCTCTTGTGTTTCTCCTTTCCGTACCCCATCAGGCGTACGGAAAAGTATTCTATCGATTTGTATTGAGGTGGGTCAAATCTAAGTGTAAAATTTTCAATGTACAGTGTGAATTGATCCGGTCTGAATCACCTTGGGGTGGGTCAGTTTTGAGTATTAAACCCGGGTCAGTTTTAAGTATAAATCAATA
>CAVBNV010000057.1:0-2905 GCA_963596815.1 Oscillospiraceae bacterium
TACGTACCACATCCGTAAAGCATTGCGTCTGAAATTTCTACGTCTGAGCAATTTTCCAAGTAGAGAACACCGCCGGTGCAGTAACCCTGCTCCTTCGTATGACCAACTGTCACAGAGCAAATACTCAGATTTTCTGCATTGTCAAAGCGGAGTACATTTGCGTAGCGTGGCTCTGTCGTGATGATGGATGTATTTCCTTCACTGCCAATAATGGAAAGATTACCTACGTCGGTGATGACAAGCTCATAGCCGTCGTAGCCCCCCTCCCAGTGGTAGTAGGCGCTGCCGCCGCGGGAATAGTCTGCAGCCTCAGTCAAATTATATTCTCCTTCGGCCAGAATAATTTGTGTATCTGGCGCAATCGTAGCCAGAAATTCATCAACGGTAGATACCTTGACTGCGTTATACACTGCGGCCGGTAAGTCAGCAGCAGATGCGGAAATGCACATGAAAATCAGCGTGGCAAACAGATATGCATACATTACAAGCCTTTTTCTCAGTCGAGCCATGAAAATCCTCCTGTCGATATGGCTAAATTTATTTCATTTAACATAACATATCCCCCCCGGACTGTCAACCGGCGGGAGGTTTTCTTCAGCAATTCTTAAGGCAGCACCGCGTAAAGAGGAAAGAGCGATTGCTGAGAGATTTCGCCTCAAGTTAAAGGCAAGAAGAACGCGTGGATGCTGTTTTCAAGTTGAAAAATTGGTTCGGGTGTCAAAATTGCGTAACTGTGCAACACCTCGTTAGATAAAAATAGTATAATGGGCATATCAAACACAGAGGTGTAGATATGTCTTTCAAGGTCAATCAAAGCCAGCAGTTAACATTGGATGACTCCTTTCTCAATCTTTCTCCACGGACTCAGAAAATCGTGATGAATTCCTGGGCGAGGGACTTTGCTGATATTGTTTTCCCGGCGATCAATGAGGAACGGTTTTCCGTCCTTTACAGTGATCGTAAGCTCTCACGTGCCAACACACCGGTAAATGTGATAATCGGTGCCTTGATCCTTAAAGAGAATCTCGGCTTGACCGAAGATGAACTGTTTGAATCCATCTGCTGCGATATACGCTTTCAGTATGCCCTGCACACAACACACCTTAAAGATCAGCCGATCAGCGATCGTACCTTCAGCCGGTTCCGCGAAAGACTGTACAACTACGAGCGTTCAACCCAAATTGACCTGCTGAAGGATGAGATGCAGTCCTTAAACGACACCTACGTGAAGTTTATGAAACTGAACAGCAGTATCAAACGCATGGACAGTCTGATGGTAGCTTCGAACTGCAAGCGCATGAGCCGCTTGGAGATCATCTACACCACCGTATTCAACGCTGTCAGATATCTCCAGAAGCAGGATGCCGCTGACCGTATCCCGGAAGAACTGAGCCATTATCTTGATCCTGAAGATCTGAACAAGGTCATCTATTACTGCAAGAGTGACGATGTCGGCAGCCGGCTGGATAAGGTGATCCGGGAGGCCGTCATTGCCCGGGGCATCCTTGATACAGAGGCATGGAGGGACAGTTCCGAATTCCAGCTTCTTCTGCGCGTCCTTGATGAACAGACCCAGATTGATGAAGATGGCAGCATCCGTCCAAAAGACAAGGCGGATATCAGTTCTTCAAGCCTCCAGAATCCTTCGGATCCTGATGCAACGTTCCGCCGTAAGGCAGGCAAGGACAACAAAGGCTACGTTGGCAATCTCATAGAGACTGTCGGAGAAGGCGGGGACAGCCTGGTCACCGACATCCAGTATGAGAAGAACACTCATAGTGATTCTGCCTTCTGCGAGGAATATCTCAGCAGCCGCAAAGATGATGCTCCCCACGAGATCATGATCACTGACGGCGCTTACAACAGCACCGAAAATCAGAAGCTGGCCGAAGCAAAAAATGTTCAGCTTGTAAGTACTGCCCTGACTGGCCAGGCACCAAGCCCGATCTTCAGCAAGTTCGTCTTCTCCGATGACGGAACGAAGGTTATCAGCTGTCCTATGGGACATGCGCCTGAAAAGTGCACTTATTATCCGAAGACCGGTGTCTGCCGTGCCCGGTTCAGCAAATGCTATTGTGAAACTTGTCCCCACCTGGATGAATGCAGAGGCAAGCTCCAACGTAAAACCTGCGCCGTGCATGTTTCAACCAAGATGGTGGCTCGTGCCGCTTATGCAGAAAAGTTATCCACAGAGGAATATCGGATGCTTTCACGCATGAGAAACGCTATCGAAGGAATACCTTCGGTGCTTCGGCGCAAGTTCCGCGTAGATGAGATCCCGGTATTCGGTCTGATAAGATCGAAGATGTTTTTCACAGCCAAGATCATGGCCTACAATTTTGGGAAACTTATGCACAGTATGGCGAAACAACGGGCAAACTCTGCCCAAATGGCAACGATAGTGTAAAAAACAGCGGAAAGGTGGCGTGTTTATTGAGCGATATACGTAGAATCTGAGGACTATGCACTGATAAAAGTTCAAAATCAGAACAAATCAGACTATCAGTTTCTCGGGAACGCTGCACGCTCTTCAAATTTGACACCCGAACCAATATTTAGGAATCAATATTGACTATTTTCTTTTTTCACTTCCCACACAATGTCCTTCGTGACATATGTGTACCGTTTATGAATTGTTTGCAATTTGGTGATGCACTGTTCAAAACCATAGGGTATTCTATCATCAAGAAAGATTGGCGGAAGCCGTGAGCCGCTCCTTTCTGATCATAGACCCCTCTTTTCTACCTCTCTTCTTTCTAATCCCTTTTGCAGAAGATCCCCGTTGCTCAAGCAGCGGGGATTTTCACATCCTTCTTATCGGTTAAACAGCATGCTGTCGGCGCCAGCAATAGTCAAGTCCAAATTTGTGTGTAAATTTCTTCAGGTAATAATTTCCTGGGCGGTA
>CAVBNV010000058.1:0-2845 GCA_963596815.1 Oscillospiraceae bacterium
CGACATGCGCAGCAGAAACTCGGTCTTGGCACGGCTTGCCTGCTCGGCGGCATCCCTGGCGGCGATCAGCTCACGCTGGTAGGCGGTCTGCTCGGCTACGATATCATCAATTATCTGGAAGCCTGCCACCGCATTCTCGGTACCGGCAATGCGCCGGAAGTCGTACTGGTAATAGTGCTGTACGCCGTCCTCGATGTTGCGGTACGTGCCGACCATATTGTCCTGCTTTGCAAGCGTTTTGCGCAGGTTGTCGATGCTCAGGGTCGTACGGATGCGCTCGCTGTCATCCGGGTGCACCGTCTCGCGGGACCAGCGGTCCACGACGACGTCAAAGGGGAACGCCTTGTTTTCGACGTCACGCACGGACTTTACACGGTAGCTGTCCGCAAGGCGGATCGCCTTTGCCGTGCCGTCACGCAGGTTTGCGATAAACACGTTGCGGTAGTTCTGGGACAGCGTGTCGATGATGGCCATCTGCTCTGCCATCCGCTTCTGGCGGGCGTGCTCCCGCTGCTGCTTTTCACGCTCGGCAGCAAGGTGCTCGGCGATGATGTCGTCCACGTTCTGGAAGGCGACGATCGCCGTGTCCATGTCTGTATCGGTCTTGAACACGTTGTACTGGAAGTAGTGCACCCCGCCCATGGCGATGCTGCGGTAGTTGCCCGTGTACTCGCCATGCTGCGCCAGCTGGCTGCGCATGTTGTCGATGCTCAGCGCATGCCGCAGCTCGGCACAGTCCGCAGGGTACACGAGCCGGTCGATCCACGGGTCGATCAGATCGGCGTACGCAAACTCGCCGTTTGCGTCCTGCGGCGGCACCCGGATGTAGTCCGTCTCCAGCTTGAGCACACGTGCTCTGCCGGTGGACAGGTTTACACGGTAAACATTTTTGAAGTTGCGTGCCAGTGCGCTGAACACTGCCGACTGCTCGGTCAGCTGCGCCTGCGCCTGCTTTTGCACGTTGACGATGTCCTCCACACAGCGGAAGCCGGCGACCAGGCGCAGCTCCTCGCCGGGCGCAGAGACACGGATGAACTGCCCGCTGTAATGCACCTGTGACCCGTCCTTCATCTGTGCACGGTAGTTGATCTCAAACAGCTTTCTGCCGTCGCTGAACGTGCTCAGCAGCGCATCGGGCCGGACGATCTGCAAAAAGCTCTGCCGGTCCTCTGCGCATATATGCGTCTGTGCGTAGGTGTTAAACGCCGCCGAGTAGCAAAACCCCTGCGGGATGCCGCCGGCCGCCTCTGCCGCCGCCTCTGAAATTTTAAGCGCAGAGGCACGGTCACTTGCAGGCTCGATGCGGTACACGGCGACATAATCCGACACAAGCGCAGCGATCGTCTCACGGCTCTCGGCCAGCTTTTCGTCAAGCAGGTGTGCCAGCTGCCGGAACGCCTCCATATCGCCCAGCGAGCCGGACGAACGGTAGCACCCGAGGATGCGCTCCGTCAGCTGTGTAAAGGTCATCTCATATCCATCTCTTATCTGCAGCTCTTGTGCCATAGCGTACACCCCCTGCGGCTGCGTATTGCAGCGCAAAAACATCCATCATCTCTCTGCTGTTATTCTACCACGACGGCAGCGGCAGTGCAATCCGTGCAAGGCATTACAAAAGGCACTCGAGCAGCAGCACGGTGGCACTGCACGACACCGCAACGCTGATCAGGCTGTGGCCACGCCACGCCATCACGATGCCGACGCACAGCGCTGCGATGCCTGCGGCAGGCACACGGGTGGCCTCCACAATGGCAGGAAAGGTCATGACCGCCAGCGTGACGTAGGGCACATAGTGCAAAAACGAGCGCAGAAACGGGTTTGTGATGGGCTTGCGGATGAGCGTAAGCGGCAGCACACGGGTGGCAAAAATGACCAGTGCCACCGCTAAAATGGAAACGTACACGTTGTTATGCATGGCTGTCCTCCTTATAGGGCGCCACAAGCGCCGCCGCCGCCGCGATGACCACCGTAAGCACGATGGTGCGGTTGCCGGACGACAGCGTGCCCAGCACCGGGATGTAGCGGATGAGCCACGCTGCGGCAAAGCTGACCGCAACGCACACGCCCACCGCCTTTTCGGTTTTGGCGGGCGGAATAATGACGGCGATAAACATGCCGTACAGCGCCACGCTCAGGGCGCTTACCAGCCGTGCAGGCAGCAGCTCGCCTGCAACGATGCCTGCCACCGTGCCCAGCGCCCACAGCGGGATGGACGCTGCCATGGCGCCGTAGCCGTAAAACGGGTCAAGGTAGCCGGGACGGGCGATCTCGATGCCAAACAGCTCGTCCGTCACATCAAAGCCCAGCACAAGCCTGTGCAGCACAGACGTGCCGGGCGCCAGCTTTTGGCTGAGCGAGGCGCTCATCAGCAGGTAGCGTGCGTTGGTGACAAGCGCCATGGTCATCAGCTCCAGCACAGGGGCGTTTGCCGCCACCTGCGTAAACAGCGCATACTGCCCTGCCGAGGCATTGCACAAAAGGCTTGCCAGACACCCCTGCAGTGGGGTGAACCCGGCGTTGCGTGCGGCGATGCCCAGCGAAAACGCCACCGCAAAATAGCCCAGACCGATCGGGAAGCCGTCCCTGACCCCCTGCGTAAACTGCTGCTTATGCGCCCCCGTCGGCGCTGTGTTCGGTTTGCTCATAAAATGCTGCCGCTCCCCTTTTTGCTGTATGTTTTTTGCGATAAAACAAATATTAAAATATTACTACCAGAATACTTTTTATCCCACAGAAAGTCAAGGTGCAAACACTGAAAGCGCATTTACGGCAAAGCTGCCTTAAGCGTCCATATTGGGCTTGCCCTCTCTGCCAAGGTCGCCCCTTTAGGGGAGATGGCACGGCG
>CAVBNV010000059.1:0-2712 GCA_963596815.1 Oscillospiraceae bacterium
GTGCAGGTTATAAACGATCCGTGCAACGCACGTTGAAAACTACAGCTTCAAGGCAACCTTACATCGTTAAGCCACAGTCACTGCTATTGTCTTTTTGACCGGGATCACGCCATCGGTGATGACGAACGTGATATTATAGGTGCCTGCGGCGGCAGGCTTAAAGCTCAGCGTGCGTGTTGCCGCATCAAATGATGCACCACGCGGCAGGTTTTCGGCGCTGTAAGTCAAGCCGCCGTCCAGCGGCTCAATCACAGCATCCGGCTTTTTATCCGTTGTGCGCACACCGTTTGCAGGGTTGCGTGCCGACACAGTCAGCGACAGCGTGTCGCCAAGCTTTACGCTTTGGTCGGCGATATAGCTGAAGTATGGGCGATGCACCGTAAGCGGAAGCGGATATTCCTGTGTGCTGACAGCAAAGCTGTATCCGTTTTCCGGTATAGGCAGGCGTATGTCCGCATAGCAGCTGTCTGCCGGCGTACCAGGGGCAGGCGCATCGATGATCACGTTCTGTCTGCTCAGCAAACCAAGCTTCACATTCTCGCACGTCGTAGTAAAATACGGCTCATCGGGGACATACTCGTTGCCGGTATGGCGCTTATAATTGTTCGTAACCAGCACCACTGCCTTTACACCAGTAGCAGTCTTTGCAAGCACCGTGCGCAGGTCGGCATTCGCAACATCATCCA
Source organism: Oscillospiraceae bacterium (assembly GCA_963596815.1). Lineage (GTDB taxonomy): Bacteria > Bacillota > Clostridia > Oscillospirales > Ruminococcaceae > Faecalibacterium. The sequence goes on from CAVBNV010000059.1 coordinate 687, forward strand.
GCACGATTGCCGGGCGCTGATCCTCAACGATATATGTCAGCACCACATTTTGCATCGTTAAGCCGTCCACATGGCGTGCGTATACGCCGTAAGCCGGCAACACACCCAAAATCGAGGGCTCCGGGTACTCCGACACAAGCTCAGGCACATTGTACGGGTCATCGACCCAACCGTTTTTCCACGAAACGCGCGGCAACAGACCCTCGTTTTTACTGAAGAACGTATTGACAAGCCACGGCAGGCTTTGCACAGTCGGCGCAGAGCCGCTTTGCGAGTATACCCAGTAAGTACCGAGTTGCCGCTGCTCCACTGCCTCCTGCAGAGACAAGCCGCCGCGGTACTGTACCGTGATGTTGCGCAGCGATATGTTCTTCACTTTGCTGTCAACAAGACCTTCCAGCAAAATCGGGTAACGGGGGTCGACGTTTGTTATTTTCACATTGCTGATTTCAATGTTGCTGACACTTGCCAGACTGCCGGCAGCAGTAGCATTTGCGTAATATACCGCATCCTTGCGTGCGATTTCTTTGCTTGTATCGGGCACGTATTTGCGCTGTGTCTCATCCCAGCGGTAAAGATACAGCTTACCGTCTATTTCTGCCAAGTTTGCATTATTCACCTTTGTGGGTTCGCTCTGGTTAACAACACTAAAGGAGGACACGCCATCGATGCTGACCTTCTGATTTTTATTGTAAGAGGGACTGTAACGGGCAACCGGGTACACCTGGTATTCTTCGCGGTTCGGCAGTACCCATCCGGAGTTATTCAGGCGGACATCATTCGCCGCATTGATATCCTCTTCGGTGGTGTGACCGGTGACAGGGTAACGTGCACGGTCGCCCACACGGATAAAGATCGGCGAGGACGAGACATTGTCCATCGTGCAATCTGTCAGGACAATATTGGTCAGCGGGCTGCCGTCCACTGCCTCCATGCAGAAGCCGCGGGAGCGCTCGAATTTTACGCGGGTAATTGTGACGGTATTATAGCCGCATGTGGACTCTGTGCCAAACTTGATGCGGGCAGTCGGTCCGCAGCAGTCGGTGGCAACGATTTTATCTGTCGTGTATGTGCCGGCGATTACCGAGCCTGCATCATAACCGCTGACGGTGCAATCCTCAATCAGGACGTTTTGCGTAGGCATAAACACCCCCGCACCGTAGGACGCCTTCATGACGATTGCATCATCGGTCAGCGAATTGAAATGGCTGTTGCGCACCGTAACATCCTGCGTGCAGTCAATGTTGTAGGCATCACGGTTGGTGTCAACAATCAAATCGTTGACCATCATATTTTTTGTTCCCTCGGCAATAATGGCAAAGTGTCCGCCATTAAGGATGCGAATGCCGTCCAGCACAACATTTTCACACCGGACAAGTGCAATAGCCTTGTTGCCGTACCACTTGCCGGTATGGCCGTTATCGGTGCGCTTTTGCGGGTTGGATGGGTCGGACCCGGACAGAACGTTGATCAGTGTACCTTCATCGTTGATGTAGCTGCCGTCAATCAGACCCTCGCCGTAAATCATGATATCGTGCTTGTCAGCTGCATAGAACAGACTGTTTGCAAAGTACGTATGCCCATGATCCTGCAAACCGGCATACAAGTTTACCTCCGGCTCATCGTAATTGCCGCCCTCGCCGTCCATTACCTTGTTGCCGCCCCAGTCAAACATTTCGGCACGTGCTGCGCGGATGATGCCGCCTGCATCGATGCGGATATTGACACCACTTTGCAGACGGATCGTATAGGTTTTGAAGTCGCCCTCCGGCACGACCACTGTGCCGCCGCCGTCTTTGCTCGCTGACATGACAGCATTATTGATTGCCGTTGCGTTTTGGACGGCATCGCCGCCTGAAACAGCACCAAAATCAAGGATAGAATACAGGCGGCTCTCATTAAGCAGAACACTGCGATCCACCGTACAGCCAGTTGCGCGGGGGATATCGCTGTTTTTGGCTACAAAACAGTTTTCCTCCTCCGGTGCATCAGCAAATGCGGGCACACCAAGCACAGCTGCTGCCGT
>CAVBNV010000060.1:0-2358 GCA_963596815.1 Oscillospiraceae bacterium
GGGAAAAACAAAGCGTACATACGTACACGGCACGACGGCGAAAAAATTCATCGCCAATCCTCCGGTACGTACGTACGCTCTGAGGCATCAGAAAACCCGTTTATATTGGGTCTTGCAATCGCATCAATACCGAAAAAGCCCCATACGCGCCGTCCGGCAGCGTTGGTGATCTTGTTGCAGTATTCCAGGTTGTACTTGCTTTGGCTGGCAATCACACTGTCGCTGAAGCTGCGGCGCTTTAGCGGTGTCAGATTGTTTTCCTCGCACCACATCCGGTAAATTTCGTACAAGTCTTTGGAGCTGATGGTGCAGTCTGCTTTCAGCCGGATATAGCCCTCCGATTCCAGAAAATCAAAGACGTTGTTGTTATCCCGCTTGACTGCCTCCCGATTATCCCGTGTGCGCTGGCTCTCCGTGAATTTGAAGTTGTTAGCGACAAGCCGCTGCAAGCCCTCAAACGCCCACAGGAAGATACCCTCAACCTCTGCTTTCATTTTTTCGGCAAGGTCAGGATCATCTACCCGTCCCACAGGCTTTTCCTTGGTGGTCAGTACAAGCTGTCGGCGGTAAAATCCGTCGCTCCGGTCATAAAGCGCTTGCAGATCGCCGTTGGAGAACGCCAGCAGGCGGGCGAACATCCACCCCTGATAGCTCTGCTTACCCTTGCGCTCCAAATCCATCTTGCCTTGGGCGGTCACGATGGACTTAACATAGTTGGTCTGCCGCAGCGCCTCCATCCGCATATCGTCATCCACGCACAGCAGAATGTGTTCCAGATCCGCGCGGGCAAAACGGTTTTCAGAGATTTTACCGATGCTGCCGTCCTTCATGTTGCTGCCAAGAAGCGCACCCAGCACAGCGCCGATCTGCGATTTTCCTTCGCCGCCGTTCCCCTTAATTACTATCATGCGCTGCCCCTTATTGCTGGGGATCAGGCAATAACCGATGAACTCCTGCAAGGTGGGAATGTCCTCCGGGTAAAGTAGTCCATCCAGAAAAGAAAGCCACCGAACGGGAGCCGGTGCGTCGGGGCGATATGCTACCGGCAGTCTGCTCCGCACAATGTTCGGCCTGCCCTCGGTGAATCTGCCGTCCAGCTTCAATGTGCCGTTTGCCAGATGGATGCTGTCTGTCTCCGGCGCAAAGTCCTCTACATGAGCCGCCAGCTTCATCACTTCCAGAATGTTGGTGATTTTGCGGGGGATATTGTTCACGGCACAGCATTTCAGTTCCTCATAGATTTCGCCCCGAAGCGGCAGATCGTCGGTCACTCTGCCGTCCGGCGTGAAGAAAGCGCCGTTAGCAAAGATGATTTTTCGACTGCCCAGAAATTCATCACAGAACAGTGCCTCATTGATATTTGTGCCGTCAAACCAGATGGGTGCGTCTAAATTAGCCGATTTCCGTTTCGCCACAGGCAGCCACCTCCTTTGCCAGCGGGTATTGCGGCTTCCGTAGCGCTGCCGCGACAGGGGGCTTGTCCGGGTCAATCCCGAAGTCATACGCCAGCTTCTTCGCCGCATCATAGCTGCTCAGATTGAACAGCCTTGCCACAAAATCGATCACGTCACCAGTTGCCCCACAGCCGAAGCAGTAGAAGTAATCCTCGTTCAGCTTCATGCTGGGTGTGCGGTCATTGTGGAATGGACAGCAGACCATGTTGCCGCGGTTCACTTCCAGACCGTAGTGCTCGGCAGCCTCTTTCACGGAAACTGCCATCTTGATTTGTGTAAATAAATCCATACCTGTTTTCTCCTGTAAAATAATTGAGTTTTGCCGTTCTGCCGATGCCGTTCCTGCCCGAGAATCTCACTCCGGCGTTTTAGTTTCCTTGGCACGCGGAATGCGGTACTTCTCCGGAAAGCATATCCTCATCGGACGGTCATGAAATTTTTAAGGTGCTGTGTGGTTTACGTCTAAATTTTAGTAAGAAAACAGGCTCTTTCCCGCATATCCGAGAGGTAGGAAAAGTGGGATGAAAGTAGGATTTTTCCACGCTTTTAGACAAAAGCAAAAAAGAATGATATAATACAGAAAAAGGTGAAAAGGAGGCTGGTGTATGCAAGTTAAGCTGACAATCGGGGAACGTTTGAAGGATTTACGAACAGCGCAAAGGCTGACGTTGGAGCAGCTTGCCGCCGAGGTGGGCATCTCAAAATCCGCACTCGGCAAATATGAATCGGATAATGGCAAGGACATCAGCCCGTACAGCATTTTGGTGCTGGCTGACTATTACGGTGTTTCCTGCGACTATCTGATGGGGCGGACGGAAACAAAAAATCACCCAAACACAGCTCTGCATGAGCTGCATTTGGGTGATGATGCAATCGAGGTATTGAGAACGTACAAGTTCAACCA
>CAVBNV010000061.1:0-2341 GCA_963596815.1 Oscillospiraceae bacterium
CACCGAGGACAAGGGCGATTTTGATGTTCCGACAGAGGATGAAGCAGAAGAAACCGGCGAGGAGGATAACGCAGAAGAATAATTTTATCGGCGGCTTTTGCCGCTGCACATATAAAAGACGGGAGCGTGGTAATTTACGACCGAAATAAAAGATGTGCTGACAACGATGGAAAACAACGAGTTTATGAGGAGAGCAAACATTATGGAAACAAAAATGATTGGTACGTGCCCAAACTGTGGTGAAGCTGTTATTGAACGAGAGAAAGACTGGTTTTGCGAAAACCGTGAGTGCCGCTTTGTGCTGTGGAAAGATAACGCATTCTTTAAGCGTCTGGGCAAGCATCTGGACGAGCACATGGTGGACAAGCTCTTGCGAGATGGGCGCATTCGCCTGAAGGAGTGCATGAGTCCTAAGGGTAAGAGCTACAACACTACCGTTTTGCTTACAACTGAGGCAGACGGCCGCAGTAAGTTTGCACTGGATTTTGAAGGAGACTGCTAATGGACAATGAAATCGTGTATCTCTTGGACAACGACAAGTACCTGCACCTGCGTGAAAACAATGACGGTGTGGGTTATGCGACTTATGACAAGCTGAGCGGCTTCCCTTTGGAAACAGGTCAAATCTACAACATGCACTTGCCGCCAGACGGTGAGCACAAGCTGGAAGCCGCACGCAACTGGTATATGTTTGAACTGTCGGACGAGCCGCCGAAAGCTATTCAGATTGAAAGCGTCAATATACTTGAGGAGATCCGCGAGACCGGCATACGTGCACGGCGTATTTGGGAGCCTGACAGCCTGTCCAAAGATGATATCCGCATCATCAACAGTCATTATGATGACTTGTACCGCATTCCAAGCGGCGGCATTATCCAAATCGACTACCCTGACGGGAGCTGCTACACAGCAAAGTGCGAGAAGATAGACGACTATCACTTTGATTTGGGAGGTCAGGGCAACGTGTATCATATTTGCCAATTTGCAGAAATCATTGAACGCAATGGCATGGACTGCTACCCTGAAATTCAAACGCTTGATGACACTGCAGCATGGAAGCTTGGCAATAGAGGCTATCTAGCTATTCAATCCTGTGATGACGGTTGGGATTATAGTGTTTACGACAGCAATTTTTCTCTCATCGACGGCGGCCAGCTTGATGTACCGGAATTAACGATTCAGGAAGCGAAAGAGCAAATTTTGCAAGCATATGGTTTAGACAAGGGTCACAGAACCGCTGTTGGTTACAATCTTGTACTCGAAAAAGCCGCTGAGCGTGAGGAGGCTGCGCAAAACAAAAAGCCCTCTGTAGGCAAGCTCAAAGAAAAATGCGATGTACCGGAGTGCAGCCCAACAGGATGCAAAAAAGCGAGGGATGCGCATGAGCTTTAACCACGAAGAACTGACACTGATGATGCTTTATAACACCGGCAGCCGTCGAGAGCTTATAAAAGAACTGCGGCTGATGCAGTGCTATCTTATGCCCGATGAAACCGCATTGCGTGATTTGGCGGATAGTGTGATTGCAAAGCTGCTTACAATCACAGATGACGAGTTTGCTAGGCTTGAGTTTCCTATGAATTAAATTTTTTGCCGCCACTGGGCGGCGTACATAAGATTTGTCTCGTTCCTTTTCAGGCTGTTCATAATTCTTTCGTTGCTATGAAACAAAAAATGAGTTATACTTGTATCAAGAAAAAAGTGTTAGAGGGGGCTGCTTTATGAGTGAACGTCAAATTGATATTGCTGATATGCAATGCTGGGTATTCCGCATGGCACAGACCAAATGGAAAATGTCCCCCAAAGAATGTGCCGAATTGTTTAAGAAGTACGATATCCTCGGATTTATCAACGAATGCTACGAGCTTCTTCATCTAAGCAGCTATGAATGTGCGCTTGAAGATGTGGAGGATATCCTTAAAGCCAATGGGGTAAACGTATGCAAAAGTTGACAGAGGGGCTGCTCCGTTATCATGGAAGATATGCTGAAATATCTATGACTGATTTGAAATATTGTAAACGTACACTGAATTTGGGAAATGCTTCTATAACTGATTTCTTACGCAGACCTTTACGACACTGCCAGCTTTGAAGCCAAAAAGATGATTGTCAGTCAGCTTATCCGCAGGATAGACGTTTATCGCGGTTACCAAATCAATGTAAGCTTCAACTTCAACCTTGAGCAGTATTTGGAAGAGAGCGTGGAAGACACAAAAACAAAAGTACCGTTGACTTCATCATGAAATCAACGGTACTTCGTCTCTTATTGAGCCGTTTGGTGGAGATTACCGGGATCGAACCGGTGACCTCTTGCATGCCATGCAAGCGCTCTCCCAGCTGA
>CAVBNV010000062.1:0-2310 GCA_963596815.1 Oscillospiraceae bacterium
GCTTTGTCGTGCTTAAATTGGAAATTTACTGCTCAATCGGCTTCATCGTCGGGAACAGAAGAACGTCACGGATGGATGCGCTGTCCGTCAGCAGCATGACCAGACGATCCACGCCAAAGCCCAGACCGCCCGTAGGGGGCAGACCGTACTCCAGGGCGTTGACGTAGTCGTAGTCGACCTGTGCCTTGCAGTCGGGCTCGATTGCCTTGCGTTCAGCGACCTGACGCTCAAAACGGCCTTTCTGGTCGATGGGGTCATTCAGCTCGCTGAAGGCATTGCCGTACTCTGTGCAGTCGATGAAATACTCGAAGCGCTCGGTGAATGCGGGGTCATCCGGCTTACGCTTGGCAAGCGGACTAATCTCCACAGGGTAGTCATAAATGAAGGTGGGCTGGATCAGCTTGTCTTCTACAAATGCATCGAAGAATTCTGCCAAAATAGCACCCTTGGTGGGTACCTCAGGCAGCTCGACGTGGTGCTCTTTGGCGGCAGCGATCGCGTCTTCGTCCGTTTTCCAGTCGTTGAAATCAACACCAGAATACTTTTTGACCGCCTCAACCATCGTCAGACGCTCCCAGTGCCCCATATCGATCTGCTTGCCCTGGTAAGGGATGACCAGACTGCCGCAAATATTTACGGCAAGGCGCTTGTACAGCTCTTCCACAAGATCCATCATGCCGTGGAAGTCCGTGAATGCCTGATACAGCTCAATTGTGGTAAACTCGGGGTTATGCTTGGGGTCCATGCCCTCGTTGCGGAAGATACGACCCACCTCGTACACACGATCCATACCGCCAACAATCAGGCGCTTCAGGTACAGCTCTGTCTCAATGCGCAGGACCATATCCATGTTCAGGGTGTTATGGTGTGTATAGAAGGGGCGTGCAGATGCGCCGATTTCAAACGGAGTCAGGATGGGGGTGTCGACCTCCAAAAAGCCCTTCTCATCCAGATAGGCGCGAATCTCCTGCATAATACGGCTGCGCTTGACAAACGTATCCTTTACTTCCGGGTTCGCAATCAGGTCTACGTAGCGCTGGCGGTAACGCGTCTCCGTGTCGGTCAGACCATGGAACTTTTCGGGCAGAGGACGCAGGCTCTTTGCCAGCAGCACCAGCTCTGCAGCGCGGACGCTCAGCTCGCCGGTCTTTGTGCGGAATACCTCACCCTTAACGCCGATGATGTCGCCCACATCAAGCTTTTTGAATGCGGCATAGGACTCATCGCCAAGCTCATCACGGCGAACGTACAGCTGGATATCGCCCTTGTTGTCACGCAGATGCGCAAAGCTTGCCTTGCCCATAACACGCTTTGACATCATGCGGCCTGCCAGTGCAACACACTTGCCGCTGTCAGTCTCGTTGGGCAAATCCTTAAACTCTTCCTTCAGGTCAGCAGAATACGCATCCTGAGGGTATTTAGTCAGCGTAAAGGGGTCTTGCCCTGCCGCCTGCAGGTCCGTCAGCTTCTGACGGCGCACCTGCACCTGCTCGCTCTCGCTCAAGCCCTGTGCAGGGTTCTTCTTTTGCTCTTCCATGCTTCCCTCCGATCAGTTTGCAGCGTGAGTAATTGCCAGCACCTCATATTCAACGGTGTGGCCGGTAGGCAGCAAAACCTCTGCCTTGCCGCCAATCGCCTTGCCCAACAGGGCATGACCAACGGGGCTTTCATCGCTGATTTTGCCGTTCAGCGGGTCTGCCTCGGTGCGGCTTACGATATCGTACTCTTCTGTCTCATCATCACCGGTCATCTGGATCACGACGTGCGTACCGACGGCGACGCTGTCCATGCTCAGCTCGCTCTCGTCAATGACAACAGCATACTTTACCATCTGCTCCAGCTCGGTAATGCGGTTTTCCACCAGACCCTGTGTATTTTTTGCCTCATCGTACTCGCTGTTTTCCGACAGGTCGCCGTGGCTGCGTGCCTCTTTGATTTCTTCTGCCAGCTCCTTACGACGCACAGTCTTGAGGTATTCCAGCTCCTCCTGCAGTGCCTTCAGACCGGTAGCAGACATCTTATATTCTTGTGCCATTGAGCATCTCTCCTTGTCTATTTGTTTTGCGCTGCCATAAAGCCGCACAATAATGCCATTTTGACGATACTTATTATAATAGTAAGCGTTTGGCTTGTCAACTAAAAAGGACTTTGCTGTCATGCTAAAGCAACAGCTTTGCAAACACATCAAACCGTTTGCGGCCGTTTGCAGTCAAAGCCGCTGTAAACAAAAAAGAGATACGAAACATCGTATCTCCATTGGTTGCGGGGGCCGGATTTGAACCAACGACCTTCGGGTTATGAGCCCGACGA
>CAVBNV010000063.1:0-2245 GCA_963596815.1 Oscillospiraceae bacterium
AATAAAATCAATCTGATCATACCGATACCGCAGCAATTCCTGCATTTCACACAGCAGGACACGCTCACATGCGAGATGCTCTAAATTATGCAAAAGTTCCTCTTTGCTCCATTTTTCCACATCCTTGCCCCATATCGTTATTCCCAGCATCCACAGCATGCGCCACTCGCATTCCGAATAGCTTCTTAAGCCGATTATTTCCATGTGCGCCAGCCGTTCAAGCAAAAAACGGATCCATCTGCGGGAGTCTGCAACCGCAAGCCTTGCAAATGCTTTTGTCATCAACCTTTCTGACGGCTCAGCGAAATCTGCCGCAGTACCAGCTCGCACGCAAAGCCGTGAAAAGCAGACGTCTCTTCCGTAGATTTGGCGGGGATCCATATGGTAATAGTCCAAAAAGTCCGCAAGTGTCAGTGGGCGTCCTGTATCATCCGTAAAGCTCGCAGCACGTGTAACCAGTCCGGAAATATTTCCGTAAGAGGCACTTATGTTTTTTAGCACATATTTCGCTGCCATTTTTTCAAGCTGAATATAGCACCCCTTCGGCGCCGAAACAAATCCCTCTTTGATTTCCCGGCTCACACTACGCGTTGTGTTTGAGAGCAGAGCTGCAAATTTCTGTTCAAAATTGTATTTTTTGTTTGCCTGACCAATAAAATCCAAAACCGTCAGACATTCCTTTCCTTCCGCTAATCTCAGGCCGCGTCCGAGCTGCTGCAAAAAGATCGTCAGTGACTCCGTCGGGCGCAGAAAAAGCACCGTGTTCACCTGCGGAATATCAACGCCCTCATTGTAAATGTCAACTACAAAGACAAAACGCAGCTCACCTGAAACAAGACGCTGTTTCGCATTGTTTCGCTCTTCGTCTGTCGATGCGCCCGTCAAGGCGATCGACGGGATGCCGCACACATTAAAGCGATCTGACATAAATCGTGCGTGGTCAATCGAGACACAAAAGCCAAGCCCCTTAACATCGTCCATTTCCGTGACGTACTTCCGGACAGAGCTTATTACAAGGTCTGCGCGCCGCTGTGCTACCATACCACTGTACGTATACAGGTTGGACAGCTCCGTTTTGTCATAGCCGCCGCTGCGCCATTTTAAGCTCTCCAGATCGACCGTATCTGTCACGCCAAAATACTGGAACGGACAGAGCAGCTTTCGGTCAATCGCCTCCGGCAAGCGGATCTCTGCCGAAACACGATTTCCAAAATATTCCAAGATGCTTTTCCCGTCCATTCGTTCCGGTGTCGCTGTCAGTCCCAACAAAATTCGTGGCTGGTAATATTCCAAAAGCTTTTGATAGGTAGGCGCCGCCGCATGATGAAATTCATCAACCACAATGTAATCATAGAACCCGGGCTTTGTTTTCGTCGTCAGCTCCTGTGAGTTGAACGTCTGGATCGAGACAAACAAGTGTTCGATGCTGTCCGCCTTATATCCGCCCACAGCCAGTTCGCCAAAATTAGCATCTTTCAGCACCGCTCGGAATGTATAAAGGCTCTGCTTGAGGATTTCTTCACGATGTGCCACAAACAGCAGCCGACATGCCTGCCCCGCATTTTGTCGGCAAAAGCGTCGGTAGTCCATCGCAGCAATCACCGTTTTACCCGTTCCGGTAGCTGCCACAACAAGGTTGCGGCAACTGCCCCTCACATCACGATCTGCCTGCAATTTGTCCAAAATTTCCTGCTGATACGGGTAGGGGATGATGTCCAGCGTGTAAATATTACTATTGTCGCCGGAGTCGCTGTATCTTTCCGACTTCAGCGCGCGGGCAAGTCTCTCCCTTTGCTCTTCGACATAGTACTCAAACTCACTGGAGTTCCAATAGCTTTCAAAAGTCGCCGAAATTTTATCGATCGTCTCTGCCAGGTCCATCCTTGTCACTTTGACGTTCCACTCAAGTCCACTGGAAATCGCCGCATTTGACAGGTTGGAAGAGCCGACGTATGCCGTTGTAAAACCTGTGGCACGATAAAACACATACGTCTTTGCATGCAGACGTGTGCGTTTGGTATCGTAGCTGACCTTTATTTGCGCACCGGGCAATTTTCGCAGCTCCTCAATTGCCTTTAGGTCCGTAGCACCCATATATGATGTCGTAATAACACGCAGCTCACCACCGTTCTGTGCAAAGTGCCGCAGCTCATCGATGATCAGCCGCAATCCGCTCCACTTAATAAACGAGACCAGCATATCGATCCTGTCTGCAGATTCGATCTCTTTTTTTAGCTCCGTATAC